>JAYFNB010000022.1:0-43465 GCA_034933685.1 Lachnospiraceae bacterium | reverse complement strand
TGCTTCTGCTGCTGGAGCTTCTTCTTTCTTTTCTTCTGCTGCTGGAGCTGCTGCAGGTGCTTCTGCTTTTTTTGCACAACCTGCAAATGCTGCTGTACACATTACTGCTGCCATTGTAATTGCTAAAACTTTCTTCTTCATTGAATGTTATCCCCCTTGTAATGAGTCATAAAATTTTGAGACAAATATACAATTGTATTTATATTCACAGATGAAATAAAATACAAAACTGAAAAAAATGTCCAAAGTTTCCTGCGTAGATAATGTAGCACCAAAAATTCATTGTGTCAAGCAATAAAAATGGGTTATTAATTATAGAAAAAAATAAGTATAATAGTTATATATGTACATAAATGTGATTTTTAATACATTAAAAAATGGTTAATTTGATATTTTTAACAATAAGCATTGACTAATACAGTCAATGCTTATGTTTAATATTGCTGATTTTAAAAAGGAAAAATATTGATTTGGACGAATGGATTTATAGAAAAAAACTTAATTTGCAAAGATATTTTTGAAAATGAAAAAGTCCCTAAATCTAGGGACTTTTCAGCTTTGAGGGTATAATTTTAGGAGTTTTAACTTAAAAGCAGCTACTGCTCTTAAGTAGAATTTTATTATAAAACAATACTAATTGTATTATTTTACTGTTGCAATTACTTCTTCAACTTTGCTGTAAATTTCAGGTGAAACAAATCCAGCACCATCTTTAATGTATTCATCATAGATAGATTTTGTTGCTTCTTTAAAGAGTGTCTTGTCTGGCTCATTTATTTCCATGCCATTTGCAGTAAGGTTTTCAAGTCCAGATACATTCTGTATGTCAATTTGTTCTCTTTCATATGGTTTAGCTTCTTCAGCAGATTCCAAAACAATTGTTTGGAGGTCAGCTGGAAGAGATGAGAAGTAATCCATTCCGATAAATACAGGAGCAGGTGAGAATAAGTGGCCTGTTAATGATGTATATTTTTGAACTTCATAGAACTTATTTGTGTCAATAATTGGAACAGGGTTTTCCTGACCATCAATTGTGCCCTGCTGTAAAGCAGTGAAAACTTCACCCATTGCCATAGGTGTAGGGTCTGCACCCATTGCAAGGAATGCAGCCATATGCATCTGATTTTCCATTGTTCTTATTTTCATACCTTTGAGGTCTTCTGGTTTTTCAATAGGTTTTTTATTGTTTGTAACATTTCTGAAACCATTTTCAAACCATGTAAGGCCTATAAGCCCTTGGTCTTTAACGGAATTAAGAATTTCAGAACCAACTTCACTGTCTAAAACGGCTCTTGCCTGTTCAGTTGTTTCAAAAAGGAAAGGAAGGTCAAATACTAAGAACATATCTGTAAAGCCTGAAAGGGGAGCAGTTGAAATACATGTAACTTGAACTGAACCAAGCTGAAGACCTTCAACAAGGTCGCGTTCGCTTCCAAGCTGCGCATTGCCAAAAACATCAAGTTTAAGCTGTCCATTGGATTTTTCACTCATAAGCTCACCCATTTTTACAAGCCCAAGATTGTAAGGATGTGCATCTGGAAGAGTATGACCAGCGATGAGGTTAAAAGTGCCTTCAGTAACTGCATCAGTTGATGTGCCTTCAGTAACTGTATCAGTAGTAGGTGCGGTTGTATCACCGCTAGGAGCAGCAGCTTCACTTTTTGATGAGCCACAGCCTGTTATTGCTGAAACAGTAAGCGCGCTCATTAGTAATAATGCCAAGAATTTCTTTTTCATAATTTTATTGCCTCCTGAAATATTATAATGTAAGTGCATGAACTGAAAATGTGAATCAAATAACGAAAATTTGCGATGTATAACCATACCGGTATGATAACCAGACCAAAAATTACGTTAGACTTTTAGACTTTTGCAATTTAAGTTATAGCTAAGTATTAAAAAAGGTATAATAAATCTTCAAAATGACTACATTTTCTATTCCATACACAAATAGTAGCATACTATTGTTTATTGTGTCAAGAAAGCACATTGTTAATTAATGTTGTATTTATTAACAAACAATAACATAAAATACACAAAAATAATATAATAGTTCAGTGCGTTGTATACAAATAGAGTATTCTTTCATATTGGAAATTGATACAAAAAATAGAAATGAAAAATATTCACATATTTTATTGAATTTGAGACGTTGAATTTGTTCAAGTATGCATTTTTTTGTAAAAGTACGCTGGGGCATATTGAACAATTGACCTGAATGCATACTTGAGGCGATGTTTTTTTAAATAGCTTTTAATTAAAGTAAATGGAAATGTTAGTTACGAAATAAAGCCCAAAAATCTTTCTTTTGGGCTTTTCCCTTTGATCTATTTCAAAGAAGTATTTATATTATACTATCATAAAAACTTGTTGCATCAAATTTTGTTTTAAGGTTAAGGTAATGGCCAATGGTTTTGCCCAAATCTGCAAAGGTTTTGCGTGTGCCAAGGTTTATGCCAAATTTAATTTTTTTTCCATATGCTAAAACAGGCACGTATTCACGCGAATGATCTGTACTTGGTGTGGTAGGGTCGCAGCCATGGTCGGCAGTTATAAACAATATATCATCATCTTTAAGCGCAGACAAAATGTCTGGCAGACGTTTATCAAATGCTTCCAAAGCTTTAGCATAGCCTTCAACGTCATTCCTATGTCCATAAATCATATCATAATCAACAAGATTAGTGAAAAGTATACCTTCAAAGTCTTGCTTAATATAATTTATAGTTGCCTCAATACCATCTAGGTTGTTGGTTGTGTGGTTTGAGGTTGTAATGCCTTGGTTTTCAAATATATCCTCAATTTTTCCAACAGCGGCAACGGTCATGCCGCTTTCCTTTGCATAATCCAAAACAGTTTTTGATGTTGGAGGAAGAGAAAAGTCTTTACGATTTTTTGTTCGTGTATAATTTCCGCTTGTTCCTGTAAAAGGGCGTGCAATTACTCGGGCAACTCCGAATTTTCCTGTGAGGATTTTTCTGGCGGCCATACATATTTCATAAAGCTTTTCTACTGGAACTACATCTTCATGTGCAGCAATTTGAAAAACACTGTCAGCTGAAGTATACACGATAGGGTAGCCACTTTTAACATGTTCATCACCAAGAGTATTAATTATTTCTGTTCCAGAAGCTTTAAGATTGCCTAAAAATCCATAACCTGTTTCACCTTCAAGTTTACCAATAACCTCTGCTGGAAATCCGTTTTCAGAAAAAGTTGGGAAGGGTTCGCTTGTAATTATTCCGCCTATTTCCCAGTGACCTGTAGTTGTATCTTTTCCTATTGATGCCTCTGCCATTTTACCGAAACAGCCAATTGGAGCATCAACTTTGCCTAAAATAGAAATTTCATCACCGTCAATATTGCCAAGACCAAGTTCACAAAGATTTGGCAGGCTTAGGGATGGAATTGCTTTTTTGATATTGACAAGGGTATTGCTTCCTTCATCCCCAAAATTTGCAGCATCAGGCAATTCTCCAATGCCAACACTATCTAAAACAATAATAATCGCTCGTTTCATTTCAATCGCCTCCTATATAATGTCTAAAATTAATTGTGGTGTTTCAGGTTTATTTTCGCCTATGTGAATTGCTTGATTTAAACAAAATAGCGAGGTTTGGCATTTTTCATTCGATGAGGTAAAAATGGTTGCAATGATATCTCCAACATTAACATAGTCACCAATTCGAACTTTCATTATTATGCCTGCACCGTAATCTATTGTATCGCTTTTTTCTTTTCTGCCTGCACCTGTTTCAACTGAAGCTCGGCCAACAAGGGCTGTATCAATTTTTTCAATGAAACCGTTTTTTCTAGCCTTTAGGTCAATAGAATTACTGCATTGGTCAAAAAGTGAATAATCGTCGCATACATTAGGGTTACCGTTTTGCTGAATAATAAGTTCACGAAATTTTTCAAGACCCTTTCCGTTTTTAATATTTTCTAAAAGCAATGTACGGCCTTCATCCACTGTTGATACTCGGTTTGCATTTATAAGCATATACGAACCTAGGGTAAGGGATACCTCAAGCAAATCACCTTGTATATTGCCTTTTAGTATTTCTATAGCCTCTATAACCTCCAGTGCGTTGCCGATATTTTGACCAAGTGGCTGTTCCATGCTTGAAATTACAGCAGTTACACGGCGGTTAACAGCCGTACCTATTTCACACATTTGCGTTGCAAGCTCTTTTGCAGATTGGTAATCTTTCATAAAAGCACCACTTCCGCATTTTACATCAAGCACAATGGCATCTGCACCTGCCGCAATTTTTTTGCTCATAATACTGCCAACAATTAGGGGCATACTATCAACTGTGCCTGTTACATCACGCATTGCATAAAGCTTTTTATCAGCAGGGGTAAGGTTTTCACTTTGGCCCATAATTACTATATTACTTTGGTTAACAAATTTAATTGCATCTTTTTTTGAAACTGAAACGCTAAATCCCGGTATTGACTCAAGCTTATCCAGTGTTCCTCCTGAAAAGCCAAGGCCGCGTCCGCTCATTTTAACAACAGGTACACCAGTGGAGGCAACAAGCGGTGCAAGAATAAGAGTAGTAGTGTCAGCAACACCACCAGTGGAATGCTTGTCTACCTTAATTCCTTTTATTTCAGAAAGGTCATAGGTTTCTCCTGAATTGGTCATAGCCTGTGTAAGCATGGCGGTTTCTTCGGTATCCAGTGGATTAAAAAACATTGCCATAAGCATTGCCGAAATTTGATAATCTGCAATGGTTTCATGGGTAACACCATAAATAAAAAAATCTATTTCTTCTTTTGTAAGTTTTCCACCATCACGTTTTTTTATAATTAAATCTACAATATTCATTCAAAGCCTCCTTTGGATACTATTTTCTCAATTACAGTATACAGCTATTTTCATATTTTGGAAATACAAATAATACTATATAGAAGCAATGTATGTTTGTACAAAAGGAGGATAAAAAATGATGGTGATAAGGGCTTTTAGATTAAGAAGAAGATTTTTGAGAATTTTAACTGTGGTGCTGATTTTTGCTGTTGCAAGTTTAATTGCTGTTCGCAAAAATCAAAAGCACGAAAATGTGGAAGAAAATGTATTTGCTATGGAAGAGGGAACTGAGAGTGCAAAAGAATTGCTTCAGGCTAAAGAGTTACTTAAGGTAAACGTAAAAACAGATTTAAGCGGAGAAATGCCAAAGGTATTGATTTTTCACAGCCATTCTCAGGAAAAATACAGTGATAGCGGCACTGTTGTGGATGCAGGAGATATTTTGGCAGATGTTTTGGCACAAAAGTATGGTATAACAGTTGTGCATGATGTAAATGAATATGATATGGAAAATGGAGAAAGAAAACTTGATGGAAGTTATGAACGAATGGAAACAGGAGTTAAAGAAATTTTGGAGAAATATCCTACAATTGAGGTGTGTATAGATTTGCACAGAGATTCTGCCCAAGAGGATATTGCAATGGCATGCGACATTGATGGAAAAGATACGGCAAGGCTGATGCTTGTAAACGGTGTATGCACAGCACAAGACTGCGGTGAAAATCTATATATTAAGGAAAATTTAGCATTAAGCCTTAAAATGTACAATGCATTTAATGAAAAATATAATGGTCTTGCAAGAAAAATATACATTAAGCCATATAGATATTCTACGTTCATTAAGCCCAAAAGTATATTGGTAGAAGCGGGCTGCGAAAGCAATACACTTGAACAGGTACAAAATGCCATGTATCCACTTGCGGATATATTAATTAATGTGCTTGAGGAAAGTTGAAAAGTATGGTAAAATACTACATTAGTTATTGGCTTTAACAGCTGTAATATAAAGTGTTTGGGAATTATTTGAAGGCTTTTAGGAAGTATTTTACCTAGGGAAACGCTGATTAATTCAACTACACTAAATTAGCGATTCTAAACGTAACCAAGGAGGAAATTGAATGTCTTTATCCAGACAGGAAAAAATAAGAAATTTTTGCATTGTTGCACATATTGACCACGGCAAAAGCACCCTTGCCGACAGATTAATTCAAAAAACAGGACTGCTTACAGAGCGAGAAATGCAGGAGCAAGTACTTGATAATATGGATTTGGAACGGGAAAGAGGTATTACAATCAAAGCACAGGCTGTGCGCCTTGTTCATAAGGCAAAAGATGGCGAGGAATACGTGTTTAATCTTATAGATACACCGGGACATGTAGATTTTAATTACGAGGTTTCACGTAGCCTTGCGGCATGTGAAGGTGCCATTCTTGTTGTTGATGCGGCACAGGGCATTGAGGCACAGACCCTTGCAAACGTATATCTTGCAATAGATAATAATTTGGAAATTATGCCTGTAATAAACAAAGTGGACTTGCCAAGTGCCGACCCAGACATGGTTATGCATGAAATTGAAGATATTATTGGCATACCTGCAGAAGATGCGCCAAGAATTTCTGCAAAAAATGGTCTTAACATTGAAAATGTTTTGGAGCAGATTGTTACACATATACCTGCGCCAACAGGAAATGAAAATGCACCTTTGAAGGCACTTATTTTTGACTCGGTTTACGACCAATATAAAGGCGTAATTGTTATTATGCGTGTGTTTGACGGTAGTGTTAAAAAAGGCACGAAGGTTCGTTTAATGGCTACCCAAAAGGAATTTGAAATTGTTGAGGTTGGTTTTTTTGGCCCTGGACGATTTGTGCCTTGTGACGAGCTTAAAGCAGGTGACGTTGGATATATGACAGCAAGCATTAAAAACGTTGCTGACACCCATGTTGGTGATACCATTACAGATGCCATTAATCCTACAGCAGAGGCTTTTCCAGGCTACAAAAAAGTTAATCCTATGGTTTACTGTGGGGTTTTTCCTGCTGATGGAGCAAAATATCCAGACCTCAGGGATGCACTGGACAAACTTCAGCTTAATGATGCTTCGTTGTTTTTTGAACCTGAAACTTCTGTAGCTTTGGGCTTTGGTTTCCGGTGTGGTTTCCTTGGACTTTTGCATTTGGAAATTATACAGGAAAGGCTTGAAAGGGAATTTAATCTTGACCTTGTAACAACTGCGCCAAGCGTTATTTATAAAATTCACCTAACAGATGGTACAAGTTTTGAAATAAGCAACCCAAGTAACATGCCAGACCCTGCAAGAATACTTAAAATGGAAGAGCCGATTGTTAAAGCAGAAATTATTTTGCCTAAAGATTATATTGGGGCAATTATGGAGCTTTGCCAGCAACGCCGTGGCGAGTATATTAGCATGGAATACCTTGATGACACAAGGGCACAGCTTATTTATCATTTACCTTTAAATGAAATTATTTACGACTTTTTTGATGTGCTTAAAAGCCGAAGCCGTGGCTATGCTTCATTTGATTATGCCCTTATTGGCTATGAAGAGTCAGAACTTGTTAAGCTTGATATTCTTGTTAACCGTGAGGTTGTGGATGCTCTGTCATTTATTGTACACAAAGAATCTTCTGTTGAACGAGGAAGAAAGATTTGTGAAAAGCTTAAAAAAGAGATACCAAGGCATTTGTTTGAAATACCTATACAAGCTAGCATTGGAAGTAAAATTGTTGCAAGAAGTACAGTAAGTGCTATGCGTAAAGACGTACTTGCAAAATGCTACGGTGGTGACATCAGCCGTAAGAGAAAGCTTTTGGAAAAACAAAAAGAGGGCAAAAAACGTATGCGTCAGGTGGGCAACGTGGAAGTTCCACAGGCAGCGTTTATGAGCGTGTTAAAACTTGAGGAAGAATAAGTAGGTAAAATTAAGGAGAGATGGAATTGAAGCAGTTAAGTATTTACATCCATATTCCTTTTTGCAAAAAGAAATGCCTATACTGCGATTTTCCTTCATTTTCTGGCTGTGAAAATATTTATGAGGATTACGTAAACAGTCTTGTATCCGAACTGGGTGACAATGCAAGTGAATATACTGAATATGAAATTGCAACTATATTTATAGGTGGTGGAACACCAACGGTTTTGCCGCCTAAACAATTGGGCAGAATATTGGATATGGTTTTAAGCAAATATAATGTAAGAAATGATGCAGAAATTACAATTGAAGCTAACCCAGGTACGGTAAATGCACAGATTTTTAAAGAGCTTAAAAGCATGTACGTAAACCGACTAAGCTTTGGCGTTCAAGCGTGGCAAAATTCCTTGTTGACAAGTCTTGGACGTATACACGATAATGAAACCTTTGTACGAAATTTTAATGAGGCACGTGATGTAGGTTTTAAAAACATAAGCTGTGACCTTATGTTTTCTCTTCCCAATCAAATTCTTTCAGATTGGGAAGAAACCTTGGAAAAAATTATGCGTCTTAATCCTGAACATATTTCAGCTTATAGCCTTATTATAGAGGATGGTACGCCGTTTAAGGAAATGTATGAAAAAGGAATGTTTAAGGCAACAGATGATGTCTTAGATAGGGAAATGTACTATTTAGCCAAGGAAATGTTGAAAGACAAAGGCTATAACCAGTATGAAATAAGCAATTTTGCAAAACAGGGTTTTGAAAGCCGACACAACATTGTTTATTGGAATACAAAAGAATATTTGGGATTTGGTCTTGGAGCCCATTCCTATATTCATGGGGAACGTTTTCACAACACCTATGCAATGTCTGATTATATTAATTCAAAGGGGAATCGAGTTAAGCTTAGAGAAAATATTGAAATACTAAGCAAAGAAGAAAAAATGGAAGAATTTATGTTTATGGGTCTTAGAATGACAGAGGGCATAAGCATAAGTGAATTTAAAAAACGCTTTAATAGCAATGTTGAAGATGTATTTAAAGACAGTGTGGATTACCTTATTGATCAAAAACTTTTGTATAAAAAGGACGACATGCTTGCTCTTACGGATAAAGGCATAGATTTAAGCAATTTTGTTTTTGAAAAATTTATTATAAATTAATAATTATTTTACAAAATTCACTTGACAGTTATTGGGTTGAGTGATATTTTATTAATATAAATTAGCACTCGAGTTAAGTGAGTGCTAACAAAGAATGAGAGGTGTTGCAGGTATGTCGTTAAGCGAGAGAAAAGTAAAAATTTTGCAGGCTATTATAAATGACTACATTGCGACAGCAGAACCTGTTGGCAGCAGAACCATTGCAAAGAAATACGATTTTGGTTTAAGCTCTGCAACAATAAGAAATGAAATGAGCGACCTTGAAGAAATGGGTTTTATAATTCAACCACATGCTTCATCAGGGCGCATTCCTTCGGATTTAGGTTATAGACTTTATGTTGACAGCCTTATGCAACAGCGGGACTTAGTTGAAAATGAAAAAAGCTTTTTGCATGGCATGATTTCTGAGAATGTAAATCAAATAGAGTATCTTATGGAGGAAACTGCAAAGATGCTTTCCGCCATGACAAATTATACCACCATAATTTCTGAACCGATTATTAAAAGCACACGTCTTAAAAAGATACATTTTATGAGGTTAGATGAAAAAAATGTAATGATTATAATTGCGGCAGAAGGGAATATAGTTAAGAATCATATGGCAAAGATGGATTACTTGCCAAATGATGATGAACTTTACAGCATATCAGGCGTTGTAAACCAATGTCTGGAAGGTCAGATTATGGAAAGTATAGAATTGGAAGCAATTGAAAAGCTTCATAAAAATCTTCCTGGCTATGACGAACTTATTACTGCAACCCTTAAAGCAATGCAGAAAACTGTTAAAAGTTCTGAAAATCTTCAGCTTCATCTTAGTGGTGCAAAAAATATACTTGCCTTTCCAGAATTCAGCGATGTGCAAAAGGCTAAAAGCTTGATACAAACCTTAGAGGATAAGGAATCCCTTAAAAACCTTTTGACAGCAAATACTGTTGATGGAGATGAGGTGCAAATTTATATTGGCAACGAAAGTGGCATAGAAGAAATGAAGGACTGTAGTATTATAACAACAAGCTATAAGTTTGCTGATAATATAACAGGAACAATAGGTATTTTAGGACCAACACGAATGAATTATTCTCAAGTTGTTTCCGTTCTTAACGGGATGGTAAAAAATATTGAAGTTGTAGTTAAAAATTTGAATAATCAAAATGATAAAGAAAAAAATGATTCATAGAAGAAAGGAAAACTGAAAATGGCGGAAAACTTAGAAAAAGACAACTTAACCCCTGATGAAGAAGAAATGCTGGAAGAAGTGATTGAAGATATTGTGGAAGAGGCAGATGGTGAAGTGGTTGAGGATGTAGATGGAAAAACAGATGAAGCAGAAACAAAGCTGGCTGAAATGACAGATAAATGTCAGAGACTCGCAGCTGAATACTATAACTACAGAGAACGTACTTCTAAAGAAAAGGCAAGTATGTACAGCGATGGTGCAAGAGATACTATTGAAAAAATACTGCCTGTAGTTGATAATCTGGAGAGAGCAGTTTCTGCACAAAGTACAAAATGTGGCGAGGATGACAGCTTTTTTAAAGGCGTTGAAATGACTCTAAAACAGTTTAAAGAAATTTTAAATGGAATGGGTGTTGAAGAAATTCCTGCAAAAGGAGAAAAATTCGACCCTAACCTACATTCGGCAGTTAGCCACATTGAAGATGAAAATTTCGGTGAAAATGAAATTACCATTGAAATGATGAAAGGCTATAAATATAAGGAAAAAGTAATAAGGCACAGCATGGTGCAAGTTGCTAACTGAAAATAATCTTTTAAATATTTAGGAGGAATAAAATTATGGGAAAAATTATAGGGATTGACCTTGGTACAACAAATTCATGTGTTTCTGTTATGGAAGGTGGCGCACCTGTTGTTATTGTTAACACAGACGGTGCAAGAACAACTCCATCAGTAGTTGGCTTTGCAAAAAATGGTGAAAGATTGATTGGTGAAACTGCTAAACGTCAGGCTATTACAAATCCAGACAACACAATTAGTTCTATTAAAAGAGAAATGGGCACAAATTATAAAGTAACAATTGACGGTAAATCTTACTCTCCACAGGAAATTTCAGCTATGGTTTTACAGAAATTAAAATCAGATGCAGAAAATTACCTTGGTGAAAAAGTAACCGAGGCAGTTATTACTGTACCTGCATACTTCTCTGATGCACAGCGTCAGGCAACAAAGGATGCTGGTAAAATTGCAGGCCTTGATGTAAAGCGTATTATCAACGAGCCTACAGCGGCAGCCTTGGCTTATGGCCTTGATAATGAACATGAGCAGAAGATTATGGTATACGACCTTGGTGGCGGTACATTTGACGTTTCTGTTATTGAAATTGGTGACGGTGTTATTGAAGTTTTAGCAACAAGCGGTAACAACAGACTTGGTGGCGACGACTTTGACCAGAGAGTTATCAACTTCCTTGTACAGGAATTTAAAAAAGCAGAAAATATGGATTTAAGCAATGACAAAATGGCAATGCAGAGATTGAAAGAAGCTGCTGAAAAAGCGAAAAAAGACCTTTCAACCGTTACAACAACAAATATCAATCTTCCTTTTATTACAATGAATCAGGATGGACCAAAACACCTTGATGTAACACTTACAAGAGCTAAATTCGATGAAATTACAGCAGACCTTGTAGATGCTACAATGGGACCTGTTAGAACAGCTTTAAGTGATGCTGGTTTACAGGCAAGCGAGCTTGACAAAATACTTCTTGTTGGTGGTTCAACACGTATTATTGCTGTTCAGGAAGCAGTAAAGAAAATCACAGGCAAAGAGCCTTTTAAAGGAATTAACCCAGACGAATGTGTTGCAGTTGGTGCGGCTATTCAGGGAGGTAAAATGAGCGGTGAAGCAGGCGCAGGCGATATTATGCTTGTAGACGTAACTCCTCTTTCACTTAGCATTGAAACAATGGGTGGTGTTGCAACAAAAATTGTTGAAAAGAATACAGCTATTCCTACAAACAAAAAACAGGTATTCTCTACAGCGGCAGATAACCAGACAGCTGTTGATATTAGAGTAGTTCAAGGTGAAAGACCACTTGCAAAAGACAACAAGGAATTAGGTATGTTCCGCCTTGACGGTATTGCGCCGGCAAGACGTGGTGTACCACAAATTGAAGTAACATTTGACATAGACGCAAATGGTATTGTTCATGTATCTGCTAAAGACCTTGGAACAGGTAAAGAACAGACAATTACAATTACTGCTAGCACAAACCTAAGTGATGATGAAATAGATAAGGCAGTAAGAGAAGCAGAACAGTTTGCAGAGGCTGACAAGAAACGTAAAGAAGCAATCGATGCTAAAAACGAAGCAGACTCCCTTATCTTCCAAACAGAAAAAACAATTAAAGACCTTGAAGGAAAAATTGATGACAGTGAAAAATCAGCAGTTGAAGCTGAACTTTCAAAGTTAAAGAGTCTTGCAGATGGTATGAATGCTGATACAATGACAGATGCTGATGTAACAAGCCTTAAAGAAGCAACTGAGGCACTTACACAGGAATTCTATAAGATTTCTGAAAAGCTTTACCAGCAAAACCAAGCGCAGGGCGGTGAAGCACCACAGGGCAATCCTGATGTTGTAGACGGCGACGCAAAAGAGATGTAATATATAAAGACCGTGGTGGTGTTGCACCCACTGCCCCTTCTAAGGGAGTTGGGACAGCATCACCAAGGTCTTGTTTTTTGATTATATGATATAAGGGCGGTGACTAAGTTTGGCAGATAAAAGAGATTTTTATGATGTGCTGGGAATTCAAAAAGGTGCATCAGAAAGTGAAATAAAAAAAGCATACCGTCAGATGGCAAAAAAGTATCATCCTGACAATAACCCTGGGGATAAATCCGCAGAGGATAAGATGAAAGAAGTTAATGAGGCATACGAAGTACTTAGTGATGCAGATAAACGTTCAAACTATGACCAGTTTGGACATGCAGCTTTTGAGCAAGGTGGCGCTGGTGGCGGTGGCTTTTATGGCGGTGGCATGGACTTTGACATGGGTGACATATTCAATATGTTTGGCTTCGGTAGCAGTGGAAGTGCTGCAAGGCGAAATGGTCCACAGCGAGGCTCTGATATTGGTGTAACAATACAAATAAGCTTTGAGGAGGCCATTTTTGGCACAACAAAGGAAATTTCTATAAATGTAACTGATAAATGCGATATCTGCAATGGTACTGGCGCAAAAGCTGGCACTCATGCGGAAACCTGTAAACGATGTAACGGAACTGGTCAAGAACGTGTTATGCAGCAATCCATTTTTGGCTCTATGACAAGCGTGCGAACATGCTCCGCTTGTGGTGGCACAGGAAAGACTATAAAAGACCCATGCCCAACATGTAAAGGAAAGGGTAGAGTTAAAAAAGCTAAAAAGTTTGAAGTAAATATTCCAAAGGGTATAGACCATGGTCAAACTATTCGTTTGTCTGGCAAAGGTGAGGCTGGTATAAATGGCGGAAGTTATGGTGACCTTATGGTAACTGTATATGTTCAGCCAGACAGATATTTTGTGCGTAAAGGCATGGATATTTATTGTGATGTACCTATTACTTTTGTTCAGGCAGCTTTGGGCGATGAGATTACCATAAAAACCATAGATGGTGAACAGAAGTATACAATTAAACCTGGAACCCAGCCTGAAACAGTGGCTACAATACGTGGCGTGGGTGTGCCTAATCTTCGTAACACTGCACAGCGTGGAAATCAAGTTATAACATTTAAGGTTAAGATACCTACAGACCTTACAAACAAGCAAAGAGAGCTTTTAAAAGAGTTTTATAACCCAAATGCTGGTGAAAGTGAGAAAAAGGGCTTTTGGGATAAAGTGAAAGAAAAACTTGAAGATTAAGTAACAGTCTTTGTTGAATTTAGTCTTAAACGGAACGCTATTATGGAAAAAGCTGTAATTTTCAATACCAGTTGGTCAAATTTGAAAATTACAGCTTTTCTTGTGTTATGTTGCATAAATATTCTACACGAAAAACAATTGGCCATTTATTGAAAGTTTACAATTAAAACGATTAAAGAAAATATAGATAAACAATTTCTAGCACCCCTTTGGGGTGCTTTTTAAGTTGAATTTAGCTAATTATTCTAAAAAAATTTTAATAGGTGAAATTTGTATTTTCTTGTAATAAATGGTATAATAAATTATAGTTAAATTTCGGGTGTGATTTAAAATTTAAAACTTAATAGTAATGATACTTATAATTATAGGCAGGTTAATATGACGAAAATTATAAAGGCATTAGAAGAAGTTGAAAGTATTTCTTTTGTTAAAGCTATACGGGGCGGATTGATAACGGTTATCCCTATTCTTTTTGTGGGCTCTTTTTCTCTTGTATTAAGAAGTTTACCAATTAGCGCGTATCAGCAGTTTATTTCTACTTTTTTGGGTGGGGCATTTTTACAACTTTTTAAGATTATTTATAATGCAACGTTCGGGATGCTGTCTGCATATATGACTGTTGCAATAAGCGTTAGCTATGCGAAGCTTAAGATGTACAGGTTATCTAATTTGTTTGGCATGGCTATAACGGCTATAGCAAGCTTTTTTATTTTAACAGGTTTATCTAAAGATGGTTTGGCACAAGGCTTTTTTGGTGCAAAGGGCATGATTGCGGCTATTTTCTCATCTGTAGTTACATCTGTTATGTATTCAAAAATATCTATTAGAATTAGGAAAAATTTAAAATTTTCTTCCGATGGAGGAGATTTAGAATTTAATGGTTCAATAGGGGTTATGATTCCATTTGTAATAATAGTAGGTACGTTTGCGTTATTTAATGTTTTTATTGTGAGCGTGTTTAAAGTTTCTGGGTTTCAAGAACTAATTGTAGAAAGTGTATCTTGGATTTTTAAGGGGCTAGGTGTATCCTTTATAAGTGGTCTTTTGTTTGTATTTATTTCAAGTGTGCTTTGGTTTTTGGGAATACACGGAAGCAGCGCTTTGTTAGGTGTTATGGAGAAGTTGTTTACACCTGGCATAGAAATAAATGTGTTGGCTTTGTCGTCGGGTAACGTTCCAACTGAAATTTTAACAAAAGAATTTTTTTATGTTTTCGTGCTTATAGGTGGGTGTGGTGCATCGCTATGCTTGCTTATTTCAATTTTTCTCTTTGGAAAGCATAGAAGCAGTAAGTTTTTAGGGAAAATGGCAGTTATACCTATGCTTTTTAATGTAAATGAACTTATGGTTTTTGGTCTACCTATTATTTTTAATCCTATAATGTTTTTTCCGTTTGTGTTAACGCCTATGGTGTTGTTTCTTATAACATACATAGCTATGTCAGCAGGAATTGTTCCTTTAATAACCAGTGCTGTACATTGGACAACGCCTGTTATTATTGGTGGATATATTGCCACTGGTTCTGTAAAAGGAAGTCTATTGCAAATTTTTAATATAGTTATTGGCATACTTATATACAAACCATTTGTTAAAATATATGAGCGAGAAAAAATAAATAGTGGCATTACTGCCATAGTGGAGCTGGAAGATGCACTTAAAGAAAGTGAATTAAGCGGAGAAACAATTATGCTTACAGAACTTATGGATAAAAGAGGTGTAATTGCCAAAATGCTTGCAACGGATCTGAAGTATGCAATTGGCACGGAAGAATTAATGCTGTACTATCAGCCACAGTATAACAACAAAGGAAAGTGCATTGGTGCAGAGGCACTTTTACGGTGGAATCACAATGAATTTGGAATAATATATCCACCCATTGCAATACAGCTTGCTCAGGAAATGGGCTTTCTAGGTTTGCTTGAAAAATATGTGGTTACAAAAGCTGTTAATGACCTTGCGTTTATTAAAAATCAATTTTGTAGGCAAATAAAAATAGGAGTAAATGTATCTGGACGAACTATACAAACAGATGATTTTGAACAGTTTTTAAAAGAAAAATTTACCAACGGAGAACTAAGAAAAGGAGATATATGTGTTGAAGTTACAGAGCAGTTGGCACTAAAAAATAATGGGGTAACGGAGGAACGGTTTGAACGAATAAAAGAAATGGGATATTTAATGGCAATTGATGATTTTTCTATGGGACACACATCATTAAAATATTTACAAGAAAATCACTTTGATGTTGTTAAGTTAGACGGCTCATTGGTTATGGGAATGAATGACAATTCCAGATGCAAAGATATTATTTCATCTATTATGTACCTTTCAAAGGGACTTGGTTTTAAAGTTGTGGCAGAATATGTTGAAACAGAAATGCAGCGTTATGAGTTGGAAAAAATGGGTTGTATGATATATCAAGGATATTTATATAGTGAGGCAATGCCGTTGGACAATTTTATTAAACGCCTTAAGGAGGAACTATAGGAAGTAATCCTTATTTATGAATTAGGCTTGTGTTGAAAAATTTACCAATAGTGACCTGTTCAAATTTGGGCAGGTCTATTTGATTTTTATACAATTATGCTATATAATGCTTTAATATGTAAATATTATTAGTAGGAGGCAATATATTGAAAAAATTAGCGGCAATAGCCTTTAGCGCCATTGGTTTAACTGCGCTTTTTATGTTTAACAGTACAGTTTTTGCCTATAATTTACCCCAAAAGATACGGGTTGGGCTTGAATATAAATATAAAGAGGTAGAGACTGTGCCTGTTTCTAACAGCAAAATAGAAATAGGAATTGAAAATAACGAGGAATTTTATGGTGAAGCTGAAATAAGTGGCAAAAGTGGATTTGCTGTGGCTATGCCATCTGGTAAAACGGTGGATGCCAATGAATTTTATGGTAATTACGAGGATGCAATTAGCGCAAGCGAAGATTTAAGTGATATGTGGGGCTATGATGCAGTGCCCGCTTACGTCGGCAAAAAACTTTGGGGCATCTATATTTGTGGTGTTGCGGATGGAGAGGCAAAATATGTTGCCGATGACGTTACAGGCTCGGTTATCACAACAAATAACCTAATGGTTTTAAAAGACGGAAGCCGTGTTATTATGGCATTCAATGAAATTAACCCGCAAATTGCACCTGTTGGAAGCACAGAGACAGTAACCCTTAATGACAGAAGTTACCGTGGAATTATTGAATTTGGAAGATATAATGGAAGTAAAATTACAGCTGTGAATGTTGTGGATTTGGACGATTATCTTTATGGGGTTGTTCCGTCTGAAATGCCTTCCAGTTGGGAAAAAGAGGCCCTTAAAGCACAGGCAGTTGCAGCAAGAAGTTATGCAGTTACAAGTATGTCTGTACATATTAAAAGCGGATATAATGTTTGCGATAATACAAATTGTCAGGTATATATGGGCTATGGACAGGAAAAAGCATCTACCAATTTGGCTGTGGATGAAACAAGTGGCATTGCGGCATATTATAATGGACAACCAATTAATGCGGTTTTCTGCTCTAGCAGTGGAGGCTCAACTGATGATGCAGGCAATGTATGGGCGTATGACATTCCATATCTTAAAGCTGTACCTGAAATAAACGAAGAAGGTGTTTCAACATGGACAAGAACCTTTACTGCCGAACAACTGAAAACAATTTTGGCGGGAAAGGGCATAAATGTTGGAAATATTAAAAATGTGGAAATAACATCAGTAGGTGCATATGGGCGTGTTCAAGCAATAACCATAACAGGCAACAGTGGAACAAAGGTGCTTACTAAAGAGGAAACACGAACAATTTTCAGCGGAACGGCTGAAGGAAGTTTAAAAAGTAGACTGTATACAATTAATGGAAAGGGCGGAGTTAATATCACAAACTCCACAACTACTGCAAATTCAACTGTATCAGTACAAAATAGTGATTCTGTAACTAAAATAAACCTTGAGAATTCGTATGTACTTGGCAGTGGCGGTAATAGTATTTTAGGTAGCAAGATTTCTTCTCCTTATGCAATTTCAGGTGGAAATGAAGTTTCAGCCATTGAAACAAATTCAACCACAACAACAAATAATTTCAGTACATACTCTGGCTCGATTTCTGCGGACACGTTCGTGTTTACAGGGAAAGGTCTTGGCCATGGGGTTGGAATGAGCCAGTATGGCGCAAATGGTATGGCAAAACAGGGATATACATATAAAGAAATATTAAAACATTATTATACAGGAATAACAGTGGAATAGAGTGGAGAAAAACAATGAAAACATCGGATTTTAATTTTGATTTACCACAGGGCCTCATAGCACAGGAGCCTTTAAAAGATAGAGCGTCTTCAAGGCTTTTAGTTATGGATAAGGTAACCGGAGAAATTGAACACAGACATTTTAGAGATATTAAAGAATACTTAAAGGCAGGAGACTGTCTTGTTATTAACAATACAAAGGTTTTGCCTGCAAGGCTGATTGGAGAGAGAAAAAACACGGGTGCGAGAGTAGAGGTACTTTTGCTTACACGAAAAGAAATTGACACATGGGAAGTTTTAGTTTTTCCAGGGAAAAAGGCTCGTGAGGGCGATAAAATTGTTTTTGGCGGCGGAAAACTTGAGGCTGAGGTTCTTGAAATAATTGAAGGTGGAAACAGAATTGTAAAATTCGCTTTTGACGGTGTTTTTGAAAATGTGTTGGATGAGCTTGGAGAAATGCCTCTTCCACCTTATATTACACATAAGTTGGAGGATAAAAATCGCTATCAAACTGTGTATGCCCAACATGATGGCTCTGCTGCCGCACCAACAGCAGGCCTACATTTTACACCTGAGTTAATGAAAGAAATTGAAGAAATGGGTGTTAAAATTGCCCATGTAACACTTCATGTTGGCCTTGGTACATTCCGACCTGTAAAGGTTGATGATGTAACGAACCACGAGATGCATAGTGAATATTATGTGGTTGAACAGGAACAGGCTGATATTATTAATGCTATAAAACAGGCTGGTGGACGCATTATTTCTGTTGGTACAACATCTACAAGAACCCTTGAATCTGTAACAGATGATAATGGTGTTGTTCATGCTAAAAACGGTTGGACGAAAATATTTATTTATCCCGGATATAAATTTAAAGCAGTGGATTTCCTTATAACTAATTTTCATTTACCAGAAAGCACACTTATAATGCTTGTTTCCGCATTGGCAGGTAAAGAAAATGTTTTAAATGCATACAAAATTGCTGTAGAGGAGAAATATAGATTTTTCAGCTTTGGAGATGCTATGTTTCTTACTGGTAAATAAAAATAATAAATTAAAAGATTGGTGGTTTTATGGAAGCATACTCTGGGTTCGCAGAGGTTTACGATAGATTTATGAACAATATTAACTATGATGAATGGATAGAGTATCTTCATAAGCTTTGGGAAAAGCTGAATATTAACCCTAAACTTATAGCTGAGCTTGGGTGCGGAACAGGAAACATTACAGGCAGGTTAGCAAAAGAAAGCAGAGAAATGATTGGTATTGACCTTTCGGAAGAAATGCTGTGGGTAGCCAAACAGAAAGCGGAAAAAGAAAATTTAGATATTCTTTACCTTTGCCAGGATATGTGTGAGTTTGAACTTTATGGTACAGTTGATATTGTGCTTAGCCTTTGTGACAGCCTTAATTACATTACCGAAAAAGAAGATTTGGCAGAGGTTTTTAGGCTGGTTAATAATTACCTTGAGCCTAAAGGGTATTTTATTTTTGACCTTAACACTGAGCATAAGTTTAAAAATGTGTTGGCTGAAAATACATTTGGTGAAACTGATGAGAAAATGGCGTATATTTGGCAAAATTCCTATGACGAGGAAGAAAAAATAAACGAATATTATGTTAATTTTTTTATAGCTGACAAAAGTGGAAAATATGAAAGAATTGAAGAATGTCATTACGAAAGAGCATACAGTATCGAAGAAATAAAGGAAGTTATTGCAGAAAGTAAAATGAAATTTGTTGCGGCATATGATGCGTTTACATTTGATGTACCAAGGCTCAACAGTGAAAGAATATATATTATTGCGCAAGAATGTGGCAAATAGTAACTAGGAGGACTTATAAGTGGAAGATTATATTTTAAGAGCAACTGCGGCAGACGGAGCTATACGTGCCTTTGTTGCTACAAGCAAAAATACAGTGGAAACAGCAAGAAGATTTCATAATACAACGCCAGTAGCTACAGCCGCATTAGGAAGATTGTTAACAGCGGCAGCTATTATTGGAACAACCCTTAAAAATGAAAAAGACTTAATTACCTTGCAAATAAGGTGTGAAGGAGAGATACAGGGAATAATTGCCACAAGTGACAGCAAAGGCAGAGTAAAGGGCTACGCATTTAACCCAGAATGCAGTTTTGCAGAGCAATATCCAGGAAAGTTGGATGTTGGTGCGGCAGTTGGTGCAGGAACACTTACAGTAATTAAAGATATTGGTTTAAAAGAACCTTACGCAGGGCAAATTGAACTTGTAAGTGGAGAAATTGCCGAAGATTTAACCTATTACTATGCAAAAAGCGAGCAGACACCATCAGCAATTGGGTTAGGCGTTCTTGTTGATGTTGATGAGACTGTAAGGCAGGCAGGTGGATTTATAATTCAGCTTATGCCAGATGCACCTGAAAGTGTTATAGATGCACTTGAACAAAACATTGCAAGAACACCATATATTACAGACCTTATGGATATGGGTAAAACTGCCGAAGAAATTTTGGATATGCTTTTGGGAAATTTGAATGTGAAAATTACAGACAAAATGTCAATGGAATTTTATTGCAATTGCACAAGGGAACGTGTTGAAAAAGCACTTATCTCTATTGGTACAAAAGAACTTACAAAAATTATTGAAGAAGATAAAAAAGCCAATCTGAAATGCCATTTCTGCAATAAAGACTATGCTTTTGATGAAGGAGACCTGAATAAGCTTCTTGCAGAAGCAACCGAAAGGTAACAGGTGAGGGCTGTTGAAAAGGGACTTTGCCTTTGCTGTGAAGGCTATAATTATTAAAGAAGACCGGTTTCTTGTACTACACCGTTCTCCAGAAGAGATAGAAAGCAGTATGTTTAATAATCACGAGGCATGGGATTTGCCAGGAGGCGGAGTACGTTTTTTTGAAACAGCAGAACGAGCATTGTTCCGTGAGGTTAAGGAGGAAACATCTATAAAGGTGCGACTTGTAAAACTTATGAATGCATATGATGCCATAAGAACAGCGCTGCACCTTGTTATACTTACATATATATGCCAGTATACAGATGGTGAGGTTGCCTTAAGCAGTGAACATGACAGGTTTTACTGGCTTACTTTAGAGGAAATGCGTGAAATGAGTCTGCCTTATTGGATGATACGGGATTTTAGAGATGCGTCATATGAAGTGGACGCATATAACAGCTTCAAAAAAATTGAACATAAAAAATTAAACTGAAACCCGACTTTGAAACAAAAGGCCGGGTTTTTGCTTCAAATTTTAAAAATTACTTTTGTCCTTAGAGAAAGTACTTCCCTTTGCAACTCTTATTTCATTGTCCATAAGAATACAACGCTTTACAGAACTAGAACCAAACTTTGTGGTAATTGTGTCTATAGCTGCCTCGGCTTTACGCTGTTTTTCACGATTTTCTTCTGTAAAGCATAATTGATAAAAACAATCATCACTAAGCCTATCGGCAGAAACACCAAGGTGGCGCAAAGGCTCTTTTTTCCACATTGCATCAAAAATTTTTGTAGCAGTATAATAAATGGTGTTTGTACAGTCGGTTGAGCCATTTAGTTGTTTTTGGTGTGAATATACCTTAAATTCATTGGTTTTAACTGTTACCGAAATGCTGTTGGCAAACTGCCTATGATAGCGCAGTCGTTTACCCACGTTTTCACAAAGGGCAAGCAAAACCTTATGAGCATCTTCTTTTTTGAACACGTCTTTTGGTGTTGTAGTAGAGTTACTTATGCTTTTATAAGTGTGCTTATGTCCAAATGGAGCTATAATTTCATCGGATATGCCATTGGCATAATTTTTTAGAGTTTGAGCATAGTTCTTAAATTCTCGCTCTAGTATAGCATAGTCGTACTTTGCAAGCTGACCTACTGTATATATACCAAGACGATTAAGATGAGGTGCAGTTCTTCTTCCTACCATAAAAAGTTCCTCAACAGGGAGTGGCCAAAGTTTTTTCTCAATTTCGTTGTGGTATATTGATAGCACTTTATCTGGCTTTTCTAGCTCGCCTGCCATTTTTGCCAACAGTTTATTTGGGCCTATTCCTATGTTTACGGTAAAACCAAGTTCTGTTTTTATACGTTCCTTTATTTTATACGCTGCTTCTTCAGGTGCCCCAAAAAGGTTTTCCATACATGTATAATCCAAAAAGCATTCATCTATGCTGAATATTTCTAATCGGTCAGAATAATTTGAAAGCAGATTAAAAAGCTGGTTTGAGCAACTACTGTAAAGCTGGAAATCCGGCTGTATAATAATTAATGAGGGGCATTTTTTTAAAGCGGACACCATTGGCTCGCCTGTGACTATTCCAAATTTTTTCGCAGGAATGCTTTTTGCAAGTATAATTCCACGGCGTGAGTTACTGTCGCCACCAATAGCCGATGGTACTGTTCGGAGGTCAAGAGTTTCGCCTTTTTTCATAAGAGCGGCAGTGCTCCAGCTTAAAAATGCACTGTTAACATCAATATGGAAAATTGTTTTGTTCAACATTATTCACCTCCGTATAGGAATTATAACACAAACGTATGTTCGTGTAAAGTAAAAAGTCTTGCTACTTATTGGGTTTTATAATATAATACTTTTTATTTAATATTAACCCGAAAGGATGATAGAAGTGAGCAATCCAATAGTAACTATTAAAATTAACGGCGAGGACACCATAAAGATAGAGTTATATCCAGAAGTTGCGCCAAATACAGTAAACAACTTTATTTCACTTGTAAACAAGGGCTACTACAATAACCTTGGTTTTCACAGAATTATCAAGGGATTTATGATTCAGGGCGGATGTCCTGAAGGTACAGGTATGGGCGGCCCAGGCTACACAATTAAAGGTGAATTTTCACAGAACCGTTTTGAAAACAACTTAAAGCATGAGCCAGGTGTTATTTCTATGGCAAGAAGCATGCGTCCAGACTCGGCAGGAAGCCAGTTCTTCATTATGCACAAGGATGCACCTCACCTTGATGGGGCATATGCTGCTTTCGGTAAAGTTACGGAAGGAATGGATGCAGTAGATAAGCTTGCCAGTGTTAAAACTAGCAGAGGTGACGTTCCTGTTGAACCACAGATTATGACTGAAGTTACAGTTGAAACTTTTGGTACAGAATATCCAGAACCAGCAACAATGTAAATTTAATAATAAAGCCGGATTATCAAAACGATTAAGGATTGATAATCCGGCTTAAATTAAATTGCGGAGGATAGAGAAACACTAATTCTTGATTTATTTAATAAAAAAATAAATCGATTTCTTATATAACTCCGCCAGCGTTCATAAATGACTTACAATCTGTACATTGGTCTTGAGTTGGATTATACTCATGTGTGCCAACTGTAATTGAGTCTAATGAACAATAATTTTGGTCTGAACAGTGATGTGTACATTGCTGTACAGTACATTTAATTGCCATATTAGCAGATGCTTTGTTATTCATTTTTAAAACCTCCTTTCGTTGGAATAATAGTATTGTACCCAATAAGGAGAAATTTATTTTTAAAAAACGGAGGAAAATATAGTGGAAAAATCAAAAGTATACTTTACTAATTTACGAGCCAAACCAGGAGAAAATCTTCTGCAAAAATTGGAAAAATTAGTTAAAACAGCAGGTATTGGTCAGATTGATTTTAATAAAAAATTTACAGCTATAAAAATTCATTTTGGTGAGCCTGGAAACCTTGCATATCTTAGACCAAACTATGCAAAAACAGTTGCTGACATTATTAAAGGTTTTGGTGGAAAAGTATTTTTAACCGACTGCAACACCCTTTACGTTGGCAGAAGAAAAGATGGTATAGAACACATGGAAGCGGCTTACGAAAACGGCTATAATCCATTTACAACAGGATGTCATGTTGTTATTGCAGATGGAATTAAAGGCACAAACGAAACCTTAGTGCCTATAAACGGCGAATATGTTAAAAATGCAAAAATTGGTGCGGCTGTTATGGATGCAGATATTATTATATCTTTAAATCATTTTAAAGGTCATGAGGAAGCAGGCTTTGGAGGTGCAATCAAAAACCTTGGCATGGGTTGCGGAAGCCGTGCAGGCAAGATGGAAATGCATTCCGATGGCAAGCCATTTATTGCGGCTAAGCGTTGCGTTGGATGCGGAAAATGTGCAAAAATTTGTGCTCACAGTGCAATTACTTTTACAGATAAAAAAGCGTCTATTAATTTAGAAAAATGCGTTGGCTGTGGAAGATGTATTGGTGTTTGCGCATTTGATGCTGTTAAACCAGATTACAAAGTATCAATTGAAAGTTTTAACTGCAAAATGGCTGAATATGCTTATGCTGTTGTAAAAGAAAGACCGCATTTCCATATCAGTCTGCTTATTGATGTATCCCCATTTTGCGATTGCCATGCAGAAAACGATATGCCGCTTATACCAGATGTTGGTATGTTTGCATCATTTGACCCTGTGGCAATTGATATGGCATGTGCAGATATGGCTAACAAACAGCCTATTATTCACGGTTGCGCCCTTGAGGTGAATTGCGAACATGGCCATGGTGACCATTTTCAGCATATGCACCCAACAACAAATTGGAGAGGATGTCTTGAGCACGCACAAAAGATCGGTGTAGGCTCCATGGATTATGAACTAATAGAAATATAACAGAAATTTTATGGACATATGTACTCTTAAAAGAGGATATATGTCCATTTATTTTTGAACTTAATTAATAAACAGAAGTGAAAGAAGATTTTTGTAAGGTTTTGCTAAAAATAAACTTTTTTTATTTTAAAAAAAGGAGATTTATGCTAGTTATAGAATAGTAAAAAACATAGGCAATATATATTCTACTTAAAGCCTTGGGTTGTAAACATTCAAATTTGTACCAAATATATAATATTGGAGGTAGACTTATGAAGACTTATGCGACAGGTGAAGTAAGAAACATTGTGATTTTGGGTCACAGTGGCTGTGGAAAGACAAGTGTTACAGAATCTGCACTTTATTTTTCAGGTGCAACAAAGAGATTTGGTAAGGTTTCCGACGGAAATACCACCAGCGATTATGACCCAGAGGAAATAAAAAGAGGAGTATCCATTCAATCCTCTATTGTTCCTGTTGAATGGATGAACACAAAAATTAATTTCATTGACACGCCAGGATATTTTGATTTTGTTGGTGAAGTTAAGGCTTCAATTGCAGCTGCAGATGCGGCACTTATTGTGGTTTCAGGAAAGTCTGGACCTGAGGTTGGAACCGAAAAAGCATGGGACTACTGCGAAGAAATTGCTATGCCAAGAATGATTCTTGTTAACCAGATGGATGATGAAAATGCCAACTTTAACACTGCTTTAGGCCAGATGCGTAAAAAATTTGGAAAGGCAATTGCTCCTTTTCAAATTCCACTGAGAGATGATGACGGGAAATTTATTGGATTTATTAATTGTATTGAGAGAGAAGCGCGTGTTATTCAAGAAACCAAGGAAGGGAAAATACTTGTTGAGGCTGAAGTTCCAGAAATTATGGTTGGAGAAGTTGAAAGCCTTAGGGGAATGCTTATTGAAGCAGCGGCAGAGGCAGACGATGAGCTTCTTGAAAAATATTTTAATGGTGAAGAGATAACAGAAGAAGAAATTTACAGAGGTCTTAATGCCGGAATTTTAAGCAGTGCTGTTGCGCCTGTGCTTTGCGGTGCTGTAACCCTTGGTTACGGTATTAAGGTGCTTATGAACTCTATTGTTAAATATATACCAGCTTCAAACCTGTGCAGGCCTGTGGTTGAATGCGAAGATTTAAAAACTGGTGAAATAATTAAAAGAAGGAATTCAGCAGATGACCATTTTTCCGCATTTGTATTTAAAACAATTGCAGACCCATATGTTGGCAGACTTAATATTTTTAAAGTAATGAGCGGAAAGCTTACAAAAGATAAAACCATATATAACCCAGCTAAAGATACACTTGAAAAAGTGGCACATATTTATGTTGTTAGAGGGAAAGAACAAATTGAGGTTGAGGAATTACAGGCAGGCGATATCGGTGCCCTTGCAAAGCTTACAAATACCTCAACTCAAGATACTCTTTGTTCTAAAGAATTCCCTGTAATTCTTCCAAAAATTATTTATCCAGAGTCTGTGCATTCTATGGCAATTGAGCCAAAGGGAAAAGGTGATGAGGACAAGATTTCTGCAGCACTTACAAAGCTTAAAGAAGAAGACCCAACAATTAAAACAGAGATTAATACCGAAACCAAGCAATCTCTGGTTTATGGAATAGGTGAACAGCATTTGGAAATACTTTTGGATAAGCTTAAGGGAAAATATAAAATTGAAGCTTTGCTTAGCGAGCCAATAATTCCTTTTAGAGAAATGATTAAAACAAAGATTGAAATAAGGGGAAAATATAAAAAGCAGTCTGGTGGTCATGGTCAGTTTGGAGATGTCCTTATGGTTTTTGAACCATCAGGCGACCTTACAAAGCAGTATGTTTTCGAAGAAAAGATTTTTGGCGGCTCTGTTCCAAGACAATATTTCCCTGCCGTTGAAAAGGGAATTCAAGAATGTGTTGACCATGGTGTTTTAGCAAACTATCCCGTTGTTGGCTTAAAAGCAACACTTATCGATGGCAGCTATCACCCAGTGGATTCCAGTGAAATGGCATTTAAAATGGCTACTTCTGTGGCATTTAAAGAGGGTCTTGTTCAAGCTAAGCCTACAATACTTGAGCCCATTGCACATGCAGAGGTACTTGTTCCAGAAAAATACATGGGCGATATAATGGGTGATGTGAATAAGAGAAGGGGACGTATTCTTAAAATGGACCCTGAAGGCAAAAATATGAGAATTTCTGCCGAAGTACCTATGAGCGAAATGTTTAAATATTGTACTGACCTTAGGTCTATGACACAAAGCCGTGGTGAATATAAATATTACTTTGAGAGATATGAAGAGGCACCAATGGAGATTCAGAAGGTTGTAATTGAAAAAAGGAAGAAAGAAGCAGAAAAATAGAACAAACTAGGATGGATTTTTTCCCGATTTGTGTAGACTATACTTTGTAGTCTATACAAATCGGGATTTTTTGCCTTAATTGACAAAGTGATTTTAAAAGTGTATATTCAATAAAAACAGAGATATAGGTGATTATTATGTATAAATTGGCTGTTACAGACATTGATGGTACGCTTGTAGACAGTAAAGGAAATATATCGCAAAGAACATTGCATACAATTAAAAAGGTGACAGATATTGGTATTCCATTCACTGTTTGCACCGGGCGAAACATAACTAAAGCAATGCCAATAGCTAAAAAACTTGGTTTAAAGGTGCCATTTGTTTGCATTGATGGGATATTGATATATGATCCTGTTGTAGGCAGGCCAGTGCTTGACATGAGTATGAGCCAGGAAAATGTTAAAAAAATTGTTGAATTGGGTGCTGAACGCAACACTTTTATCGAGGTTTCCGATGGTTACAGATATTACAAATATCTTCCAACAAAGGAACACAGAAAATACGATTGTTTTAATAAGCATAACATTTCTGGCAGAGTTAAAAGTTATATGGGTGGCATTAGGTATGTTAATAGTCCGAATGAACTCTGCAAAGTAAAAGGACCAATTTACCAAGTTGTTATTGGTGCAGAGGAAGAAATAACCCGGGAAATAACTTCAATAGTTAGAAATCAAGGCTATGAAAGTATTGAAGTTCGTGACCTATTGTGGAAGGAATTTTTATTTATAAATCACCAAGGAATGGGCAAGGCACGAGGGGTTAAGCTGTTGTGTGATTACTTTAAAATATCGCCAAAGGAAGTTATTGCTTTTGGAGATGAAAGAAATGACATAGACATGTTGGAACTTGTGGGCATGGGCGTTGCTATGGATAATGCAGATGAAAGTGTTAAAGCAGTGGCTGATTACGTAACTCTTTCAAATGATAATGACGGTGTGGCAGAGGCACTTTCTAAGTTTTTTCTTTAAAAGGAGCATATATGGATTTATTTGAATATAACCGACAAAAAAATATGAAAACTGAAGCACCTCTTGCGGCAAGGTTAAGACCTAAAACATTGGAGGAGTTTGTTGGACAACAGCATATTATTGGCAAGGATAAATTACTTTACCGTGCAATAAAGGCAGACCAGCTTAATTCCATATTATTGTATGGCCCACCTGGAACAGGAAAAACAACGCTGGCAAAAATAATAGCCAACACAACCAAGCGAGATTTTGTGCAGATAAACGCAACAACATCAGGCATAAAAGATATTAAAGAGGTTGTTGAAGAAGCAAGAACCCGTATGGGAATGAGTGGTGACAAAACAATACTTTTTATAGACGAGATTCATCGCTTCAATAAAACACAGCAAGATGCTCTTTTGCCTCATGTTGAGGAAGGAACGGTAATACTTATTGGCGCTACAACTGAAAATCCATATTTTGAGGTAAATAAGGCTTTAGTTAGTAGAAGTATCGTTTTTGAACTAAAACAGTTAGAAAGCAGTGACATAGAAAAACTGATTTTGCGCGCTGTTAACGATGAAGAAAAGGGTTATGGATATTTTGATATAAAAGCAGAGGAAAAAGCTGTAAAGTTTTTAGCAGACGTTGCAAATGGAGATGCAAGAGCTGCTCTTAATGCAATTGAGCTTGCAGTGCTTACTACTGATAAAGATGACAAGGGTGTTATAAATATTACCCTTGAAGTGGCACAGGAGTGCATACAAAAAAGAGCCCTTAACTATGAAAAAAATGGTGACAATCACTATGATACCATATCAGCATTTATAAAAAGTATGCGTGGTTCAGACCCAGATGCGGCATTATACTATTTGGCAAAGATGATTTATGCAGGTGAAGACCCCAAATTTATTGCAAGGCGTGTTGTTATTTGTGCTTCTGAAGATGTTGGAAATGCTGACCCACACGCACTGCAGGTGGCTGTGTCTGCGGCAGAAGCTATTAATTTTATTGGTATGCCAGAAGGCAGAATTATTTTGGCGCAAGCAGTTACATATATAGCTTGTGCACCTAAAAGCAATGCAGCTTATGTGGGTATAGACATGGCACTTAGTGATGTTCGCAATATTAAAATAAAAACCGTGCCGAATCATTTGAAAGACGCACACTACAGTGGTGCAAAAGATTTGGGACATGGAGTTGGCTATAAGTATGCCCATGATTACGAAGGACATTATGTAAAACAGCAATACTTACCTGATGAACTTAAGGACAAAATTTACTATTCACCTACAGAAAATGGTGTTGAAAAAAGAATAAAAGAATCCCTTAAAAGATTAAGAGGGGAATAACTATTGTATTAAAAAATTATAATAAAAATAATTGCAGAAATAATTGAAGAAAGAAAAGCTTTAAATATTTGAGTTGCATAATAGGTTGGCATATTTATTGGAACGTTTTGGAGAATACCAGTAATTTGAAGCTGAATTGAAGCACCGCCAAAACTTAATATAAATGCAGACAAAGCAGTTTTTGTAAACATGTTAAGTGGTGCAGATGACAGTAAACTTATGCCATTTGTCATCTCTAGCAATCCTGCAACTAAACCAGTTACAATATTAGCTTTGGAGGTCAAAATTCCAGTAAGAAAAAGAATTTTTATTAGTATTCCAAAAAGAACTACGTATCCGCCAATTACAACAAGTGTGTTTGCGGCAGAAGAAATGCTGTTGCCTAAAATTGCACCTAGGGGTTTAGGTTTGGTTTTACCCAAAGCAACCAAGCGGTTAGTGCAAAGTTCAGGTTTTTTATTTAAGTGACCAATTAAAATACCACATATTATATTAGATAAAATTGTTGACAAAAGCAGTATGTACCCTATTTCTTTACTTTTAAGCAATAACGAGCCGGCAGTTACAGTAATAAAAATTGGGCCGGCGTTATTGCAAAAAGATAAAATACGCTGTGCTTCGGTTGCTGTTATAAGTTTTTTTTCATATAAATCGGAAGTCACCTTTGCCCCAGCTGGATATCCTGCCAAAAGACCCATAATTAGGGCAAAACCACCGCATCCGTTTACACGAAAAAGCTTCGTTACAAAGAAATTTATTTTTTTGCCTATAGCTTGTGCAAAGCCCATTTCTGTAAGTATATTAATTCCAACTGCAAAAGGAAAAAGAGTTGGCAACACACTGGTGTACCATAGACAAAGGCTTTGGTTTGCAGATTTAATTAATGGTGTTGGATAGATTATAAAAAAAGCAAAGCATATGAACACAACTATAGTGAATAGAATTTTTTTTGTGCGCATAATTTCAACTCCTTAATTTGGGTTAAAACATTATATGCGCAACCTTTATACTATAACCATAGGTGTTGTATATTCTTTATTTATATTGCGATGCTTTTGGGAAGGTGCCGCCATAAAATAAAGGTCTGTTGACTTCTTCTCAAGATTAAAAAGAGATTTTCCGCTTTCGTCAAGATTGTCTTCATCCCTTTTTACATTAGTAATTACAGGTATGGTGGCATTTTCAATTAAAGACCTAAGTAGGTGCTGTCTGTCTTTACGAAAGCCAAGAACCCTTATATATGGAGAATATCCGTTTTGCTGATATTCTTTTATTGTATCAGTTTCCACAGAAAGTAAAATATGAAGTAGTCCACGTTGTAAAGTAGTGTGGGAATAGCGTTTTGTTTTAATAAAAGTAAGTATTTCGTCAATATTGTAGCAAGTGGCAAGGCTTTTCAAAATTCTATTTTCCAGACCTTCATTAATATCTAGTATTTTGCTTAATTCCTGTGGAGTTTTGCTCCGCAAGCAGTAATTTAATTGTGCTGAAAAGTCATTTAAATATATTGGTGAAGACCCGTTTTGTACGGTGTAGGTGAACATTTCCTGAACATTTTTAGGCATGGCAGATTTCAAAATTTCCAAATTTCCGCTTGCAACTGCCTTTCTTAGAGCGGATGCCGAAGGGTAAGGAGCGGAAGTGTTTGCGGAATTATATCCCTCACCAATTCGTTTAACGGTAACAGGAGTAATGTTCGAGTTAATGTTGTAAAGTGCCTTTAGGTACTCTATTGCCAAGATATTGTTTGAGGATGAAATAAAGCTGTGGGATTTTTCAGTTATTTCTTCCAAAGCGCTTTGTCTTGCCACTGCATAAGTAAGCCCTTTTTCAAGGTTATTTTTTATTTCAGTTGACAGCTGACAAGACTCAGTTGCAAGGATTTTTGCAGTTTTTTTCAATTGTGAAAGGCTACCCATTTCACTTCCAAAGGAAAGAAAATCAACAATTCCAGTGTCATTAAGAAGTTTAACAGCACTGTGAGCAAAGTATTGAGCGCCGGCTGTGGAAAAAAGCACCGGAAGTTCTATTACAATTGACACACCGTTAAGAAGTGCGCAGCGAGTTCTTGCCCATTTATCAATAATGGCTGGTTCTCCACGCTGAACAAAGTTGCCGCTTAAAGCCACAATAATATCGTCACAGCTGGTAATGCGCCTTGTTTCTTCAATGTGGTATTTATGCCCGTTATGGAATGGATTATATTCTGCAACGATGCCTACTGTATTCATAAGATTCACCTCGAAAAATTGTATTTGAGCATAATTATAGCAGATTTTTGGCAAATATATTAAAAAATATGCAGAAATTTTTGTAAAAGTATTGTAACCCTTAAACTAATTGTATATAATTAGAAATAGTGTATTAATCCTAGTACATGCTCATATAAAACGGTTTTTTGTTTTTCTGCCGCGGACATCATGGGCAGGCTTTAAATACGATAATTTTTTAAAACTTAGGAGGTTTTACAAATGGATTTTTTAAGCATCATGAAAGAAAAAGCAAAAAGTGACTTACAGACTATTGTTTTACCAGAGTCTTACGAGGAAAGAAACCTTAAAGCCACAGCAGCAATTTTGGAAGAAGGTCTTGCTAATATAGTTCTTGTTGGGAAGAAAGAAGAAATTATTGCTAAGGCGTCAGGTCTTAACATTGAGAAGGCAATTTTTATTGACCCAGAAAACTATGAAAAGATGGATTCTTTTGTAGAAATGTTCTGCGAACTTAGAAAAAGCAAGGGTGTAACACCTGACCAAGCTTTAAAAGCATTGCTAGACCCAATGAATTTTGGTGTTATGCTTGTTAAAATGGGTGTGGCTGACGGTATGGTTTCAGGGGCTGTTCATTCTACAGCTGACACTTTGAGGCCAGCTCTTCAAATTCTTAAAACAAAACCAGGCACAGAGCTTGTTTCTTCATTTTTCATTATGGTTTGCAAGGATGAAACATATGGTGATAATGGCGTATTACTTTTCGCTGACTGTGCATTAAACCAGAATCCTAACCCAGTAGAGCTTGCAGCAATTGCAGTTGACTCAGCTAAATCATACGAAGCATTTGTTGGCGGGGAGGCAAGAGTTGCTATGCTTAGCCATTCCACAATGGGTAGTGCTAAACATGCAGATGTAGACAAAGTAGTAGAGGCTACAAAGCTTGCTAAAGCAAAGGCACCTGAAATTAAGCTTGACGGCGAATTACAGCTTGATGCAGCGATAGTTGCAAAGGTTGGTTCACAGAAGGCACCAGAAAGCAAGGTTGCAGGCAAAGCTAACGTTCTTATATTCCCAGACATTGATGCAGGCAACATTGGTTACAAGCTTGTACAAAGATTTGCTGGTGCTGAAGCTTACGGCCCTGTTCTTCAAGGTATTGCAAAACCTGTTAACGACCTTTCAAGAGGTTGTTCAGCAGAAGATATTGTTGCTGTAGTTGCTATGACAGCAGTGCAGGCACAGATTACTAAATAATTAGGAAAGAATACAAAAGGAGAGAATTTTATGAATATTTTAGTATTAAACTGCGGAAGCTCATCATTAAAGTATCAGCTTATTGACGGCGAAACAGAAAATGTGCTTGCAAAGGGTCTCTGTGAAAGAATTGGTATTGACGGAAGACTTAAGCACGAACCTACTGGCAAGGACAAATTTATTTCAGAGGCGCCACTTCCAGACCATACAGTTGCAGTACAAGCTGTAATTGATGCACTTTTGGACGCAGACCATGGTGTAATTAAGTCTATGAGTGAAATTAATGCGGTTGGACATCGTGTTGTTCATGGAGGAGAGCTGTTTTCATCATCAGTAATTATTACAGATGAGGTTAAAGCAGCCATTGATACATGCTCAGAGCTTGCTCCACTTCATAACCCTGCTAACCTTATTGGTATTAATGCTTGCGAAAAACTTATGCCAGGTGTACCTCAGGTTGGAGTATTTGATACAGCTTTCCACCAGACAATGCCTGAAAAAGCTTATCTTTACGCTATTCCTTACAAATATTATGAAAAATATAAAATTAGAAAATATGGTTTTCACGGAACAAGCCATAAATATGTTTCACAGGTATGTGCTAATATGATGGACACACCTATTGAAGAACTTAAAATCATCACATGCCACCTTGGTAATGGCGGTAGTATCTGTGCGGTAAGAAACGGCGTTTCTGTTGATACTTCCATGGGATTTACACCACTTGACGGTATTGCTATGGGTACAAGAAGTGGTAGTGTTGACCCTGCTGTTGTTCTCTACTTAATGCAGAAAGAAAATCTTTCACCAGCAGAGATGGATACAATACTTAATAAAGAATCAGGCGTGCTTGGCATTTCAGGTGTTTCTAGCGACTTTAGAGATATTGAAAATGCTGAAAGTGAAGGAAATGAAAGAGCGGCTGTTGCTTTGGATACATTTGCGTACAGGGTTGCAAAAACAATAGGTGAGTATGTTTCAACCATGAAGGGTGTAGACGCAATTGTGTTTACAGCAGGTCTTGGTGAAAACGCAGCTATTACACGCCAGGTTGTTTGCGATTACTTAAGATATTTGGGTATTCGCCTTGACAGCTACAAAAATAGCTTAAGGGGCCAGGCTGTTGAAATAACAACAAAGCAGTCAAGAGTACAGGTTTTTGTTATACCAACAAATGAAGAACTTATGATTGCAAGGGATACAAAACAGCTTATTTGTAAATAAAAATAATTGCCAATTAATAATTGACAAATATATACCGTATATGTATAATACTATAGGTATGACTGTGGGAGTGATTAGATGAATGTAAATATCTCAAAAATTTTGAAAGTGAATGGTGCAAGCCTTAACTTTGAAATTGAAAAAAATATTGCAGATGTTGAAAACTATCCCGATGTCTGTGAGTTTCTGTCGCCTGTAAAGGTTGAAGGAACAGTTACTAATTTCGAAGATGATTTTCTAGTTGAAGCAAGTGGTAGTACTGCGGTTTTTATGAAATGCAGCCGTTGCCTTAAGCCAGTAAAGCTTGAAGTTGAATTCGGAATAAAAGAAAATTTTTCTAATACAGGCAAAGAAGAGACAGAAACTTTTTTGGGCGATACTATTGATTTAACATCAGTAGTTGGTCGAAGCATATTAATCAGCCTGCCTATGAAGGTTGTTTGTGATGAGGACTGTAAGGGTCTTTGTCCAATTTGCGGTAAGGATTTGAATGAAGGGGATTGCGGATGCGATACCACTAATATAGATCCAAGATTCGAAAGTTTACGTTCTCTTTTTAAATTGGATGAGGAGGTGTAGAAATGGCTGTACCAAAAGGAAGAGTGTCAAAGTCTAAAAGAGACAAGAGAAAAGCACAGAGCTGGAAAATTGCTACTCCTACATTAGTTGCTTGCAGCAAATGTGGAGAGTTGATGGTATCTCATAAGGTATGTAAAGCTTGTGGTTCTTACAACAAAAAGGTAGTTTTAGACGTAAAATAATTTAAACGGCAGACGTGTGTCTGTGGTTGCGATTAAGGAAAAGACAGCCCACAAAGCTGTCTTTTCTGCTATTTAAGGATAGATAAAAGATAGGGAACCACTGAATGTATAAACAGAGGGGACTGAGCATATGGAAGAAATTAAAATTGCTGTGGACGCAATGGGTGGTGATAATGCACCTAAGGAAATAATTAAAGGTGCAGTAGAGGCCGTTAACGAATTTGGTGCAAACATTGTGTTAGTTGGCATTGAGCAAACCATTGAGGAAGAATTGAAAAAATATACATACAACAAAGAAAAAATTGAAGTGGTTAACGCCGCAGAAATTATAAGCACAGACGAAGTGCCAACAACTGCAATTCGCCGAAAAAAAGACTCATCTATGGTGGTTGGGCTTAACCTTGTAAAGGACGGAAAGGCATCAGCATTTGTATCGGCTGGAAGTACCGGCGCACTTTTAACAGGAGCCACGGTTATTATTGGCAGAATTAAAGGTATTGAAAGACCTGCCCTTGGCACTTGTTTGCCAACAACAAATGGTTTCACATTTTTGCTGGACAGCGGTGCAAATGTAGACTGCAAGGCAAACTATTTGGTTCAGTTTGCAAAAATGGCATCAGTTTATGTCGAAAATGTAATGGGAGTTAAAAATCCTAAGGTTGCAATTGCAAACATAGGGGCTGAAAAAGAAAAAGGAAATGCCCTTGTTAAAGAAGCATATGAGCTTTTGGAAGAGGTTAAGGGTGTAAATTTCACAGGCAATATTGAAGCAAGAGAAATACCTTTTGGAGAGGCTGACGTAGTTGTGTGCGACGGCTTTGTTGGCAACACTATTTTAAAGTTATCTGAAGGACTTAGTTTAGCACTTTTGGGCATAATTAAAGAAGAGATTACTCAGGGTGCTTACAAGCTGGCAGCAGCAGCTCTTAAAAAACCATTTAAAAATATTAAAAAGCGTTTTGACTCAGAAGAGGTGGGCGGAGCACCATTTTTGGGGTTAAAATCTTTAGTTGTTAAAGCACATGGCAGTTCTAAGGCAAAAGGAATAAAAAATGCTATAAAACAATGTGAAATTTTTGTTGAAAATGATATTGTATTAAAAATACAAGAGAAGCTATAATGTATTAGTAATAATAATATAAATTTTGTGGAGGTAATAGTTTTATGGATAAGTCACAGGTCATTGCAATTATTGCGGAGCAGCTTGGTATAGCAGAAACTGAAATTGCAGAGGATACAGTATTCTCCGATTTGGGTGCTGATTCTCTTGATTTGTTCCAAATTATTTCTGCTCTTGAAGAAGAATTCAACATTGAATTTGAAAATGAAGACGTAGAAAAAATTAAAACAGTTGGAGATGCTATTGATTACGTTAAGGCAGTTGTGGAGTAAAATTTGATGAACAAAATAAATTTAACTGAGTTTGAAGACAAAATAAAATATTCATTTAGAAACAAGGAGACATTACTGTTGGCATTTACACATAGTTCCTATGCTAATGAGCATAAACTGGGTAAGTTTGATTATAATGAGCGACTTGAGTTCTTAGGTGATGCTGCACTAGACCTTGTAATCAGTAAATTTATTTACGAAAAGTTTCCTGCTATGCCAGAAGGTGAACTTACGAAATTACGTGCCAGTGTTGTGTGCGAAGGTTCACTGGCAAGGAAAGCACGTGAAATAGGGCTGGGTGATTTTTTACAACTTGGTAAAGGTGAGGAAATTACTGGCGGACGTGACCGCGAATCAGTTTTAGCCGATGCCTTTGAGGCAGTTATAGGTGCAATTTGCATAGATGGAGGCATGGCAGCTGTAGAAAAGTATGTTTTAAGCCTTATGACTAACGTGGTTGAGGAACAAAAGAATGAATATAAGAATATTGATTACAAAACACATCTTCAAGAGGTAATTCAGAAAACAAGCAGAATACCTGTAAGCTATTGCATAACAGGTGAAAGAGGTCCTGACCATGGCAAGGAATTTATTGTTGAGGTTCATCACAATGGGAATATACTTGGCACAGGTATTGGAAAAAGTAAAAAAGAGGCGGAGCAGAGCGCAGCAGGGGCTGCTATTAAACATATGAATAGTAAGGAAGCTGCTGATTAATTCAAATATCAAAAAATAAATTTAGCTTTAGCGGCAAAAAATGAAATATAGAGGGCATTTTATGCAATAAAATGCTATGAAACAACTAATTTTTTGTAAATTCATTTTTAAATTACGTTAAACCAGCATTTTCTTAGAAAATATTGCAAGCTATGGTTTATTAGGAGGAAAATTATGAAAGCTAGGTATTTGACACCAGCCGTTACTATTTTTGACGAAAATGGAAGACTTGATAGGGACGGGAATAAAAAACTTTACGACCACCTTATTAAGGGCGGAGTTGACGGTATTGTTGTTATGGGAAGTACAGGCGAGTTTTTCAACATGACAATGAATGAGGTTAAAGAGCTTATTGATATAGCCACAGAGCATTGCAAGGGCAAAATAAGCCTTTACATAGGCACAAGCAGAATGAGCACAACTGAAACAATTGAGCTTGGAAACTATGCTTTGGCTAAAGGTGCAGATGGAGTTATGGTTATAAGTCCATACTACTTTAAGCTTACAGATGACTGTATAGAAAATTTTTATGATATTGTTGCTGATGGAATTAAAGGTCCTATGTATCTTTATAATTTCCCAGATATTACAGGGCATGACCTTACACCACGGGTCACTTTAAAGCTTTTGAGGAAGCATAAAAATATAGTTGGCTATAAGGATACAATAAGCCTTGTTGCGCATACAAGAGATTTAATTAACTTGATTTTACCTGAATTTCCTAACTTTGAAATTTTTAGTGGATATGACGAGAATTTTGCAATTGTTGCCCTTGGTGGCGGAGCAGGTGTAATCGGAGGACTTTCCAACCTAATGCCAGAGGTATTTGCAAAATGGGTTAAGGCTGTTAGAGATAAGGATTATGACACAATTTCTTTTTGCCAGAAAAAAGTTAATAATGCAATGAAAATTTATGCTGTTGGTTCTCCTTACATAGCAATAATGAAGCGTGCCCTTAATTTGCGAGGACTTGGTATAAGCGAATATATGACAGCACCTTTTTTAAATGCAACTGTTGAGCAAGAAGAAAAACTTAAAGAAATAATTCAAGAACTGCAATTACAAAAGATTTAAGAAACTAGCTGTTTAATCGTAAAACTTAAATAGGAAAAATGCCCAAATTTGATTTGGGCATTTTTTGTAAATTTTTTCACGGAAAGTTGTGTAAAATAAATAATAATTGTGTTATAATAGAACAACAGTTCTTATTGGAGGTGAAATTAGTGCCAGAATTTAAAGTTGTTTCAAAATATAAGCCAACAGGAGACCAACCTCAAGCTATTGAAAAACTTGCCAAAGGTTTTATTGATGGTAAAAAATTTCAGACACTTGTAGGGGTTACAGGATCGGGAAAAACCTTTACTATGGCAAATATAGTTGAAAAATTGCAGAAACCAACGCTTGTTATTGCTCATAATAAAACACTTGCTGGACAGTTGTATAATGAGTTTAAGGAGTTTTTTCCTAACAATGCAGTTGAATATTTTGTTAGCTATTATGACTATTATCAGCCAGAAGCATATGTTCCCAGTACGGATACTTATATCGAAAAAGATTCCTCTGTAAATGATGAAATAGACAAGCTTAGATATTCGGCAACAGCGGCACTAATTGAGCGTAGAGATGTGCTTATTGTAGCCAGCGTTTCTTGTATTTACGGTTTGGGTGACCCTGAGGATTACAAAGAAATGATGCTTTCCCTCAGGCCTGGAATGATTAAAGATCGTGATGATGTTATGCGGAAACTAATTGAGATTCAGTACGATAGAAATGACATGGATTTTCAACGTGGAAGTTTTCGCGTTAGGGGCGATGTTGTGGAGGTGTTTCCAATTGCCAACAGCGAAAGTGCTATCCGCATTGAGTTTTTTGGTGATGAAATAGATAGAATAACAGAAATTGACGTTCTTACAGGAGAAATACTAGGAACTCGGAGTCACGTTAGCATTTTTCCTGCCTCACATTATGCCACTGCACCTGAAAAAATGAACATCGCCATAAGTCGGATTGAAGAAGAACTTGAACTAAGGCTAAAAGAGCTAAAAAGTGGGGACAAGTTATTAGAGGCACAGCGTCTTGAGCAGAGGACTAAATATGATATTGAAATGATGAGAGAAATGGGCTTTTGTTCGGGAATAGAAAACTATTCACGCCATCTAGCATTAAGAGAGGCAGGAAGTACCCCAAGCACCCTTATAAATTTCTTTCCTGATGATTTTTTAATTATTGCGGATGAAAGCCATGTTTCTGTTCCTCAAATACGAGGTATGTATGAGGGCGACAAGTCACGTAAAACAACACTGGTTGATTTTGGTTTTAGACTTCCTTCAGCACTGGACAACAGACCACTTAAATTTACAGAGTTTGAAAGAAAAATAAATCAAATGCTTTTTGTATCGGCAACACCTTCAAAATATGAGGAAGAGCATTCTGAACAAATTGCTGAACAGATAATCAGACCCACTGGTCTATTAGACCCTGAAATAACCATTAAGCCAGTTTCTGGCCAAATTGATGATTTACTTGTGGAAGCCAATAAAACCATTGCAGAGGGCTTTAAAGTGCTTATAACAACACTTACAAAGAAGATGGCAGAACGCCTTACAGAATACTTGCGTGAAGCCGGTGTAAGGGTAAGGTATCTGCACTCGGACATTGTTACAATGGAGCGAATGGAAATAATTAGAGATTTACGTATGGATGTGTTTGATGTTCTGGTTGGTATTAACCTTCTACGTGAAGGACTGGATATACCAGAGGTTGCATTGGTGGCTATTTTAGATGCCGACAAGGAAGGTTTTCTTCGTTCTGAAACCTCGCTTATTCAAACAGTTGGACGTGCTGCACGTAATAGTCACGGTCGGGTAATAATGTATGCAGATGTTATAACACGTTCTATGAGGTGCGCGATTGATGAAACCAGCAGAAGACGAAAAATTCAGCAGGATTACAATGAACTGCACGGAATTACACCCCAAACAATAAAAAAAGATGTATTTGAGATTATTCAAGCTACAAAAGGAGTAAGTGAAAAGCAAAAGTTTGGATTCGACAAAGATCCTGAAAGTATGAACGAAGATGAACTTAAAGAGCTTATTAAAAAAATGGACAAGGAAATGAAAGAGGCTGCACGAGATTTGCAGTTTGAAAAAGCTGCTGACCTTAGAGATAAAATACTTGAAATTAAAAAGATGTTACTATAAGAGGTAAAAAAATGAGTAAAGACAAAATTATTATACGTGGTGCAAAAGAACATAATTTAAAAAATATAGATTTGGAAATTCCAAGGGACAAACTTGTGGTTTTTACTGGTGTAAGCGGCTCCGGTAAGTCCTCGCTGGCTTTTGACACTATTTATGCTGAGGGACAGAGACGATACGTGGAAAGCCTTTCCAGTTACGCAAGACAGTTTTTAGGGCAAATGGAAAAGCCGGATGTGGAATACATTGAAGGTCTTTCTCCGGCAATTTCTATAGACCAAAAAACTACAAGCCACAATCCACGTTCAACAGTGGGTACTGTAACAGAAATATATGATTACTTGAGGTTGTTATATGCACGTATTGGCACACCTCATTGCCCAAAATGCGGCAGAGAAATAAGAAAACAAACAATAGACCAAATTGTTGACCAAGTTCTGGCTTTGCCTGAAAGAACTAAATTCATGCTTCTTGCTCCGGTTGTAAAAGGAAGAAAAGGTGAGCACATTAAGCTTCTGGATGATGCAAAAAAAAGTGGATATGCCCGTGTAAGGATAGATGGCATTATTTATGAACTTAGCGAGGAAATTAGGCTTGTAAAAAACAACAAGCATACTATAGAAATAGTTGTAGATAGGCTTGTTATACGTGAGGGTATACAAAAGCGACTTACTGAATCTATTGAAACCGTTATGGCTCTATCTGGAGGTTTGCTGGTTGTTAACAATACAGATACTGATGAAGATATGCTGTTTAGCCAAAATTTTGCCTGCCCAGATTGCGGTATAAGTTTGGGTGATATTGAACCAAGGCTGTTTTCTTTTAACAATCCAAGTGGCGCCTGCCCTGAATGTACGGGGCTTGGTGTTCAAATGAAATTTGACCCAGATTTAATTGTTCCAAATAAAGCACTAAGCATTAAGCAAGGTGCAATTTGTGCCCCTGGATATAATTCCATTTCTACTTCAGACAGCATGAGTGCAGTGTTGTTTGAAGCACTTTCTGAAAAATATAGTTTTAGTCTTGACGCACCTTTTAAAGAGTTGCCGCAAAATATAGTTGATATTATTTTTTACGGAACGAAAGGTGATAAAATTTCTATTAATTATAAGAATGCTAACGGCGGTGGAACATACGCCTATAATTTTGAAGGAATAATTAATAACCTTCAGCGCAGATATTCAGAAACCTCTGAAACCATGAGGCAGGATTACGAAGAATATATGACAAATATTAGCTGTCCAACATGCCACGGAGATAGGCTGAAACCTGAAGTATTGGCAATTACTGTTGGAGATAAAAATATTTCTCAAGTTACTAAGCTTTCGGTTAAAGAAATACAGAAGTTTTTTGCATCATTAAAATTGAATAGCCGAGATACAATGATTGCAGACCAAATACTTAAAGAAATAAATGCACGTATTGGGTTTTTAGTGGACGTAGGGTTAGAATATCTTACTCTTTCACGTGCGGCAGGTACTCTTTCTGGCGGAGAGGCACAACGAATTCGTCTTGCAACACAAATTGGTTCTGGCCTTGTGGGTGTAGTTTATATTTTGGATGAACCCAGCATTGGTTTGCACCAAAGGGACAATGATAAACTGATAAAAACGCTAAAAAACCTTCGTGATATTGGAAACTCGCTTATAGTTGTTGAGCATGATGAGGACACAATGCTTGAAAGTGATTATATTGTTGATATTGGTCCAGCAGCAGGTGAAAAGGGCGGAGAAGTGATTTTTTCAGGCACAGTAGAAGATATAATGAAGTGCGAAAAATCTGTAACGGGGCAATATTTAAGCGGTGCAAAGGTTATACCTGTTCCTAAAGTAAGACGCTCAGTTGACCATAATAATATGATTAAAATTATTGGAGCAGAGGCAAATAATCTCAAAAAAATAAGTGTAGACATACCTCTTGGCATTTTCACATGTGTTACAGGTGTAAGCGGTTCTGGCAAATCTTCTTTAGTAAACGAAATTTTATATAAACGTCTTGCCAGAGATTTGAATAGAGCTAAGTGTAAGCCTGCTATGCACATGGACATGACTGGAATTGAAAAACTGGACAAAATAATAAATATTGACCAATCGCCAATAGGCAGAACCCCACGAAGCAATCCAGCAACATATACAGGCCTGTTCGACCTAATAAGAGATGTATTCTCTCAAACAACTGAAGCAAAAATGCGTGGCTACAAAAAAGGTCGTTTCAGTTTTAATGTAAAGGGTGGACGATGTGAGGCATGCAGTGGCGACGGAATAGTTAAAATTGAGATGCATTTTTTGCCTGATATTTTTGTTCCATGTGAAGTTTGCCATGGAAAGAGGTATAATCGTGAAACCCTTGAGGTTAAATACAAAGGCAAAACCATTTCTGACGTACTGGATATGACGGTGGAGGATGCGCTAGAGTTTTTTGCTAACCTTCCTAAGTTAAGAAACAAATTGCAAACACTTTACGATGTTGGGCTTAGCTATGTAAGGCTTGGTCAGTCATCAACAACACTTTCAGGTGGAGAGGCGCAAAGGGTTAAGTTAGCAACAGAGCTTAGCCGAAGAAGTACAGGACGCACCATGTATATATTGGACGAGCCTACAACAGGACTGCATACTGCTGATGTTCACAAGTTAATTGAGATTTTACAGTGCTTAGCAGAAGGTGGAAATACTGTTGTTGTAATTGAGCATAATTTAGATGTGATTAAAACTGCAGACTATATTATTGACCTTGGACCAGAGGGCGGTGACGGGGGTGGAGAAATTGTTTCTGTTGGCACGCCAGAAGATGTTGCAGAAAATGCAGAGTCTTATACTGGAAAATATTTGAAAAAGTATCTAAACAGGTTGACAAACTAAGCGTAATGATTGTACCATATATAGGGATTATGAAAATTGCTATGGAGGGTGCATCATATGTGTAATTGTGATACAAAAAAGGATTATATTGAAAATTATACAAATGCTCAAAGAGAGCTGCTTAAATACTTTAATTGTGATGAAGAATTTTTTGTTAAGTATATGGGTGAATTTACTTGGGCAGTTAAAAACGAAGAGGATTTTTATTTTCTTTATTACTGGGATAAAGTGGGTAAAAGAAAGGATGCAGTGATTGTTAAGAAAAATGGGCAGCCTATGGTTTTTAAAACAGAAAGGTACACTATGATTATAGGTATAGACTGTGTCAAAATTGGATTTGTATTTGATAACGAAAACGTAACAGAGGCTTAAAAAAAGTAGGGGTGCCGGCATTTCCTGAGACCGTTTCAAAGTCCGTGTAAACTCAAAAAACTGATATAAAAATTTGATCATTCTTTATGGGCAAGGCCATTTTTTGTGGTTCTTGCCCATATTTGTATTATAAAACTGTTTTTTGGGTTGTCAAGAAAAACTCCCC
>JAYFNB010000021.1:0-28999 GCA_034933685.1 Lachnospiraceae bacterium | reverse complement strand
GGGAGTTTTTCTTGACAACCCAAAAAACAGTTTTATAATACAAATATGGGCAAGAACCACAAAAAATGGCCTTGCCCATAAAGAATGATCAAATTTTTATATCAGTTTTTTGAGTTTACACGGACTTTGAAACGGTCTCTCTAAGTCCTCTCTTACAATCAGTATTGTGATATCAACATTTTCTGGTGAATATCTGGATTCTACCCAATCAATAGCCTTCATACTTCTTTCGCTTCCGTCTATTGGAAGTAATATTTTCCTCATAATTTACACTCCTTTTTTAATATGCCCACTAATAATAATTTATCTACTTATTTAATACTATTTGCTACTGCAACCGCAACTGCAACCGTTGCTCCAACCATTGGATTATTACCCATACCAATAAATCCCATCATCTCAACATGTGCAGGCACAGATGAAGAACCTGCAAACTGTGCATCTGAGTGCATGCGTCCCATAGTATCCGTCATTCCATACGATGCAGGCCCAGCCGCTACATTATCTGGGTGTAGCGTTCTACCAGTGCCTCCTCCTGATGCTACAGAAAAATATTTTTTACCCAGTTCTATGCATTCCTTTTTATAAGTACCAGCTACTGGATGTTGAAAACGAGTTGGATTGGTGGAATTACCTGTTATTGATACATCTACACCCTCAAGGTGCATAATAGCGACACCCTCCCTCACATCGTCGGCACCATAGCAACGCACTGCTTCCCTTTCACCTTTTGAGTAAGAAATCTCACGCACTATTGCTACCTTGCCTGTAACGTAATTGAATTGTATCTGAACATAAGTAAATCCATTAATTCTAGAAATAATCTGTGCAGCATCTTTGCCCAAGCCATTTAAAATTACTTTTAAAGGTTCTTTTCTAGCCTTATTGGCATTTTTTACAATTCCAATAGCACCCTCTGCTGCAGCAAATGACTCGTGCCCGGCTAAAAATGCAAAACACTTTGTTTCATTTCGTAAAAGCATTGCACCCAAATTGCCGTGACCTAATCCTACTTTACGATCCTCAGCTACTGAACCCGAAATACAAAACGATTGCAACCCTTCTCCTATTGCTTCTGCAGCCTCTGCTGCAGTTTTACAATTCTTTTTTATTGCAATAGCAGCTCCAATAACATAAGCCCAACTGGCATCTTCAAAAGCAATAGGCTGAATTTCCCGTACTATCGTATATGGATCTATTCCGTTTAATTCGCAAATACTCTTTGCGGCCTCTATACTGTTAATACCATATTTCATAAGGACGGCATTAATATTATCAATGCGTCTTTCATAATTTTCAAAAATAGACATATTTCCCACCTCCTTATTCCTTTCTTGGATCAATATACTTAACAGCACTACTAAACTGACCGTATGTACCTTTAGCCTTTTCCACTGCTTCATTTGCATCAACGCCATTTTTAAGTGCATCTGTAAACTTACCTAAATTAAGAAATTCATAACCGATAATCTCATTTTCTGCATTTAATGCAAGACGAGTAACATACCCCTCTGCCATCTCCAAATAGCGTGGACCTTTGGCTTTTGTGCCAAACATAGTACCTACCTGACTACGCAACCCTTTACCTAAATCCTCAAGTCCAGCTCCGATAGGCAAGCCTCCTTCTGAAAAAGCAGTTTGGCTCCGCCCATATACAATTTGCTGAAACAACTCTCTCATGGCAACATTTATGGCATCACACACCAAATCTGTATTTAGAGCCTCTAAAATTGTTTTGCCAGGTAAAATTTCGGCAGCCATAGCAGCAGAATGAGTCATCCCGGAACAACCGAGCGTCTCTACTAAAGCTTCCTCAATAATACCATTTTTGATATTCAAAGTAAGTTTACATGCTCCTTGCTGAGGTGCACACCAACCTACGCCGTGTGTTAATCCACTGATGTCCTTAATCTCCTTTGCCTTAACCCATTTTCCTTCCTCAGGAATTGGTGCTGGTCCGTGATTAGCTCCTTTCGCTACAGAACACATATGTGATACTTCTGCCGAATAAATCATACTTTTCCTCCTTTTTAAGCAAAAAAAGCTGATAACTCTGCAAATAAATTACAGAAGTCATCAGCTTAATAAGCGGTTTAGGTATAAGCTCTTGGGAGAACTTCATTCCCATGTTTTCATTATATAAGAATATATAAACAATGTCAATTTAAAATTACCTATTACCTATTTGTAATCCTTTCGTTAGATATCATTATATATTCTTCCTACTATTTCCGCCTCAGCTTCTTTGATAATAATCTCAGCATCTTCCGTCCTTAGTGTAACCATATGCCACATACATACAGGACATATTATGAAGCACTTCACTTGCTGCTTCTCAAGACTTAATCTACAGCAACTCGCCGTATCGTTTCATATAAATTTTCTTGAGCAAAGTTGCAAGCAACATATAGCAAACAATAATCACAGTCAACCACGCAAAGTAAACTGCTGGTAAAGCTACAAGCCCAATTGCAGTACCCAGAGGGGTAAATGGTATCGCCGTCAAAACCCCAATTCCTGTAAAGGTCAGAACAGTTACAGGAAGAGATGCTCTGCTCTGAATGAACGGAATTTTCGGTGTACGAATCATATGAATAACTAAAGTCTGACTCCACATAGATTCAATAAACCACCCTGCCTGAAACAAAGCGATATAATAGGTCTGCATTGATGTGTCTGTTATTTGGTGAAAAAGCTGGCCTCCTGTCATCAACGGGCAGATAATAAAATACATGAGTAGATAGGTAGTAATGTCAAACACTGAGCTTGTAGGGCCAATCCAAATCATAAACTTACTTATTGATGAAGGATTCCAACTTCTTGGTACCACGAGAAATTCTTTGTCAACATTATCCCATGGAATTGCCGTACAAGAAATGTCGTATATCAAGTTAAGCAAAATCAGATGGATTGATGCCATAGGCAGAAATGGTAAAAACCCACTTGCAACAAGCACCGAAAACATATTCCCAAAATTTGAACTAGCAGTCATCTTAATGTATTTAATCATGTTGGCATAGGTTTTTCTGCCTTCAATAATACCATTCTCAAGTACCATCAGATCCTTTTCCAGCAGAATGACATGTGCAGATTTCTTTGCAATATCTACAGCTGTATCTACTGAATACCTACATCAGATGCTTTCATTGCAGTGGCATCATTTATGCCGTCACCCATATACCCAACTACGTGCCCATTTTCCCTAAGTAGCGATACTATCGTTGCCTTCTGCTGTGGTGAGAGCTTCGCAAAAACATTTGTAGTTTCAACTGCTCGCTTCAATTCTTCCTCAGACATACCGTCAACATCAGACCCTAGCAAAATATTATCAACTTCCAAACTGGATCTATACTATAAAAGTGGACACGAACTATAAATAGTTGATACAATAAATCTGACACCAAAAGGAGGTATCTTTATGTCCACTAACAAAAGAACTCGTTACGACGATGAATTCAAGCGAACTCTCGTCAATCTTTATCAAAATGGCGGCAAAACACAGGCCGCTCTTTGCAAAGAGTATGGCATTTCTCAGACTGCTCTTACTCGCTGGATCAAACAATACTCAACTGTCGAAATTGATGACGGCGAAGTTCTTACTGCAAAACAGGTAAAAGAGCTTCAGAAACGCAATGCTCAACTCGAAGAGGAAAACCTCATATTAAAAAAAGCGATTCCATCTTCACGCCACACTCGAACAACGATTAGAAGCTATTCATAAGTTCCGTTTTCAGCATAACATTAAAATATTATGCCGAGTTTTAGGCATTAATAGAAGTACCTACTATAAACATTACCATTCGGAACCAGCTGAACGCACCAAAGTAAATCAAAAGATTGCAGCTATGATTCTTCATATTTATGCTGACTATAATAAACTACTTGGTGCTTATAAAATCACTTATGTTCTTCAGCGTGATTATGGCATTAAAATCAGTGTTGGCAGAGTGTACCGACTGATGAAAACCTTGCAATTACCTAAGATGTCCTCTGACAAACCTCTCCATCATGGCAAGCATTCTGATAACGGTAACTGTAAAAACCACCTTCAGCAACAGTTTAACCAAAAAGCTCCAAATCTTGTCTGGGCAAGTGATTTTACCTATATTAAAGTCTCTGGTAAATTGTACTACCTTGTATTGTAATGGATCTATTCTCTCGCAAAGTTATTTTCTGGCATATATCCGGAAAACCAGATATTCATCTTGTAATGACTTCATTCAAAAAAGCTTATGGAAAAAGGAACACACCTTTTGGACTTATGTTCCACTCTGATAGAGGATCTCAGTATACTGCCTTCGCATTTAGGCAAGTTCTAGATTCTCTTGATGTTGTGCAGTCATTTTCTAAGAAATGTTACCCTTTCGACAATGCTCGCTGTGAATGTTTCTTCAAATATCTCAAAAAAGAAGAAAACAACCGTAGAACTTACAACTCATTACAGGAATTACAACTTTCTGTCTTTGAATATATTGAGGGGTACTATAACTCCAAACGGCCACACAGTTCACTTGGAATGCTAACCCCAAATGAAAAAGAAGAATTATACTGGAAACAAGTTTAGAAGCTGTTATCAGAAATTTTTCTTTAAAAACGTGTCCATTTTCTTGACTACAGTGCAGTCTTCATCCCACTCAACCGCAATTTTTTCTTGTTTTTCTTATCTCATCTTCATAAACATAATCAGTAATAGGACTTGCATGGGTAAGTAGTATACTTTTTCCCTCCTGCTTTAATAGTCATCTGATCCTCAAATCCTCTTAGAAATTCTTTATTTTCATTGCTGATATGTTCCACTGTCCACTTAAGTGCATTCTTCGTCTTATACTTATTGATATGTAAATACTTATTGTATTAAACCTTTGTAGAATTGTTGTAAATTTGCACTCACATAATAAAAAAATAGTAACAGAATCTATTTTTCAGATTACAGTTACTATTTCTTGCATTCACAGATATAGATTTATAGAAAATATAGATTTTCACCTTTTATTTCATTGGGTTGCCAGCTAATTACCGCAAAATTTCCATTGGTATGTTCATCAACCTTATTAATCCATTCAATCTCATTACTAGCTTTTGCCGACAGCAATTTATTAGTAGTTCCAGTACTGTATAGTGAAGAATTTATTACCCACCACTTTGTTGCTATATCCGCTCTCTTTAAATCTTCCTCAAGACGTAATGCTTCATAAACCGGAGTGGCTTCAGCCAATGTTACAATAATAACCTCTGTTTCTCCTTTATTTCGCAGTCTTGGCAACAGCTTTTTAGCAGATTCTGGGATATCTCCGCCCGAACGTTTGATTTCCTGATTATAACTCTGCGTAGAATCCAAGAGCAATAACGTATGCCCTGTAGGTGCAGTATCAATTACAACAATTTGGTCTTCTGCCTTTTCAACGATATCTGCAAATGCCCTGAATACAGCAATTTCCTGGGTACAGGGAGATCTCAAATCCTCTTCTACATATGCAATATCTTCTTCCGACATAGTTTCCCTTGCTTTTGAAAGCACCTCTTGCTGATACTTCTTTAATTCTTCTTTTTCATCAATATGGCTCATGGCAATACCTTCTGTTTCATTGATGACAAATTTAAGATGAGCTGCCGGGTCCGTTGTGGTTATGTGTACCTTTTTCCCTTTTGATGCCAATCCTAGAGCAATAGCAGCTGCTATTGTTGTTTTACCAACACCGCCTTTACCCATAGTAAAGATAACTTTTTTGTTGGTATGATATAAATCATCAATTACATCCTTAAGACTTGGAATTACTTCTGCCTTTATTTTTTCTTCCCTAATGGTATAATTATCCTTTTCCAGTAAAGCCCTTACATTTTCTATACCAGTTATATTATAAGCTCTAAGTGGTATGGAATAAATTTTTAGTTCCTTTAATTCTTCCGGCATGCCACTAAGTGCCGTTTGTTGCTTTTTATATAAGCTCTTTGAAATAGTATCATCATAAGATGTTAGTATTCCATTTAATATGACCATTTGGTTTTTCACACCAATATCTGCAAGTTCATTAGAAGCTCTCGCCGCTTCCTTTAAAGGAGTTATCTCTGGTCTTGAAACTAATAGTAAAGTTGTACGGGTTCCATCAGCAAGAGTTTCTACGGCTTTTTTATAAATTGCTCTTTTACTTTCCAACCCAGACAATTGACCCAAACAGGAAGCCCCATGCGTGTTTTCACTAATAAAATTACTCCATGCAGATGGAAGTTGAAGCATCCTTAAGGTATGCCCTGTTGGTGCAGTATCGAATATAATGTAATCGTACTCATTTTGAACTTTTTCATCCGTTATAAATTTAGAAAATTCGTTAAAGGATGCAATCTCTACAGTGCAGGAACCAGAAAGCTGCTCTTCCATATTTTTTAACACTACATCAGGCAACTGTCCACGAAATGGGGTGATTACGCTTTCACGATATTCTGCAGCTGCTTCTATGGGGTCTAGGTTTACTACCACAAGATTAGGAACTGCATGAATGGGAACTCCTTTATTGTTTAATTCTGTCTGAAATACATCCTGCAAATTTGATGCTGGGTCAGTGCTGATCAGCATGACTCTTTTTCCTGAATCAGCAAGGGATACCGCTGTGGCACAGGCTGTTGAAGTTTTTCCTACTCCCCCTTTTCCTGTAAAAAAAAGATATTGGGTGAGTTCTATTTTTTTTAAGTTAAAGTTTTCCATTATAAATTCGTTTCACTCCCTTCAAAACATTTTTTCTCTTAACACGCAACTATTATAATTAAAACATTCTACGTCTATTCATTTTATTTCCGTTATCACCTTCATAAGTGATTGCTTTTTCAGGGCATAAGTTGCCGCAGCCATGACACCCTTGTATACAGCCTTGGGGATATATAACGATAGGTTTTGGCATTTTTGATTTATCATAAACACCCTGCCGACATTTATTGACACACTTACCACATTCACAACATCTATTGTAATCAATAATCGGACACCAGCTTTTTGACATATTTTTAATCTCCTTTATAATTATTCAAATTTTGCTAGTGAAATGTTGACTAATTTAATGTTAAAAATATCAATTCATCTTTAGTAGCAAAAAAAGGAGCGGCAAGGAAATTTTATGAAATCATCTCTCCTATAGCCATATATATTTAACAGCAACCATTTCCGCCAGAGCATCCACAACCCTTTGTTTTTTTATCCGTGTCTTTCACTGTACTTGGTTTCTCACCAATATAACTTTTTGGAACATTAATCAATTGAACAAATTCATCATTGGATGGGTATCTTCCCGTAATTACGATTTCATCATCTAAGATTGTTACCGGTAGCTCGTCAACGCCCTTTTCTTTAATAAAATCATTAATCACCTTATTGGTAACAAACTCCTGGGGTGAGGAGGATAGATTAAATCTTTCTACCTTAACTCCATTTTTTCCCAACGAATTTAAAACTGTAGAAATTCTTAAAAGTTCGGGATCTACCCCCACTCCACAGAGTCCTGTTGAACAACACATAGCGGTTTCAAAAATTTGCATCTTTTTCATAATTAATCTCTCCATTCTATTTTTTAAATATAGGCGTTAATTCATCAGAAATCATTTATTTGATGATTCAAAAATTACTTCTTAACAGCAGGCACCGGAAACCAACTTGTGGTTTTATTTGCGATTTTAACCAATATCAGCATAATAGGTACCTCAGTTAATACGCCTACTACGGTGGCCAGCGCCGCCGGTGATTCCATACCAAATAATGCAATTGCTACTGCCACCGAAAGTTCAAAGAAATTGGAAGCTCCTATCATACCTGCTGGAGCTGCAATATTATGCGGTAATTTAAATATTCTTGCTGCAATATACGCAATGAAGAAAATCAAAAATGTCTGTATGGTTAAGGGAACTGCAATTAATAAAATGTGCAGTGGATTATTCAGTATTACTTCACCTTGGAAGGAAAATAAAAGTATAAGCATTAGTAACAGCCCAACTATTGTTGCATTATCAAACTTAGGCAAAAATTGATTTTCAAAATATTCTGTTCCTTTTCTTTTACTAACATACATTCTTGTTAAAACACCCGCTGTTAAAGGAATTACTACAAAAAGTACAACGGAAATAATCAAGGTGTCCCATGGAACGGAGACATTGCTTACGCCAAGTAAAAATTTTACGATAGGGACAAAAGCCACCAGAATAATCAAATCATTTGTTGCTACTTGCACAACCGTATATGCCGGATTCCCTTTCGTCAGCTGGCTCCAAACAAAAACCATGGCAGTACAGGGCGCGGCACCTAATAAAACAGCTCCTGCTAAATATTCTTTTCCTAATTCTGCAGGTATTAACCCTTTAAATACTACAAAGAAAAAGAAGGAAGCGATTCCAAACATAGTAAACGGTTTTATCAGCCAATTGGTAATCCATGTAACATATAGTCCTTTAGGATTTTTACCTACATTTTTAACACTTTCAAAATTCACCTTCATCATCATGGGATAAATCATCACCCATATGAGAATAGCAGTTGGAATGGATACATTTGCATACTCAAACTTGCTAAAAAACGCAGGGACTGCTGGAAGAAGCTTTCCTATTAAAACGCCGGCAATCATGCATAGTGCTACCCATAGCGTTAAGTATCGTTGAAAAAAACTTATTTCTGTTGATTTTTCTTTATTCATCGGGTTCTCTCCTTTAATGAGTTTTATTTGTATTTTCACAAACATTTATCGTCTTATACTTTTCACATTGTTCATGGTCTGCTTGATAGGTTGGTAATTCAACAATCTTATGTTGCAAATATTGCCACAGGTCTTTGTGTTCTACTATAAAGCTTTCGTTTATCCTATAATATGCCCATTGTGCCTTCTTATAACAATTTAAAATCCCACAGTTTTTAAGTACAGTCAGGTGTCTGGAGGCATTTGATTGCGTCATGTTCAAACAAACTTCAATCTCACAGACACACATTTCCCTTTCCATCAGTAAAGTTAGAATTCTTAACCTGCTTTCTTCCGATAGTGCTTTAAAGATATCAACCACGATTTCTCCCTCCCTGTTTAAATATTTATATGAGCATATACGCATGTTCTATGTATGAAGAAATCATATGTTACAATGATTTCCAGCATGTAGACAAAGTCAAACTCTTGAGGGCTTTGCCCTCAAACACCCACAAGGGTTTCACCCATTGACCCATCTAAAACCGCATGAATATGCGGTTTTAATAAAAGTTTTTGGTCTTGCTTTTTTCAAAAAGCAAGTGGGTTTGGGCAAAGCCCAAGGTTTTTCATCAGTCTGGAAATCATTTGTTACAATGATTTCTTATTTTTTCTATAATTCTTATGCCCGCCAGATAAGTTATAGACTTCCTTAAACCCATGGTTTAACAAAATATTTTGTGCTGCATTCCCTGTAACGCCTTTGTTGCAATAGGTTATGGTAGTAACCTCTTTATTTAACTTATCTAATGAATCTCTTAATTTTGCATGAGGTACACTTACCGCCGTTTCTATATGATTTTCTTCATATTGTGAAGCCTCTCTGGCATCAATTAATTGATAATTCTTACTAGACCTTATTAACTCTTCCAGTTCATCAGAGGATATAAGTTTTCTGTCAGAATTAATAGCATTATCTAAAATCATGCCCGTGTACATAACTGGGTCTTTTGTTGTAGAAAATGGTGGTGCATATGCCAAATCCAGATAAAAAAGGTCTTCCACTTGTGCTTTATAACTAATGGCTGTAGCAAATACATCAACTCTTTTATCAACACCTTCAAACCCTACAATTTGCACGCCTAATAGTCTTCCAGTATCTTTATCTGCAATGCCTTTAATAACCATTTCCTTGCCACCCATATATTCAGGCTTATTGGGCTTAATATTATGGCAGACCACAACATCATAGCCTTCTTTCGTTGCCTCTCTCTCCGATAATCCTGTAAGTGCTACTGTCATATCAAATACCTTGAAAATACCAGTACCAAGAATACCTCTAAAAGATAAATTTCCTCCAGTGGCAACATCCCCAGCGATTCTCCCCGTCTTATTGGCAGTAGATCCCATTGGACGATATACCGGTTTCCCAGTAACCACATGAAACTGCTCCGAGCAATCACCGCAAGAATAGATGTCTTTTATATTTGTCATCATTCTTTTATCGACTTTAATTGCTCCTGTTGCCCCAAGCTCAATGCCAGCTTTAACAGCAAGGTCTGTATTCGGTCTTACTCCCGTTGAAAGAAGCACAAAATCAGCCGCTACTTCTCTTCCGTCATCCAAAATCACCTTATCTTCTTTTATTTCTACTACCGATTTTCCTGTAAAAAGTTTCACATGGTTTTTCTCCAAATGTTCCTCCACATATACTGCCATGTCTCCGTCCAGACCTGGAGTCACTTGCGGAAGTCTCTCTATGAGCGTAACATCCATACCAAGTTCTCTTAAATTTTCGCATACTTCCAAACCTATAAATCCAGTACCAACAATCACTGCTGATTTTGGTGAGTATTCATTGATATAGCTTTTAATTTGGTTCATATTTCCAATATTTCTTAATGTAAATACGTTTTTAAGTTCCGCCCCTTTTGCCGGCGGTATAACAGCAGATGCACCAGTTGCTATAATAAGCTTGTCATAATGGTCTGTAAAGATATTACCAGTTAAAAGATTCTTTATCTCCAACTTCTTATCTATATGATTAATGGAAACCACTTCGTGTCTTATAAAAATATCTACATTATATTTACTTTTAAAGAATGGAGAATCACGAGAGGTAAGTTTTTGGGAATCTTCTACCTCCCCACCGATATAGTAAGGCATTCCACATCCCGAATACGAAATAAAAATATCTTTGTCATAAATTATAATTTCAGCATTTTCGTCGTTTCTTCTGGCTTTTGCCGCTGCCGAAGTACCTGCGGCTACTGCACCAATTATAACTAATCGCATCTATTTTCCCCCTTAAAATTTTTGCAAATACAGTTTTCCTGTTCTGTTGTAATGTTATTCCAGTAATTTTTTATATTTTCTATTAACTCAGTATTGTTGCTGTACCGAATCCATGACCCTTCTTTTTGACTTCTCACAAGACCGCATTCTATTAATATTTTCATGTGATATGATAATGTAGGCTGGGTAATATCGAAAGATTCCAAAATATCGCATGCACATAGTTTTCCACAGGATAACATTTCTATAATTTTTAATCTTGTAGAATCACCTAACGCTTTAAATATAAGTGCATAATCTATATTAAAATCCATTTTCTATTATCCTCCATTCCCGTTTCTTTTATTGTTTCGCCAAGATATAGATAAATATCTATATACTTTATTATAACTACCATATAGATAAATGTCAATGTGTTTGATGTAATCTTCCTGTAATTTTTATGTAAACGCAATTATAATGTAATTAAACGTTCCTTCCTATTATTAGATATTTAATCACAAAAAATGCTCCCTTTGTTGCAGAAGTTATTTATACTAACTGTCTACCACAAAAAGAGCCATTATTTACTTTGATTGGTTTGAACCTACACCACTTTGGGGTATATCAATTTTTTATACTATTTAGTTGCTTCAATAATGTAAGATGCAACAAAATTCTCAATATTTCTATTAGGAACCCACGAACTAATAATAGCTTTACTGTTATCTTTCGGAGTTAATTTAATATCTTTGAAACCAGCTTTATGCATCATCGTTCTGATGTTTTCAACATATTCAGCTCCAGCAATACAGCCTGTCATCATGCTTAAGTCCTGTTTTACTTGGTCGGGTAATTCTGCTGTTGCAACAACATCGGAAACAGATAATTTTCCTCCTGTTTTCAGCACTCTATATGCTTCACAGAATACTTGCTCTTTATCAAGAGACAAATTAATAACACAGTTAGAAATAATTACATCAACCGACGAATCAGCCACAGGTAAATGCTCTATTTCGCCTAGTCTGAATTCAACATTTGTATATCCACTTTTCTCAGCGTTTTCACGCGCCAATTTCACCATTTCAGGTGTCATATCAACACCTATCACATATCCAGCTTCTCCCACCTGCCTTCTAGCAAGGAAACAATCAAATCCACCACCACTTCCAAGGTCAAGTACCGTTTCGCCTTCTTTTAATGAAGCTATTGCAATAGGATTCCCACAGCCCAAGCCCATGTTGGCTTCAAAAGGTGCTTTATTTATATCATCTTCCAAATATCCTATTCTTTTTGTTGTTTCAGCAATATCTACACTTGTATCAGTACCACAGCAACCACTGCTACAGCAGCAACCTCCTTGTGCACCATTTAAAGCAACATTAGCATAATTTTTTCTAATTATTTCTCTCATTTCTTCTTTTTTACTTGACATTATTATCCTCCTCCATATGTTTATTTTAATGTTTCATATATGTAGACGATAATAATTGAAAAAGGACGCATTTTAAGTACATTACTTTTAACTTTTGCAAAAATTACATTCTTTATTTTTCAATTCATAGCCAAAAATATTCCCTCTCTCATCTGTTTCTAAGCTGCAACAGGATAGAAAATCTTCTTTTAGTAATATTCTTGCCCGTTGAACTCGTGATTTCGCTCCAGAAACTGATAAACCAGCTTCATATGCCAGTTCCTTTTGAGATATATTTTTGACTTCAGTTAATGTTAATGCCTGTTTGTATTTTTCAGGTAGATACTGAATCATCATTATTAAACATTGTGAAATATCTCTAATAACAGTATCTTCATCCAAGTTTTCGTATGGTAGAATATCTTCCTTGAACTCACTTAGGTCAAATTCATGTTTTCGCATTCTATAGTAATCAATTATGGTGTTTCTAGTAACCTTGTATACCCATGCATGTATATTAAGTTTATACAAATTGTCAATGTTATTATAAATCTTTATAAATACGTTTTGTAATATATCTTCAACATCCTGTTCATTATTAACACGCCTTTTTATGAATATTCGTATTGGTACATTGAATTCATCCCATATGCTATTGAAGTTACTTGCCAATGAAATACACCCCTTAATACCTTGAAATTTCTATATTTTCTATTATTAGTTACACTCTATTTTTTGACTTCTTGTTAAAATCAGCAATCATTAGAATCCTAAATAAAACATATAAAATGCTATAAGTAAAATAGCGCAACCCATCACTATTTTTAGAACCTTGCTGAATCTTCCGTATTTCTCACTTTGTGAAAGTTTTTGAACAAATCCAACGCTTGTACCTGCTATTACGGCTAATATCCCATGCCCTACAGAATACAATAGCAAAAGTAAAATTCCCCATACAACACTTCCTTTACCAGCTACAATCGCTAATAATGCAATTAAAACTGGTGTTGAACATGGTGAAGAAAATATACCTCCTAGCACCCCTGCAATGAATGCACCTATATAGCCGGTCTTTGTACTTTTTGAAATTAAATAAGTAGATGGTATAAAATCAAATACTTCCCATGTTTGTAACGCCATCATTAACATTAGAATACCTAATGCAATATACCACCACTTTGCAGAAGTCCCCATTAAGTTACCTGCAAGAGATGCCAATGTTCCTAATGTAGTAAACGTTACTGCCGTCCCCAAAGCAAAAGTCAGTGAGAGCTTAAAAGCCTTCTTTGTATCCTTTTGACCCGTTCCACCAACCACGCCTATAACAAGGGGTATTGTTGATAATGAACAAGGCGTTACAGATGTCAATATTCCAGCCACTATTGCTAATAGTGGGGCCAGCCACATATTATTCTTAATCATTATTGATAAAGATTCAAGCATCTCATTCATTTTTACTCGACCCCCATTTCAGCAAATATCCTTCGCATTTGCTCTTCGGTAATACTTCCTTGATGAACAGTAAATACATGCTCGCTGGTATCTTTTGTGCTATATAGGGTAAATTCAATTTCCTGTGCAAGTTCATCACTTGGTACAAAAGGGGTTCCATCTGCATTGAAAAATACTTGCGTTGGAATAACTGATACAGGAAAATTATTTGCGGCAGTTGTGTTTTTCCACACATCTACGAAATGTACAATTGCTTTTTCCTGCCATTCCTCATGCAAGGTTTCTAGAACCGGTGCCATTTCTTTGCAAGGTATGCAGGAATCCGAACCAAAGTCGATTACAAAAGGAAGTCCATAAGCCTTGATTTCATCTAAATCAACGGATGATATTTCTAAAGGTGAGCCTTCTTCATCTGCACTCTCAGAATCTGTTTGAGCTGTATTCTGATTGTTTAGTTTATCTTCCTCTGCCTTCTTATAGGCATATATCCCTGCCACAACCGCTAATGCTAAAATTACAATGAGTATTTTCACCCACAGACTTTTACTTTTTTTCACCGTTTCATTTTCCACAGCAATTTCCTCCTGTAATATGATTTTTTCTTTTCATTATTAGGGAAAAACAAATTCTTCTTATCCTATTCAGTTACAAATGTCTTTCCAATTTCATCTTTAATATCTAAATCTGAAACCCTAACTAAAATATATTCAATTTCTTCTTCTACGTATGAATCTAAAACACCTGTAACTTCTACCCATGTTCCCTCTTCAGGAATATCTCCTTCCCATGCTATCTCAAAACCGACAACACTTTCTTCCTCTCCACATTCACATGCGTATGTATTTCTGACAACATAGAAATAGTCTTTGCCTTCATATTTTTCCAAAAAAATATATCCCTGGTATTTCACTGTTTTACCAAGATATTTATCTGAATAATTGTATATCTCACTCACTTGTGAAACAAATTTGTCTTCTTCAATTTCTAATACGCCATCTTGGTTTGCAGATATTTCAACAGCAGCAGATTCCGCATTTTGATTTTCTTCCCATGGCTCCATGTCAAATGTATTAGTAGGTGTCGGTGTCAATGAATCAGAATCTGTTCCACTATCTTTTGCTTCTTCCAATGGTTGGGTTTCAGTAAAATTGCTTTCATTTTCCGTCAGTAAACTTGAATCTGTTTGGCTACCTGCTAACGTTTTTTCATTGCTTTGGCAACCCGTTATTATTACTATAACTAATCCCATGACTAAAAATAGTATTTTCTTAGATCTGCATCTGCTCATTATTTTAGAACCCCATTTACATTATTTTTGATTATACTAACTCAGTGTTTTCTTAAAACAGCTTAAAGTTGATATATCTATATTTATCAATATATTACCAGTCGTATCTATAAATGTCAATTTGTTTTAGTTTTGTTTACAAAATTTTCATATTCTTTTCAATTCGTTTTATAAATATAGTAGTATGGCATTTATTGCAATTTATTTTATCTTTATTTCGTGGACACTAAAACCATAATTGTTTAAATTCCTCATTGCTTAACATGTATATATATTCCTGTATGTTCACATTTCTTAATAGTGCTTCTATTTCTGCTTTATCATATCGCTTGCCTTCAAACTTTTTCGTTAAATCCTCCACTGGATTTACTTCAAAGAAATCCCCAAATAAATTACAGCTATCAATCATTCCGTCTTTAATATACATTGTCAGTGCCAAGGTTCCAGCAGGAAACCGCAATTCTTTTTGATAGCTCATCTGTGGTGATTTCCCATAGTTCCAGTCCCAAGTATTGTACTTGTTGTTCCTAATCTCTGTTATTGCTGAAATATCTTCATATGTTAATTCGTAGTTTTGTATACTTTCTTTATCCTCATGAAACATGCTGCTTGTTAAGGCTTCATGAAAGTCAGCCAAAGTAATATCATTATTTATGTACTGACAAATATTTGTAACTCTGCTTTTTACGGATTTAATCCCTTTCGACTCCATCTTTTCGCTTTTTACGTTTAATGCTTGTGATAAAACAGTTAAATTGCTTGAAAACATAAGCGTGCCATGATGTAAAACTTTATTTTTATAAAAATACTGAGCATTACCTGAAAATTTTTTACCATCAATGGTAATGTCATTTCTTCCATTAAATTCTGCATCTACTGCAAACTTTTTTAAGCAGGCAACAACAGGATATGCAAAAAATGAAAAGTCATTTGCATATAACTTTCCATCATTTTTAATTATAGTATAATTAAGGTTTCCAAAATCATGGTATACAGCACCACCACCAGACATACGCCTTACAACATTTATTTTGTTTTTTTCAACAAAATCACGATTAATTTCTTCATAAGCATTTTGATTTTTCCCAATTACAATCGTAGGCTCATTCTGCCAAAGAATAAGAATATCCTCTTTCATATACTTGTATTTCATAAAATATTCTTCCATTGCCAGATTGAAATATGGATCATTGGATTTATTAATAATATTAAACAATTACATACCTCATTTCTTATTTCATTCTCAATATTATTTAAGCAAGAGGTAATTTTATATTTTCCCTCTTGCTTAAATAATATTGATACTAATTTTCATCTTAAGAACTGTTACTCTGCTAATATGGTGTCTACTCTCTTACATATTTCTTCTGCAACTTTATCAACCATCTGGTAATGCTCTTCCTTTAAATCCCTTGCCGAAACTATATTGGAAAGCACAACATCTTCATCAAGCAACTCAGATAGGATAATTGTATCCCTAACCTCTCCGCTAAATTTTACAGTAGCTTTCCTGGCACAGCACTTACCACACCCATCTACAGCTATTACCGGATAATTTTTTGCAAATTCACGTTCCTCATCACCGCCAGCAATATATAAAGGAAGGCAAAGAGTTACTACTTTTCCTACTCTCAATTCTTCCATTACCTTTCTAGTTGCAAGCCTAACAATTGTACCTCCCAGAAATTCTTCGCCGCTACATGAAAGTACTCCTACTTGTATATCAGCCATTGTTGTGTTCCTCCTCTGCCAGTTCCGTAACTTTCGCAGCAATTTTTTCTGCAAATTCATCAACAATCTTCCATCCGTCTTCCGTCAACGCAGTAGCCGTCCCTGCATCTACACCTCTGTGGTTACGCATTTCATCAACAGAACGAAATTTTGCTTTTACAATTCCTCCTGCCTGCTCCACGCTTTTTGCGGCACACAGTGCTGGACATCCGTCTACTGTAATGCAGGTACAACCATTCACTTTTTCAGTTGCATCTGCCTCACCTGTTACAACATGTGCAAGACAGACAGTTTCTGCCTTTTCTGGTAGAAGATTATTCGTTACTTGCAACACTGCTTCTCTTGTCATTAAGCCAAATACTTTTCCTATTCCGCTACATGCCACTACCTTTACTTTAGACATGAAATTCATCCACCTTTCGTTTTAACACAGGGAAGTATCCTTTAAACTCATGAAGCAAATCCTGATCACTTTCAAAATCAGCCAGCTTCATTTCTAAAATCCAGCCTTGCTCATAAGGATTTTGATTAAGCAGTTCAGGTTCATCCAATAATTTTTCATTAACGGCTGTAATCGTTCCACTAACAGGCGAAACTATTTCAAAAACAGCTTTACCAGATTCTATTGAACCAGCCTCTTCAAACTGCTCTATATCACTTCCTATAGCAGGAGGTGTAAAAAACATAATATCCGATAGACTTTTTTGTACATAATCGGTAACGCCAATTCGTGCTCTATCCCCTACAACATATACCCATACATCATTTTCATTGAAATAAAAGCCTTCTTCCGTTGGAACACGAAAAACAAATTTGTCCTTTGTATAAACTTCATAAGTAAGAATTTCTGGAAATGTTACCGAATTTTCTTCAATTTCAGAAGCTTCCTTTTCCAATGTTAATTTGTCAACAATAATTTTTACAAGTTTTAATTCATTATCACCGACTCTTAAGCTTTTTCCTAACTCTATTTCGTTGTTTTTTGCTTCTTCCGTTATATTTACTTTTTCAGCAATTTTTAAGTTTTTTTCTGTTGCAAGCTTGCTTGCACAGCGTGTGGCGCATCCATCAATTACAAGTAACGGTTTTTCCTGCGCAATTTTATTATACTTTGCATCTGCCACACGGTAAAAAACCGGACAGATGATTTCACTATCTGTGTTTTCTGAAAGAATCACCGCAACTTCCTTTGACACACAACCTGCACATTTATCCAAGCCATTACATGGAAGTATTGCAAAAGACTTACTCATTTTCACTCGCTTCCTTTCTGATTTTTTTGATGTACGCTGTGGTTTCGTTTTTGTTTGGGAAGTCAATTGCATCTTCTCCACACGTCTTACCGCAGGCACGACAAAAAACTACGCAATTATTTGGATTTTTAACAACAAATTTTTGCACTTCGTCTTCATGCACTTCAAACACATTATGAGGGCAAAATTCCACACACTCCATACAATAATTACATTTATCAAAATCAATACGTGGACTCCAGTCAATTTTTTCTCTTGGTACACCCATAAATGATGATTCACTCATTATTCTTCATCCCCCTCATAACCTAATTCTTTCAACGCTTTTTCAACTACCTGAAATGCTTTTTCATTCGTCATATCTCTTATATCAAGCATAACAGCGTCCTTTTCTACATCCAATCCTGCTTCTTTAAATGCCTGTTTAAACATTTTTCTCTGCATGTTAGGGGCACACGCGCCTATAATAACTTTTCTGTGAGCTTTTAAGTAATCGGCAAGAAAACGATCACCGTCTTCTTCACATAGTTGTGGGTGAATAAAACCATATTCCACCGGAAGTTCAACTCTTACCTGATTAATAAAATCCCAAATGTCCATTGCCTGAAAACCAGGACATTTTCCTGTGCATACGCACATAATAAATCCATAACGTTCTTTTTCTTCCATTTTGCATTCCTCCTAATTTGTTATTATTTTTATAAGCAAGTTATTGTGGGAAAACTACAATAAGAAGCATCTTGAACTGTTCTTTGGCATACACTGCATGCGGTTTTTTTGCTGGCATTACAATGGTCTCGCCCGTCTTGAGGACATACTTTTTACCGTCAATGGTTATTTCGCCTTCGCCGTCCAATGCTATTACCATTGCATCGCCATTTGAATCGTGAGAACTAATCTCCTCATCTTTATCAAATGCAAAAAGAGTCAAACTTATGGCATCATTTTGTGCTAGTGTTTTACTTACAACCTGACCAGGCTGATAAGAAACTAAATCAACAAGGGTAAGTGCTGTTTCCACATCAATATTCTTAATATATTTTTTCTCCATAATATTAATCCTCTTGAATTTATATTTTATGAATAGCTCTACCTAATAAATCTCCACAAGCTTCCCAAACTGCTTCCCCAAGGGATGGATGAGGATGAATCATATCTGCCAAATCATCTGCTTTTGCCTTAAGTATAATGGCAAGTGTAATTTCCGAAATCATTTCTGAAGCATTTGTACCTAATATCTGCCCACCGATAATCGTATTTTTTTCATCAGCAATCACTTTTACAAATCCTTCACGTTCACCCAATGTTAATGCTCTTCCATTATTTCTAAAATTAAATCTGCCTACTTTTACGGCGATACCTGCCTTTAATGCTTCCTCTTCCGTCATTCCTACTGTTGCTATTTCAGGATTTGTATAGACACAGGCAGGAACTGCTTGGTAATTTACTTTTCTACTAATTCCTAAAGCATTTTCTGCAGCAATCTTGCCCTCCATGAATGCAAGGTGCGCAAGAAGTTTACCACCAACAAGATCTCCAGCGGCATATACTCCTTTTTTGTTTGTTTCCATGTTCTTATCTACAATAACAGCACCGTTCTTAATATTTAATTGTAAATTCTGAAATATTTCTGAATTTAATTTTCTGCCTACTGCAACCAGAACTGTTTTACAAGATTGAGTTGAAACCTTTTCTCCCTGATTATAAGTAACCGCAAGACCATCTTCTGTTTTTTGTATTTCAGTTACTAATGCAGATAATTTAAAGGAGATTCCCTGGCGTTTCATTAATTTTATTAACTCGTCAGCAACTTCTTTGTCTTCACCAAAAAGTATACAGTCTTTTTGCTCGATAACAGTGATTTTAGCACCTATTGCTGACCACATAGACGCAAACTCAAGTCCAATAATTCCGCCGCCAATTATTACTACACTTTCAGGTATATCTTTTAAAGATAATGCTTCATTACTTGTAATAACGCCATCCAGATTAATTCCTACAATTGGTGGAATCATCGGAACAGCTCCCGAGGTTAAAATAAGTTTTTCACAACTTACCTCAATCGCTTCTTCCTCTGTTTGAACCACTAATTTTCGTTCAGATATAACACTACCTCTGCCTTTTATAATAGTTACTCCATTTGCACGTAAAAGTTGTTCAACTCCAGTATTCAAATTTTTAACCACTCTATTTTTACGTCCAAGTGCAGCATTCCAGTCAATATTTCCCATAGTACTTTCTATGCCAAATTCCTTTGACCTCTTTATTGTTACTGCTGTGTCTGCGGTTTTCAGAAGTGCTTTCGTAGGAATACATCCGATATTTAAACATACCCCTCCTAATTCCTTTTCTTCAATCAAAACAACTTCTGCTCCAAGCTGTGCTGCCCGTATTGCAGCAACATATCCTGCAGGCCCTCCACCCAAAACAGCTATGTTGGTATTTACTCTATCCATACTGCCAAATACCTCCAATCGTTTTAATCTTTAAACATATGATTTTTAAACTTTCACATTATTTTACTTTTGAATAAAGGTCATCTAATATTTTTTTCGCATTACTAAACCCTTGTTTATTTAAGGAATAATGTGTTTCTTTTCCAACTCTAATGCTATCCACAAGTCCTGAATCACAAAGTATTTTCATGTGATGAGATAATGTGGACTGTACAATATTCAGTTCATCTAATATTTTACAAGCACACTTTTCACCATCTTGAAGCATTTCTATAACCATCTGTCGATTGGGGTCGCAAAGTGCTTTAAAAACCTTTGCGTTCTGTTCATGTTCAATTCTCACTACTTTTCATACCTCCCAACTGTTTTTATCTATATTCATCGATATGTTATATATTACTCTTTGCATCAGTACCTGTCAATATTTGATTCGGTTTAAACTCTATGAAATCGCTGATTTAACGGAATCAAAAAATCAATTGGTAAAAAATTTAGTTACTTTTCATATACCCTGTTAATTTTCTCAACCAGAGAATCTTTTATCATCTCTAAATCTGATGGTGAATTCAAATCAAAGTTTTTTGAAACAGCCAAATCCTTAGTAACTACCAAATGTTCATCCAGATTAAACCCAGCCTTTTCAAGGGTTTTCTTTGCACAGCTCATAGGACATCCATCAACTGCAACTATTCCTTTTGCTTCTTTAGCCCCATTTGTTATGTTAGCCAGCCCTGCCGAAATGCTTGCAAGGCATAAAAGTGCCGCTTTATCATATCCAACCTCATTCGCTGCCTGAACTGAGGAAAGCATTGTGGATTGTCCGACATTCGATGCACCTGCACAGTAGAATACTGCTACAGGGCTTTTCTTTTCCTCAACCTCCATTCCTTTTGTCTTTTTATCCATATAAGGTAAGTACCAATTCTCTTTTTCTTTTTTGTTTTCCATAATTACATTTCTCCTTTACATTCAATAGTTTATTAACCGAGATTCTCCGCTTTTGAATAAAGCTCTTCTACTTCTTTTTTTGATACAAATTTTGATATGATAAACGCTATCACTATAATTCCAGGAATATCTATGAGCAACCTTGTAATTGCAAACTTCGCTCCCAGGGATGCTATTTCAAATAGAAACATTGGAATTTTTGTTGTTGACCATGCTCCGATAAATATAAGAACATTCATAAATTTTACACCCTTTTTCATAAATACGGCAGCTACTGGAAAGGCTCCATACAATGGTCCAGCTGCTGCTGATCCCAGTATGATTGATAATATCACACCTTTTAGTCCCGAACCTTCTCCCATATATTTCACCATAGTTTCTCGGGGAACCCATACATCAAGCAGTCCAAGCAATACAAACACTGGCGGTATTACAAACAACATTTCTTTAAAAGAATTTGCTGATATAGTTAATGCTTTGACTCCTAATTTTTGATTAAGTATTGTTAAAATTGCCATTAGGACTAATACCAGCAAAAAGGCACGATATCTCTTTAGAATTTTTTTCATATCCCAGTCACCACCAATCCAATAATATATGCAACAATAAATGAGAAAATAAAAGCAATAACATTTCTTAATATGGTTATTTTTTTACCAAAATATTTAATTTCAACAGGAATAGTAACAATTCCAACCATCATTAATGAAGAAACAAATGCTCCAATTTGCATAAACCCTGCTCCACCTTGCAATAGTAATGCAGCCATTGGAAATGCTACGAAACCAGGAATCAGTGTAATTGCCCCAACAATAGCCGCAATAGTAACTCCCATCCATCCAGAGTCAGCACCAATTATTTTTGAAATTGTCTCTGTATTTAATACAGCAAGCATTACTCCAACCAATAAAATTACAACTAAAAACTCCGGCAAAATATTCTCAAACGCTTTCCATGCTTTTTTTAGTGACATTTTTGTTTTCTTTTTATCCTTAATAAAAGAAATTATTAAAAATAATATGGTAATACCATAAAAGATATAAGTATCCATATACAACCCTCCTCTTATATAATAATCATATTTAATACAACGATTCTATAACATCTCTTTTTCCAAATGCCAAATGTCCTAATAAAAGATGTTCATTTTTTTAGATTTCTAATGATTGTGGATATGATCATGTTCACTCATTATTACCCACCTCAATTATTGGTTTGTTCTTTCTCACTTCAAAACCAGCAATAAGTAGTGCAGCAACAATTCCAACAATAAGAATTATTAAAGATGTATTCAAGAAAATTCTTGCCGTTCCATAAGTCTTCATAACACTTCCATTTAAGCTAGTTCCCACTGCACCGCCTACAAACATGCAGAATGAAGTAAGTGACATTGCGGTTCCTCTCATTTTTGGTAATTGCTCCTGTGCCGTTGAAATCAGCGTTGATTGAAGGAAGATAAACGCCATCCCGAATCCCAAAAGAGCCAATCCTAAAATCCAAACGTTTGTAACTGTAGAAAGAGCGAACAAGGATATAGCTCCAATCATTCCTGCTAAAACTAAAAATCCATTTTTAAGCCTTGCTTTCATCTTTGGTGCCATTCTTCCTCCTATAACTGTACCTACTCCAAATAAAGAAAGAAGTAGTCCAACATTCAATATATTATAACCAGTAATTTCCTGTAGTAATGTTCCGGAATAAGTAAAACTTCCAAAAACACAAAATCCCAGAAAGAATATAGTTAATGCAAGTCTCATGAATTTAAAGTTTGTCAACGGTTCTTTATATGCTTTTGCAAAATTTAGCTTTTCAACTACCGGTTTATCTCTCTCTAAAATCCGGAGCATGATAATCGAAAGTACCAGTTCTCCGATTCCATAAACGAGGTAGACTAATCTCCATGAGCCAAAATAAGACAAAGCCCCGCCAATTGCAGACGCTGTCGCAGCGCCTAAAAACATAAGCCCCATAACTTTTCCAAGCGCTTTATGGCGATTCTTATCATCAAAGCTTTGACCCACTAAAGCCATAGTAACTGGGAAAATTCCGGCACCAAATAAACCATTCATAGCTCTGAAGAATATAAGTGATGGTAAATTGAATGCAAATGCACCTAATATACTAAAAACAGAAGTACCCATTGCTGCTATATTAATTATTTTTACTTTCCCAAACCTATCTGACATTGGTCCAAAAATCAATGTAAATACCCCAAACGCAAGCATATAAGCGGTAACAGAAATAGCCGCTGTACTTACAGATATATTCAAGTCCTTGGAAATATTAATGATTAATGGTGCTGCGGCATAATTATCTCCATTTGCAAGGAACGCCATTAATCCCAAAATCATTATCAGTTTATTTTTACCTTTATCATCCATGTAATTTTCCTCTTTTCTTTCATTTTTAATTTCAATCATTGTTATTTTAAAACCATAAAATTATTTTAAAATTAATGCATCAAAATCTTTATCCCTCCTTTTATTATATCTATTTTTATCGATATGTAGATTATAGCATTAAATCGATATATGTCAATATGATGTGAAAAAAAATATCAAACTTAATTGTTTGATATTTTTTTATAATTAATATTCAACGTTTTCGTTGATTTTAGTATTGCAAAAAAGCTATTCTATCGTTTTTACTATATATATACAATCTATGAAGAGCCCTTGTCATGGCTACATATAGTAGTTTTAAATCAAGCTCCTCTTCCTTATAGCAATCATCAATATTAATAATAATTACAGCATCAAATTCTAGTCCTTTTGCTAAATACGAAGGTACCACAACAATATTGTGGTCATACTGGTCTTCTTTTCCTTCTAACAACTTAGTTTTGATTTTTTCCTTTTTTTCTAATACTTGAAAAATTTCTTTACATTCCCTTGGGGTTTTTCCAATCAAGGCAATGGATTGATACCCTTCCCCTAGTAACTGCTGAACCGTTTTTTCAACGGTATCTATTATTTCACTTTTTGAATCAAATCGTAGCATTATTGGTTTTTCTCCATGTCTAACCACAGGCTTTGCTAAAATTAACTCTTCATTTGGGATTTTTTTAATTACTTCATTCGCCAAATCCATAATTTCAATTGTTGTTCTATAACTTTGTTCTAACTTCAAATACTGACTTCTATTTGAATCAAATATATTATTTAACACATAATCCCAATTATTAATGCTGCGGTATGAATGAATACCTTGTGATAAATCTCCTAGAATTGTGAACCGTTGTGTTTTAAATATTTCCTTTAAAACGTAAAATTGAAAGTGACTAAAGTCCTGTGCTTCATCTATTACAACATATTTTATATCAATTTCTTTGTCAAAACCTAAAATTCGATATTTCATGTACACTAAAATAGATAAATCTTCTACCTCTACTTGTTTTTTGTCTAACATTTCTTTTGTGTAACTACACAAGTAATTTATTAATCCTTTTTCTATTTGTGTCTCCCCATGCTTTAGTAATATTAAATCACTGCTAATGAATTCTCTATAATAATCAAATACGTCTTTTTTGGGGAACTTTGCTATATATTTTTTTACCAAAGTGCTTGAACTCTTTTTAACCTTTAATAACGCTTCGTCTCTTTGGTTTATTAATGCCACAATTTTTAAGCGTCTATCTTCACTTTCTGGTTCAGCTACCCTAATATGCTCTATTTTATTATCATACTTGCTCTCGATTTTTTGTAAAATAGCTGGCTTATCATTTTTTAGTTTATGGGCAAGATGTTTTTTCACTTGCTCAATTCTTTTATATAATGGCAACCAACTATATTCATTTAGAAAAATATTTTTAATCTCATTTCTGTCTAAAATAATGTGTCCTTCTAAAACAAAATCTTCATCGGGTACAAAAAACTGTTCAATGTGCTGTATATAAATATCAATAATATTCTTAAAATCAATAGAGCCTTTAAAAGCTGAAGCTTCTATTAAATAACTTTGTTCATCTTTTTCCAAATCAACATCATTATTTATAATTGCGATTAATTTTTCATCTGCATTACTTAATTTATATTTGTTACCGATCAAGTCAAAAATATAATCTGTAAAGATAGTTTGTATAACCTTATCCGCACCAAGTTCTGGTAACACTTCAGATATATAATTTAAAAAAAGCCTGTTTGGTGCAAGAATCATAAAGTTTTCTGGAAAGAAAGTTTCTTCATAAGTATATATTAGGTAAGCAATACGATGAAGTGCAATGGTAGTCTTCCCGCTTCCTGCTACTCCCTGCACAACCAATGGATTATTAACATCAGCCCTTATTATTGCATTTTGTTCTGATTGTATTGTTGCAACAATATCCTTTAAACGATTATCTTTATTTTCTCCAAGGGATGCTTGTAAAAAGGTATCTGTAGCCGTAATATCCACATCCATAATACTTTCAAGCTTAGCATTGTCAATTGAATATTGTCTTTTAAGGGATAACTCCCCTTTTATTATTCCTGCAACTGCCTCATAGGACACTTCACCTAACCTGCCATCATAATAAATACTGGCAAAAGGCGACCTCCAGTCAATTATTCTCTGGTTATTTGTTAAGGCATCAAATAGTGTCATTTTTCCAATATAAAATTGCTGAAATTTTTCTTCTCCCTCTTGCTTAAAGTCAACTCTAGCAAAATAAGGTTTTTTCTGCGCTATTAATAACTTCTCATAATTTTTTTCAAGGTCATCTATTAATGTTGAATACAGCATAATTGATGCATAACTTTGACTGCTATCCAAGTAATCCAAATCTATATATGCTTGCTTTATTTCGCCCTGGTGTTCTATTTTGCTTAACTGCGCAGCAGTAATAGCGCCTTTAATATACTCAACGGTTTCATTAAGCCTATTTTCCTCTTCTTTGTAATCCTTGTGGTCTTTTGCTGACATGTCTATCTCCTTTTTAATTATCTACGGAAGCATTTAACAACACAAATTATACTGTGTAGTTTTTTGTTCCTAGTGAGCAGATAGTTTTGCATCTGGATTGTCATAAACGCCTAACCTGCCTACCAGTTCATGGCTAGTATGATTTAATCCCTGTACAGAAACTTTATTGTTATTCCCCTTAAGCTTTAAAACTATTTTATCAATTGCACCAACGCCAGAACAATCCCAAACGTCTGAATTTTCAAAGTCCAAAATAATATTGCTATCTTTTGGAGTTAAGTCAAAACATCCTAAAAAGCCTTCTACAGAAGCGAAGAACAATTCCCCTTCCACTGTATATGTAGTGATTTCATTTTTTTCTGTTTTATCCACTTTTATTTTAGAAATTTTGGAGGCAAAGAAAAGTGCACTTAATATAACCCCTGCAATTACACCCTTAGAAAGGTCATGGGTAGCAACTACAATAATAACTGTTGCAAGCATTACAAACGCATCACTTTTTGGTGCCTTCTTTAAGTAAGAAAATGACGACCAATCAAAAGTGCCAATAGATACCATAATCATAATACCAACCAGTACGGGCATTGGTATTTGCACCACAAAATCTCCAAGTACAATAATTAAAAACATAAGAAACATGCCTGCAACAAAAGTTGATAATCTACCACGCCCACCCGATTTCACATTAATAACGGATTGTCCAATCATTGCACAGCTTGGCATACCGCCAAATAAACTACAAACAATGTTTCCAATTCCCTGTCCTCTTGCTTCTTGGTTTTTGTTACTTCTTGTATCGGTCATGTCGTCCACAATAGATGCAGTTAATAAAGTTTCCACTAACCCTACAATGGCTAATGCAACAGAATAAGGAAGAATTATACGTAAGGTTTCAATTGTAATGGGAACTTGTGGCAAATGGAATGACGGCAAAGATCTTGAAATTGCACCCAAATCGCCAACGGTACCAAGTTCAACATTTGTAAAAATTGAAACAGCAGTTAGTGTAACAATAGCAATTAACGGTGCCGGAACACTTTTAACAAACCTTGGTACAATATAAACTATTGCTAAAGTAATTGCCACAAACACATAGGTAATGGTAGAAATACCAACAAAATGCAGTACTTGTGCCTTAAAAATAAGTATAGCCAAGGCGTTTACAAAGCCAATCATAACTGCTCTTGGTATAAACTTCATTAACCTTGCAACTTTGCAGGCACCAAAAATAATTTGAAACACGCCTGTTAGTAAGGTTGCCGCCAATAAATATTCCACACCATGGTCCTTTACCAAAGACACAATTACTAATGCCATAGCACCTGTTGCGGCTGAAATCATACCAGGTCGACCGCCAAAAAAGGCAATAGTAACTGCCATACAAAAAGATGCATATAAGCCCACCATAGGGTCTACTCCTGCAATAATAGAAAACGCAATTGCCTCTGGAATTAAAGCTAGGGCTACAACAATCCCCGCCAGTATATCTCCTTTTACATTTGCAAACCACTCTTTTTTCATTTGTTCAATCATTTTTATACACCTCATATTTTTTTATAAGCAATATTCCTACAATTCAATTAAGTATTGCATTTATAATTTTTATAAAAGCATTCTATAATAATCTCTCTGAAACAAAGCTTTTTTAGTGTAGCATATTCTTTCCCAAAAAGGAACCATTATAACACTTATTTTTTCTGAAATTTGTGTTATAATGAAAAAACCATATCGAAATTAATTTTTTCTGCATAAATTTAGGAGGGATAAACAATGATTATTGGTTATACAAGACCCTATCATGATGACTTGCAATGTACAAAGCAAGAACAATTACTAAAAGAAATACATTGCGATAAGATTGTAATAGAAGAACATTCCTCATCAAAAAAAAGAACCCAATTAAAACAACTACTTAACCTATTGGAAAATGGAGATATTATTGTTATAACAAGACTTTTTTCTTTGGCAGATTCTACGAGACATTTAGTAGAACTTTTAGAGATTATTGAAGAAAAGGGAGCATATTTGACGTCTTTAGAGGAAAGTATTGATACAAGTTCTGCCAAAGGTTATCCTTTTGTTGATATAGTGAAACACCTTGTTAGATTCCAAAGTGATGTAGTTAGTGAAAAAACCAAAAACGGGATGTATGAAGCAAAACAAAAGGGAATTTCTTCAGGTCGCCCAAAAAAACCCGACGAAAATGTAAGTCGTGCCATAGTAATGTATCAAAGTAAAAAGTACAGTTTAAATGAAATTAAAGAGAAAACGGGAATTAGTAAATCAACGCTGTATCGCTATTTAGAGCATTGAATGGGAGTATCCCAAAGTTTGTGTAAACCTCTTGTCAATGGCGTTTTGATTTTGTATAAAAACAGCGTTTAAATTTTGCTGGTTTTTGGCAAAAAATTATTCCTGTTTTTCAAACAACGTATTTATTATATTTTTACTTTTCATCATCTCCTTACGCTCCTTCAACCGGTAGCTATCTCCTTTTATACTTACCACCTGGCAGTGGTGCAGGATTCTATCAAGTATGGCTGAGGCTATTGTTATATCTGAAAAGACTTCATTCCATGAGGAAAATGCCTTATTGGAGGTAAATATAGTGCTGTTTTTTTCATACCGCTTTGTAA
>JAYFNB010000020.1:0-101999 GCA_034933685.1 Lachnospiraceae bacterium | reverse complement strand
CAATCGGCTGTTAACCGATGGGTCGTAGGTTCGAATCCTACTCGGGGAGCTTTTTAAATTATATAAGGCCCAATGGTCAAGCGGTTAAGACACGGCCCTTTCACGGCTGTAACCCGGGTTCGATTCCCGGTTGGGTCACTTTTGTAAAATTTCTGGTGATGATGCGTTCATGGGAGACACCCGTTCCCATGCCGAACACGATGGTTAAGACATGAACGGCCGATGATACTTGGTGGGAGACTACCTGGGAAAGTAGGTGGTTGCCAGATTCAATTTAAGCCGATGTGGCTCAATTGGCAGAGCAGCTGACTTGTAATCAGCAGGTTAACGGTTCGAGTCCGTTCATCGGCTTCATTTTAAAATGGGTCTTTAGCTCAGTTGGTTAGAGCATCCGGCTCATAACCGGGCGGTCCCGGGTTCAAGTCCCTGAAGACCCACTCATTTTAATTTTGTGACATTTATTTGCCTTATGGCTCAGTAGCTCAGTTGGTTAGAGCGCCGGCCTGTCACGCCGGAGGTCATGGGTTCGAGCCCCACCTGAGTCGTTTTAATTTAATAAATATGGGAGTTTAGCTCAGCTGGGAGAGCGCTTGCCTTACAAGCAAGATGTCACAGGTTCGAGCCCTGTAATTCCCATTTTAACCGTAGATCTTTGGATTTACGGTATTTTATATGGCGGAGTAGCTCAGTTGGCTAGAGCACGCGGTTCATACCCGCGGTGTCAGGGGTTCAAATCCCTTTTCCGCTACTAAAAAATTCACTAAAGAAGTCTACTTTTATAATAGTTGACTTCTTTTTTTATTAAGTCATAAGCTTTACAATAATTTTTACTATGTTATTAACATTTAGGGAAAACTAAAGATCAAAGGAGAGATACAATGTTTCGTTATGTTCATACAAATATTATTGCGAAAGATGTAAATAAATTGATATCATTTTATAAAAGTGTATTCCGTTGCAAAAGTATTAATGAAACTCGTAACCTCAGTGGTGGATGGCTAAACAGGCTAACGGGCTTGGATGAGGCACACATTATAGGTGAACACTTGCTTTTGCCAGGGTATGAGGAAGAACACCCAACACTTGAAATATTTTCTTATGATAAGCTAAATGAAACTAAACTTTCAGAAGTCAACGGCCCTGGAATTGCACACATTGCTTTTGAAGTAGATGATGTTGAACAAACTTTAGCACAAGTTATTAGTGCAGGAGGAAGCTGCGTAGGAGAGTTAATTACTACAGTGTATCCAAATAATTTGGAAGCTTCATTTGTTTACGCTAGAGACCCAGAAGGAAATATTATAGAACTTCAAAGTTGGAACAAAATGTAAACTCTAAATTAAAATAACGACTGTGAATTTTATATTTTACCTTGACAACGCATTGCTTTGGTGTTACACTTTTACGGTGTCTGGAATTAGGGCATCTTTAATTATGCCCAAAGTGGTTATTTAGCCATATTCAGTTACGATGAAATTGCATAGGCAGAACGTATTAATTTTGTAAGGAGGTGCACATTAGATGCCAACATTTAATCAGTTAGTAAGAAAAGGTAGACAGACTGTAGAGAAAAAATCAACAGCTCCAGCGTTACAGAAAGGTCTTAACTCTCTTAAGAAGAAAACCACAGATATTTCTTCACCACAGAGAAGAGGCGTTTGTACAGCCGTTAAAACTTCTACACCTAAAAAGCCTAACTCAGCGCTTAGAAAGATTGCCAGAGTAAGACTTACAAACGGTATTGAAGTAACAGCTTACATCCCTGGTGAAGGTCACAACCTTCAGGAACATAGTGTTGTTCTTATCAGAGGTGGTAGAGTAAAAGACTTACCTGGTGTTCGTTACCATATTGTTCGTGGTACACTTGATACTGCAGGTGTAGCTAACAGAATGCAGAGTCGTTCAAAATACGGCGCAAAACGTCCAAAAGCTGGTAAAACTGCAGCAAAGAAATAATACAATTTAAGTAATGCCTTGTACAAATGATATACAGTCTGCTGATGCGTGATATATATTTGGAAGTGTAAGGCGTGAAACGTGTAAAAGAATATACACGAGTACCTACGATTTAAATTTATTAAGGAGGGAAGAATCGTGCCAAGAAAAGGTCATGTAACAAAAAGAGAAGTATTGCCAGACCCATTATACAAAAGCAAAAACGTAACCAAGCTTATCAACAGCATTATGCTTGATGGTAAGAAGGGCGTTTCTCAGAAAATAGTATATGGTGCCTTTGATAAGGTTGCTGAAAAAACAGGCAAAGACCCTATTGAAGCTTTTGAAGAAGCGATGAACAACATAATGCCAGTACTTGAGGTAAAAGCTCGCCGTGTTGGTGGTGCAACTTACCAGGTACCAATGGAAATTAGACCAGAAAGAAGACGTACTTTAGGTCTTCGTTGGTTAACAATTTACAGCAGAAAACGTGGCGAAAAAACCATGGTTGACCGTTTAGCTGGAGAGCTTATGGATGCTCTTAACAACACTGGCGGTGCTTGCAAGAAGAAAGATGAAACACATAAAATGGCTGAAGCTAACAAAGCTTTCTCTCATTATAAGTGGTAAGATTTTAAGTTTTGTTTGCCCTTTAAGGTTACTTAGGGGGCATGCAATGTTTTTATAAACGAAGTAATAAGGAGGAGTAATTTTGGCTAACAGAGCATTTCCACTTGAAAAAACCAGAAATATTGGTATCATGGCTCATATTGATGCCGGTAAAACTACCCTCACAGAGCGTATCCTTTACTATACAGGCCGTAACTACAAGATTGGTGATACCCACGAAGGTACAGCAACTATGGACTGGATGGAGCAGGAGCAGGAGAGAGGTATTACAATTACTTCCGCTGCTACTACAGCTCAGTGGGAAGGCAATAGAATAAATATTATAGATACACCAGGTCACGTTGACTTTACAGTTGAGGTTGAGCGTTCACTTCGTGTACTTGACGGTGCAGTTTGCGTTTTCTGTGCAAAGGGCGGCGTTGAGCCACAGAGTGAAACAGTTTGGCGTCAGGCAGACAACTACAATGTTCCTAGAATGGCTTTCGTTAACAAGATGGACATTATGGGTGCAGACTACTTTAATGCAATTGACATGATGAAAGATAGATTAGGTTGTAACCCTGTACCAATGATGCTTCCTATTGGTGCTGAAGCATTCTTTACAGGTGTAGTTGACCTTATGGATATGAAAGCATACATCTATGACGATGAGCTTGGTAAAGATGTTTCTGTTCACGAAATTCCAGCCGATATGGCTGACCAAGCTAAAGAATACCATGATGCAATGGTTGAAGCAATTGCTGAAACTGATGAAGCACTTATGGAAAAATTCTTTGATGGTGAGGAAATCTCCATTCCTGAGTTAAAGGCTGCTTTAAGAAAAGCTTGTATCGCTTGTGAGCTTGTTCCAGTATTCTGCGGTTCAGCTTACAAAAACAAAGGTGTTCAGAAACTTCTTGATGGTGTTATTGACTACATGCCAGCTCCTACTGACATTGAATCAATTAAGGGTACAGACCCACACACAGGTGAAGAAATTGCTAGACACGCATCAGACACTGAGCCTTTTTCAGCACTTGCATTTAAAATTATGAATGACCCATTTGTTGGTAAGCTTGCTTTCTTCCGTGTTTATTCTGGTACATGTGAAGCTGGCTCATACGTTTATAACTCTGTAAAGGGTAAAAAAGAGCGATTTGGACGTATCCTTCAGATGCATGCTAACCACAGAGAAGAAATTGAAAAAGTATATGCAGGTGATATCGCTGCTGCTGTTGGCTTCAAGCTTACAACAACTGGCGATACAATTTGTGATGAAGACCATGAAGTTATTTTAGAGTCTATGGTATTCCCAGAACCTGTTATCTCAGTTGCTATTGAGCCTAAAACAAAGGCCGGTAGAGACAAAATGGGTATTGCACTTGCGAAACTTGCAGAGGAAGACCCAACTTTTAGAACACATACAGACCAAGAAACTGGAGACACAATTATTTCTGGTATGGGTGAACTGCACCTTGAAATTATTGTTGACCGTTTATTAAGAGAATTTAAGGTTGAGGCAAACGTTGGTGAACCTCAGGTTGCTTATAGAGAAACTTTCCGCAAGGCTGTTGATGTTGAAGGTAAATTCGTACGTCAGTCAGGTGGTCGTGGTCAGTATGGTCACTGTAAGGTTAAATTTTTCCCAATGGGTACAGATGCTGAGAATAACTATGAGTTCGTTAATAGCACAGTTGGTGGATCTATTCCTAGAGAATACATTCCGGCTATAGATAAAGGTATTAAAGAAGCTATGAAAAGCGGTATCCTTGGTGGTTATCCTGTACTTGGCGTTAAAGCAGAAGTTTACGATGGTAGCTATCATGATGTAGACTCATCTGAAATGGCTTACCAGATTGCTGGTTCTATGGCTTTTAAAGAAGCGATGAGAAAAGGCGATGCAGTTCTTCTTGAGCCAATTATGAAAGTAACTGTTACTGTACCTGAGAGTTATATGGGTGATGTTATTGGTGACATTAACTCACGCCGTGGACGTATTGAAGGTATGGATGATAGAAATGGCGCTAAGATTATTCATTCTTTTGTTCCACTTTCAGAAATGTTTGGTTACTCAACAGACCTTCGTTCAAGGACACAGGGTCGCGGTAACTACGTTATGGAAGTAGACCACTATGAACCATGCCCTAAGAGTATTCAGGAAAAGGTTCTTGCTGGCAGAAAAGCTGATTAATTAGCTGAATAATTACTAAAACTGTTTTGTAAGAAGTTGCACGGTTCGATAATAAATTGATTCACAGTTTTTGACAAAACTATTGCAAAGCTTAATATTTTTTAATATAATTAGGCATGAAGCAGCTTGTCACAAGAACGGCAACTACAAATGCAGAAAAAGAATCTTATATAAATTTAAAGGAGGATTTACAAAATGGCAAAGGCAAAATTTGAAAGAACTAAACCACATGTTAACATTGGTACGATTGGTCACGTTGACCACGGTAAAACAACTTTAACAGCAGCTATTACAAAGACATTATTTGAGAGATATCACTTAGGCGAGGCTGTAGCTTTTGATAACATTGACAAAGCTCCAGAAGAAAGAGAAAGAGGTATCACTATCTCTACAGCTCACGTTGAGTATGAAACACCTAACAGACATTATGCTCATGTTGACTGCCCAGGACATGCTGACTACGTTAAGAACATGATTACAGGTGCTGCTCAGATGGACGGTGCTATCCTTGTTGTTGCTGCGACAGATGGTCCTATGGCTCAGACTAGAGAGCATATCCTTCTTAGCCGTCAAGTAGGCGTTCCTTACATGACTGTGTTCATGAACAAATGTGACATGGTTGATGACGAAGAACTTCTTGACTTAGTTGAAATGGAGATCAGAGAACTCCTTAGCGAGTATGAATTCCCTGGTGATGATATTCCTATTATGAGAGGTTCTGCATTCCAGGCTCTTCAAGATCCAATGGGTCCTTGGGGCGACAAGATTGTTGAATTCTTCAACATTATTGATGAATATATCCCAACACCTGAGCGTGACATCGACAAAGCATTCCTTATGCCAGTTGAGGACGTTTTCTCAATTACAGGCCGTGGTACAGTTGCTACAGGTAGAGTTGAAAGCGGTGTTGTTAAAGTTCAGGACGAAGTTGAAATCGTTGGTCTTGCTGAAGAAAGCCGTAAAGTTGTTGTAACAGGCGTTGAAATGTTCAGAAAGCTTCTTGATCAGGCTCAGGCTGGTGACAACATCGGTGTTCTCCTTCGTGGTGTTCAGAGAAGTGAAATTGAAAGAGGTCAGGTACTTGCTAAACCAGGTTCAATCACACCTCATACAAATTTTGAAGCTCAGGTTTACGTATTAAGCAAAGAAGAAGGCGGACGTCATACACCTTTCTTCAACAACTATCGTCCACAGTTCTACTTTAGAACAACTGACGTTACTGGCGTTATCTCTCTTCCAGAAGGCACAGAAATGTGTATGCCTGGCGACAACATCGAAATGAAAATTGAACTTATCACTTCTGTTGCTATGGCTCCTGGCCTTAGATTCGCTATCCGCGAGGGTGGTAGAACAGTTGGTGCTGGTTCTGTTATCGAAATTTTCGCATAATTAAAACTTACAGCTCGCAGACTTTTATTAGTCTGCGAGTTTTTTTATTGCAATATAGGTATGTTCAAAAGCAAGGTTATTAGTGTATAATTAAATATATATTATATATGAAAGGAAGATACCGGTGAAGAAAATAAACATTGAAAAATTGACTGACCATACCATGCTTAAAGCTGACGCTACAGCAGTTGATATAAAAAAACTATGTGCCCAAGCAAAAGAATATGGTTTCAGAACAGTTTGTATTAACCCATGTTATGTAAAATTAGCGGCAAAGGAATTAATTGGTTGTTACAGTGAGGTTTGTACTGTAATTGGTTTTCCACTTGGAGCTAGTGAAAGTGACGTAAAGGCTTTTGAAGCAAAGAAAGCTGTTGAAGATGGAGCAAAAGAAGTTGACATGGTTATAAATATTGGTGCGGCTAAAGCGGGAGACATGGAATATGTTGCAAATGATATAAGAAGCGTAGTTGATGCAGTTAAAGGTAAGGCTATTGTTAAAGTAATAATTGAGTGTTGTTTATTAAATGATGCTGAAAAAAAAGCGTGCTGCATTGCGGCAATGAACGCAGGGTCAGATTTTGTAAAAACGTCAACTGGATTTAGTACAGGTGGTGCAACCATAAGTGATGTTGAACTTATGAAAAATGTTGTAGGGGAAAAGCTAAGCGTGAAAGCTGCTGGAGGCATACGTGACTATGCAACGGCTGCTGAAATGATAAAAGCAGGTGCTGACAGAATTGGTACAAGTGCTGGAGTAGAAATTTTTGCTGAAAGTAAAAAAAGAATGAGGGAGGAATAAAAATGCAGTACAGAAAGCTTGGAAAAACAGGAATTGAAATATCTGCAATTGGATTTGGAACTATGAGAATGCCAACAATAAATGGTGTTTTTGCGGATATTGACATTGAAAAAGCAAAAAAAGTAATAAGGTATGCCATTGATAACGGGGTTAACTATATTGATACTGCCTATCCATATCATATAAATGGGAATTCTGAAAAGGCACTAGGTGAAATTTTGAAAGATGGATACAGAAAAAAGGTATATTTAGGAGATAAGCTTTCCATATGGGTTTGTGATACTTATGAGGATTGTGAAAAGATGTTTGAAAGCCAGCTTGAAAGAACGGGAACAGATTATTTTGACCTATATTTTTTACATTCATTGGATTATAATTTCTGGGCAAAAGCAAAAAAGTTAAACGTGTTTAAACTTTTTGATAAACTTAAGGCAGAAGGTAAAATAAAACATATTGGCTTTTCCTTTCATGACAGGTATGAGCTTTTTGAAGAAATAGTAAATGCTTACGATTGGGAATTTTGCATTATGCAGTTAAACTACATGGACACTGATTACCAGGCTGGATTAAAAGGGCTTGAACTTGCGGCAGCAAAAGAAATGGGTGTGCTTATCATGGAGCCACTTAAAGGCGGTCAGCTAGCAAAGGAACCTCCAAAAAGCGTTGAAGAAATTTGGAGCCGAAGCAAGAAGCAAATGACACCAGCAGGGCGCGGAATGTCATTTTTACTTAACAGACCAGAAGTTAGTTGTGTTTTAAGTGGCATGAATGAAATTGAACAGGTAGATGATAACATTAAAACAGCAGAAAGTTGTAAAATTGGAGATTTAGATAAAACGGAATTACAAATGTACAAGGATGTTAGGGAAGAATTTTCAAGATTAATTAAGGTAGCGTGTACGAGATGTCAGTACTGCATGCCTTGTCCTATGGGTGTTGATATACCAACAAATATAGAATACTACAATATGGGACACATGTATGGAACTATAGACCATGCTAGAAATTTTTACAACAGACCTTTTTTTGATAAAAAGCGGTCAACAAACTGTATTAACTGCGGTATATGTTTAGATAAATGCCCTCAACACTTAAATATACCTGAAATTATGGAGAAAATTGGAGATGAATGGGCTTGCAAAAATTAAACAGTTGCAAAGAGTATTTTTTTATGATAAAATTCAACGAAATTGTTAAGAAATAATTTTATACATATTAATTGTATGAATTGGGAATAGTTGCTAATATAGTAAATATGTATATAAATCTACTTACAAAAAAAATAAATTTGGTGAAAAATTTAAGAAAAAAACACTATTTTTACTAAAAAAAAACTTGCCAAATGGAATCACGTGATGTATAATCTTTATTGTTGTGACATAGAGCGATGAAGTGGAGGTTGCCGCAGTACTTGTGCGGGTGTTCCACGGAGCGATGTCCAGTTCATGAAACCGGGCGACAAGGTCACTGTGCTGAATATTGGGAAGAAGGATTACCTTGTGTAATTCTGTGTGTGCGTATTGTTGCGGATACACCCGGATAAGTGTGCAGTCACCACTTGTCGTGCTGAAACAAAAGTACGAAAAGGAGGGGACTTTTTTTATGGCAAATCAGAAAATCAGAATCAGTCTTAAAGCTTATGATCACAAATTAATTGATCAGTCAGCTGCGCAGCTTATTGAAACTGCAAAGAAAACAGGTGCTCAGATTAGTGGACCTATTCCACTTCCTACTAAGAAGGAAGTAGTTACAATCCTTAGAGCTGTTCACAAGTACAAAGATTCCAGAGAGCAGTTCGAAATGAGAACTCATAAGAGATTGATTGACATCTTAATGCCTACACCAAAGACTGTTGATGCTATTAGCAGACTTGATTTACCAGCAGGCGTAGATATCACATTAAAAATTATGTAATTAACCCAAATTGGTTTGTATAAGGGAAACGTATACGCAACTTATATTAAACTAGTATGATTACCTTCGAGACGATTAAAGTTGAAAAGGCAATCCGCTGTAGAAACTTAGGAGGTGCGGAAAAATGAAAAAAGCTATTATAGCTAAAAAAATCGGAATGACTCAGGTATTCAGTGAATCAGGCAATCTTGTTCCTGTAACAGTTCTTGAAGCTGGCCCTTGTGTAGTTATTCAGAAAAAAACAGTAGAAAATGATGGTTATTCAGCTGTTCAGGTTGGATTTTCCGAAAAAAGAACTAAACTTGTTAACAAACCTGAAGCAGGTCACTTTGCAAAAGCAGGTGTAACAGCTAAGAAATTTGTTAAAGAGTTTAAGCTTGAAAACGCAGACAGCTATGAAATTGGTGCTGAAATTAAAGCGGATGTATTCGAAGCAGGCGACAAAATCGATGCTAGCGGTACATCAAAAGGTAAAGGTTTCCAGGGCGCTATTAAAAGACACGGACAGCACAGAGGTCCTATGGCCCATGGTTCTAAGTACCACAGAGCACTTGGTTCATTGTCATCAGGTACAACACCAGGTAGAGTTAAAAAAGGCAAGAAAATGCCAGGACACATGGGTGCTGTTAAAATAACAATTCAGAACCTTGAAGTTGTAAGTGTTGATGCAGAAAAGAATCTTGTTTTGGTTAAAGGTGCAGTACCAGGACCAAAGGGTTCAGTGTTAGTAATAAGAGATAGCGTAAAGGCTTAATTAAACTTTACGAAAGGAGGAATTACACATGGCAAACGTTAAAGTATACAACATGAGCGGAGCTGAGGTTGGTACAATTGATCTCAACGACGATATTTTTGGTATAGAAGCAAGCGAACATGCAATGCATATGGCAGTTGTTCAGTACCTTGCCAACCAGAGACAGGGCACACAGAGCGCAAAAACTCGTGCTGAAGTAAGAGGCGGCGGAAGAAAGCCTTGGAAACAAAAAGGAACTGGCCGTGCTAGACAGGGTTCTACTCGTTCACCACAGTGGACAGGCGGTGGCGTTGTTTTCGCACCAAAGCCAAGAGATTACTCTTTCAAACTTAACAAAAAGTTTAAAAGACTTGCTCTTAAATCTGCTCTTTCAACAAAATGTGTTGAAGAAAAAATTATCGTTCTTGATGAACTTTCATTAACAGAAGTTAAGACAAAAGAAATGATTAAAGTACTTGCAAACATTAATGCAGGTAAAGCTCTTATCGTTATGGACGGAAGCAATACAAACGTAATGCTTTCAGCTAGAAATATTCCAGAAGTTAAGACAGCAGCTGTTAACACTATAAATGTGTATGATTTATTAAAGTACAACACTTTAGTTATGACTAAAGAGGCTGTAGCGAAGATTGAGGAGGTGTACGCATAATGGCAGACTTAAAATATTATGACGTTATACTGAAACCTGTTATTACTGAAGCAAGTATGGCAATTTTGGAAGACAAGAAATATACTTTCTTAGTACATCCAAAGGCTACTAAAATTCAGATTAAGGAAGCTGTTGAAAAAATGTTTGACGGAGCAAAAGTTGCTTCTGTTAACACAATGAATTACGACGGCAAACCAAAAAGAAGAGGCAATATCTGGGGCAAAACTGCTGCTAAAAAGAAAGCCATTGTTAAGCTTACAGCAGAAAGCAAAGATATTGAAGTATTCCAGGGTATGTAATTAGAAACATTGAAACTATAGTTGGAAAAGAAACACACGGAAACGTGTAGATCATTGTTAGAATTGAAAGGAGTGGAGAAGATGGGCATCAAGAGATATAAGCCTTATACACCTTCCAGAAGACACATGAGCGTGTCTACATTCGAGGAAATTACAAAATCAACTCCTGAAAAATCCTTAGTTGTTCATATTAAGAAAAATTCAGGAAGAAATAATCAGGGTAAATTAACAGTTCGTCACAAAGGTGGCGGTGCTAAAATTAAGTACAGAATCATCGACTTTAAGAGAAACAAAGACAACGTACCTGCAAAGGTTACAGCAATTGAATACGATCCAAACAGAACAGCTAATATCGCTCTTATCTGCTACGCAGATGGTACAAAGAGCTACATCTTAGCACCTGTTGGCCTCACTGTAGGTGACACAATTATGAATGGCGCTGAAGCTGAAGTTCGTACAGGAAATGCTCTTCCAATGAGATTTATTCCTGTAGGTGCAAGCATTCACAACGTTGAAATGAAACCAGGCAAGGGTGGACAGCTTGTTCGTTCAGCAGGCAATGTAGCTCAGCTTATGGCTAAAGAAGGAAAGTATGCAACAGTTAAACTGCCTTCAGGCGAAATGAGATTACTTCCTATTGACTGTAGAGCAACTATTGGTCAGGTTGGTAATATTGACCATGAGCTTGTTAAAATTGGTAAAGCCGGAAGAAAACGCCACATGGGTATTAGACCTACTGTAAGAGGTTCCGTAATGAACCCTAATGACCATCCTCACGGTGGTGGTGAAGGTAGAGCACCTATCGGTCGTCCATCTCCAATGACACCTTGGGGCAAGCCAGCACTTGGTTACAAGACCAGAAAGAAACACAAAGCTTCTAGCAAATATATCATTCGTGGTAGAGATTAATAAAGAAGCTTGTTAATTCGTTAAGAAATAAAAGGAGGATTAAAACATGAGCAGATCACTCAAAAAGGGACCGTTCGCAGATGAGCATCTCTTAAAAAAGATTGATGCTTTGAACGCAGCTGGTGAAAAGACAGTTGTTAAAACATGGTCTCGTCGTTCAACAATTTTCCCTGATATGATTGGTCATACTATCGCAGTTCATGACGGCAGAAAGCATGTTCCTGTATACGTTACAGAAGACATGGTTGGTCATAAACTTGGAGAGTTTGCCTTAACTAGAACATATAGAGGACACGGCAAGGACGCAGAGAAAAAGTCAAGAGTAAGATAATTTTAGTTTGGAAGGAGGTTTGCTTGTCATGGCAAAGGGACATAGAAGCCAAATAAAGAAAGAAAGAAACATTGAAACAAAAGACAAAAGACCACAGGCATCTGCAAAATACGTTGGAATTCCTGCTTCTAAAGCTAAAATAGTTTTAGACCAGATTAAGGGCAAAGACGTTGTAACAGCAGCAGCATTGCTTAATTATAACCCAAGAATTGCAGCTGAAATTATTGGTAAGGTATTAAAATCAGCAGTAGCAAACGCAGAAAACAATTTAGGTATGGATGTCAGCAAATTATATGTTGAAGAAGTAATTGCAGGACAGGGTCCTACAATGAAAAGAATTCGCCCAAGAGCACAGGGTAGAGCATATAGAATACTGAAAAAGTCAAGTCATATATCCATAATCCTCAATGAGAGATAAGGAGGTTAACAATGGGACAGAAAGTAAATCCACATGGCTTAAGAGTTGGCATTATCAAAGATTGGGATACTAAATGGTACGCTGAAAAAGATTTTGCTAATTACTTAGTTGAAGATGTTAAAATTAGAAAGTTCGTTAAGAAAAAATTATACGCTTCAGGCGTTTCTAAAATATTAATCGAAAGAACTTCTGATAAAATTAAGGTTTCCGTTTACACAGCTAAGCCAGGTATCGTAATCGGAAGAAACGGCGCTGCTATTGAAGAACTCAAAAACGAAATTCAGACAATGACAAGCCACAAAGTAAGTGTGAACATAGAGGAAATTAAAAGACCTGAGCTTGATGCTCAGTTAGTTGCTGAAAGCATTGCTTTACAGCTTGAGAACCGTGTAACTTTCCGTCGTGCTATGAAGCAGGCTATGGGCAGAACAATGAAGTTTGGTGCTAAAGGTATCAAAACTGCAGTTGCTGGCCGTTTAGGCGGTGCTGATATGGCTAGAACTGAAAGCTATCATGAAGGAACTATTCCACTTCAGACATTACGTGCAAACATCGATTATGGTTTTGCTGAAGCTGATACAACTTACGGTAAGCTTGGCGTAAAGGTTTGGATTTATAAAGGAGAGGTTCTTCCTGTAAAAGCAGCAAAAAAGGAAGGAGGCGCTAAATAACATGTTAATGCCTAAAAGAGTAAAAAGACGTAAACAATTTAGAGGCAGACTTAAAGGTAAAGCCCTCAGAGGTAATAAAGTAACTTATGGTGATTATGGTATTCAGGCTTTAGAGCCAAGCTGGATTACATCAAACCAGATTGAAGCAGCCCGTATCGCCATGACTAGATACATTAAGCGTGGTGGTCAGGTTTGGATTAAGATTTTCCCAGATAAACCTGTTACATCTAAACCAGCTGAAACTCGTATGGGTAGCGGTAAAGGTTCACCTGAGTACTGGGTTGCAGTTGTTAAACCAGGCAGAGTAATGTTTGAGCTTGGCGGCGTTTCAGAAGAAATTGCAAGAGAAGCTTTAAGACTTGCTATCCACAAGCTGCCTATCAAATGTAAAATCGTTTCTCGTGCAGAGCAACAGGCGGAAATGGAAGGTGAAAGCAATGAAAACTAAAGCTTATTTTGAAACATTAAAAAACAAGTCAGTAGACGAATTAAATAAAGACCTCGTTTCTGCAAAGAAGGAATTGTTTAACCTTAGATTTCAGAATGCTACAAATCAGTTAGACAATACTGCAAGAATTAGCGAGGTTCGCAAAAACATTGCGAGAATTCAAACTGTTATTACACAGTCCAATAGAACAGCTCAGTAATTAGTGAAAGGAGGCAATCCTAGTGGAAGAAAGAAACCTTCGTAAGGTTAGAATAGGTAAAGTTGTTAGCGACAAAATGGATAAAACTATTGTAGTTGCTGTTGAAGATAAAGTAAAACATCCACTTTATGGAAAGATTGTTAACAGAACTTATAAGCTTAAAGCTCATGATGAAAACAACGAGTGCCAGATTGGCGACCGTGTTAAAGTTATGGAAACAAGGCCAATATCTAAAGATAAGAGATGGAGACTTGTTTCGGTAGTAGAAAAAGCTAAATAATTTCTGTTGCGAGAGGAGGATTAAGAATGGTTCAGCAAGAAACCAGATTAAAGGTAGCAGATAATTCAGGTGCTAAAGAACTTCTCTGCATTAGAGTTTTAGGTGGTTCCACCAGAAGATATGCAGGAGTTGGCGATACAATTGTTGCCGCTGTTAAAGAAGCAACACCAGGCGGTGTTGTTAAGAAAGGCGACGTAGTTAAGGCAGTAGTAGTAAGAACAGTTAAGGCTGTGGGCAGAGCAGATGGTTCATACATCAAGTTTGACGACAATGCTGCTGTAATAATCAAAGATGACAAGAACCCTAGGGGTACTCGTATATTTGGACCAGTTGCAAGAGAGCTTAGAGAAAAACAGTTTATGAAGATTTTATCTCTTGCTCCGGAAGTATTATAGGAGGTGTGTCAAGTGTCAGGAACTAAGTTAAAAACCGGTGATAAAGTAGTTGTTACCACAGGTAAAGACAAAGGCAAAGAGGGAAAAATCCTCGTTGTAGATAGAAAGAAAAACAGAGTTATCGTTGAAGGCGTTAACATGGTTTCCAAACACCAGAAACCAAGCCAGATGAATCAGCAGGGTGGCATCATTAAAAAGGAAAACTTTATTGATGCGTCAAATGTTATGTATTCACTTAACGGTAAAGTAACAAGAATCGGTGTGAAAATCGAAGACGGCAAAAAAGTAAGAATCGCCAAGAAAACAGGCGCTAAAATCGATTAATTCCGGAAAGGAGGACATTAAGTGAACAGATTAAGAGAATTTTACGACGCAGAAGTTGTAGAAGCAATGACTAAAAAGTTTTCATATAAAAATAAGATGGCTGTACCTAAGATTGAGAAAGTAGTTATCAACATGGGCGTTGGCGAAGCTAAAGACAATGCAAAAGTACTTGATGGCGCAATCAAAGACCTTACAATCATCTCAGGTCAGAAGCCACTTGTAACAAAGGCTAAAAAATCAGTAGCTGCATTTAAACTCCGTGAGGGAATGAATATCGGCTGCAAAGTGACTCTTCGTGGAGACAGAATGTATGAGTTTGTTGACAGACTTATTAACATCGCTCTTCCTCGTGTACGTGACTTCCATGGCGTTAAGGCTAACAGCTTTGACGGCAGAGGAAACTACACAATGGGTGTTAAAGAACAGCTCATTTTCCCTGAAATCGAGTATGACAAGATAGACAAAATCAGAGGTATGGATATTATCTTTGTAACTACTGCACATACAGATGAAGAATCTAGAGAATTATTAAGATTATTTGGAATGCCATTCGCAAAGTAGAAGGAGGGGACAAAATGGCTAAGAAATCAATGGTTATTAAGCAAGAGAGAGAACCTAAGTTTTCTACTAGAGCTTATACACGTTGTAGAGTATGCGGAAGACCACATTCTGTACTCAAAAAATTCGGAATTTGCCGTATTTGCTTCCGTGAATTAGCATATAAAGGACAGATCCCGGGAGTTAAGAAAGCTAGCTGGTAAACGGAAAGGAGGAAATTAACATGTCAATGAGCGACCCAATCGCAGATATGCTTACAAGAATTAGAAATGGTAACACAGCAAAGCACGATACAGTTGATGTACCGGTTTCTAAAATGAAAAAGGCTATCGCTGATATATTAACAAATGAAGGTTACATCAAGGGCTACGAAGTTGTTGAAGACGGCGTTAAAGGCACTATGAAGTTAACTTTAAAATATGGTAAGGACAAAAATGAAAAGGTAATCACAGGTATTAAGAGAATTTCTAAGCCAGGTCTTAGAGTTTTTGCTGGTAAAGATGAATTACCTAAAGTTTTAGGAGGTCTTGGTACAGCAATTATCTCAACAAGCCAGGGCTTAATGACAGATAAGGAAGCTAGATCAAACGGCATCGGCGGAGAAGTTGTTGCGTTTATCTGGTAATTATAGAATATAGTAGGAGGTGCAGACCATGTCAAGAATTGGTAAATTACCTATTGAAATTCCTGCAGGCGTTGAAATTAAACTTGCAGAAGGCAATTTACTTACTGTTAAAGGACCTTTGGGTACTTTAGAACGTAAGTTAGCAGACGACATGAACATCGCAATTGAAGCTGGTCAGGTTCTTGTAACAAGACCTAGCGATTTAAAAAGACATAGAGCATTACACGGTTTAACCCGTACTTTAATCTTCAACATGGTTGAAGGTGTTACTAAAGGATACGCTAAAGTTCTTGAAATCAACGGTGTTGGTTACAGAGCTGCTAAACAGGGAAATAAATTAACAATGACACTTGGATATTCACATCCAGTAGAAATGTTTGACCCAGAGGGTATCGAAACTGTTCTTGAAGGACAGAACAAAATTACTGTAAAAGGTATCGACAAAGAAAAAGTTGGCCAGTTTGCAGCTGAAATTAGAACAAAGCGTCCACCAGAACCTTACAAAGGTAAAGGTATTAAATACGCTGACGAACATATTAGACGTAAAGTTGGTAAGACCGGTAAGAAATAATTGAAAGTTACCGTAGAACGGCTTTGAGCCAAACTTCGGGTTCAATATATTTATATCGGAAAATGACTAATTTAGAAGGATAAGGAGTGAAATCCACATGATTAAGAAGCCATCACGTGCGGCTGCCCGTATTAAACGCCATTACAGAATCCGTAACAAAATCAGCGGAACTGCACAGCAGCCAAGATTGGCAGTATTCAGATCTAATCAGCATATGTATGCTCAGATTATTGATGATACAGCCAGCACTACATTGGTAGCTGCTTCAACAATGGAATCAGATATCGCAAGCAAGCTTGGTTCAACATCAAACATTGCTGCTGCTGAAGCTGTAGGCGAAGCTGTTGCAAAAAAAGCTCTTGAAAAGGGCATTACAGAAGTAGTATTTGACCGTGGCGGTTACGTTTACCACGGCAAAATTAAAGCATTAGCAGACGCAGCTAGAGAAGCTGGTTTAAAATTCTAAGCAAGGAGGAAAAGACGTTGAAGAGAATCGATCCAAGTACACTCGATCTTAAAGATAATGTAGTTACTATCAACCGTGTTACTAAGGTTGTTAAGGGTGGTCGTACGTTCAGATTCGCAGCACTTGTTGTTGTTGGAGATGGAAACGGTCACGTTGGATGCGGCCTTGGTAAAGCAGCAGAAATTCCTGATGCTATCCGTAAAGGCAAAGAAGATGCTATGAAAAACATCATCTACGTTGAAAGAAACGATGTTGATAGCTTATATCATGGCACAACAGGTGCTTTCGGCAGTGCTAGCGTATTACTTATGCCGGCTGCAGAAGGTACTGGTGTTATTGCAGGCGGTCCTGCCCGTGCGGTATTGGAGCTTGCAGGCATCCGTAATATCAGAACTAAATCCCTAGGTTCTAACAACAAACGTAACGTAGTTAGCGCAACTATTGCAGGTTTAGCAAGTGTTACAACACCGGAGCAGGTTGCAAAATTACGTGGCAAATCAGTTGAAGAAATCTTAGGTTAAGGAGGGAATTTAAGTGGCTGAAATAAAAATCACATTAGTGAAATCCACTATCGGTGCAATTCCGAAACATAAGAAAACAGTTCAGGCTTTAGGCTTGAAGAAAATCAACTCAAGCACAATTCAGCAAGATAACGTTGCCATCAGAGGCATGGTTAACCAGGTTAGCCACCTTGTAAAGGTAGAAGAGATATAAAAGAAGGAGGTGCTAATAAATGAACTTAGGCGAATTAAGACCAGCAGAAGGCTCTAATCCAAAAGCTTGGAGAAGAGGTAGAGGTCATGCTTCAGGAAACGGAAAAACTGCAGGCAGAGGTCATAAAGGACAGGGCGCTCGTTCTGGAACTGGCGGTAAGGCAGGGTTTGAAGGTGGACAGATGCCACTTTACAGACGTCTTCCAAAAAGAGGCTTCACATGTAGAAATTCTAAAGAAATTATCGGCATTAACGTGCACACATTAAACGCTTTCGATAACGGTGCTGTTGTTGACGTTGACGCATTAAAGGCTATTGGCCTTATCAGCAACCCTAAGGATGGAGTAAAAATTCTTGGTGTTGGTGAACTTGAAAAGAACTTGACAGTTAAAGTAAACTACTATAGCAAATCAGCTATTGAAAAAATTGAGGCAGCAGGCGGAAAAGCAGAGGTGATTTAATTGCTAAAATTATTCATCAACTCGTGGAAGGTTAAGGAGATTAGAAATAAAATCCTTTATACCTTGCTTATACTTGCTATAGTTAGACTTGGAGCTCATATTGCACTTCCTGGAATTGATGTAGTTGCAATTAAAGCAAGCCAAAACGCATATTCTACAGGAACCCTTTACAATATCATTGCAGGAGGGTATAATTCAAGATGGTCAATAATGTCAATGGGTATTGGACCTTACATTACGGCGTCTATTATTATTCAGCTTTTAACTGTAGCAATACCTAAGTTTGAACAACTTAGCAAAGAGGGCGAGGAAGGCAGGAAAAAGATGTCTTCTTATACAAGATATCTTACTGTTGCACTTGCAGCCCTTCAGGGTATTGGAATTACCTATAGCTATAAGAATATGTTTTTAACAGATAACAAAATGATTTTTGTTGCATCCGTTATTGCCCTTATTTGCGGAACTACATTTATCATGTGGTTGGCAGAGCAGATTACTGCAAAAGGTGTTTCAAATGGTTCATCAATGATTATTTTTGTCAACATTGTTTCTAACTTACCAAGTGGTATTCAGAGCCTTGTTTATTATGCACAGAGTGGTAATGCTACTGGCATGATAAAGGTTGCAGCAGTTCTTTTAATTTTAATAGTTGTTCTTGTATTTATCATCTTCATTAATGAGGGTGAGAGAAAAATTCCGGTTCAGTATTCTTCCAAAATGGCAGGTCGCCGTTCATTCGGAGGTCAGGGTACTTTTATGCCAATTAAGGTAAACACTTCCGGTGTTATCTCAATTATTTTTGCTATTTCCTTACTTCAGTTTCCACAAACTGTAAGCCAGTTTATTCCGGCAACAGGAGCTTTTGCTAAGGTTATTGAAGTATTGGATATGACACATCCAGTTGGCGCTGTGTTGTATGTACTGCTTATAATCTTCTTCTCATATTTCTACACATCAATCGTTATTAACCCTAACGAAATTGCTGAAAATATGAAGAAAAACGGCGGTTTCATTCCTGGTATCAGACCAGGACAGCCAACAAGTGCCTATATTACAAGAGTTGTAAACAGAATAACCTTTTTTGGTGCTGTTGTATTTTCATGTGTAGCGCTTGTTCCTATTATCCTTCAGTGGGCATTTGGCCTAAATGTTGGTTTTGGTGGAACAACACTTATTATCGTTGTTGGCGTATGCCTTGACATTGTTAAGTCACTTGAATCTCAGCTTTTGATGAGACACTATAAAGGATTTTTAAATGACTAATACCGTACTTTTGGGAAATGCAATGCATTTCCCAAAAGTCGGAAGACAATTTGTTGAAAAGAGGGAAAGCATATGAAATTAGTACTTATTGGTGCTCCGGCAGCAGGTAAGGGTACTCAGGCCAGAAAGCTTATTGCTCGTTATGGTTTAGCTTACATTTCCACTGGCGACATGCTTAGAGAAGAAGTTGCTAAAGAGTCTGAACTTGGTCTTAGCGTGAAGAACGTTATGGCTTCTGGCGGACTTGTATCAGATGAAATGATAATTGCAATTGTTAAGGAACGTATTAAGGCTGACGATTGCAAAAACGGTTTTATTTTAGACGGCTTCCCACGTACAGTTGTTCAGGCTAAAAAGCTTGATGAACTTATCGGAAACATCGACAAAGCTATATATATCAATGCTCCTGATGAAGTTATGCTTGGAAGAATTACAGCACGTGAAACTTGCCCTAAGTGTGGAGCTTCATACAACAAAATTGCCATTCCCTCAAAGGTTGCAGGCATTTGTGATGTGTGTGGTGAGCAGCTTGTGCAACGTAAGGATGATACACTTGAAGCAGGCAAGGCCCGCTTGAAGACCTTCCATGACCAAAGCGAGCCACTTGTAGAGTATTATGAAGCACAGGGATATCTTTTTGAAGTTGATGGTCTTAAAGGCGCAGACAACATCTTTAACGATATTGCTGCCGAACTAGGAGAGCGAGCTTAATGGCTATAATCATAAAATCAGAGGAACAAATAGAAAAAATGCGTGTGGCAGGAGGAATTCTAAGCAGGCTTTGGGGAATACTTGAAGCTGAAATTCGTCCGGGTATAACTACTTTGGAATTGGATAAAATTGCAGAGGATTATATCTTAAGTCAAGGGGCTAAGCCATCATTTAAGGGATATGGCGGATTCCCTGGCACTATATGCGCATCAGTTAACAATGAAATTATTCACGGAATACCAAGTTTAAGAAAGCTTAGAGATGGCGATATTATTAGTATTGACATGGGCTCTTATATTGGCGGATATCATGGCGACTGTGCCAGAACTTTCCCAGTAGGAAAAATTTCAGCAGAAGACCAGAAGCTTATTGACGTTACAAGACAGAGTTTTTTTGAAGGAATTAAGTTTGCGCGAGAAGGGTGTCATTTATATGAGATTTCTGTAGCAGTGCAAAAGCATGTTGAAGAAAACGGTTTCTCTGTTGTGAGAGATTATGTTGGGCACGGCATTGGAAGAAACCTTCATGAAGACCCAGCTATACCTAACTACAGGCAGGTTGGTCGAGGACCAAGGCTGCAAAAGGGTATGGTATTAGCAATTGAGCCGATGGTTAATGCAGGAACATTTAAGCTTGAGGTACTTGATGATGGTTGGACAGCAGTTACAGCAGATGGACGTAATGCAGCGCATTATGAAAACACGATTGTTATTACTGATGGAGAACCAGAATTACTTACCCTTTAAAACAGGATGCTTTATTTAAAATCACAATTTGAGGTGAGTATAATGGAATACACCCAAGGTCAAGTGGTTTATTCAAAGAGCGGACATGACAAGTCATTGCCATTTATAGTAATATCTGTTGATGGTGATTATTTATTACTGGCAGATGGCAAGTTACGCACACTTGAACATCCTAAAAGAAAAAAAATTATGCATGTTCAGAAAACAAACTATATCTGCTATAATATAAAGGAAAAGCTTGAAAACAACAGCTACCTGCTAGATGCAGATATATCAAAGGCGCTGAAGGAATTCGGCCAAAGATAGTTAAGGAGGTTCTAACGTGTCTAAAGATGATGTTATAGAGGTAGAAGGAACCGTATTGGAAAAATTACCTAATGCTATGTTTCAGGTTGAGCTTGAAAACGGGCATAAAATTTTGGCACATATTTCTGGCAAGCTTCGTATGAACTTTATTCGAATTTTACCAGGAGATAAAGTACTCATAGAAATGTCTCCTTATGATCTTACAAAGGGTAGAATTATCTGGAGAGCAAAGTAAGCAAGGATTTAGAAAGGAGAAATCACAATGAAGGTTAGACCATCTGTAAAACCAATGTGTGAAAAATGCAGAATTATCAAAAGAAAAGGTCGTGTAATGGTTATTTGTGAGAATCCAAAACACAAACAAAAACAGGGCTGATAAATGCAAATTAGTATGGCTTGATATAGGTGCATGAAACCTTGAAAGCAACATAGCAAAATCCGTCATTTTGTTAACGGCCGGTTTTGTTTTGAGGGCGGCTGACAGGTAGAAAACTACGGTTTCTCTAGTTCTGTTTCCTTAAAAACCACGGCTGTGAAGAAAATACACTATTGACTATATAAATGATATTTTAATTTAATGGAGGTGCAAAGTACACATGGCACGTATCGCTGGTGTAGATTTACCAAGAGAAAAACGCGTTGAAATCGGCCTTACTTATGTATACGGTATTGGACATTCTAGCGCTGTTAGAATTTTAAAAGAAGCAGGCGTTAACCCTGATACAAGAATCAGAGATTTAACTGATGATGAAGTATCTAAAATTCGTGATATAATTGACAAATCACAGACTGTAGAAGGTGATTTAAGAAGAGAAATCGCTCTTAACATCAAACGTCTTGTTGAAATAGGTTGCTATAGAGGCATTCGTCATAGAAAAGGTCTTCCTGTAAGAGGACAGAAAACAAAGACAAATGCTAGAACAAGAAAAGGTCCTAGAAAAACTGTTGCAAATAAGAAGAAATAAGTAAGAGGAGGGTAATGGTCAAATGGCAAAGAAAGCTGTTAAAAAAGCGACTACTCGTAGACGTCGTGACAAAAAGCATGTAGAGCGTGGTCAGGCACATATCCAGTCCACTTTCAATAATACAATCGTAACAATTACAGATACAGCAGGTAATGCTCTTTCATGGGCAAGTGCTGGTCAGTTAGGCTTCAGAGGCTCAAGAAAATCAACTCCTTATGCAGCACAGATGGCAGCAGATACTGCAGCTCAAGCTTGCTCAGATTTCGGTCTTAAGGCAGTTGAAGTATTTGTTAAGGGTCCTGGTTCAGGACGTGAGGCAGCAATCCGTGCGCTTCAGGCAGCAGGTCTTAGTGTAACAATGATTAAAGACGTTACACCTGTTCCACATAACGGATGCAGACCACCAAAACGCAGAAGAGTCTAATTAGGAGGTGCAAAAATAAATGGCAAGAGATATGGTACCAGTTCTTAAAAGATGTAGAGCACTTGATCTTGATCCAATCTTTTTAGGAATTGAAAAGAAATCTAAAAAACAACCATTGAATACAAGAAAGAAAATGAGCGAGTACGGTATTCAGATGAGAGAAAAACAGAAAGCTAAATTCATTTACGGCGTTCTTGAAAAACAGTTCAGAGGCTACTATGCTAAAGCTGTTAAGATTGCCAAAAAAGAAGGTATTCCAGGTGAAAACTTACTTATGTTATTAGAGCTTAGACTTGATAACGCTATGTATAGACTTGGATATGGCAGAACAAGAAAAGAAGCTAGACAGATTGTTCGTCACAAGCACGTTTTTGTTAACGGCAAACCTGTTGATATTCCTTCATACCAGCTTAATGTTGGCGATGTAGTGGAAATCAGAGAAAAGTACAAGAGTGCTCAAAGATACAAAGATATCTTAGAATCAACTGGTTCAAAAGTTGTTCCAGCATGGTTATCAGCAAACCACGATGCATTAAGCGGCACAGTTGTTGCTAAACCACAAAGAGCAGATATTGATATTCCTGTTGAAGAAACTTTCATCGTAGAGCTCTACTCAAAATAATAAAAATTGTAGAATTAAGTCCCCTCGCCCATTTTGGGGGAGGGTGCTTCGTTCTTTATTTTTTAGCAGAGGAAAAATTTCCCTGCTTTGTAAAGTTTAACAAGCTGCTTTTGCAGCACAAATTTAATCCACAGGGGAGGTTTGAATAGTGTTCGAGTTTGAGAAACCTCGTATCGAAATTGCTGAAATGGCACAGGACGGAACATATGGACGTTTTGTTGTTGAGCCCCTTGAAAGAGGATATGGAACAACTCTTGGCAATTCACTTAGAAGAATTTTATTATCTTCATTACCTGGCGTTGCAGTTAGCAACGTAAAAATTGATGGCGTTCTTCATGAATTCAGTACAGTTACAGGCGTAAAAGAGGATGTTACAGAAATTATTCTGAACCTGAAGGGCCTAGCAATTAAAAACACAAGTGACAGCTTCGAGCCAAAAGTGGCATACATTGACATTGAAGGCGAAGGTGAAGTAAAGGGTTCCGACATCAAGGCAGACAGTGATATTGAGATTATGAACCCAGACCACCATATCGCTACATTAAGCGGTGGACCTAACAGCAAGCTTTATATGGAAATTACCATAACAAGAGGCCGCGGATATGTTGGCAGCGACAAAAATAAAAAAGACGACCAGCCAATCGGCATGCTTCCTGTAGACTCTATCTACACACCTGTAAGCAGAGTTAATTTCCTTGTAGAAAATACAAGAGTTGGTCAAATTACTGACTACGACAAGCTTACTCTTGAGGTGTGGACAAATGGAACAATTACACCGGATGATGCAGTTAGCTATGGTGCAAAAATATTAAACGAACACCTTAACCTTTTTGTTGACCTTTCTGAGAACGCTAAGAATGCGGAAATTATGGTTGAAAAAGAGGAAGGCAAGAAGGAAAAAGTTCTTGAAATGAGTATTGAAGAGCTTGACCTTTCAGTTCGTTCTTACAACTGCCTTAAACGTGCAGGCATTAATACCGTTGAAGACCTTGCAAGCAAGACTGAAGACGAAATGATGAAAGTACGTAACCTTGGACGTAAGTCTTTAGAAGAGGTTTTAAACAAAATGGCAGAGCTTGGCTTAGCTTTAAGACCAAGTGACGAATAATTACTATTAAATTATTGGCCGCAAAATTGCATACAAACGTAAGACCGAAGGCGCAGTTTGTTTGGGGTAAATTTTGCATTATACAGGAGGATTTAAAATGACTGGTTCAGGATACAGAAAACTTGGTAAAACAGCACCACAAAGAAAAGCACTTTTAAGAAATCAGGTTACAAACCTTTTATACCACGGAAAAATCACTACAACTGAAACAAGAGCTAAAGAAGTTAGAAGAATTGCTGAAAAGATGATTACTCTTGCAATTAAAGAAAAAGATAATTTCGAAAATGTTGAAGTAACAGCCAAAGTTGCTAAGAAAGATGCTAACGGCAACCGCGTTAAAGAAACTGTTAACGGCAAAAAAGTTACTGTATACGATGAAGTTAAGAAAACAATCAAGAAGGACAATGCTTCAAGATTAAATGCAAGAAGAAAAATGCTTAGCTATCTTTACCCTGTAACAGAAGTACCTAAGGATGGCAGAAAATTAAGAACTCTTTCAAAAGAAGTTGACATGTGTGCTAAACTTTTTGATGAAGTTGCACCTAAATATGTTGACCGTAAGGGTGGTTATACAAGAATGATTAAGATTGGCGCGCGTAAAGGCGATGCTGCCGAAATGGTTATTCTTGAACTTGTGTAATTAAATACAGGTACTGCTTAATGTTTTAGGCATTAATTATGGGGATTAAGTTAGCTTAATCCCCATTTGAGTATGTAAAAGGTATGGCTTAAAAAATATAATAATTACGATTGTTGTACTTTTTAAACTATACTGTAAGGATGGTGAAGAGCATGGATTTTATGGTGAAAGCAAATAATTTGAAATATGAATATACCAGAACATTCGAGGCAGACAAAGAAACACGAACTGAGACATTTTTGGCACTGAATGATGTTAATATTAATATTGAAAAAGGTAGCTTTGTTGCAATTTTAGGCCATAACGGCTCGGGCAAATCAACTTTTGCTAAACAAATAAATGCCTTAATTACACCAACAGAAGGCACTTTGTGGGTTAGTGGCTACGATACTAAAAAGGAAGAATTCGTTTGGGATATACGCCAAAGTGCAGGCATGGTTTTTCAAAATCCAGACAATCAAATTGTAGCCACAATTGTAGAAGAGGATGTTGCGTTTGGCCCTGAAAATCTTGGAATTGAGTCTTCCCAAATACGAAAAAGAGTGGATGCAGTGCTTGAAACAGTTGGAATGAGTGCATTTAAAAAGCATGTGCCAAGTAAACTTAGCGGTGGGCAGAAGCAGAGAATTGCCATAGCTGGAGTTCTGGCTATGAAGCCTAAATGCATAGTTTTGGACGAGCCAACAGCTATGCTTGACCCAGAAGGGCGTAAAGATGTAATCGATACAATTACCCGTCTTAACAAAGAAGAAGGCATTACCATAGTGCTTATTACACACTATATGGATGAAGCAGTTAGAGCAGACAATGTAATTGTTATTGATAATGGAATTGTGGTTATGGAAGGTACTCCACGTGAGATTTTTGTTCAAGTGGATAGGTTGAAAGCTTTCGGTTTGGATGTTCCACAGGTGACGGAAGTTGCCTACAACCTCAGAAAACGGGGAATAAATATTCCGGCAGACATACTTACGCCGGAGGAAATGGTAGGTGCTATATGTCAATTAAAATTAACAATTTAACACACATTTATAATGAAGGAACTGCTATGGCGAAAACGGCTATAGATGACATAAATTTGGAAATTAACGACGGCGAGTTCATTGGGCTTATAGGCCACACAGGCAGTGGAAAAAGTACGCTAATCCAGCACCTTAATGCACTTATTAAGCCATCAAGGGGTGAAATATTACTTAATGGTGTTGATATAAATGCTGAAAAATCAAAGCTAAAATCTATAAGGCAAAGGGTTGGTCTAGTTTTCCAGTACCCAGAGCATCAGCTTTTTGAAATGACTGTATATAAAGATGTTTGTTATGGCCCAACAAACCTTGGTTTAAGTGAAGCTGAAATTGACCAAAGGGCAAAAAAGGCACTTGAAACAGTTGGCATAGGAGAGGAAATTTATGAAAAATCTCCATTTGAGTTAAGTGGAGGACAAAAAAGACGTGTTGCTATTGCAGGTATACTGGCTATGCAGCCTGAGGTGCTTATTTTAGATGAACCTACTGCAGGGCTTGACCCAAAGGGAAGAGATGAGATACTTAATGCTATAAAGGAAATGCACAATAGGCTTGGCATTATAGTTATTCTTGTATCTCACAGCATGGAAGATGTTGCACGACTTGTAGACCGCATAATAGTAATGCATCAAGGCAAAATCGCTGCTATTGGTACACCAAAAGAAGTATTTGGACAGGCACAAATGCTTGAAAATATTGGCCTTGCAGCACCACAAGTAAGCTACGTTATGATGGGTCTCAAAGAAAAAGGTTTCCATGTTCCACAGGATGTTTACACAATTGATGAGGCAACAGAGGTGCTTTATTCTCTGTTAAAGCAGGTGAAATAAATGATACGAGACATTACAATAGGACAATATTATATGGTGGATTCGCCAATACATAAGCTCGACCCACGTCTGAAGCTTATTGCTACCTTTGTGTACGTAATTTGCTTATTCATCATTAACGATGTATATACTTATGCCTTTTCGATGTTGGCATTGGCTGGAATAATTGCAGCATCAAAAGTGCCACTTAAATTTATTATGCGTGGCATTAAAAGCATTATTGTAATTATAATTCTTACGGCAATAATAAATGTGCTTACTACAAAAGGAACACATGTGTTGTATGAGTTTGGGTGGTTCACTGTAACCCTTGAGGGCGTTTATATGGCTACAAAGATGGTTGTTAGGCTTATAATGCTTATAGTTAGTTCTTCACTACTAACGCTTACAACAACGCCCATTCAGCTTACAGACGGCATAGAGTACCTTTTAAAGCCTTTTCAAAAAATAGGTGTGCCATCACACGAAATAGCTATGATGATGACCATTGCATTAAGGTTTATACCTACTTTGCTGGATGAAACAGACAAAATTATGAAAGCACAGCAGGCAAGAGGTGCAGACTTTGAAACAGGTGGGCTTATGAAAAAGGCAAAAAGCCTTGTACCTATCCTAGTACCCTTGTTTATTTCCGCATTTAGGCGTGCAGATGAGCTTGCTATGGCAATGGAGGCAAGATGCTATCATGGCGGAGATAACAGAACAAGGATGAATGTGATGGTGCTACAAAAAATTGACTACTATGCTATAGCGGTTATTTGTGGATTTGTGGTTTGTATTGTTATAATTATGTTGGTGATGTGATGAAAAGAAAAATATTACTTACAGTTTCATATGATGGCAGTGGATATTTTGGGTGGCAGAAGCAGGCAGATAAATCTTATCCAACGGTGCAGGAAGCTTTTGAAAAGGCTTTAAGTAAGTTTTTCCGTAAAGAGATTGTTTGTATTGGTGCAAGCCGTACAGACAGAGGAGTACACGCATTTGGGCAGAGGGCAACTATTGAAGTTGATACAACTGTACCTACTGAAAAAATTCCTTTGGCACTGCATTCTTTTTTGCCAGAGGATATTGTTGTGGTAGATGCAATTGATGTGGAAGAAGAATTCCACCCTCGGTACGATTGTGTATGTAAACAATATGAGTATAAAATTTATAATGCAAAATTCAGAAATCCTACTTACAGGAAATATTCTGAATTTAATCATAATCAACTGGATATAATAGCCATGAATAATGCGGCACAGGTGCTTGTGGGAAAGCATGATTTTAAGGCTTTTGCAGCTTCGGGCTTTAGTTCAAAAACCTCTGTGCGTACAATCTTTGCTATTTCAGTTGAAAAAAGAGGCGAGTTTGTTATCATTAAGGTTACTGGCAATGGTTTTTTATATAATATGGTAAGAATTATTTCGGGAACACTTATAATGGTTGGCGAGGGGAAAATAACCAAGCCTCAGCTTGAAGAGATACTTTTAAGCTGTGACAGAACCAAAGCTGGAAAGACTGCGGGACCTGAAGGCTTAACTTTAGTGAATATTAAGTATGAAAATTATTGATTTTGTGCTTGACACACGTGGGTCATTGTATTATAATTGTTCTGTTCGAGTGCCACTTTTAAACTCGTTAGCCCCGAGTTTTAAATATAATAATGTAGTGGTTTTTAAGTTTTTTTAAGCTTGAAGCACCCCACACGCTGACGGCAGGCGAAAAATTTGAAAACGGTTAAGTTTTGAGGAGGTTAATAACTATGAGAACAACATACATAGCTAATCCAGCTAATATCGAAAGAAAATGGTATGTTGTAGACGCTAGTGGTAAAACATTAGGACGTCTTGCATCAGAAATTGCAAAGGTACTAAGAGGAAAGAACAAGCCAGTTTATACATCATTTGTTGATACAGGAGATTACGTAATCGTTGTAAATGCAGAAAAGATTGTTGTAACAGGTAAAAAGTTAGACCAGAAAATTTATACACACCACACAGGTTACATTGGTGGTTTAAAGCAGATTACTTTAAAGAGAATGTTGGAAACAAAGCCAGAAGCAGTTATAACACACGCTGTAAAGGGCATGCTTCCTAAAAATACACTTGGTAGAAATATGATTAAGAAACTTCACGTTTATGCAGGCCCAGAGCACGGACATGCAGCACAGAAACCAGAAGTTTTAGAAATCAACGCTTAATAGAATTCGGAAGGAGGAAGCAAAATGGCAGTAGCAAGATATTACGGCACAGGCAGAAGAAAATCTTCTGTAGCTAGAGTATATTTAGTACCTGGCAACGGAAATATTACTATAAACAAAAAGAGTATTGATGAATACTTTGGTCTTGAAACATTAAAGCTTATTGTTCGTCAGCCACTTGAGCTTACAGAGACAGGAGCTAAGTTTGACGTGTTAGTTAATGTTCATGGCGGTGGTTACACAGGTCAGGCAGGCGCTATCAGACACGGAATTTCAAGAGCTTTACTTGAGGCAGATGTAGATTACAGACCATCTTTAAAGAAGGCTGGTTTCTTAACTCGTGACCCAAGAATGAAAGAAAGAAAGAAATATGGTCTTAAGGCAGCACGTCGTGCTCCTCAGTTTAGCAAGAGATAATTATTGCTTTATAAAACCCTCACAACCTATGGTTTTGAGGGTTTTATTGTTTTCTAATTTATATTAAATCTAGAAACAGATAATATTCTTAATAGCTACATAACTCATTTTAATAATATATATTAAAATGAGTTACCTTATGTTATCATATGAATTGTGTGAAAAATGCGAATTGCAAACTATTTTTATGTTTTGATTATATGGGAGGACATCATAATATGGCGAACAATGAACAACTTAAACAGGATTCATCTGTACTAATGGGGGAACTAAAGGCTGCAAACAAAAATATGGGAAAAGTTATTAATGCTATTCAGCAAATTGCAAGGCAAACGAATCTCATATCATTAAATTCAGCAATTGAAGCTGCTCGTGCTGGTGAGGCAGGAAGGGGTTTCAGTGTTGTATCTGATGAAATTAAAAAGTTAGCAACAGAGAGCCTTCACACAACTGAAGAAAGCACCGAAATTATTGATGTTATTCAGAAAAAAGCGAATGAAGTGATGGCTGTAAGAACTGCAGATGTGGCATATGATACAATTGATAAGATTGATAGGAACTTATTTGAAAGAAATTGCGATGCACAGGCTTGGGCAAAGTTTGACAAAGTAGTTGGGTGTCTTGCGGATCCAACGACGGAAAATATTTCGATAGCCTGCACCCTTTTAAAAAATTTAGTTGACATATATGAAGTTTACATTGATCTTTTTGTTCTTGATGCTGAAGGTAAAATAGTTGCAGCTGGTGTAAAAAAACAACTTATTGGTACTGATGTAAGCGATAAAGATTGGTTTGTTGAAGCAAAAAATGCAAATAGCATATCGGTAAGTGATTTGTATTTATCTTCACTGGATAATCTTTATACAGTTGCATACACTTGTCCTGTGAGAAGCAAAGATGGACAAGTTTTAGGATATTTTTCTACGCGCTTCAATTGGGATTTTATTTATGATATTATTGATTCAGCAAAGGTTGGAGAAAAAGGGAACATCTGGATTATAAATAAAGAAGGATTTGTTATTGCTTGCAGAAACCGAAAAGGTATATTAGTTGATAATATTAAGAATATTAAAGCGGCTCAAAATGCTATGAACAATGAAAAATATGGATATATTTTAGAAAACGATGCTTATGGAAATTCAAACATATATGGTTATGCACATACGCGAGGATATAATGCATATAAAGGGAAAGATTGGTCTGCAGTTATTAGAGAGATTATTTAAGAACGAATAAAATATAAAAGAGTGGCTTAACAATAAATAGATGATATATAATAAGACTCTGAAAACTTTATAGATTTTGGGGTCTTATTTATGTGAAAGAAAGTTATATTTTAAAAAATATATGTTGCAGGATGTTATGGAATGTATAGGTTGTTCGAATTAGAAAAATATGATATAATCTGGTTTTAAGGGGGTGCGCAAATGGTTAATTTAAATGAACTAAATTCAGTAGTTGATGAAGATATACTATATTGCAAAAGCGTTTGGAGCAAATACTCTCATGATGCAGAACAGATGGAAAGCTTGTTTAATGCAATGCTTTTTAAATATGTTGATGTTATAGAAGGTTTTGCAGACGGCATGGAGGTTATTTCTGCTTACGAAGAAAAAGCCAAAATTGCGGAAGCCCTTAGAAATAATGTAGATTTGATAATTAAAAGATTGGAGATATTTAAAGCTCTTGGGTATAAATGCCAAAGCCTTAGGGACTACTATCTTAAAGAAGATGTTAGCGGCTGTGCAGTTAACGTTGGCTTTAACGAGGCACGCAGGCTCTTAGCCGAAATGTCTAGGATTAGTGTATTAGAGAAAAAGGAAATTATAGATAAAATAGATGAAATAGAAGAAATTTGTATATCCGTAGACACAAAAAAAGCAAAATGGGACAAGCTAAGACCGTATGTAATTTGGGCATCGGGCAAGGATGTTGAAATTGCCATGTTGGTTTTGTCCCTTATGCAGAAAATCAATTAATAACAGATGAGGTAATTTTGATGAAGAGTGTGGCAAGCTTTGCACTGGGATGCAAAGTAAATCAGGTGGAGAGCGAAGCAATTGCAGAAGCATTTGCTAAAAGAGGATATAATGTTGTAAGCATTGATGAAAGTGCTGACGTTTATGTAATTAACACGTGCACAGTAACAAATTTTGGTGATAAAAAAAGCCGTCAGCTTATTAGAAGGTGTAAAAAGCAAAATCCACAGGCATTGGTTGTGGTTGCAGGTTGCTATGCACAAACAGCACCAGAGGAAATAAAGGCAATTGAAGGTGTTAACATAGTTTTAGGTACTAAAGGAAGAAACAATATAGTTGATGAAGTTGAAAAATACAGTGCAGAAATGGGCATAGTGAATTATGTAGGCGAAATTATGGAAGAAAAAAAGTTTGAGCCTATTTCTATTCACAAGCTTATGGGAAGAACTCGTGCATACCTTAAAATTCAAGATGGTTGCAGTCAATTTTGTTCATATTGTATTATTCCATATGCAAGAGGACCAGTGAGAAGCAGACCTGAAGAAGAAGTAATAAATGAGGTTAAAATACTTGCAGAAAATGGCTTTAAAGAAGTTGTGCTTACTGGCATTCATGTTGCAAGCTATGGCAAGGAACTTCATAATAGCAATCTTTTAGCGGTAATTGAAAAAATACACCCTATTGAGGGTATTGAAAGAATACGCTTTAGCAGCATAGAGCCAAATATAGTTACAGAGGAGTTTATGGCAGGTTTAAGCCAATTGAAAAAGGTATGCCACCATTTTCACCTTTCCTTGCAAAGTGGCTGCGACAGAACCCTTAAAGCCATGAATCGTAAGTATACAACTGAAAAATACTTACAGGCTGTGCAAACAATACGAAAGTATTGGGATGACGCTGCAATTACAACAGACATAATTGTTGGTTTCCCAGGGGAAACGGATGAAGATTTTAGAGAAAGCTATGATTTTGCCAAAAAAATTGCTTTTTCCAAGATACACGTTTTTCCATATTCACCAAAGAAAGGCACACCAGCAGAAAAAATGCATTGCCAGATTGCACCGCAACTGAAAGCAGAAAGAAGTCGCATTCTTATTGAACTTAGTGACAAAATGGCTCAGGATTTTATTAATAAATTCATAAATAAAGAAGTTGAAGTGCTTTTTGAGCAGGGACATAAAGAGAAAATTTTTGAGGGGCATACATCAAATTATATAAACGTTACTGTTGAAAGTGATGAAAACATTAAGAATAAAATTCTAAGAGTAAAGCTTATAAATGCCCAAAATGAAAAAGCATTTGGCGATATATGCTAAAAAATGTTGTTTTTATAAAGCTAATGAAAATAAATATTGTTTGCATAATATGCCAATATATATTATCATTAGTTAAGTGTATATTATTTTTTAATTCAAAATATTGTTGTTTTACATTAGCAGTAAATACGGAGAGTGATTAACATGGACAAAAATCTGAATGAAACAATGCAGTTTGATGGACTGGCAAAAGAACTTGACAACGAAGCAAAAAGAATTATACTTACTGTTTACGATGCCCTTAAAGAAAAAGGATACAACCCTGTTAATCAAATAGTTGGATACATTCTTTCCGGTGACCCTACCTACATTACTAGCTACAATAATGCAAGGGTGCTTATTCGAAAGCTGGAAAGAGATGAATTATTGGAGGAACTAGTAGAGAATTATATAGCAAAGAACAATAAATAAGGTGTGATAATTTGCGGATTTTAGGTTTGGATTACGGCGATAAAACTGTTGGTGTTGCCGTTAGTGACCCCTTTGGGTGGACCGCACAGGGGCTGGAAATAATAAAGAGGAACAGTGAAAACGAATATAAGCAAAGCCTTGGAAGGCTGGCAGAACTAATAAAAGAATACGAAGTGGATACAATAGTACTTGGATACCCTTTGAACCTTGATGGTTCCGTTAGTGAAAGATGTAAAAAAACAGAAGCTTATAAAGAACGAATTGAAAGAAGATTTGTAGGAATACCTGTAGTTTTGTGGGATGAGAGACTCAGCACAGTTGCGGCGGCAAATTTTTTAATGGAAGCCGGCTTAAACAATGGGCAAAGGAAAGGTGTAATTGACAAGATGGCAGCGGTTTATATTTTGCAGGGATATCTTAACTCAATAAAAAAATAAAAGGAGACTATTAAAATGGGATTTGAAAATGATTTTGAAGAATTTGAAACAATTATGTTAACAGATGAAAATGGCGAAGAAGTTGAATTTGCTGTAATAGATGCAGTTGAAGCGGATGGACAAAGTTATATACTTGTACTTGAAGCAGACCTTTTGGATGATGAAAATGCAGAGGCAATGATACTTAAAAAGACAGCAGAAGATGGAGAAGAAGTAAATTATGAACTTATAGAAGACGATGCTGAATTTGATAAGGTTGCGGAACTTTTTCAAAATGCAAATGATGAATATGACGTTGAAATAGAAGACTAGCCAACGGTCTTTTAAATAAAAAAATCCAATTTGCAGATAAGACGTGAAGCACTGGGCTGTAAGGTTATCTTAAAAAGAGGACATGTGTGTGGTTATTTTTTAAGATACGGTTTTAAGGCAGTCTTATTTGTGTGTGCAAATTAATTTACCCATATACGGATGGGTGTTTAGGGTGCATAAAACGATGTATTTTTGGAATTAATAAAATAAAGTAGATAAATCTTGATGGCTTAATCTTAGTTGTTAGGATTGTTGTGTTATGGACGGAAAATTTATAATTAAAAAGAAGGAGGAGTTTTTTTGGCTACAAAAAAACCAAAACTTAAGGTAATATCCCTGGGAGGGCTTCAAGAGATCGGGAAAAACTTGACAGTTTTTGAGTATAATCAGGATATTATTATTGTAGACTGCGGATTAGCATTCCCAGAAGATGATATGTTGGGAATTGATTTGGTGATTCCGGATATTACGTATTTGAAAAAAAATGTTGATAGAATTAGGGGTATTTTACTTACCCATGGACATGAGGATCATATTGGCTCATTACCTTACATTCTTAAAGAAATTAATGTTCCATTGTTTGGAACGCGCTTAACACTTGGGCTTTTAGAAAACAAGCTTAAAGAGCATGGACTTATGGAAAGTACAACAAGACATGTAATTGTGCCGGGTGAAACTATTAAGCTTGGTCAGTTTAAAGTTGAGTTTATACACACAAATCACTCAATTGCAGATGCTGTTGCTATGGCAATTACAACACCTGTTGGTACAATTGTACACACTGGGGATTTTAAAATTGATTACACACCTATTGATGGTGACATTATTGATCTGCACCGTTTTGCAGAGCTTGGCAAGGAAGGAGTATTGTTGCTTTTAAGCGATAGTACAAATGCTGAAAGAAAAGGCTTCACAATATCAGAAAAAAGCGTTGGCGCTGTGTTTGATAAAATATTTGAGGATACACCAAAGAACCGAATTATGGTTGCAACATTCTCTTCAAACATACACCGTATTCAACAGATAATTAATTCGGCACACAAAACAAAGCGTAAGGTTGCTATTATTGGAAGAAGTATGGTTAATGCGGTTAGAACAAGTACTGAGCTGGAGTATCTAAATATTCCACCAAATACCATAATTGACATTTCAGAAATTAAGAACTACTCTGATGAGCAGCTTGTAATTATTACAACTGGTTCTCAAGGGGAAACTATGAGTGCCCTTTCAAGAATAGCATCAAGTGACCATAGACAGGTTTCGGTTAAGCCAGGGGATAAAATTATCATCAGTGCATCAAGCATACCTGGAAATGAAAAAAGTATTTTAAAGGTTATTAACGAGCTTATTAAAAGAGGCGCAGACGTGGTTTATGGAGATATGGAAGAAATTCATGTATCTGGTCACGCCCGTGAAGAAGAACTTAAGCTTATGCTTGCCTTAACAAAACCAAAATATTTTATGCCAGTTCATGGTGAATATATTCATCTTTCGGCTCACAAAAAGCTTGCTCTTTCAATGGGCATTCCAAAGGAAAATATTTTCCTTATGAGCATTGGCGAGGTTCTTGAGCTTTCTAAAAAGGAAGCAAAAGTAAATGGAACTGTTCCAAGCGGTCAGCTTTTGGTTGACGGTTTAGGCGTAGGCGATGTAGGAAACATTGTATTGCGTGACAGAAAGCATTTAAGCGAGGACGGTTTAATGGTGGTGGTTGTAAGTATGGAGAAACAAAGTGGAGCTATGCTTGCAGGACCAGATATTATATCACGAGGTTTTGTGTATGTGCGTGAATCTGAAAAGCTTATGGAGGGTGCAAGAAAGGCTGTTGCTGATGCCCTTGATAAATGCGATTTTTCAGGCACAGTTGGTTGGTCATATATTAAAAACCTTATTAGAGATACACTTAAGGATTATGTATGGCAAACAACAAAGCGAAGCCCTATGATACTTCCTATAATTATGGAAGTGTAGAAATTAAATTGCTATGGTTTAGAAAATATTCTTTTAAAAAAGCCGCTTTAAGGTGAAAACCAACTTAAAGTGGCTTTTTATGTGCTGTGCTTTTGTAGACAAATATAGTGTTTACGTGTATACTTAAATAATTGAGAGGCGGGAATAAAATGGCAGAAGCAATTTCAAAAATCAAGGAAAAGCTTGAAGGTTTAGAAGCTACAGATATTCCAAAAGTCGTTGCAGAATTTATGGCAGATGAGCGAAAAGGTGTTATTAAGCTTGTAGCAAGCGTCCAAAAGCGGTATGAAAATTATTTGAATGAGCTTAAGCGCCTTGAAGAAATTTCAGCCTACGAAAATGAGTGTTACTTAAACGGTTGTACATATGTTGCAGGTATAGATGAGGTTGGAAGAGGACCATTGGCGGGACCTGTGGTTACAGCAGTAGTTATTCTTAAAAAAGGTGCAATGATTGAAGGAATTAACGACAGCAAAAAGCTTTCGGAGGCTAAAAGAGAAGAACTTTATGAAATAATTGTAAATGAAGCTGTGGACTATGGTATTGGTATTGTTTCGCCAGCGGAAATAGATGAAATAAATATACTACAGGCAACATACAAGGCAATGCAGCAATGTATAGATAGTCTGAAAGTTAAACCAGATTATATTTTGGTTGATGCCGTAACCATACCCAATATAGAAATAAAGCAAAAAGGCATTATTAAGGGTGACGCAAAAAGTATATCCATAGGTGCGGCAAGCATTGTGGCAAAGGTTACAAGGGACAGGCTGATGAAGGATTATGCTGAAATTTTTCCAGAGTATGATTTTGAGCAAAACAAGGGGTATGGCTCGCCTAAACATATTGAAGCTATAAAGCAAATTGGAATTTGTCCAATTCACAGGCACAGTTTTGTGAAAAACTTTATGTGAGGTTAGATATGGCTGGAAAAGAAGAGAATAAACAAAAAGGTGACTTTGGTGAAGCACTTGCAGTAAAAATTTTACAGAAAAAGGGATATACTATACTCGATAAAAACTTTAGGCTTAGAACGGGAGAAATAGATATAATTGCAAAGCATAAAGGGTATATTGTGTTTGTGGAGGTAAAGTATAGGCAAAATACTGATAAAGGGAATCCAGCAGAGGCTGTGGATTACCGAAAGCAACAAAAAATTATTGCCACCGCAAAAAACTATATTCAAAGAAAAAGTCTTTATGATTGGGATTTCAGATTTGACGTAATGGAAATAATAGGAGGAGAAAAACCTCTTTATAGACACATTGAAAATGCCTTTGAGGAGTATTAAGAATATGAAACTTTGTGAAAAAGACGAGGTGAAGTTTTTCACCTTTGAAAATATAGAAAAAACGGGAATTGTTAATCACTGCTTTTCAACAAGGGTTGGTGGAGTTAGTGAAGGAAAATTATCAAGCCTTAACTTAGGTTATAACCGTAGTGATAGACGGGAAAATGTTACGGAAAATTTTAAACGTATTTGCCAGGCTAATGATATGGATTACAAGAAAATGGTTTTTGGCAAGCAGATACACGATACCAAAATAAAGACGGTCACAAAAGAAGACTGTGGCTGTGGTGTAGTTTTTGAAAGCCAGATTACTGATTTCGACGGATATATTACAAATGAATCAGATGTGGTTTTAGTTACATTCCATGCGGATTGCGTACCTTTGTTTTTTGTAGACCCTGTAAAAAAGGTAATCGGTCTTTCACATTCAGGCTGGAAAGGAACTGTGCGAAAAATGGCTGAGGCAACGGTTCAGGAAATGCATACTGTATTTGGCTGTAAGCCCGAAGATATTGTTGCTGCTATTGGTCCATCAATAGGTGGGTGCTGTTTTCAGGTAGACAAGCCAGTGGTGGACGAATTTATGACTGAAATAACTTTTGCCAGCAAATATATACGCAACGATGAAAATGCAGAAGGCAAATTTAAAATTGACCTTTGGGGCATAAACCGAGAATTGATGATAGAAGCGGGAATACTTGCTGAAAATATAGAGGTTACAAATTACTGCACAATGTGCCATAATGACTTGTTTTATTCTCACCGAAAAATGGGCGAAGAAAGAGGAAGTCTTGCGGCATTTCTCAGCTTAAAAAGTTAAGGAGTTTTAGCATTGAAGAAAAAAGAAAATGTAATAATAAAGGTGGAAAAGGACAGTATTGCAGAGGAACTGGGAATAGAGCAAGGTGATATTCTTGTATCAATCAACGGCAAAGAGGTTCTGGATGTTTTTGACTACCGCTATCTTATAAATGATGAATACATTGAAATGGGTATCAAAACCATTCAAGGTGAGGAATGCATTGCCGAAATTGAAAAAGATTATGACGAAGATATCGGCATTGTTTTTGAAAGCGGATTGATGGACGATGCAAAAAGCTGTTTTAACAAATGTATTTTCTGCTTTATAGACCAATTGCCTAAGGGAATGAGGGAAACCTTGTATTTTAAAGATGATGATAGCCGACTTTCCTTTTTGCAAGGCAACTATGTTACCCTTACCAATATGAAACAGGCTGATATTGACAGAATTGTGTACTACCATCTTTCCCCTATAAACGTGTCCGTTCACACTACGGATTTGGAACTTAGAAAAAAGATGCTAAATAATAAAAATGCTGACAAAGTTCTTACCCATATGCAGACCCTTGCAGATGCAGGCATTGAAATGAACTTACAAATTGTGCTTTGTAATGGAATTAATGACGGGGCTGTTTTGGAAAAATCCATTTCGGACTTGTCAAAATTTTTTCCTCATGCAAAAAGCCTTTCAGTTGTGCCAATTGGCTTAACACGCTACAGAGATGGTTTGTATCCAATGAAACCTTTTGAAAAAGCAGACAGTGAGGCAGTTATAGACATTATTGAAAAGTGGCAGAAAAAGCTGAAGGCTGAAATAGGAAGTTCATTTGTATTTATTGCCGATGAGTTTTATTTAACAGCCCAAAGAGAATTTCCTAGTGTAGAAGATTATGAAGATTTTCCGCAAATTGAAAACGGGGTAGGTATGATTTCTCTTATGAGAGATGAATTTGATGCATGCATGGCAGAGCTTGCTGGCAACCAAGAGCTTAAAAAAACAGTTAGCATTGCCACAGGAACCGCCGCTTTTGAATTTATAGATGGTCTTTGTAAAGAAATTATGGTAAAATATCCGAGAGTAAAAATTCAAGTTTTCCCAATAGAGAATGATTTTTTTGGTGGTAAGATTTCTGTTTCGGGGTTGCTTTGCGGCTGTGACATAATAAACCAACTTAAAAATAAGAAGTTGGGAGATTATTTATGTTTACCGCAAAATCTTCTAAGAAGTGGAGAGACTACCCTATTAGATGATTTGACCATTGAGGACATAGAAAAGGAACTTTGTGTTAAAATTAGAATCACTAAGGAAAGCGGAGAAGATTTTGTAAAAACAATTTTGGAGTAAACCTTAACGAAGGTTTATATGGATTGGAACAAAAGTTCCAAGGCTTTAAGAGGAGGAAAAAAATGGGAAAACCGATTGTAGCAGTAGTAGGGCGACCCAATGTGGGTAAATCTACACTGTTTAATAAACTTGCAGGTGAAAGAATATCTATAGTACAAGATACGCCAGGTGTAACACGTGACAGAATTTATGCGGATGTGGAGTGGTTAAGCCACAAATTCACATTAATAGATACAGGCGGAATGGAGCCTAATGCAGAGGACGTAATTTTAAGGCAAATTCTTCAGCAGGCAGAAATTGCAATTGAAACTGCCGATGTAATTATTTTTGTGTGCGACATCAAGCAGGGCGTTATTGATGACGATATGCAGGTTGCAAACATTTTAAGGCGTACAAAGAAGCCAGTTGTACTTGCAATTAACAAAGTTGATGATATGAGAAGGGATAACCTTGACATTTACGAATTTTTCAGCCTTGGAATTGGTGAGCCTATTCCTATTTCAGCAGGTCAGATGCTTGGGTTAGGTGACCTTTTAGATGCAGTTACGCAGGAATTTCCAGATGAAGATGTAGAAGAAGAAAACGATGAAGAAATTAAGGTTGCAATTATTGGAAAGCCTAATGTAGGTAAATCTTCTCTTATAAACAAAATACTTGGTGAGGACAGACTTATTGTAAGCAATATACCAGGCACAACCCGTGATGCTATAGATACACCAATTGAGGTTGAAGGGCAGAAATATGTATTTATAGACACTGCAGGAATGAGAAGAAAAAGCAAAATCAAAGAAGAAATTGAGCGTTTCAGCATTATCCGTGCCGTTGCGGCAGTGGAAAGATGCGACGTTGCCATACTTGTGATTGACGCAAACGAAGGTATTACAGACCAGGATACAAAAATAGCAGGCATTGCCCATGAACGTGGAAAAGCGGCTATTGTTGCCGTAAACAAGTGGGATTCCATTGAAAAAGATGACAAAACCATGAACAAGTTCCTTAAAGATATAGGGAACGAACTTGCGTATATGCCATATGCACCAAGGGTGTTTATATCAGCGGTTACAGGGCAAAGAATACCTAAAATGCTTGAAACCATTAAAACTGTACATGAAAACCATGCTTTGCGCATAAGCACAGGGATGCTTAATGATGTACTTATTGAAGCTACATCTATGCAGCAGCCACCAAGTGACAAGGGCAAACAGCTTAGAATTTACTATGTTACACAGGTTAGTGTTAAACCGCCTACATTTGTTTTGTTTGTTAATGACAGAGAGCTTATGCATTTTAGTTACAGAAGATATATTGAAAATCAGTTTAGAGAAGCTTTTGGTTTCGTGGGTACCCCTATTCACTTTATTGTAAGAGAGCGTAATGAAAAGTAAGAGGAGAGTAATATGTTTAGGATTTTATGCTTAGTAATTGGCTATTTTATTGGGTGTATTCAATCGGCGTTTGTTGTGGGCAAGGTTATGCGTGTGGATATAAGAAAACACGGCAGTGGCAATCTTGGCACAACAAATGCCCTAAGAGTTTTAGGTAAAAGAGCAGGGGCAGTTACCTTTGCTTGTGATATTTTAAAATCTGTAATTTCATTTACAATTTGTTACAAACTTTTTGGAGGTGCAGTTGCAGGGGTGTATGCCTCTTTTGGTGCAGTGCTTGGGCATGACTTTCCCTTTTATCTTAAATTTAAAGGCGGAAAAGGCATTGCCGCAACTGTAGGTATGGTAGGTGCACTTAGCGTTGTTATTAACCCGTGGATGGCTTTAGCTACATATGCCATTGGAATTTTGGGCGTTTTATTTTCGGGGACCGTTTCATTAGGGTCGCTATTATTTTCAGTTTCTATACCTGTTGCACTTTTTTTTATGAAAGCAGAGCAAGAAATTATACTCGTTTCAATAATTATGATGGTGCTTGCTTTTTACAGACATAAGGAAAATATAGTTAGGCTTAAAAATGGTACTGAAAACAGGCTTTTTGGTAAGAAAAAGAATAATTAAGTTAAATAAGCATTGGGGAGGTTTTTCCATATGAAAAAAATAGCTATTATTGGTTCAGGCAGTTGGGGAACGGCTTTGGCGGTTATGTTAGATAAATATGGTCATGATGTAACGATTTGGAGCTGGAAAGAGGAAGAGGCTCAACGAATACGTGCCGACCACGAGCACAAGGAATATTTGCCGGGAATTGAAATCCGCGAAAGTATCAAAATTCTTAGCGACCCTAAAGAGGCTGTTGAGGGTGCAGAAATTGTTATTACCGCTATACCTTCAAAATTTGTTAGGGTTAATATGGAAAAATTTTCACCTCTATTAAAAAAAGAGCAAGTAATTGTAAATGTTGCAAAGGGACTAGAGGACCACAGCCTTTTAAGACTTTCACAGGTTATTGAAGAATGCATTCCGCAGTGCAATGTATGTACTCTTGTAGGGCCAAGCCATGCTGAAGAGGTTGGACGCGATATTCCAACTGCGTGTGCTATAAGCTGTAAGAACATGGAAATTGCGCAGATGGTACAAGAGGAGTTTATGAACCCAAAATTCCGTTTATATACCAACCCAGATATGATTGGAATGGAACTGGGTGCCGCACTTAAAAATGTAATTGCACTTGCGGCAGGTGCTAGCGACGGTCTTGGTTTTGGGGATAATACAAAAGCTGCTTTAATGACAAGAGGGATGACGGAAATAAGTAGACTTGGTGTTGCTATGGGCGGTAATGCTGATACATTTATGGGTCTTAGCGGTATAGGCGACCTTATAGTTACGTGTACTAGTATGCACTCACGTAATAGACGTGCGGGTATAATGCTTGGCGAAGGGAAAAGCCTTGATGAAACCCTTGAGGCGGTTCATATGGTAGTTGAAGGAGTTAACACTGCCCAAGCTGCTTATGACCTTGCAAAAAAATACAATGTTGAAATGCCTATTACAAAAGAAATTAACGAGGTTCTGTTTGGCGGGAAAGACCCAAGGGTTGCTGTAACAGACTTAATGATGCGTGACGGAAAGTCTGAACATGTCCATAGATGATTAGAAAACTTGGGCGTTGCCCAAACCCACTCGCTTTTTGAAAAAGCAAGGCAAAAACTTTACTAAAACCGCATATTTATGCGGTTTTTTGTTGCTGATAAATAGATTTGGTTCCTACGGGTATTTTATAGCAATACAAAAAACCCAAAAAAACCAAAAACTATACCTATAATTGCACCACAAACTACATCTCTTGGGTAGTGAACCCCTGTAAGTACACGGGTACAGCATATTACTATGCTTAATATACCTGCAACAATTCCTAGCATTGGGTAAACATAATACACTGCAATGGTTATTATAACAGAACTTGAAGCATGTCGGCTTGGGCATGCACGTCCAGCAGAGTGGGGCAAAAGAGAATTAAAATTCAACTCCTCAAAAGGGCGCTTAAGGTTAAGTTGGTTACGAATTATGGTAACGGAGAAAAATGTAATCCATGGGATTAAGGCAACCCATACTACCCTCATATCACGTTTTATTGCAAGGAGTGCTAAAGTAAAATAAAAAATCCATGTAACAACCTTAGGAGCATATGTATCCAAAAATAGAACAGTCTTTTTGAGGCTGTTTTTTTTATTAACATAATTAATGAGGTTGACAATGTAATGATGTTTAGACATAAAAGCTTCCTTCCTATATAAGTATTTTTTTATTATAAAACAAATGGTAACAAAAGCAAAGCACTAAATATATACTAATAATGACTACCTGCAAGAAGGAGGCATAAATTAATGGCGGAGGAAGCAAGATTATCTGCTGTGCCGTTGCGTACAGGATGTGTAGTTAAATTTGTTGAGGGAAATGTAGAGGAAAGGATACGTTTTTTTGACCTTGGGTTTTCACCTAGCAGTGTAATTGTGCCATTGTACAAGGCGTTATGCGGTGAAACTACGGCATTTTTAGTTAAAGGAACTCTTATAGCCCTAAGAAAAGAGGAGGCAGATAAAATTTTCATAAAGGAAATACTTAGGGAGGCTGAAAATGAAAGATGAATATATAATTGCCCTTGCAGGTAATCCAAATACAGGCAAAAGCACAGTATTCAATGCATTTACAGGGCTTAACCAGCATACAGGCAACTGGTCTGGCAAAACAGTAGCAAATGCGCAGGGCTTTTTTAAGGAAGACGGAATTTCTTTTAAAATGATGGACTTACCTGGGGTATATTCACTTTTAAGTGACAGTGCTGAAGAACGTGCGGCGAAGGAGTTTATTTGCAGTAAGCAGGCAGACATTGTATTAGTTGTTGCTGATGCGACGTGCCTTGAAAGAAATTTAAACCTATGCATACAAATTGGCGACCTTACTGAAAATGTTATATTGTGCCTTAACCTTATAGATGAAGCGAAAAAAAGGAAAATAGTTGTTGATACAAATTATCTTTCAAATCTGCTTGGAATACCAGTTATTGAAACTTGTGCAAGAAACGGAAAAGGGATAGAAGAAATTAAACAAACAATGGTTAAAATGGCAAAGGCAGAAATAAAGTCTGTTCCTATTAAAACCAATCTGAGTGGAATGGATTTTGAAGAAAGCTGCATTGAAACACTAAAAAGAGCTGAAGCAATCGCTAATGCAGTTATTTCTAGCGAAAATTCAAAAGATTTTCAGTTAACAATCGATAGCATAGTTCTATCTAAAAAATTTGGAATTCCAATAATGCTTCTTCTTCTTGCGTTTATTTTTTGGATAACAATTGTTGGAGCTAATTACCCATCAACGGCATTAATGAACTTATTTGCACTTGCAGAGGAAAAATTAAAAATACTGCTTGCACCTACCCCGTACTGGGTAAAGGGCATTGTGGCAGAGGGCATGTTTAAAACGGCTGCATGGGTAGTGGCAGTAATGCTTCCACCAATGGCAATATTTTTCCCGCTATTTACTTTTTTAGAAGATGTTGGATTTTTACCCAGAATAGCATTTAATCTTGATGGGCTGTTTAAAAAGGCAGATGCTCATGGGAAACAAGTGCTTACAATGATGATGGGTTTTGGGTGCAATGCCGCAGGTGTAACAGCAACTCGAATTATTGAAACACCAAGAGAAAGGCTTATAGCTATACTAACAAACAATTTTGTGCCATGCAACGGACGGTTTCCTACTATTATATTGCTTGTAAGCATATTTATAGCTGGCGGAACAAGTAATTCTTTCGTTGCAGGAGCAATAGTTCTATTGCTTATAATAACATCAGTGGGTATAACGCTACTTTGCTCCAAATTATTGTCTAAAACGATACTAAAGGGTGAGCCATCGGCCTTTGTGTTGGAACTTCCACCATATCGCAGACCTCAGATTTTACAGATACTTGTGCGCAGTATGCTAGACAGAACTCTGTTTGTGCTTGGGCGTGCGGTAACGGTGGCAGTGCCGGCAGGGGCAATTATATGGCTTATGCAAAACGTTACGGTTGGCGATAGTTCACTGTTGCTTTGTTTATCAAACTTTTTGAATCCACTAGGACTCATAATGGGAATGAACGGTATAATTTTGGCGGCATTTATACTAGGCATTCCTGCTAATGAAATTGTACTTCCAATTTTGCTTATGTATTACAGCAATGGCACAGCTTTAATGGATGTTTCATCTCATGCAGAAATGTTCACAATATTTAGCCAAAATGGATGGACAATAGCAACAGCCATTTGTGTAACTATGTTTTCACTTAATCATTTTCCATGTGCAACTACACTTATCACTATTAAAAAAGAAACAGGAAGTGCAAAATGGACAGCAATTGCCTTTGTTCTGCCTACAATTGTTGGCATGGTAATTTGCACAATAATAAATGCGATATCATATATAATCGGTATGTTTTTGTAAAAGACGGTGAAATACCGTCTTTTTTTCTTTACTTTTCAACTTTAAAAAACTATACTGTTACAATAACCTTACTATAGCTAAAATGAGAGGTACTTTATGGAGAAGATACTTAGAGATATAAACAAAAATGAGGTGCTTAAATACCTTGGTTATAAGGGCGGAAAAATTGATGAATCAACTTTCACAATGATAAATGATGCCATGGAGAAGGTTTTAGAAACTGCAGTTCCAAGGTATACTTATAAAGTGCTTGATATAGAAAAAACAGATGGCATTATTTTAAAAGGCACTATGTTTGTGCCACAAGGTGAAGATATTGCTGAACTTCTTTCAAGTTGTGAGAAATGCGTTATGATGGCGGCAACTCTGGGTGTTGAGTTTGAAATTATGCTTAGAAAAGCGCAGATAACAGATATGGCCAAGGCAGTTACATTGGATAGCTGCGGAAGTAGTGCCATTGAGAATATATGCAATAATGTAGAAAAGATTATAGAAGATAAGTGGGGCAAAGAAGGATGGTTTTTAACTGACCGTTTTAGCCCTGGATATGGGGACATGCCAATTGAGCAACAGCGTGATTTTTGTATGGTTTTGGAAACGCCAAAGAAAATTGGAATTAATGTTAACGCCGGTGGTATGCTTGTTCCCTCAAAATCAGTTACGGCGATAATTGGGCTTTCAAAAACGCAGCAAGCAAAGAGAAAAAAAGGCTGTGAATATTGCAATAATTTTATGAACTGCCAATTCAGAAAGGAAGATAGAACCTGTGATTAAAAAATTATTTGAGAAAGATTTTATATTTTTGGATGGTGCAATGGGCACAATGCTTCAAGCAGGTGGTCTTAAGCTTGGCGAACAGCCAGAGGTGCTTTCAATAACCGAAGGTGAAACCATAGCAAATATACACAAAATGTATATTGACGCAGGTAGTGACATTGTATATACAAATACTTTTGGTGCAAATGCCCACAAACTGCAAGGCACAGGCTATAGCGTTGAAAAAATAATAAGTGCGGCAGTAGGCTGTGCAAAAAAAGCTTGTGAAGGTACAGATGCATACACAGCATTGGATATTGGTCCAATTGGTGAGCTTTTAGAGCCGGTTGGTGCGCTGAAATTTGATGAAGCATATGATATATTCAAAGAAATGGTTATTTCCGGGGAAAAGGCTGGGGCAGACCTCGTTGTGTTTGAAACCATGACAGACCTTTACGAGCTTAAAGCAGCAGTTCTTGCGGCAAAAGAGAATACAAGCCTTCCAGTTTTTGTAACCATGACTTTTGAAGAAAATAGAAGAACATTTACGGGCTGTACCGTAGAGGCTATGGCATATGTTATGGAGGGCCTCGGTGTCGATGCTATGGGCATTAACTGTTCCCTTGGTCCGAAAGAGATTTTGCCAATTGCAAGGGAACTTTGCACTTACACAAATATTCCTGTTATAGTTAAGGCGAATGCAGGGCTGCCTAATCCTGAAGATAATAGCTACGATATCACAGCGGAAATTTTTGCTGATGATATGAAACCATATGCCAAAGCTGGGGTGAAAATCATTGGCGGTTGTTGCGGTACAACTCCTGAATATATTAAACAAATAATTAAAGCTATGAGTGGTTTAAAGCCAGCAAAAATTGATGTTAAGCCACGAAGTATACTTTGCACACCAAGTATGGTTGTTCCTGTTGATGAGGTTAGGGTAATTGGTGAAAGAATTAATCCAACGGGTAAAAAGCGTTTCCAACAGGCATTAAAAGAATGCGACCTTGAATATATAGCAAACTGTGCAATTGAGCAAACTGATGCAGGGGCAAATATATTAGATGTTAACGTTGGTATGCCTGGTATTGATGAAAGGGGTATGATGATAAAGGCTGTTAAAACTTTACAAGGCGTTATTAATTTGCCTTTGCAGATAGATTCATCTGATGTAACGGCTATTGAGGCTGGTCTTAGGTACTGCAATGGCAAAGCAATTGTAAACAGCGTTAATGGCGAGGCAGAGGTTATGGAAAAAATTCTGCCAATTGTAAAAAAATATGGTGCGTCAGTAGTTGGGCTTACCTTGGACAGCAAAGGCATACCAAAAACTACAGAGGAAAGATTTGAAATTGCGCAAAGAATTTTAAACACTGCGCTAAGTTACGGAATACCTAAAGAAGATGTATTTATTGACTGCCTTACCCTTACGGTTTCTGCCCAGCAGGAGCAGGCAAGACAAACCCTTAATGCCGTGCGTAGGGTAAAGGAAGAATTGGGACTTCATACGGTTTTGGGTGTATCCAATATTTCATTTGGATTGCCAAACAGAGAGTTAGTTACATGCAATTTTCTTATTCAGGCTATGGAGAACGGATTAGATTTACCTATAATAAACCCTAACCAAAAGACTATGATGGATGCTATTTCAGCATTTAAGGTTTTAAATGGTAACGATATACATTCTGAAAAATTTATTGAGCGTTTTTCTGAAGCTTCTTCACCTTCAGCAGAAACAAAAACCGAAAAAAATATAGATATTGGTTACGCTATTAGCAAAGGGCTTAAAGAAGAAACTGCAAAGTTAACAGAAGAGTTGCTTAAAACCAAAACAGAGCTTGAAATTATAAATGAACTGCTTATACCAACCCTTGATAAGGTTGGGGAACGATATGAAAAGCAAGAAATATTTCTTCCTCAGCTTATAAATGCGGCAAACGCATCTTGTGAAGCTTTTGAGGTGATTAAAAAAAGCATATTATCAAAAGGCAGTGAATCGGTTTCCAAAGGGAAAATAATACTTGCCACCGTTAAAGGTGATATACATGATATAGGTAAAAATATTGTTAAGGTAATTCTTGAAAATTATGGATATCAGGTAATTGATCTTGGCAGAGATGTGGCTGTAAAAACCGTTGTAGAAACTGCAATTAAAGAAGACGTGAAGCTAATTGGGCTAAGTGCCCTTATGACAACTACCCTTAAAAGCATGGAGGAAACAATTTCTGCCCTTAGGGAAAGCGGACACAAATGCAAAATTGTTGTTGGTGGCGCGGTGCTTACGCCAGAATATGCAACGCAGATAGGTGCAGATTTTTATGCAAAAGATGCAAAAAAAACCGTTGATGTTGCAAAAAAAATTTTAGGATAGAGGTGTTAATGTGGACATAAGACAATATTTAAAAGAGCACCTTCTTATTTTTGATGGAGCAATGGGTACATACTTCATGAAAAAAAGTACTAACCCACAAGAAAAGTGCGAACTTGCAAATTTAACGCAGGAAGAATTTGTTTACAGTATACACAGAGAGTATATTGAAGCAGGGTGTAAGGCAATAAAAACCAATACCTTTGGTGCTAACCGTATTAACTTTGGCGGTGATGAAGAATTACTGAAAACCATAATTAAAAAAGGATATGAAATTGCATGCAGAGCCGCTGGGCATGATGTTTTTGTTTTTGCAGACCTTGGGCCAATAGAAGAAGACGGTGTAGCTGACGGATTCGATGAATTTAAGTTTGTAGTGGACTGTTTTGTTGAACTTGGTGCTAAGAATTTTCTTTTTGAAACCTTGAGCAGTGATAAATATTTGGAAAACATTTCTAGATACATTAGACAAAAGGTTGAAGATGCTTTTATAATAACCTCTTTTGCGGTTCAGCCAGATGGGTACACAAGGGATGGATATTTTGGGCGTGATATTTTCAGAAGAATGGTTGAGGTTAAAGATGTGGAGGCATTGGGGCTTAACTGTGTATCTGGTCCATACCATATGCTTCACTATGTAAAAGAGCTTCAGCTTAAAAATGTAGTCCTTTCAGTTATGCCTAACGCTGGTTATCCAACGGTTGTTAACAACAGAACTCTTTTCGACGCAAGTCCAGAGTATTTTGGTTCTAAGATGGCAGATATTGTTAGACAAGGTGCAGCTATAATAGGTGGTTGCTGTGGAACAACACCAGAATATCTAAGAGAAACTGTTTTAAAAGCTATGCAGGTAACAGGTGATGAAATTATTGCTTCATCGGTTACCGATGGTAAAACAATGGATAAGCTAAAAAGAGAAAATAATTTTATTAGCAAGCTGGAAAGAGGACAGCATGTGCTTGCTGTAGAGCTTGACCCTCCGGTTGATACAGAAATAGCAAAATTTCTTGAAAATGCAAAAAAAATTAAGGACGTAGGGGCAGACATTATTACTATTGCAGACTGTCCTGTAGGCAGACCTCGTGTGGATTCTAGCTTACTGGCATGTAAGCTTAAGCGAGAGTTAGACATGGATACTCTGCCACATATTACTTGCCGTGACAGAAACCTTAATGCAACAAAGGCATTACTTTTGGGTCTTAATATTGAAGGGGTAGACAATGTTTTGGTGGTTACTGGTGACCCAATACCATCGGCACAGAGGGATGAAGTTAAAAGCGTTTTTAACTTTAATTCGCGTATGTTAGCAAGATATGTTGATACCCTTAACGAAACAATATTTTCGTCACCCTTTGGTATTTGTGCGGCACTTAATGTAAATGCACCTAATTTCGATATTCAGCTTAAAATTGCAAGAGAAAAAGTTGAAAATGGGGTAAAGGTTTTTCTAACACAACCCATAATGACAGAAAAAGCACTTGAAAATCTAAAAAAAGCAAACAAAGAGTTAGACGCTAAGATTTTAGCTGGCATAATGCCTGTGGTAAGTTACAAGAATGCTTGCTTTATGAATAATGAAATTTCCGGAATAAATGTGGATGAAAAAATAATAAAGTTATATGAAAATAAAACTTCAGAGGAATGCAGACAACTTGCAGTTGAGGTGTCAGTATCTATTGCTAAAGAAGTAATGTCTTATTGCAACGGATTGTACATAATTACTCCGTTTAGTAGGGCAGACATTGTTTGCGATATTGTAAATGTTCTTAAAAAAGATTCAAATTGAAGAAAGTTGAAAAGTTGTAGTTAATTTTTACCTAAAACAATTGACAAAATTCAAGGTTTGGTATATAACATAACTATAGACCGTGTATTTAAGAAATATGCGAAAAACATACTTGCTGAAAGGCAAGTATGTTTTTTGAGAAATATTTAGCATACAAAGTATTTGTATACAGAAAAATATTGTATACGAAATTTTACTTCTCCGCACGCCGAAGGAGAGTAATAATTACACGGTACATGCAGACCCCTTTTTAATAAGAAGGAGCCGAATTCATCTAAAAGCCGAAATTAGATGGATAATTGAAAAGAGATTTGCCGAAATCTTTTTTCTAAGGAAGCTGTCACAAGGAGAAAAAATTATTGGGGGAATTAAAATGAATTTTGAACTAAGTGAAAAGCAACAGATGTTAGAAAGGAAAGTGAGGGAATTTGCAGAGGGTGAGGTTCTTCCTGGTGTACTTCAAAGAGATGAAGCCGGAGAATACTCTATGGAACTCTACAAAAAAATGAACGACATGGGCCTCATCGGTTTGCCATATGAAGAGAAATATGGCGGACAGGGTGGAGACTACATCGACTACGCCATAGCGGTTAAAGAGATTTCAAGAGTGGATGCTTCAATGGGGATTAGCTATTCAGTTGCAACATCTCTTTATGGCGGAAGTGTTATGAATGCAGCAAGCGAAGAGCAGAAGGTTGAATATTTACAGCCTGTACTTTCAGGTGGTAAGTTAGGTGCTTTTGGTTTAACAGAGCCTAATGCAGGTTCAGATGCCAGTGGTGCGGTTACTGTTGCTATAAAGAAGGGCGACAACTACATAATTAACGGCGCAAAATGCTTTACAACAAATGGCCCTTTAGCGGACTATGTTGCTGTATATGCACTTACACAACCAGAGCTTAAATCAAAAGGTTACTCAGTATTTCTTGTTAAAAAAGGAACACCTGGTTTCTCTATTGGTAAGCTTGAGAACAAAATGGGTATACGTTCTGCACAGGTTTCTGAGACTATATTTACAGACTGCGAAGTTCCTGCTGAGTGTCTTATGGGCAAAGAGGGCGATGGCTTCAAGGTTGCAATGAAAACCCTTGATGGTGGCAGAATTGGTGTTGCGGCACAGGGGCTTGGTATTGCTGAAGGAGCATTTGAAATTGCAAGAAAATATATGATGCAGAGAGAGCAGTTTGGCAAGCCTATTTATAAAAACCAGTATCTTTCATTTAAAATGGCAGAGCTTGAGTGTGCCATTGACCAAGCAAGATTTATGCTTTACAAAGCTGCTTGGGATAAATCAAACGGAAAACCTTATTCAGTTTCTGCTGCCAAAGCAAAATTAATTTGTACTGATGCTGCAATGAAGGTTACAACAGAAGCTGTTCAGATGCTTGGTGGAAATGGCTACATGAAGGAGTATCATGCAGAAAGAATGATGAGAGATGCTAAAATCACTCAGATTTATGAAGGAACCAACGAAATCCAGAAGCTTATAATTAGCGGAGCAATTTTCAGATAATAGTAAATGTAAAGCGGGGCATTAGTTGCCCCGTTTTTTTGTATGAAAATTTAATGAAAGAAACGGGAATAGGCTCAAAAAAATAGTTGTTGACATGATTATAATGCCAACAACTTTAGTCGTTTTATTTATACTTGTTTCTAACATTCAAAGCTCTTAAATGTTCTATCAATTCATGAATAATAGTTATATCTTTTTCAGATAAACCGTTTATGTTAATTGTTGCTGAGTTATCAACGCACAATAAATAATCGGTAGAAACCTTGAAAATATTTGCTAATTCTATTATAAATTGTGTGCTTGGCACGGATATACCCTGTTCCCAAGCGTTTACACTGGAACGTGTAATAGTCAATTTTTTTGCTAATTCTGATTGTGTCATACCTGTATTTTCTCTTAACTGCTTAATTCTATCAGCTATCATTTTATCACCCTTTTTAGGGTAGTATATCCACAATGATATTGCATTATCAAAACGATATTTATAATTGACAAAAGCTGAAAATAGATTTATAGTCTTTAAAAGAATACTTTTTCAAGTACGATGAAAGAACAGTATTGTGAAAAGGTTAATGTCCAATATAATTTTACTCATTCCTATAAAAATATTACATTTTTCTTGTTATGTTATTCAGGTGTACAAATTGTTTTACAAGTTCAGTTATAAGAAAATTCTGTTCATCTGTGAGTTTAGAGTTTTCGAATTTACTTGTTTCTGATAAGCCCAAAAGATAATCAGCAGAAATATTAAATACGTTAGTAATTTTAATCAAAACCTCTATAGATGGATATTTTGCATTGGTTTCGTAGGCAGACACAGTACCTTTTGTAACGTTTAATTTATCTGCTAATTGCTGTTGTGTAAGTTCATTTTCTTTTCTTAATTTACGAAGTTTTGTACCAAAATAAAGCACATATATCACCACCTGCATTTATGGTATTACAATAAAATCAACTTTAAATATATAAATATTCTTAAAGTTTACTAAATTTATAGTCTGTTATATAATGGAATAAATAATTATAAAATAAACATAAAAATAACTTCCCAATAATATGGATTATCCATCCAAACAATTGGGAAGTTAGTGTGACATTTTTAAGACTAACTGGTTTAGAGATATATTAGTTTGCTGAAAGCGTATTAATAAAACTGTTCATTGGTTTGCATTTTATCTAAACACTTAACAAAATCAACCAATTAACTTGCCTTTTGCTCAAGTCTAAGTCTGTCTGCAATTAAAGCAATAAATTCACTGTTAGTAGGCTTACCTTTGTGGTTATTTATTGTGTAGCCAAAAAGTGTGTCAATTGCTTCAATTTTACCTCTATTCCATGCAACTTCAATGGCATGACGAATAGCACGTTCTACGCGAGATGGAGTTGTATTACATTTTTTCGCAATGGATGGATAAAGCTCTTTTGTTATGTAATTTAATACATCCATGTCGTTAACACTCATTATAATTGCTTCACGCATATAGTGGTAGCCACGGATATGGGCTGGTACACCTATTTCGTGCAAAATGTTTGTTACCTTTGTTTCTAAGTTGTATGCATTACAAAAATCTTTTTTTACATTTTCTACTGCTTTTGCAGCCATTATTGAAGTTGTGTTGGATGGCTGTATATGGTTTTTAAATTGACGGATTCTGTTAACAAGCGAATCCATATCAAATGGTTTCACTATGTAATAGTCTGCGCCAAGTTCAAATGCACGCTGAGAAATCTTTTCTTGGCTTGATGAAGAAAAGAATATTGAAATTGGGCGTTTAGCAAGCTGGCTTTGGTTAATTTTATCCAAAAGGCCTAATCCATCAAGACGTGGCATAATGCTATCAATAAGTGCTATGTCAGGATGAGTTTCAACAATTTTGTTAAAGGCATCTGTTCCGTCGTATGCCACAGCAACAACCTCCAAGTCCTCCTTATTACCCAAGTAGCTTTTTAATACGTCGCAAAAATCCTTGTTATCATCGGCTATTAACACTTTTATCCTATTTTGATTCAAAATAATCCCTCCAGATATTTTTATTTTTAGAAGTAAAATACCATTTGTTAACTATAATTGGTAAATATTTCCTAATGTGTTATATTATAGATGGTCGGCTGTTATTTTGCAATAAGCAGAGTACATGAAAAAAATGGAAAATTTTTCTAAATTTCTGCAAAATAATGCTAAATGGGTAAGAAGACGTGAAGAAAACCCGAATAGGTAATATCAATTTGACAAATTATGAAAAACGCTGTAGCATAAGAATAAATGTGTCGAAACGTGGATGATAACAGTTATATTTGGGAATTAATAGTAGAAAATAAAATAAGAAGGATGAGAAAAGTAGTTGCAAAACAGTAAAAACTGTGCATAGCAACTACTCTATATTTTTTAAAAATTGTTTTAGGCGTAATTATTTTGGCATACCATGAATGCAAAGATTGGAATTTGCATACCTAAAGTCGGAAGAAATATCAATTCCAAACCACTGTGGAGGTGTAAAGAATAAAGCACTCTCCATAGACTCAAATTCAACTTCAACTGTAATGAGACTTTGCAAACTTCCGTGATAAACATCAACCTCTGCTGTAAGATTATTTTCAATTGGCACAAAATATCTTGTTTTTTCCAAAATTGGAGTTTCTGCCTTTAAGAGCAGTTTTTCATACTGTTCTTTGGTTAGAGAAAGTTCAAATTCTTCACGACAAATTAAACCATTTCCCTTAACTGTAAGAATATAGTGGCTATCACTTTGGCGAAGACGTATGGTTGGGTCGACGGATATGTAACATTGAGAGATTTTTTTTGATTTGAAGCAGTCTAAAGAAAATGGTATTGATGAATTAAGATATTTTTTTTCTATTTCCATGTTGCACCTCCAGTTTTAATATATTATAGCAGAAATAATTGCATTGTTTTAGCATTAAAGTTTAGATATAATGAAATCAAAAAATAATAAGTTTGTGGAGGAAAATTTTATGAAAAAAATTGGTGTGTTTTTTGCCAATGGGTTTGAAGAAGTTGAAGCACTTACTGTTGTTGACTTATGCCGCAGGGGCGGAATTGATGTTAAAATGGTTGCTGTTAGTGAATGTTTGAATGTAATTGGACGTTCAGACATTGAAATTAGGACAGACATATTGTTTAATGAAAAAATAATTGCAAATTTTGATGGACTTATTCTTCCTGGTGGAATGCCTGGAACAAATAATCTTATGGAGCATAGAGGCTTATGCAAAGCACTATGTGATTTTAACAGTAAGGGCAAGCTTGTGGCTGCTATTTGTGCTGCACCTATGGTTTTGGGCAAACTGGGTATTTTAAGAGGGAAAAAGGCTTGTTGTTATCCTGGAATGGAAGAATACCTTGAAGGTGCACAGATTGAGGATGGATTAGTATCTGTAGATGGTAACGTAATTACATCCAGGGGCATTGGAACTGCTATAGCATTTAGCCTTGCCATAATTGAAATGCTTGAAGACGAAAATACGGCAGAGGAAGTTAGAAAAAGTATTGTATATAATTTTTAATACAATGTGATTTAAGGCAAAAAGGCGATGATTAGAATAAATCAGCGCCTCAATAATTAAATAAAACTAGGTACAGAAATTATTGTTATGAGAAAAATCGGGGCAACAGGATTCGAACCTGCGACCTCATGACCCCCAGTCATGCGCGCTAACCAAGCTGCGCTATGCCCCGACAACTGGGAATTATTATACAATATTTTAATAAAAATTTCAAGATGTGAGATTTGAGAAAATAAAGAATTTTGAGAGATAAAGTAATGTAAAAAATGAAGTTGGTAATACGGTAAACAACAGTTTGTGATTATTCATTGTTGCTTCGAAGAGAGTTTTGTTCACATTCTACAAATAAATAGAATAGGATAAAATAAAATAACACCTTAAAGAGGAATGAACATTATGGATTATGGGCCAGAGCCGTTTGTAATTAAAATCGACTGGGAGGCTGGACAAAATAGTAACTATCGTTCGGCTTTGTGGACGGGAGAAAATATGCAGGTTGTTTTAATGAGCATGGAAGGTGGGCAGAAATCCGAGTTAGAAATTCACGATACAGACCATTTCATACGAATTCAAGAAGGTCAAGGAGTTGTGGAAACAGGTGAGGATAAAAATAACTTAAGTTTTAGAGTAAGAGTATCTGAAGGTTATGCAATTATGATACCTGCTGGAATTTGGCATATTGTTAGTAATATAGGCAACTCAAAGCTTAAATTGTATGTTATTTATGGACCGCCGCAGTTTCCCCATGGAACAATTATGGAGACAAATAAAAATAGAGAACTAGTTTGTGAAAAAAAGTGTGATATTGCAATCAATCATGCTACCAGCATTAGAACTGTTTATTTCCAAAGTAATAAAGTTAAACAATTAGACAGCTTTTTTAAAAGAATTGAATAAAAAAAAGACTGTTAAAAAACAGTCTTTAGTGTTTAAAGCTTAAGCTAAACGAACATTTGTAGCCTGTAAACCTTTAGCACCCTGAGTGATGTCAAAAGTAACATTTTGACCTTCGTCAAGTGTTTTATAGCCATCAGAAGCAATGCCTGAGAAATGAACGAATAAATCCTCGTTAGTTGCACTGTTTGTAATAAAGCCAAAACCTTTTTCTGCATTAAACCATTTAACTGTACCTTTATTCATGAAAGATACCTCCTAATAAAATATTATATTTTAGGGTTAAAATAAAAAATCACATACTTTTGAAAATCATAATAGTAGTATAATGACTTACAAAAATATGTGAATCAAAACCAACGTCTAAAATATCTTTTTAGTCTAACGCATTTTTATTATTATGTCAAGCATTTTAATTTTTGCCATAATCTAAGAGTCACATTGCAAAGAAAATGCAGTTTAGAGCTACATTTTGTAATGTTACTATTCTTTAGATGATGTTAACAAAGTAATAATTTTAATAAACCCCAATAAAGGGGTTTATTTTTTGCATTTATTATGTTAATTTATGGTATAATAAGCAGAAAAGACAGAGGCTAGGTTGCATGAGTAGAAGAGGAGGAATTCATTATGGACTTTTTACAGGAAAGTAATATTTTGATTTATATATTTATATTTTTTGGTAAAATTTTAGAAGTATCAGTTACTACAATAAGGCTTGTATCAATAAATCGTGGCGAACGTGTGAAAGGCTCTATTATTGCTGTTTTTGAAATGCTAATTTGGTTATCTGTAACTGGTACGGTATTAAGTGGGTTTCAAAATGATTTCGTTAGAATAATTATTTTTGCACTTGCTTTTGCGGTTGGCAATTATGTAGGCTCATGGATGGAAGATAAATTGGCTTTTGGATTGTGTTCTATACAAGTGATTGTTCCGGATTGCAGTGAAAGCATAGAACTAGAGGAAAAACTTAGAGCAAATAATTTTGCTGTTACTACACTTAAAGGTAAGGGGAAAGATGGAGAACGAGATATTATGTTCCTTCACATAAAGCGTAAACGTATTCCTCAAGCAGTAGAGATTATTAAGGCCGATTTAAAAAATGCCGTTATTGTTGTAAACGATTCTAAAATAATTCACGGTGGATTTATAAGAAAATAAAAAGAGGTAGTTTATGACTTTACAACAGTTGAAATATGTTATAGAGATTTCTGATAAAGGTTCTTTTAGCGAAGCTGCAAAAATGATGTTTGTAACACAGCCCAGCCTTTCTGGCTCTATTAAAGAGCTGGAAAAGGAAATAGGTTTTGGGCTTTTTAACCGCACCAATAGGGGTGTTGTGATTACAGCAGATGGAAAAGAGTTTTTGCGCTATGCAAGGCAGGTAATTGCTCAGTCAGACCTACTGGAACAAAAGTTTTTACAAAATAGAGCAGAAAAGCAAAGGGTTTCCATATCTACCCAGCACTATGATTTTGCTATTGATGCTTTTATTGATATCGTTAAGGAAGAACAAGGTGATAAATATGATTTCTCTATTCGCGAAAGCAGAACTATGGAAATAATTGAAGATGTAAGCTCATTTAGCAGTGAAATAGGGCTTTTGTATATAAACGATTATAATAAACCTATAATAAACCGAATTTTAAAAGAGGAACGATTAGTTTTTTATCCTTTTTTTTCTGCCAAGCCTCATATTTTTGTGTGGGCAAAAAATCCTCTTGCTAATAAAAAAAGTGTTAAACTAGAAGAGCTTGAGGATTATCCTTGCCTTTGTTTTGAACAGGGGCAGAAGGACTCCTTCTATCTTTCAGAAGAGCTGATAAATGTTGAAAATCCTAAAAAAAGAATTATTGTAAATGACAGGGCAACAATTTTTACATTGATGGTGGGTGTAAACGGATACACAATATCGACAGGCATAATAAATGGCAGTCTTAATGTGCAAGAGATTGTGTCGGTTCCCCTTGAGGTGAAAAAGGAAATAACAGTGGGATATATATTGCCACAAAATGCTGTACCAAGCGCGATTATTGAAAAATATATTAAAAAACTAAGAGAAAAAGTTTGCAATTTTAATATAGGTTAAACTTATATCAGAGGATAAAAATTAACTATTAACGATATACCCCTTTATTGTGATATATTGATCTTAACACGAATAATAAGGAATGTTAAAGGGGGACTAAGCATTATGCATAATAATTATTTAGGGTTTGGAACCAATGTAATTCACGGCGGAACTACAAGGGATAAGGGGTATAACGCACTTTCAATGCCAATTTATCAAACTTCAACATTTTTCTTTGATAGTTGTGAACAAGGAGGAAGATGTTTTGCTGGAGAGGAAAGTGGATATATTTATACACGTCTTGGAAATCCATCCATTGTTGCAGTTGAAGAGAAGATTGCACAGCTTGAGGGTGCAGAGGAAGCAGCAGCAACAGGCTCTGGCATGGGTGCAATTGCCTCAGCTTTATGGACGATTCTTGGCGCAGGCAAACACCTTATTGCAGATGGAACGTTGTATGGCTGTACCTTTGCTCTTTTAAACCATGGCCTTACACGTTATGGGGTAGAGGTAACTTTTGTTGATACAGGAGATATTGAAGCTGTTAAGGCAGCTCTAAAACCAAATACAGCGGCTGTTTACCTTGAAACGCCAGCTAATCCTACATTGAAAATTGCAGATATAAAGGCAGTTTGTGATGCTGCCCATAGCTATAACAAAGATATAAAAGTGGTTTGCGACAACACTTTTGCAACACCATATCTTCAGAAACCAATTGAGTTTGGATGTGATGCAGTTGTTCACAGTGCAACTAAATATCTTAATGGTCATGGAGATGTAGTTGCTGGATTTGTTGTAGGTAAGGCGGATTTCATAAAAGAAGTTAAAATGTTTGGAATTAAGGATATGACCGGTGCTGTTCTTGGCCCTCAGGAAGCCTTTCTTATTATGAGAGGTCTTAAAACCTTCGAAATTCGTATGCAAAGACATTGCGAAAGCGCAAGGAAGGTTGCTGATTTCCTTGACAATTGTGATAAAATTCAAAAGGTATACTATCCAGGCCTTGAAAATCATAAAAACCACGAAGTTGCTAAGAAACAGATGAAGGATTTTGGGGGCATGATTGCATTTGAGGTTAAGGGTGGAAAAGAAGCGGGTATTAAATTTGTTAATAGCCTTAAACTTTGCACAATTGCAGTTAGCCTTGGTGATGCTGAAACCCTTATCGAGCACCCGGCATCAATGACACACAGTGCGTACTCAAGTGAAGAGCTTGCCGAATCTGGAATTCCAGAGGGGCTTATTAGGATTTCTGTAGGCCTTGAAAATGTTAATGATATTATTGCTGACCTTAGGACAGGAATTGAGGCAATGAAATAAGCGAAGTGAATATATAAAAAAGTATTGCTTATTATGGCAATACTTTTTTTTATAGTTATACATACAATAGTTTCTCATTGACTTTTATATGCGCAGATAATATCATGAATTTAGCGAAACAAGAAAATGAGAGGTTATGAGATGAAAAAGAAAATTATTATCATTACATTTTCATACGAGGTAGGTTCGTTTTATAAAAGTGTTTTTGAAGATTTTTTTGGAAATCGTGTTGACATTACTATCCATAGCCTTGAACTTGGTATGGTAAGTTATCTAGAAGAGGCCGATTTATACTATGTTGGAACTACGTCTTCAGATATATTTGAGTATGTTGTTTCACTTGTTCCAGACAGAGAAAAAATCGTTGTTTCAAGGCTTACATTTAGAAAAAATTGCCTTGATGAAATAAAAAAACTGCCAAAGGGCACAAAGGCTTTAGTTGTAAACCTTAGCTACAATATGGCAATAGAAACCATTGCAGACTTAAACCGTAACGACATAACCCATATTAAATTTTACCCTATGGGGCCTGAAAATGAACCTCCAGCGGATGTTGAAGTGGCTATAACACCCGGGGAACTTAGATACGTGCCACGGAATATAAAAAAAGTGATTGACCTTGGTTATAGAGTTTTTTCTGAATCGGTTATAATTGAGATGACATTTAAACTTGGCTTTAACTGGTTTTTAAAGACACAGCAGTATAAAAATTACGTTGAGCAGCTATCAGAGAAAAACTACGGAATTTATGCACTTACCGATGAAAATGTAAATATAGAAAATCGCCTTGAAATTCTTATTGAGTCTATGAATATTGGAATTTTAGGTACCGATTGTGACAGAAGGATTTCAATTTGCAATAAAGCTGCAGAAAATCTTATTTTAAAAAGCAGAAAAAGTCTTATTGGTAGCTTTGTATGGGAAATAAATTCTCAGTTTAAGGGGCTTGTAACGAATCTTAGCCAAGAAGAGGACAAGGTCTCAAAACTGATACATATAAATGGGACTCCAATAAGCGTAACTGTTGCTCCAATAATATGGGAAAAATCATTTAACGGATATTTCCTTTTGCTGCAAAGGTTTAATGACGAAGAAAAAAGGCACCAAAATTTAAGGATGCAGTTGCACGATAGAGGATATAACAGTAAATATACTTTCGATGATATTGTTGCCAATTGTCCGCAAATGGTTAGGGCAAAGGACATTGCAAAAAAAATGGCACTTACAGATGCCTCCATACTTGTTACAGGAGAAAGTGGAACAGGAAAAGAACTATTTGCTCATTCAATTCATCATGCATCAAGTAGAAGGGATATGCCTTTTATTGCCATTAATTGTGCCGCTTTACCAGATACATTGCTGGAAAGTGAGCTTTTTGGTTATGGAGAGGGTGCGTTTACTGGCGCTAAAAAGAGTGGTAAACAGGGACTTTTTGAATATGCCCATAAGGGCACATTGTTCCTTGATGAAATTGAGGGAATGAGCCAAAATCTTCAAGTTAAGCTACTTAGGGTTTTGCAGGAAAAAGAAATAATGCGTGTTGGCGAAAACAGAATTATTCCTATAGATGTGCGCATAATTGCTGCAACAAACGAAAATATTCTTGATATGGTTAAGGAAGGAAAGTTTAGAAAAGACCTTTACTACAGAATAAATACCTTGCCCATTGAAATACCGCCTCTTCGTGACAGAGGGGAGGACATATTTTTGTTGGCGGAGCATCTTTGCTCTGAAATTTGTGCTGACTATAAGCTTTTACCTGAAACAGAAGATATTTTTAGAGATTATTATTGGGATGGTAATGTTCGAGAACTTAAAAATATTCTGGAATACTTAAAATTTCTTGATAAAAAAGAAATTCTTCCTTCTGATTTGCCTGAAACTATGTTGGAAAACAGAATAAAGAAAGAAAATATTTGCAATGAAGTTAAAGCTGAAAGTATAGAGAAATTAAAAAAACTTTGTGGTAAAGCTTATGATAATGCGGTGTCTATTTTAGCAATAATAAAAAACAACCCAGGCAAAAATGGTCGTAGAAGTATTTATAATCAATTAAATACTGACGGAAATCAAATTTCTGAAATGGAAATAAGAAATATTTTAAATTTGCTTATGGAAGAAGGGTACATTGTTATGTCTGTAGGCAGAGGTGGAAACAGGCTTACGCATGCAGGAGAGAGAACTTTGGATGAGACCATGTAAGCATGAGTGTTTAAAGTATTATAAACGGGGCAATGGGATTTCAATGGGGTGCTTAATGCACCCCATTGTTTTTTATAATGAAAAAAGTTAACGTTTTGTACAAGTGTTTTTTTGAAAAAAATTAGTAAGATTATTTTAAAATATAACGATTTCAAATATATTATTTTGGCACGTAATTTGCTTTTAATAACAATGAATGAAAATGCGTTAAAACTATCAGATTAGTAATTATACTTAGGAGGTAAAGTTTTATGCACTACAATTTTGATGAAGTAATAGACCGCAGTGAAAATTATGCAGCGAAATTCCAAGAGGCAGATTTACATTACGGTACAAACAGTGTTATTCCTTTGTGGATAGCAGACATGGATTTTAAAACTGCTCAGCCAATTATTGATGCAATACATAAAAGGGCAGACCAAGGGATTTTTGGTTATACATATCGCCCAGAGGAATATTTTAAAGCAATTTCAAATTGGCAGGAAAAACGAAATGGCTATACACCAGATATTGCTAAAATGGCTTTTACACCAGGGGTTGTACCAGGAATGAGGCTTCTAATCAATCTGTTTACAAAGGAAGATGACAAAATTATTATTCAACAGCCAGTTTATCATCCATTTGCAGATGTTGTTGAAAACACAGGCAGACAGCTGCTTGTAAATCCACTTAAAAGTGAAAACGGCTGTTACACAATGGATTATGAAGATTTTGAGGAAAAAGCAAAAAAAGGTGCAAGATATTTCATTCTTTGCAATCCACATAACCCAGTGGGCAGAGTGTGGACAAAGGAGGAGCTTAAAAGGGTGGGAGACATATGCGTTAAATATGGAATAGAGATTATTTCAGATGAAATCCACAGCGACCTTATCCTTGACGGACATAAGCACACAGTAATGGCGTCAGTTTCCAAGGAAATTGAAAAACTTACCATCACTTGCATAGCACCAAGTAAAACTTTTAACCTTGCAGGTCTTCAATCAGCCACAATGATTTTTAACAACGAAGAAACCAAGAACATTTATATTTCAGAACTTAAGAAAATGGATATTGCAAGAAACAACTGCTTCAGCCTTGTAGCTACAATGGCAGCTTGTGAGCAGGGTGAAGAATGGCTTAATCAGCTTTTGACTTACATTTCAGATAACATGAAATTTATTAGAGAATATTGTGAAAAAAATATTCCAGTGTTAAAGCCAAATTCACCAGAAGCAACTTATCTTTGCTGGATAGATGCAAGTGGGCTTAAAATGACAGATGAGGAGCTTTTGAAATTTACTGTAGAAAAAGCTGGCGTGGCATTTGGAATGGGTCATGACTTTGGGTATGGTGGTTCAGGCTTTTTAAGACTTAATGCAGCCACACCACGTTCTGTTATCAAAAAAGCGTTGGAACAGCTGAAAGTTGCTGTAGACAACCTTTAATGAATTTATATTTATATTAAGGTCTTATTATTTATTAGTATGGGAGGATATGAAGATGAACGAAAACGATGTTAAGAAGTATGGTTTTTCCGCATTTTTACCGCTTTTAGTTTTTTTGGGATTATATGTTGGGTGTGGTCTTGTATTTACAATTATGGGAGCAGAAGCACCATTTAAACAATTTCCAAGACACGTTGCACTTATTGCAGGTATCGCAGTAGCAATGTTATTCAACAAAAAAGTTCCAATGACAAGAAAAGTCGATATTTTTTGTGATAATGCAGGCAACTCTGGCGTTATGATGATAGTTCTTATTTATCTTCTTGCAGGTGGATTTCAAGGTGCAGCAGCTGTTATGGGTGGGAAGGAATCTGTTATTAATATGGGACTCACCTTAATTCCTGGATTCCTTCTTATACCTGGTGTATTTATTATGTGTTGTTTTATTTCTACTGCTATTGGTACATCAATGGGAACAATTGCAGCTATGGCACCTATTGCAGTAGGTGTTGCCCAAACAGCAAATCTTAATGTTGCCCTTACTTGCGCTGCTGTTATTGGTGGAGCGTATTTTGGCGATAACCTTTCCATGATTTCTGACACAACTATTTCAGCCGCAAAAGGATGCGGTTCAGAAATGAAGGATAAATTTAAAATGAATTTCTTTATTGCGGCGCCTGCGGCAATTGTTGCCTGCGTTATGTTTGGTGTTCTTGGCGGTGCCGCTAGCATAGGTGAAGTTGGAGCTTTTAATATTATTCTTGTAATTCCATACATTGTTGTTCTTATTACAGCACTTATGGGCTTCAATGTTGCAGGTGTACTTTTTATTGGTATTATTATGACAGGGTTAATAGGCATTATAGGTGGAACATGTACATTTTTCCAATGGGTTCAGGCTATTGGCGAAGGTATGTCAGACATGTTTAGTATTTCTATTGTAGCTATACTTGTTTCTGGTATAATAGGTCTTGTTACATTTAACGGTGGCGTTGAATGGATGGTTAAAACTGCAACATCAAAAATTAAAGATAGAAAAGGCGCAGAGTACGTTATTTCATTACTTTCAGGTGTTCTTTCAGCTGCACTTGTTAATAACACAATTGCTATAATTATTTCAGCACCAATTGCTAAGGAAATTGGTGGAAAATACAAAATTGCACCTAAGAGACTTGCCAGCCTTATAGATATTTTTGCGTGTGCATTTCTTTCCCTTATGCCTCACGACGGTGGTATGCTTATTATGACAGGACTTACAGATGTATCACCACTTTCAATAATTAAATACTCTTTTTATACGTTTGCACTTATTATTGCAGCTGCTATAACAATTCAGTTCGGTCTTCTTAGAACACAGGATGAAAAAGCAGTTCCTCAAACTTCTGCAAAAGAAATGTAGAAGCCGCATGTGTATAAATTATTCAAAATGAAGGGAAGCAAGTTTTATGAATATAAACGAACTAAAAATGGTAAACGTTGGTAAGGTGAATACACCCCTAGAATTTATGCCAAACCTTACGGAACATCTTGGCAGAGGAAAGCTCTATATTAAAAGGGATGACCTTTCAGGTCTTGCTCTTGGTGGAAATAAAACAAGAAAACTTGATTATATTGTTAAGTATGCCCTTGATAATGGCTACACAACTTTAATGACCTATGGTGGTGTTCAAACAAACCATGGACGTCTTACAATTGCAGCGGCAATTAAATATGGTTTAAAAAGTATTCTTGTGCTAAAAGGTGCTAAGCCTGATTATATGTCAGGGAATCTACTTTTAGACAGACTTATGGGTGCTGAAATACATTTTGTGGATACAACTTCATTAGAAGGTGAGCCAGACAAGGACGCAAAGGCTAAGGTTTATTTAAGAGAGTGCGCAGATAAAATTATTGCAGAAAAAGAAGCAAACGGAGAAAAAGTCCTTGATATTCCAATTGGAGGCCAGACTATAATTGGCGCAGCGGGCTATATTATGGCGGCTAAGGAACTGATGGAACAAATGGAAAAGGATAACATAAAGGCAGACTATGTTGTTTGTGGCTATGGTTCAACAGGTACGTTTGCAGGCTTATGGGCAGGTGCAAAATATTATAACGCGCCATTTAAGGTTATTGGTGTAACTATTGAGCCAGATTATGTTGACCCGAAGGTTACGACAGATTTTATAAACGAAATCAGTGAGTTTTATGAAATGGGCTTTAAATGTGAAGCTTCAGATTTGGACATTATGGCTGGACCTGAGGATAAACCATATGGTGGAATAGGTTATAACGCACCTGACGAAAACACATGGAAGCACATAAGTTTAATGGCTGAAAAAGAAGCAGTTATACTTGACCCATGCTACACCGGAAAAGTTTTTTATGGCTTTTGTGATATGGTTAGTAAGGGAATTATACAGAAAGATAAAAATGCAATTTTCGTTAACACTGGTGGCTCTCCAGGGCTATGGTCAAAGGAACAGCTAGATTTTGCGCAGTCTGTTTTGTGGGAAGGTTATGAAACCAAAGGAATATATAAACTATAAGTTTTCAATTGAAATATAAGAATATATTTGGAGTATCATCGATAGAGAATGTTAAAATGAAAGCCTCAATGCTTGCATTGTAATACTATCGGTGGTATTCTATTTTTTGTTACATACAATCTGTTTGAAGTATGATATAATGAAGACAAGCATTATTTGAGAAAATAAAAATAATAAGGGAGGATATGCAGTTGAACGAAGTAGCGGAGTACGAAGAAAAGTTTAAAAAAAGTGGATTGAAGTCTACAAAAAGCCGTAAGGCTATTTTGGATTTATTAGTAAACGTTAATCAGCCTATGGCGGCAGAGCAAATTTTTCTTACATTAAAAAATGATAATATAAATGTAAATCTTTCAACTGTATATAGGACGTTGGAATCACTGGAAAACATAGATTTGGTTACAAAAATAAGCATTATGGGCGATGACAGAATGCTTTTTGAATATAACAAAATAGGGCATAGACATTACTTGGTTTGTGTTGGATGCAAAAAAATAGTTACTATTCAAAATTGTCCATTGGGTTCCTATGAAGAAGAATTGGAAAGTGAAACAGACTTTGCAATTTTGGGTCATAAGCTTTATTTGTACGGATATTGCAGTGAGTGTCAGGCTAGTCAAGCAAACAACAAGTAAAAATTGGCGCCATTGATAACAAGAAGTACCTTTTAAGGCTGAAAATACTTTAAATAGAGGATGTTATTGACAATATCAAAATTGATTGTTATAATAAATCGAAAAAAGGGAATGAATGTCTCCCATGGCTTTGCCAAAACCGCTAATTAGCTGATGACTTCTGCAATAATTGCAGAGGTGTCAGCTTTTTTTGTTTTAGGCAGGAGGTGAAAGAATGAATAATTAGATAAGAGATTAATTAAACTAAATTTCTAAATAAAAAATAATTGTTTGGAGGAAGAAAAGTGCTTACAAGTCTTGCATATATATTCTTATTAGGAATGTTTCTTGGATGGGTTTTTAAAAAATTAAGGCTGCCAAGCCTGTTGGGTATGATTATAACTGGAATTATTCTGGGTCCTTATGCATTAAATTTGTTAGATGGTTCAATTCTTGGAATTTCCGCTGATTTACGAAAGCTGGCATTAATTATTATATTAACACGTGCTGGCCTTGCCTTGGATATTAAAGATTTAATTAAAGTGGGGCGCCCAGCTATTCTTATGTGTTTTGTGCCTGCATGTTTTGAAATTATTGGTATGGTAATAATTGCACCAAAACTCCTTGGTATTTCGGTTTTGGAAGCTGCAATTATGGGTGCAGTTGTTGGAGCAGTATCTCCGGCGGTTATTGTTCCGCGAATGCTTAATTTGATGGAAAATAAATATGGTACTAACAATAGTATTCCACAGCTTATTATGGCAGGAGCATCAGTTGATGATGTATTTGTAATAGTCATGTTTACTGCATTTATAGGGCTGGCGCAGGGTGAAAGTATATCACCTGTCAGTTTTGTACAAATTCCAATTTCCATTGTGCTTGGTATGGTTGTGGGAATTCTTATTGGAATTATAATGGCAGTGTCCTTCAAAAAGATACATATTAGAGATTCTGCCAAGGTTGTAATCTTGCTTAGTGTCTCTTTCTTGATGGTTAGTGCTGAGGCTTCACTTGAAGGGATTGTTCCATTTTCTGGCTTATTAGCAGTTATGAGCATTGGTGCGGCACTGCAAAAAAAACACGTTGTTTTAGCAGATAGACTCTCATCAAAATTTTCAAAACTTTGGGTTGCAGCAGAGATACTTTTATTTGTACTTGTGGGTGCAACGGTTGATATAAAATATGCGGTTGCTGCTGGTGCATCTGCAATAATTGTTGTTTTCGGAGTTCTGGTTTTCAGAATGGCAGGTGTATTCTTGTGTATGTTGAAAACAAAGTTATCATTAAAGGAGCGTTTGTTCTGCGTGATTGCCTATATGCCAAAAGCCACAGTACAAGCGGCTATAGGCTCTATACCCCTTACGTTGGGTTTACCATGCGGGAAAATTGTACTTACAGTGGCAGTGGTAGCTATTTTAATTACAGCACCATTAGGCGCTTTTGGTATAGACATGACTTATAAAGAATTACTGTTTAAAGAAAAATCTTTAGATAGTTAAAAAGGTTGGCCTACCGCTGGCTCATATAAAAAAGGTGACTGAATTTTATTTTCAGCCACCTTTTTTGTATTTTAGACTATAAAAGAAGTTCAAGAAGTTTAGAGGCATGAAATGCTTCGTCCTCTGCATATTGGGCAAAAAGACTTGCTAGTTCTTTATCATCAATCTCATGAGCATAAGCCTGATAGTCTCGAACAAGCTCCGTTGAATTTTGCCAAGCCCTTAACACTCTATCCCTATTTGTAATGACTAATCCTTTTTTATTATCCATTTATAGTGCCTCCTAAGCATTTAATTTTCATTATTAAGGTTATGGTTGATAGATTTAAAAATCTTTAGGATCCGGAACCTTCAAGTCATTTTCAATTATGGGCACTGCAAGGTCTGTGTCTATCTCAGGGTCTTCACTGTAAGTATATTTTTCTTTTTTTTCATTTGTTGTTGGTCTTTGCACAGTTTTTTTATTCATACTTTTCACCTCGAATTTAGGATATCCTAAAAGAATAAAAGTATGTGTAAAATAAGTCGAAAATAAAATACTATTTTTTCTTAATTAATAGTATTTTATTGGAGATATATGTTTTACCTATAATCTCCAATAACCCCAAAGGAATAAACTTTATCATAAGAGTTATTGCTTGAAATGAAATGAATAAGTATTGGGGTGCTGTTCAAAGTTGGATTTTCGTGGAATAAGAATCTGTCAGCTTGTCTTAAGGCTTGGAGTGCTGTTGGCATTTCGTTATAGAAAATTTTATTACGAATTTCTGGTTTACCAACTACTCCAGTGCCATCTACCAGTACAGAACCCATTAAAACAAGTTTAGTTTTATTCTGTTGCCATGCAACCCTTACTTCATCACGCAAATTGGTAATTTTGTCTTCAGCAAAATTGTTTGAAATAAAAACAAATAATTCTGCGGTTGTATCGGAATGGGTTATAGTATATTTTCTGCTGATAATTGGGTTATAAGGAGTCAGGGCATCTCGATACTGTACAAATACTTTTTGTGGGTTAAGCACTTTCACTGCATACACCTCTTAAAATTAATTTTTTAATTCTATGCCACGAATGACTAGTTTTATGTCCAATTTACAATTATCATTCACTGATTAATATTTGTTTACATTATGGGTTTGTTTTGTTGGCTGATGAAAAACGAAATGGAAGTAAAGAGGGGTTAAACAAGATGAGTTAATGAGCATAAAAAAAGCGGGTGATGAGAATCGAACTCACGTGTTCAGCTTGGAAGGCTGACGTTCTACCATTGAACTACACCCGCATGTGAATACTATTATATCTAAATTATGAAAAATGTCAATCGTTTTTTAAAAATCGTGAAATTTTCAGACGGCCAGTAGTAAAATATCAAAAATCTATTTGCAAAAATATTAACAATCAAATCATAGTTAATAAAATTAACTAGAAAAAGAAAGCAAAAAAAGAGACTTTTAACTACATAAAAGTCTCAACAGATATAGAAATCTTATATTTGGGAAATATTAAATTGATTGTTCCCACCAGCCAAATGCAATTATTATTGTATCAAGTATAGAACTTGACGATTTTAAAACTATTGTATAGTTTCCCCCTGGAGGCTCTATAAACTTTCCATCTTCTTCGCTTACTAATGTTGTATTTGGAGGTACTATTCTTTTGTATATATTAACGTCATTACAAGGAAAGACAGTAGTTGAATTTAGAGATTTAATATTTACCTTATTGTGGGGAAATTGGTATAAAGCAGTATTGGATGGAGAAATCAAAGAGGATACATCTGCATCTTCTGGAAAATCTGTATTGAGCCAAATTTCGGCAGTTAAATAGTCTTGAGAAAAATTTGAGATAGTGAATATATTTGCAAATAAATTTACGCCTGAATTGCATGGGTTTATTAAACCAGCCCATGCTATTTTTTTATCACATACAAATATAGGTTTTGTTTGACCTACAAAATATTGTCCTTGAATGGATTTAGATAATGAAACAGGAATACTAACTACCTCTGTTGACTGAATATTTTTGTTACTATCAATAATATATTGTGACATGAAGTTCTCTCTTTATGAGTATTAATGCGGTTATCTTCAACTACATAATATTCAGAAAGAATTAAAATGTTTTTATATGATACAGAATGACTTGACTACTTAAATGTGTTATAGTTGGATGACAAGTTTATATTATGTTAAAGAATGTAGAAAAAAACACACTAATTTATTACGCCAAATTGGAATTTGTTACGAAATTTTATAGAATTAGAACATTAAAAAACCCTTGAAAACTTTGGCAACACCGTGTTTTCAAGGGTTTTAGCTTACTGCGGGCAGTGGGACTTGAACCCACAAAAATTGCTGTAAAATCAAGGGGTAGACGTGGTTTGTGTTGCATTTCGTGTTGCATATCACTTATTGTTTATGTTTAAATGTTGATTAATTTGCTCATAAACATCATCCATTTTAGTGGCGGTGGTGTGCTGATAAACCGTTTTTAGCATATTATTTGTTGAGTGGCCCATAATCTGCATTGCGTATTTGTCAGGTATATTAAGTGCAAGCATCATAGAGGCGTTATAGTGCCTTAAGTCGTGAAAACGAAAATGGGGCAGTCCGCAACGGTCAACTAATCTTTTAAAGCTATCGGTTATTTGACTTGGTACATATGTTAATAAAGGGGTTGCAATAGGCTGGCCTTTGAATTTCTCTAGTTCGGCATATGCTACATCAGGAATGTGGAGAACTCTATCGCTGGCAAGGGTTTTAGTTGTTTTGGTTTGCCAAGTTTTATCGTCATTTAAAACAACAGCACCTTTTATTCGCAATAGTTTTTTTGTGTAGTCTATGTTTTGAACTTTAAGAGCGCAAATTTCACTTCTTCTTAAGCCCATGGAGTACGCAAGGATAATAGCTAGTCTTAGGTTGTCAATTTTGCAATTGGATAAAAGAACGGCAATATCGTTATCGGTAGGAATGTATATATCCTTTTTAATTTTTTGAGGTAGGACGGTATTTAGTTCAAAGTGTGGAAGGTATTCTTTCAATGTTGCTGACAGCAATCCGTGGAGATTGCGAACTGTTTTAGGTGACCACAATTTAGCTTCGGTGTTAACCGCACTTTGAATATCTGTTTGAGTGACCTCAGATAGCCGTACAGGCATTAATTTTTGAAGATGGTGCTTTCTATAGTATTTATACGAACGAACTGTAGAAGGGGATAAGACGTTTGTTTTAGTGTCAATATATTCGTCTATAGTTTCGCCTACAGTTTTATTAAGTGGATTTCTATCACGTTCTCTTTTTAGCTTGAATTCCGCTGCCATATATTCGGCTTCTTTAGCTTTATTGGCTGTAAAACTTTCGTAACGGCGAACCTTTTTGGCATCTACAATGTCAGTATGGCTGTATACAAGAGCTCTCCACTGACCAGATGGCAACTTTTTAGCTTTTGCCATAAAAAAATGACCTCCTTTGTATTTTGGGTATAGAAATAAAGGCGGTCTTATGGTATAATTTTACTCGGGTAGAGAGCGTTATACTTTGTATGACCGCTGTATATTAAGTCCTTCCTGTTGGTAGCAGGAGGGGCTTTTTTATATCGATATTTCAATCGTTTATTTCGATATACCCCATAACATCTCTGTAATTTGGTAATTGTAAGAATTTTTCAAGATAAGGTAATGCTTTAGGATCTCGTTCTTTAAAATATTGTCTGGATTTATCTTTTAACCACGTTTCTGTGAAAAATCTACGAAGCTCACCAATTAGTTCATTCGGATAAGCTCTTGCCTGTACAACGCGTCCATCTTCAAACTCATGGGGGTAAGTTGGATAACTATCCACAGGATGTCCCAATCCTCTAAGATGTTTTGAAAAGGTCTTCCCGAGTGATATATCGGGAATCATACCAGAACCTATAGTATGGCCCATCTGTTCTAATGGCCCAATAAGTGCAAGGGTAACTTCGTTTAGCATCGAAAAGTAGCCATAAGGAACATTGTGAATATTAGTCATGTAGCGCTTTAAATGGTATGGCAGGTTATTTGCCCTAACATTTCCAGACATCCATTCAAATACCCATTCGGACACGAGGACTGCAAATTTTGGGGAAAGCCATTGGGCTAAGTTGATTGCAATTTTTGGATGAACCCATGTACCACGAAATTCATTTTTCCCAGTTGTCATTGTTTGAACTAAGACGTCTATGGGGATTCCCATAGACGTAGATAACTCTTTTAAAAAGTCTCTTGTTGATGATAATCTCATATAATCTGCTACTAATTTTCCACACGCTTTGCACATTATTGTGGCATTTACATATCCGTCTGTAATTCTTTGTGGGATTACATCGTTTTCAGCAATTCTCTCAATAAAGCCTGTTCGTAGCTGCAGTTGTGTTTCACTCATTTTTTTCCCTCCCTTAATTTGACATTATTTAACATAATGCTATAATGTGATTAAGGGTTTTCGTTACTTGACGTTAACTTCTTGTTTCGCCACTCCAGTATTTACGGTACTGGGGTGGTTTTTTATTTCCCTTTAATTCTTAATTCAATTAAATTTTCGTCTAAACCAAATTCACAGGAAAGCTGTGACACCGTACATTCTCTTCGTTCTCTTAAGTCATCATCACTTATAAATAGATTAACAAGAAAAAGGTTTGCTTCTCTCTCAATTCGGCTACATAACAAAAATGTTTTGTTTCTTATAAAATAACAATTGGTTCGGCTGTGCAATATGGCATGACCCAGTTCGTGGGCCATTACAAGCATAGTTTCATTTTCATCTAAGTTTTGATTAAGGAATATATATCTATGTTTTTTTAGGAATGTATAGCAACCGCTATATTCCCCTAAATTTCCGTGTTGAACTAATATATTTAGATATTTTGCAATACGGAAAGGGTCATTTGTACCAAACTTCCGCACGTAATAATTAACTATATCTTTAATACTCTTCCCCAAAATATCACCTGCTTTTGTTCTTGTTAGGGTTATATTTTTCCTTGTTAATTACTTTCAAAATCCTTAAAGCCCTTTCTAATTCATCCTTAAAAAGCGAAGCGGTTTCTTCTGACATATCCTCACCGTTAAAGCTTGCAGGCCCATCCTCTTTATTTGTCAGCTTTTCCATTATGTTATCCAGGTCCTTTGCAATGTCTTTTTCATCCCTTGCAGTTAGTCCTGTCTTTTTCTCGGGCTTAATTTCTTTTCCTGTCATTAAATAATCAACAGTCACTCCGAAGTAGTCCGCAATTTTTTGAAGCTTATCCTGTTTAGGGGTGTAACTCCCTTTTTTCCACTCAGAAAGCATCGACTGGGAAACTCCAGCTTCTTTTGATACCTTGTAGGCGGTAACACCAAATTTTTGTAAAAGTTGTTCAAAAATCTCATACATTTGTATCGCCCTTTCATAAAAAATGACATACTTTAAAAAACTGATAAAATTTAATTGACTTTATCGGAAAACTAAAGTATAGTATGAGTATGCAACGGATAACTAAATTAAAAAGCGATGCATACTACAGAAAAATATATTACTTTTGTGGTGATTAGAATATATCATATTTCTGAAGTATATGCAATAGTTTTTTTATTTTTTGATAGGAGGTGTTTGAATGTATATGAAATTTGAATCTTTGCTTAAAAAACGCAATGTCACTCCATATGAGGTATCAAAATCAACAGGAGTTTTGCAGTCGACGTTGAGTGACTGGAAAAACGGTAAGTATACCCCAAAGTTGGATAAGCTTCAAGCAATAGCCAATTACTTTAACGTGCCAATTACATATTTTTTAGAAGAACAGGAGGTTTGAGCAAATGGAAAATACAAACAATTCAAGTTATATGATTTTCATCACTAGTTCAGCAGAAGCAGCACATTTAATTAGTAGGGGCTTAAGGGAGGCAACACCGTGGAGTAAGCAAGGCGGTCAAACGCTTAGTACCAGCAGCGGATGTGTCCATAAGGATTGCAGAATACCGGCGTTGTATCATGGCAGTGATAAATTCTTTGCTATGATTGAATATCGCAATGGCGAGGACTGGAATCGTCCTGAATATGCAATTGTATTATGTTAAAGGAAAATAAGGAGGGGTTACATATGCCAAAGCCAAGGCAAAAGCCAACCACACGAATACAGTTTCTTGCAAAATTTGATTACTTTCAGCGGATAAGTGGAAAAAGTGATGCCGAACTATCAGCAAAAATGCGGATAAGTGAAAAAACATTTAAGGGCAGAATAGACAATCCCAACACATTTAAAGCGGTGGAATTAGAGGTGTTGGCAAAAGCATTTAGCACCACGGTGGACAAGCTTGATTATTATGGGTGGTGAGTAAATGAAAAATATCATCACATCACAAATTCCCAATATTTATTTAATGTTGATATGTGTGTTAGCAATAATTTGTAGATAGAGGTGATTTAAATGACAGTACGTTTTCGAATATGCCGTAAATGCGGTGAAAGGTGGAACGTAAGTACAACGGCACAAAACAGCCAAAAGTACATATGCCCTTTGTGCGAATTGAAGAGGAGGACAAGCTGTGATAAAACAAGATATTGAGCAGGATATTGAGCTTGCCAAGATGATGGCGGCTGATATAGACAGGCTGTATAAAAAATATGCAAAGGCAGCGTTGCAAGCTTCAGAAGAGCGCCTAGAGAAGATTAGAAACCAAAGCTATCATGGTTGCATGACCGCTGAGGAGTTGCAAGACCTGTATGGATACGGGACGATAACGCTTGCTGAATATGACGAGGGACTTGATTACATAGCTCAAAGGGAAGAACGCAAGAAACAACTATCTCTTGTTGAACTACATCGTCGTAATCTTAAAGACCTTCGGGACAGGTGGAAGGGGACGGTTGGAGAATTGCGGGGCGAGCTAAATGATATGAATGGCGTGGTTAAGGACAAACGGACATATATTGAAAAACTTGAAGCGGCGGAACGTGCCGAGAGGTATGCAACACTTTTATGATGAAAATAAGACACGGATAGGAGGACGAGCCGTGAAAAAACAAAAGGCTTTCGGAGTGTTTGCAATTATCCTGTCGCTAACAATGCTGTACTTCTCCAGTAAGGCAGTTTTATTAGAAGATAAAGACTGCTCCATGGCACTGTTTATATTAGTGCTGGGCGTGTGGTCCTTATTTACCAAGCAGGATATATGGGAATAAAAAAGCCGCTTAGGAACTGGCATTCCATCGGCGGCAAAGAAAAAACTTTCAATTAGAAAATATCACAGATTAGGAGGAAATGCAAATGAAAAAATTTGTACCTATAGATGAAAATAGGCTTTGCAGTGATTGTAAGCACAAGGGGCATAAGAAGGTAGGGTATATCTCGTGGATTTACTATTGCAAGATACATAAGGGAAACTTCAACCGTGGGACAGGCTTAGGCATAGACGTTTGCAATAAGAAATCTCACCCCAAATGCCCACTTAAAACAGGTGAATTAAGTGATACGGCCAGAGGCTATATAAAGAAAGGCATTGCATTGTAAAGCTTGGTTAACTATTACACCGCATTCTATTGCGGTTACTATATACATTTTTTTAGGAGGATATTATGGCAGACATAAAATTTGAAATTATTAAACCATTTAGAGTGGTTTCAGGTAATGAAAATAATAGTAAGGAATTAAACCTTGTTAAGTGGGGCAGTGGTGCACCTAAGTATGATATTCGTTCTTGGCAAGATAACCACAGTAAACCGTTAAAAGGCATTACCTTAACAAAGGATGAGCTTATAGCACTTAGAAGTGCCATTGACACAGCTTTAGAGGGCGGTGCTGATAATGGGCAAGTATGATGAACAGGTTAAAGCCGCAGAGGAAGCTATGAGGAAAGAAAAGTTTATTATAGCTGAAGCCGCAAGGATTTATAAGAATAGTTCAGTTTCTATGTATGACGCCACTGTGATGGCAAGGGAGAGAGCTGAACATGTAGACCTTAAAGGAAAGTTTGACCCTAAACAAGGGACCATCAAGGTTGAACATGACCACGGTTTCATTCTTATGGACTTAGAAGGATTTAAAGCACTGCCAAAAGCACAGCAGACAAAAGTATTAAAATTAGGAGGACAATAACATGAATATAGCTATTAACATTACACACGAGGATTTAATGAAGAACCCAAACATCATTGATGGGGTGAAAGCATTAGGGCAGATGTTGGCAGGTGCAGACAAGCCAGTTTCTACAACAGCACCAACTAAGAAAGCTCCGGCAATTACTGAGGCGATTGAAGAACCACAAGCATACATAGAAGATGAGGGTATAGAGCCTCCATCAGTGGATTCATATGAAGATGAACCGGTTTACAGCATTGAAGAAGTCAGAAAAGCATTAGGGGATTTATCTAAAGCAAAAGGTACTGAGGCGGCAAAGAATATCTTAAAAGCTTTTAAAGTATCTAAGGTAACAGAACTTTCTGAAAAGGATTACCCAAGTGTAATGGATGCTGTAAAGGCGGTGAAATAATGCCTGATGTTCACGCAAAACTAAGTGCCTCAGGAGCAAAGAAATGGCTTAACTGCCCAGGATCAATTGTTTTGGAGGCACAAATACCAGAGGCAGAGAGTGATTATGCAAAAGAGGGAACAACCGCCCACGCTTTAGGTGAAGCCAAAATACGTCTTGCAATGAAAGAAGTTACAAGAGCTAAATATCATAAGGCAATTAAGGATCTTGATATAACAGAGGATATGGAGCAGTACACGGATGACTATAGGGATTTTGTTATCGAAAGATTTAACTTGGCCAAAAGTGTAACACCTGATGCAGTTCTTCTGTTAGAGCAACGGCTTGATTTTTCAGAGTGGGTACCAGAGGGTTTTGGTACAGGTGACGTGGTGATTATTGCAGAGGGCACTATAGAAATTATAGACCTTAAATACGGCAAGGGTGTGGAAGTTGAGGCGGAGGGCAACCCTCAGCTAAAACTTTACGCACTGGGTGCATTAACAGAGTTCGACTACCTGTACGGCATACAAAGTATCATAATGACCATTTATCAGCCACGAATTGACAATATTAGCAGTTGTCAAATGCTTGCAGAGGATTTACTGGAGTGGGCAAATACAGAGGTTTTACAAAAGGCACAAAAGGCTGACAATGGTACAGAGGAATTTTGTACAGGCAAACATTGTGATGATGGTTTCTGCAAAGGAAGACCTATCTGCAGGGCATATGCAGATAAGAAGTTAGAAGCCGCTGCATATGACTTTAAGCAACCTTCAACACTGTCTGAAGATGAAATTGCAGACATACTGGAACAAGCTGAAAGTCTTGCCAAATGGGCTACTCTTATTAAGGAATATGCTTTAGACCAGGCGGTAAATCATGGCATTAAATATCCGGGTTATAAAGTCGTTGAAGGTCGCAGTAACCGTGCGTGGGCGGTTGATGAAACACTTGTTGCCGCACAGCTTATTGGTAGGGGTTACCGTGATGATGATATTTGGCCACGTAAATTAAAAGGTATTACTGCTATGGAGCAGCTTCTAAGCAAAAAAATCTTTACAGAAATTTTAGGGGATTTGGTAGTTAAGCCACAGGGCAAGCCAACACTGGTTCCTTTTGATGATAAACGACCAGAAATCAATTCAAATGATAATGCAAACAAAGATTTTAATGAATTAATTGAAAACTAAGGAGGATACATATATGGGAAATGTAGATACAGCGTCAACAAAGGTTATTACAGGAAAGGTTAGATTTAGTTACTTACACGCTTTTGAACCAGCAGCAATCAACGGAGGGGATGAGAAATATTCGGTAAGTCTGATTATTCCAAAAGAGGACAAAAGAACTTTAAACGCTATTAAAAAAGCTATTGAAGCGGCAAAACAAGCTGGTATTTCAAAGTTTGGTGGCAAGGTTCCTGCAAACTTAAAACTTCCTCTTCGTGATGGGGATACTGAAAGAGAAGATGATGAAAACTATGCAGGGTGCTATTTTATCAATGCAAATTGCAAAACAAAGCCAGGCTTAGTTTATAAAAATGGACAGCCTATTATTGATAGCACTGACCTTTACAGTGGTTGCTATGGATATGCTTCTGTTACCTTTTATGCTTTTAACAGCAATGGGAACCGTGGAATAGCATGTGGTCTTAATAATCTTATGAAAGTTGCAGACGGTGAACCTTTAGGAGGAAGAGCGAAAGCGGAAGATGACTTTGCTGGATTAATTGACGGTGACTTTGAAGATGATGATGACTTTTTAGGCTAAAAGGGTGAGGCTGTATGCGAGAACTATCAATAGACATCGAAACATACAGCAGTGTTGATTTAATTAAGTCCGGGGTATACGCATACGTGAATGCCCCGGATTTTAAAATCCTACTGTTTGGCTTTGCTTTCGATGATGAAGAAATACAGATTGTAGACTTGGCACAAGGGGAAAAGCTACCACTTGAAGTAAGAGAAGCCTTGCTGTCTAAGGATGTTATTAAGACCGCCTATAACGCAAATTTTGAGAGAACCTGCATTAGTTGGTTTTACAATATAAGGCTTCCTGTGGAGCAGTGGCGCTGTTCTGCGGTAGCTGCGGCGGAGTTAGGACTACCCCAAACCCTTGGCGGTGTAGCTGAGGCATTAGGGTTGGAACAAAAAAAGGACGCACGAGGAAAGGCACTTATTAATTACTTTTGTAAGCCTTGTAAACCTACGAAAACTAACGGGGGCAGAACAGTAAATCTTCCAGAACAGGACTCTGAAAAATGGGAGATTTTCAAAGAATACTGCATACAAGACGTTGCTGTAGAACGCTCTATTAAGAAGAAAATATCACGGTTTCCTATGGTTGAAAGTGAACAAAGGCTTTGGGAATATGACCAAAGAATTACCGACAGAGGTGTAAGGGTGGATATTTCCTTTGCTCAAAATGCTATTCGTTTTAATGAACAATACATAGAAAAGTGCGTTATCAGGGCAAAGGAATTGACTGGACTTGAAAATGTAAATTCTGTTGCACAGTTGAAAAAATGGATGCAGACAGAAACAGGTGAAGTCATTGATAGTTTAAATAAGGAAAAGCTAAAGGAAATTTTAAAAACCTCTAAAAATGAAAAGGTTTTGGAGGTAATAAAGCTTCGGTCTGAAATGGCGAAAACCTCCGTAAGCAAGTATGAGGCCATGGTAAGAAGTGTTTGCAATGACGGACGTGTGCGTGGGCTGTTGCAGTTTTACGGTGCAAACCGCACAGGCAGATGGGCAGGAAGAATTGTACAGGTGCAGAACCTACCACAAAACCATTTGCGTGACTTAGAATATGCCCGACAGCTTGTGGCTGAGGGTGACTATGAATTATTTGAAATGCTTTATGGCAATGTGCCACAAACCCTTTCAGAGCTTATACGAACGGCATTTATACCCTCAGAGGGCAAACGGTTTATTGTATCTGACTTTTCAGCAATTGAGGCAAGAGTAATCGCTTATTTGGCGGATGAAAGATGGCGTCTTGATGTGTTTAATTCCCATGGAAAGATATATGAAGCTTCAGCGGCACAGATGTTTAAAGTTCCCATTGAAAGTATTAAAAAGGGTGACCCACTGCGTCAAAAGGGCAAGATTGCGGAGTTAGCACTTGGTTATGGCGGAAGTGTTGGTGCGTTAGTTAGTATGGGCGCTTTAGATATGGGATTAGAGGAAGAAGAACTTCCGGAATTAGTATCCGCTTGGAGAGCTGCCAATCCTTCTATCGTTAATTTTTGGTACACGGTAGATAGGGCTGCTAAGGATGCATTGCAGAATAAACCATCAAAAATTGCCCGTGGAATAAGCTTTATAAAGCAGTCGGGTATTTTATTTGTTGGTCTTCCTTCTGGACGTAGATTGGCTTATGTGAAGCCAGAAATAGGCACCAATAAATTTGGTAGCCCCTCTATTACATATATGGGAATGAACCAAACAAAGAAGACTTGGGAACGCCTGGAAACCTTTGGAGGAAAGCTTGTGGAAAATATTGTACAAGCTTTTGCCAGGGATTGCTTGGCGGAAAGTCTTAAGAGAGTAGAAGACAAAGGTTTTGAAGTGAACTTCCATGTTCACGATGAGTTAATTGTGGATGCACCTATTGGAATAAGCAGCGAAGAAGAACTTTCAAAATTGATGGGTGAGCCTATTAGTTGGGCGCCAGGATTACCACTTAGAGCAGATGGTTATGAATGTAATTTCTATAAAAAAGATTAGAGAGGGGAGGGACAATCTTGGAAAAACTTATGATTGCAGTAGGGCAGAGCCGCACCAGTAAGCTTTGGAAAAACTCTGAAATTTCATGGGAAGACTTTGTAAAAAGGCTTGAAACCACTACCAGAACCCCTGAAACGCAGGGTGAATATTTTAATATGGCCAAAGGACAGCAAGACTCAATAAAAGACGTTGGTGGCTTTGTAGGAGGCAGACTTAAAAATGGAAGAAGAAAAGCGGAAAGCGTTGATAAGAGGTATATCTTAACTCTGGATGCGGACTTTGCTACAGAGGATTTCTGCGATACCTTAAGGCTGTTTTCAGAATATACCTGGTGCGTTTACTCAACACATAAACATACGCCCGAAAAACCAAGATTGAGGCTATTAATTCCTCTTTCAAGAGCTGTAAGCCCTGATGAATATGAAGCCGTAGCAAGACGTATAGCCGCAGATATTGGCATTGATATGTTTGATGATACAACGTATCAGGCCCATAGGCTTATGTACTGGCCGAGCACCAGTATTGATGGTGAATACATATTTGACCATGAAGAGAATGAATCCTTGGATGTTGATAAAGTTCTTGGAAGATATGCCGATTGGAAGGATATTTCGGCTTGGCCAACATCTACAAGGACGTTAAAAGTCAAAGAAAGACTACTTAAAAAGCAGGAAGACCCTACATCCAAAGCGGGTATTATAGGCGCCTTTTGCCGCACGTACACAGTTGAGGAAGCAATGGAGAAATTCCTCCCAGGGGTGTACGTGCCTTGCAGCATTGATGGGCGTTTTACATATTCACAGGGCAGTACTGCTGCTGGTGTCATCGTTTATGATGACAGTAAATTTGTTTATTCCAATCATGCTACAGATCCTATTAGTGGGGTATTGTGCAACGCTTTTGACATGGTTCGGCTTCATCTTTACGGTGACGCAGATGAAGATGCAACAACCGGAACACCTATTATAAAAATGCCCTCTTTCTTGAGAATGACTGAGTTGGCCAAAAATGACGAAAGCGTGAAGCTTACTGTTTTCAAGGAAAAGCAAAGTTCGATTGAGGAAGATTTTGGCGAGTTTGTTAATACAGAAGAACCTGAGGAAGAAGATGACAGGTGGGCATTGGAGCTTGAGCCAGCTGGCAAAAACGGTTATGCCGGTACAATTAATAACTGCAAGCTGATTCTGGAGCATGACCGTATGATAAAGGGTAAAATTGCCTTAAATGAATTTACTAAAAAATATAAGCTGTTTGGGGTAACCCCTTGGAGCAAAGAGGACAAAGAAAAAGACTGGACAGATGCAGACGATGCAGGGCTTAGGCATTACCTTGAAAAAGGCTATGGCATTAAGGGTAAGGGTGTAATAGAAGATGCATGGACCTTAGTGGCACAGCAGAACAAGTACCACCCTGTAAGAGATTATTTGAACCGTTTGGTTTGGGATGGAGAAAAAAGGCTGGAAACACTTTTAATTGACTACCTGGGTGCAGATGACAACCAGTACATTAGGGCGGTCACCAGAAAGGCTTTAGTGGCAGCAGTAGCAAGAATTTTTGTACCTGGCATAAAGTACGACACCATGCTTGTTCTTGTGGGTAAACAGGGTTGTGGTAAAAGCCAAATAATAAAAAGGCTTGGAAAAGACTGGTTTTCTGACACCCTTACAACGGTACAGGGGAAAGAAGCCTATGAGCAGATACAAGGCTTTTGGATAATAGAAGTGGCAGAATTGGCGGCAATGAAACGCATGGAGGTTGAAGCTATAAAGCATTTTACCGCTAAAAGCGAGGATGCATATAGAGCCGCCTATGGTCACCATGTAGAAACCTATAAACGGCAATGTATTTTCTTTGGTACTACTAATAAATATGAATTTTTACGAGATATGACAGGCAACAGACGGTTTTGGCCAGTGGATGTAAATGGGGATAAAGCTACAAAGGATATGTGGACGGAACTTAATGAGGACACGGTGGACCTTGTTTGGGCGGAAGCCGTAGAGCTTTTTAAGAAGGGTGAAAAAATCTATTTTGAGGATGAGCACCTAAAGGCTTTAGCTGAAGCGGAACAGGACAGGCATTTAGAAGAAAGCCCTATGACAGGGGATATAAAAATGTACTTGGAAAAATTACTTCCTGAAAACTGGGAAGAAATGGACTTGTCTGCAAGGCGTGGGTATTACCAGGGCAATGACTTTGGTGTAAAGGTTGAAGGTACGGTAATGCGAGAAAAGGTATGTGCATTAGAAATATGGTGTGAGCTTTTTGGTGGAGATAAGAAAGATTTACAACGTCAAAGAAGCATGGAAATTAATGACATAATTATGAAAACTGGTGAGTGGGAACAAACCAAATATTCGTTAAGATTTGGAGATTTATATGGAAATCAACGAGGGTTTAAAAGAAAAGTCTGACTACAAAACTAAAAAGTTTGTAGTCAGCAAAAACCTTGTAAAATCAATGGTTTGAGCCACTTTGACTACATTGACTACAAACTTCCTTATATAGATTGAAATTAAAGACGTTATAGGAATATGTAAATATATGGTAATTATAAAATGGGTTCTATAATGCCTTTGTTTTTATTCTATATAGCAAACAATGTAGTCTTTGTAGTCAAAACGTGTTGAACCCTTGATTTTAAAGGGTTTCAAGTGACTACAAACTTTTTTCAGAAAAGAGGATTTTAAAGCAATGTTAGAGAAAAACGTGGAAAATCATCTTAAAAATAAGGTCAAAGCCATGGGCGGTATAGCCTTAAAGATAAATTCGGCAAGTATGGCAGGTTTGCCAGACAGAATGGTGCTGTTTCCGGAAAGAAAAATCTTCTTTGTGGAGCTGAAAGCACCAGGCAAAAAACCAAGACCATTACAACTTTCAGCACACAGAATTTTACAGAGTTTAGGCTTCAAGGTTTATGTGATTGACAGCATAGACGGAGTACAACAGTTTTTGAAGGAGGTGATTGCCGGTGAAGTTCATACCACATAAGTACCAGGATATAGCCATCAACAAAATTTATGAAACACCGAGAGCTGGATTATTTTTAGATATGGGTTTGGGGAAAACAGTAATTACCCTTACAGCCATTGAGGATTTAATGAATAACCAGTTTGAGGTTAACAAGGTACTTGTAATAGCACCCTTACGAGTGGCGGAAGATACATGGAGTAAAGAAAGTGAAAAATGGGACCATCTAAAACACCTTAAAATTTCTAAGATACTGGGTTCACAATCAGAGAGAAGAAAAGCTTTGGCAAAAGATGCAGATATTTACGTTATAAATCGTGAAAATGTGGTGTGGTTGACTAATGAACTTTCTACAATTGGCAACGGATGGACGTTTGATATGGTTGTAATTGACGAGTTATCCAGCTTCAAATCACCAAAAGCACAAAGGTTTAAGGCGTTACGCAAATATATTACACGAAGTGCAAGAGTTGTGGGGCTTACTGGTACACCAGCACCTAATGGTTTAATTGATTTATGGAGCCAGATATATTTACTAGATGGTGGTGAACGTCTTGGTCGAACCGTAACAGGCTTTAGGGAAAGGTACTTCACACCTGGGCAGAGAAACCAATCAACGATATTTAATTATAAGCCAAAACCCGAAGCAGAGCAGTCTATCAATGAAAAAATAGAGGATATATGTATTTCCATGAAGGCAGAAGACTGGCTGGATATGCCAGAACGGATTGATAATATACAGGCAATTAAGCTTTCAGGAAAAGAAATGAAAGAGTACCAGGATTTTGAAAGGGACAGTTTCATTCAGTTTATGGAGGGTGAAATTACTGCAGCATCGGCGGCGGCACTTACCAACAAGCTTTTGCAGTACAGCAATGGTGCCATGTATCTTCCAGATGGGGATTATGTAAAAACCCATGACAAAAAACTGGATATGCTTGAGGAACTAATAGATGTATCCAACGGAAAACCTATTCTTTGTTTTTACAGTTACAAACATGATTTAGAGAGAATAAAGAAAAAATTTCCTTTTGCAAAAAAGCTGGAGAATTCAAAAGACATAACAGATTGGAACAATGGAGAAATACAACTTTTATTGGCTCACCCTGCAGGAGCAGGACATGGACTTAATTTACAAGCAGGTGGAAATATAATTGTATGGTTTGGGCTTACCTGGAGCCTGGAGCTTTACCAGCAGGCAAACGCAAGGCTTTACAGACAGGGACAGACCCAAGCGGTTATTATTCATCATCTGATTACAGAGGGTACCGTAGATGAAAAGGTGTTGGACAGCTTACAGGGCAAAAAAGACGTACAGGATGATTTGTTAGAATCACTTAAGGTTAAGTATGGTAAATAATTTGGAGGATTAAATTTATGGAAGATGATAAGAATGTTGCAAAAATAACTCTTACGTATGAAGATGGAACAGATAAAGTGATTGATAAAGGTTTTGTAGCCCAGTTTAATGGTGAAGGTGACCAGTTGACAATGACATTTGACATGGCCGGAATAAAGGGAGAAGACCTTAGATTGATTGTGGTTGGTGTCATGCAATTGGGAATGAAGTTAGGATTTTTTGGCGAGGACGAAAAAGAAAGTTTTAAACAAGTTTAATAAATCACCAAGGAAGGAGTAAGAGGTTTGTCCGGACAATAAACAGCTGTTTACTCCTGTGAGATTATGAAAAGTGATGCGAAAGAACTATTTTCAGAAAACATCAAGTTTGCGTATTGGGTTTTGAATAGATACTATCCTGGTTATGTGAATAACGAGGAGGCAAAACAGATATGCCTAATTGGTTTATGGAGAGCTTGCCAAGCCTACGATACTAGCAAAGGTGGCAAAATAACTACAATAGCATGTATTTGTATTCAAAATCAAATGAGACTATTTTTCAGAGGTGTTAAAAAGAATAATCGTTTTCAGTATGTGGATTCAGAAATATATACTGATGAGGGCAAGGTTATCAATATTTTTGATATAATCCCGGACGAAAAGGCGGATGTTGTATCAGAGAGTTTTTGTCTAAGGGAAATGCTGTCAGTTTTAGACCAGAGGGAACAACGAATTGTGCTGATGAGACTACAAGGTATTTCTCAAGTTGAGATCAGTAAGAAATTGAATTTGTCACAGGCACAGATTGCAAGAATCATTACGAAGATAAAAATAAAAATTAAAAAGGGGTAAAATTATGAAGTCAGGAGAATTTGAGGAAGTAATTGACTATATTTTAATTAAATGCCGAAACCTGCTTAACAGCAAGGCAACAGAGTATGCCACAGAAGATAGGTTACATAACTTTAAGGTTGCGGCGGATTTACAGGGCGTTGACCCTAAGCAGGCATTAGCAGGCATGATGGCAAAGCACACGGTATCGGTTTACGATATGTGTATGTCTGGTGATACCAATAAGAGTTCACTATGGGATGAAAAAATATGTGACAGTATAAATTATCTGTTACTACTTAGAGCTTTGGTTGCCGAAAAAGACTGGGCATGGGAGGGACAAGATATTGACGAAAAAAGAACTGAAGCAGATATATTATCTTAACCGAGAAATTACCATGTGGCAGAATGAGCTTGATAAACTACGTTGTAAATGCCTTGTGAAATCACCTATAATTAGCGATATGCCTCGAGGTGGTAAATGCATTGACCTTGCCGATTATGCTGCAGAAATGGCAGATTACGAAGCTATAATCAAAGGATTATTGGCAAAGGTACAGGTACAGCGAAAACGAATTATGGATTACATAGAAGAAATTGACGATAGTCTTATGCGGCAGATTGTGTATTTGAGAAATGTTTGTTTGATGGGGTGGGATGAGGTTGCGAAAACTATTGGCGGTGGAAATAACGGAGAATATATCCGTGTTAAGTATTACAGGTACTTTAAAAAATTTGATACGGTTTGTACGGTTAATAAGTGATACAATGGTATCAGTAAAAAGTTCAATTTGAGCAACCTCCTTTAGGCACTGGCTTAGGCCGGTGCTGTTTCTTTGGCATAAATAAAATTTATGAAAGGAATTTCATGCTTTGTGTCGAAATTTAGTGTTAGAGGTGTTTAAATGAAAAAAACAAGAGTAGAAGACCTGATGGTTGAAAAAGTAAAAGATGAAGCTAAAGGTATTTTGATTGAAATATCAGGAATAAAAAAAGCATACAAATACAAAATTGAAACTCGGTTTAAACAAGTTCTAAATAATTTGAAAACCGCAATACAATTTATAATACAAATAATGCCAATAGTAGCCGTTGCACTTGTCATTTATGTTGTGCGTATGGGGTATTTGGGGTCTAATCCAAGTGATGCCCGAATATCAATTTCTATTGCACTTATATCAACGTATATTGCCCTTTTTGGCAGTATTTATCTTCCACTTATGAAGCTACTATATATCCCTAAAGAGTATACTTATAGTTATAGGGTTAAAAACAAACAAAGAGTTAATGAACTAATAGTTGCAATAAAGGATACAAAAGGGAAAGGAATAAATGTAATAGTTTTAAAGATTAATACCATTCATAATGGTCAAGATATGTATTTAGAAATAATTTATAAGTAAGAGCCTTTATGGCTCTTTTTCATTTGAAGAAAGGACGGTGACGTTATGACCGAAAAACAAAAACGCTTCTCAGATGAATACCTAATCGACCTTAATGCCACCCAAGCGGCAATAAGAGCTGGATATTCTTCAAAAACAGCGTATTCCATTGGGAATGAATTATTGAATAAACCTGAAATTCGCACACGCGTAGATACAGCTATGGCTGAACGGTCAAAGCGAACAGGTGTAAATGCAGATAGAGTGGTTCGGGAGCTTGCAAGAATAGCTTTTGTCAATGCCCCTGATGTGGTTGACACAAAGGACGCTACAGTAAAAGCGGATGCCAGTGAGGATGATACTGCCGCAATTGCTTCTGTAAAAGTGAAAATTACAGATGGTGATTATAGCAGCATAGAGCGCGAGGTAAAGTTTGCAGATAAAATAAAAGCACTTGAATTGATTGGCAGACACTTAGGGGTATTCAATGACAAACTTCAGATAGACAGCAACATAGCGGTTCAGATACTGGACAACGTCCCAAGGGGTGATGATAATGGTTAAATTAATTGACCTTATTGCACCCTCTTTTTATTCCCTGCATCACGAAGTTAAGCAACACAAATACACTCATTATTGGCTTAATGGTGGTCGTGGTTCTACAAAGTCCTCCTTTGTTTCCATTGAGATTATTTTAGGGATGATGAAAGACCATAAAGCCAATTGTGTTACAATGCGTAAGGTTGGTGTTAACCTCAAGGATAGCGTATTTCAGCAGTTATTGTGGGCAATCAGTGCCTTAGGGGTAGAAAGATACTGGAACGTGAAACAAAGTCCTCTGGAACTGTCCTACGTTCCCACAGGAGGCAAGATATTATTTAGAGGTGCGGACAACCCAAAGAAGATTAAGTCTACCAAGTTCCGTCAAGGCTATTGTAAATACATTTGGTATGAGGAAGTTGACGAGTTTGGTGGCATGGAAGAAATCAGAACAATCAACCAATCCTTAATGCGTGGAGGCGAAAGTTTCTGCGTTTTTTATTCCTATAATCCACCCAAGAGCCAAAGAAACTGGGTGAATGAGGAGATTTTAAAAACAAGGGATGACCGAATAATCCATCATAGCACCTATTTAACTGTTCCCAAGGATTGGCTTGGAGAGCAGTTTTTTATCGAGGCTGAACATCTGAAAAGTGTAAATGAAACAGCCTATAACCATGAGTATATGGGAGAGGTTACCGGTACGGGGGGTGCGGTATTTGCCAACATTACCTTACGTGAAATCAGTGACGAGGAAATCAAAGGCTTTGACCGCCTTGCAAGAGGTTTGGACTGGGGTTATGCTACAGACCCATTTCATTACACTGTAAACCACTATGACAAAACAAGACGAAAGCTTTACATATTTTTTGAAATACAGCTGATTGGTCTTAGTAACCGCAAAGCGGCAGAAATGGTGAAAGAGGAAAACAAAAATAATGGACTTATTACTTGTGACAGTGCCGAACCGAAGTCTATTGCAGAAGTCAGCGGTTATGGCTTAAGAGTTATTGGTGCAAGAAAAGGACCCGACAGTGTGGACTACGGCATTAAGTGGTTACAAGATTTAGAGGAAATAATCATAGACCCTAATCGTTGCCCAAAGACAGCAAAGGAATTTTACAGCTATGAGTTAGAAAGTGACGGGAATGGCGGTTTTAAAGCTAAATTCCCTGATAAGGACAACCACTCTATTGACGCTGTTCGGTACAGCAGAGAAAGTGATATGAAGAATGTGAAGGTGAGATAATGCTATTAACTGAAACAGATATAATCAACATGAAAATAACAGCCGAGGCAGGGTTAAACAACAGCACAATTATACGAGATTTAATTAATGACGATGTGTCCTCACAGGCTAAAAAGGTTATGGAAAAAGGTGAAAAGTATTATGTTGGGGAGCATGACATATATGAAAAAGACTTCCAAAAAACCTATATTTCCGAGACTTCCGAGGTGGATGGTACTGAAAAAATAGAAGTATTTAAAAACCGAAATCGAAGCAACCACCACAATGTAAACTCCTTCCATACTATTTTAGTTGACCAAAAGGCGGCTTACTTGGTGGGCAGAGAACCGACCATTAGTGTAGATGGTGCAGAGAAGAATACAGAATTGAAAGCCTATGAGGACATTGTTACCAAGTTAGCTGACGAAAGGTTTAACGAGGTATTGTCTGACCTTGTAATTGGTGCAAGCAACAAAGGTGTGGATTATATTCATTTTTACTACAACGCCAACGCAGAACTAAGATACTGCATTGTAGCAGCAAATGAGGTCATTCCTATTTATGACACCGAGTATCAAACAGAGCTTGTGGAATTGGTGCGGTACTATAACATATCCGTGATTAAGGGCAAAGATAAGATGTTGCGTAAAAAGGTTGAGTGGTGGACAAAGAATGACGTCACTTACTACATAGAAGACGATAACGGTAGGTATTTGCTTGACCGTAATTATGCTATTAACCCTATGCCACACTGGTTTGAAATCAGCAGTTTAAATGGCGTGGAAAGCCACAGAGAAGCGCATAGCTGGGGCAGAGTTCCTTTTGTGGTATTGGAAAACAACAGCCGAAGAACATCTGACTTGCAAAAGGTAAAAGGCTTAATTGATGCCTACGACCTCATTTCAAGTCAAGGCACTAATGACCTTCTTGACCTTGTAACACTTTACTGGTCTATACAAGGCTATGGCGGTGAAACAGCTGGAACTATTGCCAGAAAGCTACAAGTCAATAGGGCGGTAAATATTACAGATGACAAAGGGAAAATTGACGCAAAGCAGGTAGATTTACCCGTAACAGGACGTATTGAATGGCTTAAAATGCTACGGAGGGATATAATCAACTTTGGTATGGGTGTGGATACAGATAACGATAAGTTGGGGAATGCCTCAGGGGTATCCCTTAAATTCCAGTATACACAACTGGATTTAAAGGCTAATGCCATGGTGTCAAAGCTGAAAAAGGCAATTAAGGATTTCTTTTGGTTTATTACAGATGATTATAACCGAAGTAACGGCACAAGCTATGACAGCGGCTTAATCAACATCACCATTAACTGCACCATGATTACTAACGACCTTGAAACGGTGAACATGATTAACCTATCCAAAGGTGTTGTTTCTGATAAAACTTTGCTATCTAAACATCCATTTGTGGACGATGTGAACGCAGAGTTAAAGGAGTTGGAGGCGCAGGAGAAAAAGAACATGGAGGCTTTTGCAGAGTATAAAAGCTTAGGTGGTGACAGCAATGGCACAAAAGAACAGTGAGTATTGGCAGGAACGATTTAACGCCCTAAATGAAAGCCTTTTGAATAAGGGTGAGGAATATAACAGGGAATTGATTTTGGCTTATGATGAAGCTATACAGAACATTCAAAAGGAAATTGAAATTTTCTATGAACGCTTTGCCGCCAACGAAATGCTGACATTATCCGAAGCTAAGAAAATATTGAACTCCCAAGAACGAAAAGCATTTCAAATGACACTTAACCAATATATCAAATATGGAAAACAAAATGCTTTAGATGGCAAATGGATAAAGGAATTGGAAAGCGCCAGTGATATTTATCGTATGGATAGGTTAAGAGCCTTACAACTGCAAATGCGACAGCAGGTCGAAATACTGGAGGCTAAAAAAGATATAGGTATTGCAGATACTATGAGCAAAATTTATAAGGATGGGTATTACAAAACTATTTATGAAATACAAAAAGGTTTAGGCGAAGGCATGGCTTTTGCTACCTTGGATACCAATAAAATTGAAAAGGTATTGTCAAAGCCTTGGGCACCAGATGGGAGTACATTCTCACAAAAGATATGGGGTTCAGACAGAACAAACCTTTTGTACCAGCTGGACACAAAATTTACCCAGGCACTTATTCGAGGTGATAACCCCAACAGGATAATCAAAGAAATGGCTAATACCCTTAATGTTTCCAAGAGTGCAGCCAGTAGGCTTGTAATGACAGAAAGTGCTTACTACGCATCCGCTTCGAGGAAAGATTGCTATAAAGAGTTAGATGTTGAAGAGTTTGAGTATGTTGCAACCCTTGACCTTAAAACCAGTAGCTTGTGCCAGAGTATGGACGGTCAGCATTTCCCTATGAGTGAGTATCAAGTTGGTGTCAATGCACCGCCCCTTCATCCTTGGTGCAGGAGTACCACAGTACCATATTTCAATGATGAATTTACAGCAGACGAAAAAAGAGCCGCAAGGGGCGAAGACGGAAAAACATATAAAGTGCCTGCGGATATGAAATATAAGAATTGGCATGATAAACGTGTTAAGACAAACACTGATATGCTTATTCAGGAACAAAAACTTAAAAATAAATATTCCGACCAAAAGCAGTATGAAAAATACAAAGAAGTTTTGGGGAAGAATTCACCTAAAAGCTTTGATAAGTTTCAAGAATTGAAGTATAATAACAGTGATAAATGGTCAATGTTACAGGATTACAAAAGGTCAAGAAGCAGTAATATGATTTCTGCTTTTACTACTTTTGAAGATTACAAAAAATATAAGGATATTATAAACGAGGAGATAGTTGGTATAGCTACATCGAATAACATTTCAATTAAATCCCAAAGTAAACATTTTGTCGAAAGAGTGTTTGGAACAACACAGGACCCTAAAACAAATAAATTCCGAACTGGGGTTGATATTCAGGATATTAAACAGGCTTTAACTAATCCTATGGGCGTATCTGGTGTTAAAGAAGAAATTGATGAAAATGGAACTTTACTTAAAAGTCAAAAATTCTTTGGTGAGAAGGCAACAATATCAATTAATCCAGATACAGGGGTATTAATTCAATGTAACCCAACTGATGAAAGGACGAGAAAAAAATGGACGAAATTAGCAAGTTCAAACTAGAGCAGGAGCAGATTGACCTTCTATACAGTCTCTATCCTGACAATGAAATTATTAAAAAATTGAAAAAGGCACAAACAGGTAATGAATTCAATATGAGTGATGATGACATATCGGATTTATTTGAATTTATTGATGATGCCATTATTTTTAAAGGTATGGTAAATCAAGATTATTTAAATGATACAGGTATTAAGCTCCAACTTATATATGATAACTTATACGCTCAGCTTAATTAAAACCACTTAGACAATAATGTTTGAGTGGTTTTTTAATGACCATTTTTAGGAGGTGATTACCTTTGTGTAACAAAAATACGATTACAGAAAGGTGAAGGCGGTCAACTTATCTCGTCTTTGGACACAGACGTTAAACAGGTCCTTTTTTAGTACAAAAATTACCCTTTGTGCAGGGATAAAACAGCACAGCTCAATACTGGGACTGGCCAGATAAAAAGGATAGAGTGAAAGGAGAAAAGAGTATGAAGCATGAATGGTTAAAGGAAATTTTAGGTGAAAGTTACACAGAGGAGGCTGATAAAAAGGTAGCCGAGAAACTAGGCGAAAACTTTGTTTCCAGAACTGACTTTAACGCAGTAAACGAAACAAAGAAGGACTTAGAGGGTCAGATTAAAGTCAGAGATAAAGATATTGAGGGCTTAAAAAAATCATCAGGGGATAATGCGGAACTTCAAAAGCAGTATGAAGCATTACAGGAGAAGTACAAGTCTGAAACTGAGAGCTTAAGCAAAAAAATCAGTGACAACCAGAAAAACAGTGCTATTGACTTGGCGATTATGCAAGCCAAAGGGAAAAACCCTAAAGCAATTAAAGCATTGTTGGATATGGAAAAGATTAATGTTAAAGAAGACGGCACTTTAGAGGGTCTAGACCTTGATGGACTGATGAAGTCAGACAGCTATCTTTTTGATGTGGAAACAAAAGCAAATGTGGGTACAGGCTTTACAAAAGGGTCTGCTACCAGTACAGAAACCGAGGTAAATGCCCAAATAGCACAGGCAATGGGCATTAAAATGAATTAATTAAGAGGAGGAATAAATAATGGGAAATGTATTAGAGTTCGCAAAACTATTTGAAACAAACTTAGATTTACTTGCGGTTCAAACCCTTAAAACAGGCTTCATGGATGCAAACGCAGGGCAAGTGAGATACACAGGAGGTAACGAGATTAAAGTACCTAAGATGTCAGTTCAGGGTCTTGGGGATTACTCCAGAACGGGTGGTTATGTTGATGGCAGTGTAACATTAGAATACCAGACACTTACCATGACACAGGACAGGGGCAGAAAATTCTTACTGGACGCAATGGATGTGGACGAGGCAAACTTCATTCCAACAGCCAGTGCAGTAATGAGCGAATTTCAGCGTACCAAGTTAGTACCAGAAATTGATGCTTACCGTATTTCAAAGCTTGCTACGACTGCTATGGGCGTGGCAGACGATAAACAGGTGGAGTATGGCTATACTGTTGCGGCAGCTACAATTATCAATAAAATCAAAACGGCTATAAAGACCATTCGTGAGGCTGGCTATGATGGTGAGTTAGATATTCTTGCCACTTATGATACTGTTGGGGCTGTTGAGGAGGCGGCACTGGGCAAGCTTACAGCTATGTCATTTGCTCAAGGTGGTATTAATACTCAAGTGCCACAGATTGACGGCTGTCCATTAATCGCAGTGCCAAGCAACCGTATGTACACAGCAATTACACTTTACGATGGTTCAACAACAGGGCAGGAGGCAGGCGGCTTTATTAAAGGCACAACCGCTAAGTCAATTAACTTCCTTGTTGTTGCAAGAACTTCGCCAATTGCTGTAACAAAGCAGGACAAAATGCGTATCTTTACACCTGATACTTACCAGAAAGCAAATGCATGGAGCTTGGATTACAGACGTTACCATGAAATTTGGGTATTGGATAATAAGAAGAACTCGCTCTTTGTAAATATCAAGGAAGCAAAAGCCTAAAAGGAGTGATATAAATGTATCAGCTTAAGAAATTTAATGTTATAAAGATTGCTGGCAACGAGGCAAAGAAAGAGGAATACCTTTCACAAGGGTATGAGCTTATAGAAGAAAAAGAAGAAGGCTCAGGGGAAAAATCTCTTGAGGAAATGACCCTTGAGGAGCTTACAGCCTATGCAAAAGAAAACAACATTGACATAGGGAACTCTACATCAGCAAAAGGTATTCTTAAGAAAATTACTGAAGCTTTGAATGGCGGTGGTGAAGATGGCGCAGGCGGAGCAGATAGCAACGCTTAGAGTTTTGCTTGGTATAACAGATGAAAGCAAAGATGTTATCTTAGACTTTGTAATTGACAAGGCAACGGATATGGTCTGCAACTACTGCAACATAGCCGAAATTCCTGTAGGCTTAAATAATGTATTGTTGAATATGTGCATTGATATATACCGAGCCGAAAGCTTAGGGCAGGAACAAGTACAAGGACCAGTGAAAAGCATAACTGAGGGGGACGTGAGTGTCTCCTTTGGTAGTGCTGCCAGTGTCACAGAAAACAGCGGTATGACATTCCTGAAAGACTATACCACACAGCTAAACCGATACCGTAAAGTGGGGTGGTAAGGTGTCAATCTTTGATATGTTGAAAAAGCACGCTAATAGCTTGTATGACGGCACTTGTACAATAACAGAGTTTGTATCAGGTGAAGGAACAATCAATAACACAGTGGCTACAGTAGTAGCTGAAAATGTACCGTGTCGGCTTTCCTATAGCAGTAAACCAAGTGCTACAGAAACTACTACAGCCACAGCAGTAGCACAAACCATAAAGCTGTTTTTAGGTACAGAGGTAACGGTAAAAGCAGGTAGTCGAATTGTTGTAACCCAAGCAGGGAAAACATGCAGTTATGTTGCCGCAGGAGAGCCAGCTATGTATTTATCCCACCAGGAGGTAGAGTTAACCTTAAAAGAGAGGTGGGCATAATGGCTAGATGGGGCAGTATGGATTATCGGCAGTTGGTAAAGTTTAGGGATAAGCTGGAAAAGCTACAAAGTGCTGATATACCCAAGTTTCAAGAACAGATGGTCAAGGAACTCGTTGCAAGGTTATTGCGTAAAGTTATTTACAACTCTCCATCGGATACAGGGACATTGAAAAATGGATGGGTTGTAGAAACACAGAGAGAGGCTGAAATAAGAGGAGCCTTTGGAGTCAACCCTAATGTAACAGCCTATGTAAAAAATATTCACGTCAATATGGTTGGAAATGTTGCGGAGTTTATCGTCGACAACCCTGTGGAATATGCTGTATATGTTGAGTATGGGCACAGAACATCAAGTCATAACAGGTGGGTGCCGGGAGTTTTCATGCTGACTATATCCGAAAAGGAATTACAGCAAAATGCAGATAAGATTGTACAGCAGAGACTTGAAAGGCTGTTAAGGAGTGTGTTTGATGGTCACTAATATTATTTTAGGCATAGCCGAAAAGATACGTACAAGGTACGCTCAAGGCGGTTACAAGCTATATACAGAGAGCATAAAGCAGGGCTTTGAAGAGCCTTGCTTTTTTGTGCAGTTAATTACTCAAGTCCAAACCCAAAGGCTGGGAAATAGGTACATGGAAACCTATTCCTTTGATATTCAATATTTCCCTAATGAGAATGGCGGAGAAAACAAAGAATGTTTGGACGTATCGGAAGAATTGTATGAATTGCTTGAGTACATTGCTGTTAATGAGGACCTTCTTAGAGGAATGAGTTTAAATTCAAGGGTACAAGACAGGGTACTGCATTTCTTTGTGGACTACGTTGTTCCAGTAGTACGTACCAAGGCGGAAGAAGAAAAGATGGAGGAGGTAATTATTTATGGCGAAACAAAAGAGTGGTGACGTTGTGGAAAGTGAAGTTACAGAGCCTAAATTTACAAAGGCCCAACTAATGGGTAGTAAGAAACATACGGATAACAGGGACTTGCTGAACGCATTGCTTACAGAGGGTGAAAGCTATTCCCACAGTGAGGTTACAAAATTAATTGAAGATTTTATGAAAGGGGAGATTAAATAATGGGGTTAGGCGGCGGAACATTTTTAACACAAAACAAAGTATTGCCAGGTAGTTACATCAACTTCACGTCTGCGGCAAAAGCTTCAGCTACGTTATCCGACAGAGGGTATTGCGCCATGGCGTTAGAGTTGGACTGGGGTGTTGATGGTGAAATATTTACAGTAGAAGTAGCAGATTTTCAAGCGGACAGCTTAAAGATATTTGGCTACGATTACACCAGTGACAAGCTAAAGGGTCTTAGGGATTTATTCTTAAACGCAACAACTCTTTATGCTTATAGGCTTAACAGTGGCGTTAAGGCAAGTAATGCATACGCTACAGCCTTATATAGTGGCATTAGGGGCAATGATATTAAGATTGTCATTGCAGTAAATGCAGACGATGAAACCAAGTTTGACGTGACTACCATGATTGACAGCACAGTAGTTGACACGCAGACAGTAAGTGGTGCTACAGCTCTTAAGGCTAACGATTTTGTTATCTTTAAATCGGATGCAACCTTAGCGGCAACAGCAGGTACTGCGTTAACAGGCGGTACAAATGCGGCAAGTGTAACAGGCACAGAGTATCAGGCATTCTTGGATAAGCTTGAGGCTTACAGCTTTAATACCTTAGGCTGTTTAAGCACAGAGGAAACTATTAAGAGCCTTTATGCGGCATATACAAGCAGATTGCGTGACGATATGGGTATTAAATTCCAGACGGTCCTTTACAACAAGGCGGCAGATTATGAGGGCGTAATTAACCTTAAAAATGCTGTTACAGACAGCGGTGCTATTGCTTCAAGTCTTGTTTATTGGCTTACAGGTGTAGAGTGTGGCTGTGCAGTGAATAAGAGCCTTACCAACAAGCTTTATAACGGTGAGTATACAATTAATACTTCCTTTAAGCAAAGCGAGCTGGAAACAGCTTTAAAGGCTGGGGAATTGGTATTCCATAAGGTTGGAAATGATGTAAGAGTTCTGGACGATGTCAATAGCTTTGTTTCCGTAACAACAGATAAAACCGAGGACTTCCGAAGCAACCAAGTAATGAGGGTTCTTGACCAGATAGGCAATGATATTGCGGTGCTTTTTAATACAAGATACCTTGGAAAGGTGCAGAATAACGATTCTGGAAGGATATCTTTTTGGAATGAGTTGGTAACCTACAACAAGCAGTTGGAACAGATTGGAGCAATTGAAAACTTTAGCTCTGATGACCTTAAGGTTGAACAGGGTACAAGCAAAAACAGTGTTGCGGTGACTAATCCAGTAACCCCTGTAGTGGCTATGACAAAACTCTACATGACCGTAATAGTAGAATAGGAGGTATAGATAATGTCAAATATTATGAATGCAAAGGACACAGTGTCCGCTTCATTAGCAGAGTGCTTTATAACAATAGGAGAAAATCGCTACAATTTTATGCAGGCGATTAACCTTGAAGCAAGTATTGAAAAGACAAAAACAGAAGTGCCTATTTTAGGTAAGACGGGTAAAGGAAATAAATCTACAGGTTGGAAAGGCACAGGCAACGCTACCTTCCATTACAACACCAGTATTTTTAGAAACTTGCTTAAGCGTTACAAGGAAACGGGGGAGGATGTTTATTTTGATATTCAGATAACCAACGAAGACCCTACGTCAGCAGTTGGTAGGCAGACAGTTATTTTAAGAGGTTGTAATATGGACGGTGGTATAATCGCTAAGTTCGATGCAGATGGAGAATATCTGGACGAGGATATGGACTTTACCTTTGAAGACTTTGAAATGCCTGAAACCTTTAGTATATTAAGCGGAATGGAATAATAGGAGGATAACAATATGAATTTAAGTGCGTTTTTAAACCCTGTTAAAGAGGAAAATGTAAAACTTGTGGTATCAAAAAGATTTGTTGGCGATGACGGTAAGCCAGTGGAATGGGAAATTAGAGCCATGACGGATGAGGAAAACCGTGAAATACGAAAGAGTTGCAAAAGAAAAATACCTGTCAAGGGAGCTTATGGTCAGTATTCCGTTGAATTTGATGATGATAAATATCTTGCGTTAGTTACAGCAAGATGTGTTATTTATCCAGATTTAAATAATACCGAATTGCAAAACGCATATGGCGTTATGGGAGCGGAAGGACTGCTAAGAAAAATGTTAAAGCCAGGGGAATTTACGATGCTCTCTAATGCGGTATCGACAATTAATGGCTACGATGAAGTGCTTGGAGATTTGGTGGATGAGGCAAAAAACTAATTACTGAGGGTGATTGGGAATCTAATTATTCATATTATTGTTTGCATAAGTTTCATATATTGCCCTCAGAATTTTTAAACCTTGAAAAACGAGAAAAAGCGTTTGTAATTGCTTCTATTGATGAAAAAATCAGAATTGATAAAGAAGCGGCAAAGAAAATAAAAAAGAAATAAACGGTGGAAAATAATGGAGATTTCATGTATAATGACGTAAAAAAGGAGGTTGTTATATATGGGGCTATTTGGAGAAAAAAAGAATAAGCCATTTTCTGCATTCCACTATGAAGGTCTGCCTGATTTCGATACAGACTACCCTTGTTTAGTTGATGTAACTTCTGATTCGATTATTATTAAAAGAAGTAAACCAGAGGTGACGGTTACACTGCCAATAGAAAGAATAACTGCAATTTCACCAATGGAAGAAAAAAACTTTATGATGAAATACCACGGAAATTCAGGTTCAAGAAAAATCCTTGGTAATAAACGACATTTTGTTGTTATTGAATATCAAAACAAAGAAGGCGAGTTTAAACATTTTTCATTGTGGGCACTTACCCATCAGGCAATGCCTTTGATTGGATTGCAAAATATTAAAAAGAACAATGCTCCAAGAAATCATGAATTATAAAATACAATACTTTAAGCAAAAGCACCTTGTTGAACGCGGGGTGCTTTTCTTATATGAAAAAATGGAAAGGAGGTATTAAAATGGGAGCAATACGAACATCAATCCAGCTATATGACGGTATGACACCTGCAATTCGAAGTATGATAAATGCAAGTAATATTATGATTGCAAGTTTTGAAAGAATGAACACCGCCTCCAGAAATAGTATAGATTCCGCTTCATTGCGTGCGGCAAGAGCAGAAATGGTAAACGCAGAAGCATCTATTATTCAGATAGACAGAGCTATTGATAGAGCTAGGGAAAGTCAAGAGAATTTCAACAGGAGCGTGTCAGGCGGAAACAGTGCTGCACAAATGCTAAAAAGAACAATGGGGCAAATTGGCACAGCACTTGGAGTAAAGAAAATCATAAGTATTGCAGATGAGTTTACTCAAGCAAAAGCTAGGCTTGATTTAATGAATGATGGCTTACAAACGACAGACGAATTACAAAATAAAATTTTTCAGTCTGCGCAAAGGGCGAGAGCCGCTTATGGAGATACAGTATCAATAGTATCAAAATTAGGCATTCTTGCTGGAAAGGCTTTTTCCAGTAATGATGAAATGATAGCTTTTGCCGAACTGATGAACAAAAACTTTATTGTGGGAGGCGCATCTCAAACCGAACAAGCGGCGGCAATGTACCAATTGACACAAACCATGGCGGCTGGAAAGTTGCAAGGCGATGAATATCGCTCTATTATTGAAAATGCTCCGTTGCTTGCGAGGTCAATAGAGGATTACATGATAAATGTTCAACATGCACAGGGAACGATGAAAGATTGGGCTTCGGAAGGGCGGCTTACAGCAGACATAATTAAGAATGCATTGTTTGGTTCTGCGGATGAAATAGAAGAGCGTTTTGCTAAGATGCCTATGACGTGGGGACAAGTCTGGACAACTGCAATAAATAAAATTCTTATGGCAAGCCAACCTCTATTATCTGCTATAAGTTTTATTGCTCAGAACTGGGAGAAACTTGAACCTATAATTGTTGGTGTGTCCACAGCGGTTGGTCTTTATGCACTCATGATGGGCATTCAGGCTGCAGCTACGTGGCTTGCTGTTGATGCTAATAAAGCATTAATTATAACGATGTTAAAAAACCCTATGCTTTGGGTGGCTATCGGAATAGGCATAGTTATAGCCATGTTATACAAATGGGTTCAAGCGGTCGGAGGGGTAAAAGTAGCTTGGCTTATTACCAAAGACAAGGTTTTAAGTGCAGTAGATGCCATGAGCCTTGGTATTAAGGGCTGGGTAAACTGGACTTTAGATGACTTAGGTAGAATGAAGGTTTCAGGACTGAAACTAATAGACTCTTTTATTAATGGGGCGATTTCTAGGATTAACAAGCTTATTGGTTATGCAAATAAGGTGCCAGGTATAGCCATTCAGACAATCAGTTATGTTTCTAACAAAGCCGAAGTTGCGGCCGAAGAAGAGACAGTAAAGAGCCAAAGGCGCTCAAACGAGCTTAAAGTAGCACAGATGGAAAGTCGTATTGAGAAGGCCTATAGACAAAGAGAAATCGAAAATGCAAAAGTGGTGGCAGCAAGCAATACGAATACCGTTGACTACCCTTCTTATTCAGACGATTTAGCTCAAATTGCAGACAACACTGGCAGTATGGCTGATAGTATGGACATATCCAAGGAAGATTTAAAATATATGCGTGACGTTGCAGAGCGTGAGGCTATTAACCGCTACACTACAGCACAAATTGCTGTAGACTTTAAGAACACCGCTACCATAAATTCTAACATGGATATTGATGGAGTTATGAACAAATTCACCGAGGTATTGAGAGAGGCTGTAAATACTTCTGCCGAGGAGGTGCATTACGTTGTATAAAGTATATTTTGGTAATATCTATATTGACGATGTGTATTACGGCAATGTTCTTTTGCCTGTTACTCCTGAAAAGATAACAATGAAAATAGGAAACAACAACAAAACCCTCGACCTAATTAATGGTGGCGAGGTTAATTTTTTGCGTACTCCTGGACTCACGGAATTTAGCTTTGATTTTTTAATACCGCAGGTTAAATATCCATTTGCCAGTTATCCAGATGGTTTTCAAGATGCCGCCTATTATGTTGGAATGCTGGAGCATTTAAAGACCAACAAAAAGCCGTTTACTTTTTCTGTTTACCGTACCATGCCCAACGGTAAAGTAATGTTTGAAACAAATATGAATGTTTCTCTTGAAGAATATACCCTTACTGAGGACGTAAAAAACGGGCTTGATTCTACCGCAAGTGTTAAGCTGAAAGAGTATGCTGAGCACAAAACCATTGCTAACACAATTACAATAGTGTCTCAAGACAAAACGGTAATTACAACACAAGCAGTAAGACCAAGTGATAAAGTTACACCAAAGACCTATACCGTAAAAAGTGGTGACACCTTATGGGCCATTTGCAAAGCTAATTTAGGCGATGGTTCAAAATACAAGGATATAGCCACACTAAACGGCATTGCAAACCCAAACCTAATTTATCCAGGGCAGGTGATTAAATTTGATAAGTAGGCGTTCGTTTCCGAAGTGGTTCAATGAGGAAAGGGTTGCCGATTTTTCAGACCGAAGGGAGGAAAAAAGTTGCCTATAAACATCAGAATTATAAACGGCAGTATATCTTATGAGCCAGTGGTGGTTGGTGAAGTGAAGTTATCTACAGAAAGATACGGCAGTCCTGGCAAGCTTGCTTTTGAGGTGGTTAAAGATGAAAAGCTAAGTTTTCAAGAGGGCAATGCAGTACAGCTCTATGTGGACGAAACACCCATTTTTTTAGGTTATGTATTCGAGAAGAAAAGAAGTAAAGCAGAAACTATTAGTGTTACAGCCTATGACCAATTGAGGTATCTTAAAAACAAGGACGTCAAGCAGTTTGAAAATATGAAAGCGAGCGAAATTGTAAAATTTCTTGCCAGTAACTTTTTATTAGACTGCGGTGAAATTGCTGATACAAAGTGGGTGATTGAACTCCTTGTGGAAGACAACAAAACTCTTTTTGATATGATTCAGGATGCTTTGGATGCTACGCTAACTAATACAAAGGTAATGTATGTACTGTATGATGATTTCGGCAAATTAACATTGAAAAATGTGGAGGACATGAAGCTTAACATTTTAATCACAGATGAAACAGCCGAAGATTTCGACTACACCACCAGTATTGACAGTGAAACTTATAATCAGATTAAGATTTACTATGAAAACGAAGATACAGGCATTAGAGATGTGTATGTTGCAAAGGACAGCGGTAATATTGAAAACTGGGGTCTGCTTCAATACGTTGAAAAGGTGGATACTGATATTGGTATTAAGAACAAGGTGAATGCGCTTTTATCCCTGTATAACAAGAAAACAAGGCGATTGTCTATTAAAAATGTATTTGGAGATAAAAGGGTAAGAGCAGGTTGCGGTGTTTCGGTTAGTCTTAATCTTGGAGATATAGCCGTAAATCAATATTTTATCTGCGAAGCCGTTACCCATTCCTTTAAATCAGACATGCACCTTATGGATTTAACCTTGAGAGGAGCTGATTTTATTGTCTGAATTATTGCAGATTATTAAGCAGGCGGCGGCAGAGCAGAACGAGGCTAGCAAGCCTGTGGCAGTGATGATGGGTAAGGTGGTATCCGTTTTACCATTAAAAATACAGATAGACCAAAAGCTGACTCTTAGTGAGTCGGCTTTAATTTTGACCAAATCTGTTATTGATTATTCGGTGAGTATGACGGTAAACCATTCTACAGAAAGCCATACACACGCCCACAACTATATTGATGACAGTTCCACCAGAACAACGGAATTCAATACTCACAGCCACGCTTACACAGGTACAAAAGTCTTTGCGGTGCACAACAAGTTGAAAGTTGGGGATAGCGTGGTGCTTTTAAGGGTTCAAGGTGGACAGAAATTTATTGTACTGGACATTGTTGGAGGTGGTACGTTATGACCCCTGTTGTAAATGATGAGTTATTGAATGATTTTACCATAGCCGTTCAGCCGTCAAAAACCTATGCCT
>JAYFNB010000019.1:0-40882 GCA_034933685.1 Lachnospiraceae bacterium | reverse complement strand
AGAGGAAGCATTAGGGATTCTTTGCATCAGCGAATTTAAGGGAAATGTTCGAGAACTCCAAAATTTGATAGAGAGGGCGGTTGTTATTTGTGATAACAATTTAATAGGCAGAGAAGACTTAGAGGATGAAAACGATTTTTTGGGTGCGGAGTTTTTAAATGGGGAAATATACGATGAGTTGTTGGAAAACAAGTTGTCGCTAAAGGCGTTTGAAAGTAAATACATTAACTATATTTTTGAAAAGGAAGGTGGCTCAGTTAAAAAAATTTGTGATATTTTAAAGATAGATAGAACTACCTTATGGAGGAAGATGAAAGAAAATCAATAGATTTATTTATATTGATGAAGTCATAGAATTGGAGATACTTTTCTACAGCTATCAGGGAGGGTTATCCAAAATGAGTTCCCATATTGTAAAAGGACGCACAGGCTGAAACCTGTGCGTCCTTTGGTGTTAATAACTTTATTTTGCTTTCTTACGCCATTTGCATGGATATCATTCCAGACAATAAATGCCTTATCGCCAGAGTAGTAGGGAAAATTATCAGTGTTTTTTAACTTTCCGTTTGCACACAGCCCCATGCTACAGTAAGATAATCCTGCCTGTAACCTGTATTGCAGTTATCAATTTTCATTATATCAAAAATTGATTAAAATTGATTAAACAAGAAGAATGCTGTAAATCAGTAATTACATGATATAATAAGGATATTGTTGATTTTTTCAATGAGTGAAATTTTCCAACTCTTATTATCTACTTGGTAGGGACACCAGCCCACAAAAAATAGAAAACAGGTTATTAATCATCGTTGACTTAAATGTTTTTTATGTTTTATACGAGGATAAGTTACAAAGGCGTATCGTGGAGTTGGTTTTGTAAATTAATGTTTTATTCAAATGGGAAAAGGGGAGAGATATGAAATCAGTAAAAATAAGAACAAAAATGGCTATTTTACTACTTCTAGGGGTTATTTCTTGCATTTGTGTTGCAAGTACTTCTATTTACAGCATGAATAAGCAAAAAGAAAGTATGCTGCAAAAGCTGGAAGACAGCATTAAAACGGACTTTGATAAAAATATCAAGGAACAGGTGCAGACTGCTTCATCTATGTTGCAAACTGTTTACGATGGATATGTGGCGGGCAAGTATAGCTTTAAAGAGGCTGAAAAGTTAGGATTCGATATACTACGTGATATGAGATATGGAGAAGATGGTTATTTTTGGGCCGATAGGTCAGATGGTACTTGTGTAGTTCTTTTGGGTAAGGATACAGAAGGAACTAACCGTGCAAATGCAAAGGATGATAATGGGTTTGAGCTTATTAAAGAAATAAAAAACCAAGCAATGAATGGTGGAGGTTATTCGGATTATTATTTTGCTAGACCAGGCGCAACAGAGTCATCTCCTAAAAGAGCATATTCCGAGTATTTTAAGCCTTTCGATATAGTTATAGGTACAGGCAATTATACGGATTATATTGATAGCCATGTAGCAGAGGAAAGTGCTATTGTTGATGGTCAAATTCAAAAGTCTATAATGGAAGTGTTTATAATTATTCTTATTTGTATTGCCATTTCAGTGGCATTAGGTGTTTATATTATACTAAGTATAGTAAGACCTATTGGAAAATTGAATAGTGTTACACAAATTCTTGCAGAAGGTAATTTAGATGTGGATATTGATGTAGATACCCATGATGAGGTAGGGCATTTGGCTAAGTCAATGGGAATTTTAGCAGATAGACTGAAAAGCTACATAAATTATATTGATGAGGTTTCTTACTTACTTGAGGAAATGGGACGAGGTAATTTAAACTTAACTTTTAAAAATACTTATGATGGAGATTTTGCAAAAATTAAAATTGCTTTGGCTGGTACTGCCAGCTTGCTGAACGAAACACTTACCCAAATTGACATTGCCGCAGAGCAGGTGGCAAGCGGTTCTGAACAAATTGCTTCAGGGGCACAGGCACTTTCTCAAGGGGCAACGGAGCAAGCAAGTTCAATTGAAGAATTATCTGCATCAATTAATGAAGTGTCTGCTCATAGCAGCAAAACATCTAAAAATGCAGAGGAAGCAAAAGCAGTTGCAAATGAATCCATGATTGCTATTACTCGTGGTAAAGAGCAGATGGAGCAAATGGTTCTTTCCATGGATGAAATTAGCAGCACTTCTAATGAAATTGGAAAAATTATTAAAGCTATTGAAGATATTGCCTTTCAGACCAATATTTTGGCATTAAATGCCGCAGTAGAAGCGGCAAGAGCAGGTACGGCTGGAAAGGGTTTTGCTGTGGTTGCGGATGAAGTTCGTAACTTAGCAGGAAAATCTGCAGAAAGTGCAAAAAATACTGCCACTTTAATTGAGCAAGCTGTTCGTGCAGTTGAGCATGGAGTTGATAATGTAAATGAAACAGCAACTGCATTGGAAGAAGTTGTAAAAAATGCGGAAAAGAGTACCAACATTATTCAGCATATTGCGGAGGCAAGTGAACAACAGGCTTCTTCATTAGCACAAGTAAATATTGGGGTAGAGCAAGTGGTAGCGGTTGTTCAAACAAACTCTGCAACAGCGGAAGAAAGTGCAGCTGCAAGTGAGGAGCTTTCTGGTCAGTCAAATTTGCTAAAGGAATTGATTGGGAAATTCAAACTTAAAGGTGGACATGATATTACTTCTAGGACTACAGATAGTTACAAAGAAGAAAATAACGACTATAGCTTTAGTGACTATGAAAGTAAATATTAAGATAGTTTTCTGATATTGAATTTTCTAACAGACATAAGGAAAGAACCTGTTGATAAAATAACTTCAACAGGTTCTTTTAAATTGACCCCAATATTAAATGTTTTAGTCTTCAAGTGTTTTTGTTTCACGGATTTTTAAAGTAAAAGCTATAAAAAACCGGTATGCTTGAACGTTTGGAGTTTGCCTGATTGACTTTTTTTATTACTGTGATACTATATTAAAAATAGCTTAGTTTTTTTCAAAGAGTTATTGTGATTTAGATTAGAATTAAGATATCAGCAAGGACGCTACTTTCTACTTTAGGTGGCGTCCTTTTTAATTTATATGAAATAAAAAGCTAGGAATTTTAATAGAAAGCTCTTGGAGGGATGATTATGGAAGAAAAAATACTAAGTGCAGGAATCGATATAGGAACCTCCACCACGCAGTTGGTGTTTAGCCGATTATGGATTCAAAATGTCAGTGGCTTTGGCATGATTCCGCAGATTAAAATTGTAAAGAAAGAAATTCTATACCGAAGCGATATATACTACACACCGCTAATTTCAACAGAGGAGATCGATGCAGAAGCTGTTAAGAAGATTATTTGGACGGAATATAAAAAAGCGGGAGTCTTGCCAGAAGATTTAACGACTGGAGCAGTGATTATTACTGGGGAAACATCAAAAAAAAGAAATGCACGTGATGTTGTTGATGCACTATCGAAGATTGCTGGAAATTTTGTGGTGGCTACGGCAGGTCCAGATTTGGAATCCGTTCTGGCAGGGCGGGGAGCTGGAGCGGCAGCATTGTCAGTGCAGACCGGGAAGCTGGTGGCGAATCTGGATATTGGCGGAGGAACTAGTAATATTTGCTATTTTAGGGATGGAAAAGTGGTTGAGACTGGCTGTTTGGATATTGGTGGCAGACTAATTGAAATTGAGAATGGAAAAATATCATACATTTCGGAAAAAATGAAACAGTTTATGGGAAAAAAGAACATTGTATTTAAGGTAGGGGAGGTGGTTGACCTAGAAAAAAAAGAATGCTATGAAAAATTTCAGGTACTTACAAAATGCATGACGGAGCTTTTAGAGCAGTCGGTTGGATTAGCAGAACCATCACAAGAGCTGGAATTTATGAAGACCAATCGATTAATAAAAACCAAACAAGTTCCAGATATGGTTACATTTTCGGGTGGAGTGGCAGATTGTATTTATAAAAAGTATGAAAACAAACTTGCTTTTGGGGATATTGGTGTATTGTTGGGAGAAGCAATAGAAAAATCAGAACGGTTTCAGCCTTATCTGATGGAAAACCAGGTAGAAGAGACCATGCGTGCAACGGTTGTAGGCGCAGGAAATTACAGTATGGAAGTGTCAGGAAGTACCATTGAGTATAAAAACTGCAGTTTTCCAATTAAAAATATTCCTGTAGTTCATGTGGATTTTACGGAGGAAAATTTGGAGAACCTTCACTTGGAAATTAAAAACAAGGTAAGTCGTTTTAGGGAGGGAGAAAGAAGCCAAATTGCACTTGCAGCAAAAGGATTGCCATGTCCAAGTTTTCTTCAGATTGAAAAAATAGCTGAAGAAATTATAAAAGCAATGAAGGCAGAAATTGAGGAGGGGAATATTTTGATTTTGATTTTGGAAACGGACATCGGGAAGGCGCTGGGACAAGCAATTCGAAGACGGATTCCAAAAGAAAAACCAGTTCTGTGCATTGATAAGATTATATGTAGCCAAGGAGATTATATTGATATCGGAGAGCCCATAGCATCTGGGAATGTGCTTCCAGTGGTGGTAAAAACATTGATATTTTATGCAGAGTAAAGGAGAAGATTATGATATTAAAGACAAGATTATATGGGAAAGTATATGCATTTTCTTCGGTAAAAGAGGTTTTGGCAAAGGCTTCAGAGTTAAAGTCAGGAGACTGCCTTGCAGGTGTTGCGGCAGAATCTACACTAGAGCGCATTGCAGCAAAAGTTGTATTAAGTGACCTTACGATAAAGGATTTAAGGGAAAATCCAGTGGTGCCTTATGAAGAGGATTCTATTACCAGGATGATTCAAGATGATTTGGATATGAAGTATTACAACAAAGTGAAAAACTGGAGCCTTGCAGAACTGAGGGAATGGATTTTGGCAGGAACCACCACTTCCGATAGGATAATGGAAGTAAGCAAAGGCTTGACTTCGGAAGTGATTTCGGGTGTTTCTAAGCTGATGGGGAATATGGATCTTGTGTATGCAAGCAGAAAAATGCATGTAACGGCTACTTGCAACACAACGATTGGGGAAGATGGTGTTCTGGCTACACGATTACAGCCAAACCATCCAGTGGACGATGTGAAAGGAGTTACTGCCTCTATTTTAGAGGGATTAAGTTATGGTATTGGGGATGCAGTTTTGGGACTGAATCCAGCCATTGATACGGTGGACAGTACCCTTGCAATTTGGAACGTGTTAGGGGATATTCGAGATAAATATGAAATTCCAACCCAGACGTGTGTGCTTTCCCATGTGACTACCCAGATGGAAGCCCTTCGAAAAGGAGGAAAGGCGGATTTATGCTTTCAATCCATTGCGGGTTCGCAAAAGGCTTGTGAGGCATTTGGTATTACAACAGAACTATTGGAAGAAGCCCAGCAAATGTTTTTGACGGAGGGGTCTGCCAAGGGCAAAAATGTGATGTATTTTGAAACGGGACAGGCTTCGGAATTGTCCTCATCTGCCCATTATGATTCGGACCAAGTAACCATGGAATGTCGATGTTATGGACTGGCAAGGCATTACCATCCATTTTTATTGAATACGGTTGTGGGGTTTATGGGGCCTGAATATATCTATGATACGAAACAACTCATTAGGGCAGGGTTGGAAGATGTGTTTAATGGACATCTTCATGGTTTGCCCATGGGGTGTGATATCTGCTATACCAATCACATGCCTACAGATCAAAATGACGCGGAAACCCTTGCCATTCTTTTGGCGAATGCAAATTGTCATTATGTAATGGGCTTGCCCCAAGGAGATGACATCATGCTGATGTACCAATCTACAGGATATCATGATGATGCAGCATTGAGGGAAATTACCAACAAGCGTCCAATCTGGGAATTTGAACAGTGGTTAGAGACGTGGGATCTATGGAAAAATGGGCGATTGGGTTCACGAGCAGGGGACCCGACCGTATTTTTGCGAAAAAAATAGGAGGGGAATAAAAATGAGGGATCATATAAAAGATATTACGTCTGTTTCAACGCAGGAAATGATGGATTTAACAGGAATTGAGTTTCCCAAGGAACTGGAGAAACTCAAACAGTCTACCCCTGCTAGAATTGGCATTGGGCATACGGGTGCGCGTTATAAAACGATTCCTATGTTAAGGTTTCTTGCAGACCAAGCAGCAGCTTCCGATGCTGTATTTATGGAAGTTGATAAAGGGGTGATTGAGAAGTTAGGTGTGTTTGAGGTGAAGACAAAATGTAGCAATAAGTATGAGATGTTGACACGGCCTGACTGGGGAAGGGTGTTTGATGAGGATCAAAAGCAGATTATAAAAGAAAGATGTATGCCAAATCCCCAGGTACAAATCTATTTTGGGGATGGTTTGTGCGCTCCATCCATTCAAGCAAATATACCAGATTTGTTTCCAGTTATTAAAATGGGACTGGAATATGAAGGAATTACAGTGGGGACTCCGTTTTTTGTCCGCTACTGTCGTGTTAACACGGCAAGGACGATTGCACCTTTGCTAGGGGCAGAAGTTACATGTACGCTGATTGGTGAACGACCGGGGCTTTTAACCTCAGAAAGTATGTCGGCCTACATTGCATATCATCCAAGGCCAGAGATGTTGGAGTCAGAGTATACCGTTATAGCCAACATAAGTCGACATGGAATACCGCCCGTAGAGGCAGCAGCACATATTGTGGATTTAATTTTAGAAATATTAAAAACAAAAAAAAGCGGGGTTAGTTTAACAGAAATTTAGATGATAGTGCTATTTAAGGGCGTTTGATAAAGGTTTGGAACAAACAAAATGGATTGGAGAATTGGGAAAATCAAAATATTTAGGACAGCACGATTGTTCAAATGCACAAATAAAGATAGTCAGTTGCTGATTGCAACAGGGATATCCCCATGCTATAATGAGCACACAAGTTAAATTAAAGAAGGCAAAGAGGCCATCTACTAAATAGTAGGTGGCTTTTGTATACTAACAATTAATTTGAAAAATGAAACGGGAATGGCTATTTTTTTCTGGGCAGATAGGGTTCTTGAATTCTGTTGCCAGGGCGATTATGTGTTAGTGTAGTTTTAATTAATTAAATATTGTTTAAGTATAGAAGACGAGGATGTTATTCAATGAGTAGCATTCTCGTTTTTTAATTAAAAGCGTTAGGGAGGGGAAATTATTATGAAAAAAAGTATGAAATTTATGACATTAGTTACAGCATTTGCTATGACAATATCATTAGCGGCTTGTGGTAAAAGCGAAACACCTGTTAGTGCAACAGCAGGGGGCGGAACTGCCAGCTCAAGTGAAACTGCCAGCACAAGTGTAGAACCAGTAGTTTCAGATGTATTAAAGGTAGGTTTAAATGCAGACCCACCAACTCTTGATCCATTGATGTCAACAGGAGCCATTGTTCGTGATGTTAACAAATATATTTTCGAGGGCTTATTCGAAATGAATTCCAAATACGAGCCATCATTGCAGTTGGCTGAATCTTTCGAAGCAAATGAAGATTTCTCAGAATTTACTTTTAAATTAAGAAAGGGCGTTCTTTTCCATAATGGAAATGAAATGAAAGCCGATGACGTTGTGGCATCCCTTAACAGATGGCTTTCAAAGAACAGCGCAATAAAAGCTTTGATTACAAGTGGAGAGCAGTTTGAAAAGGTAGACGACTATACAGTAAAGATTAGCTTAGCAAAACCATGTTATACCTTAACTGCTGCAATGTGTGCACCTGCACAATTTCCAGCGATTATGCCAAAAGCTGTAGTTGAAGCAGCGACTGAAGACGGCGGAATTTCTGAGTACATTGGTACTGGTCCAATGAAGTTTAATGAATGGATTCAGAATCAGTATGTATTATTAGACAAGAATGAGGATTATGTAGGACCAGGTTATGCACTTGATGGTGAAGCTGGAGATAAGACAATTTACTTCAAGCAAGTATACCTATACTTTGTAACCGATGCAACTATGCGTACAGCAGGTATCCAAACTGGAGAATATGATATCGTAAGTAATTTAAACTATGATGATGTTGAAATGTTAAGCGCAGATTCTAAAGTGAAACTTGACAAATCTTTAATGGGATATACAGGCATTATCATGGATAAAGTAGAAGGAACTCTTGGAACCAACGAAAAATTAAGAGCAGCGATTACATATGCCCTTGACTGTGATGAAATTATGGCATCCGCTTATCCTGCAGAAGGTTATGGAGAGGTATATCCAAGTATGATGCCAAAGGGAAGTAAATGGTATACTGAAAAGGGAACGGAAGCCATCAATTCCAAAGATATGGAAAAAGCAAAAGCACTTTTAGCAGAGTCTGGATACGATGGAACTCCAATTAAAGTCATTACAAATCAGGTTTATCCACAGCACTATAATGGAACCCTTGTTATGGTACAGCAGTTAGAGGAATTAGGTCTTAAAGTTGATTTGCAGGTTGTAGACTGGACAACAATGTTGGAATACAAGAAGACACAGGGAACATACGATTTGTATTACATGGATTATCCAGCAGTTACAACACCAACATCCCTTAGAACGATTTCTCAGAAAGATGAAGGCTGGACAACATGGCCTGAATTCTTAGAACTTCTTGATAAGGTAACTTCTGCAAAGAGTGATGAAGAGGCTACTGCAGCATGGGAAAATTGTCAGGTATACTTATTTAGCAGATATTCTTATGTACCTCTTGGATATAGCTATTATGCAAATGCTACTAGCGCAGACATTGAAGGTTACCATTCCATTAGCTGCCAGTGTATCTACGGAGCATACAAAGTAACAGAATAAGAAATGCAAACAAATTTAAGCTACTATATTGAGATATAGTAGCTTAAATATCTATAGGAAGGTTAAAGGATGTGATGACGGTATGGTGAGATATATATTAGATAGAACAGTAGGCGTATTGGTAACATTATTTATTTTATCGGTGGCTATTTTTTCAATTACGCATATTATGTCAGGTGACCCTGCATTGGCAATGTTAGGTTCGGATGCTTCGGCGGATCAGGTGCAAGAGTTGCGTGTAGAAATGGGATTGGACCGGCCGTTGACAGCACAATACCAGTCATGGATTAAGGATGCGTTGCGTGGGGATTTGGGAGAATCCTATTTTAGACATCAGACTGTGGCAGAGGCGTTAGCCGAACGTATTGGGCCATCAGCAGAATTAGCAGTGTTAGCGGAGATTATTGCAATTATCATTGGGATTCCTTTGGGAATTGTGGCAGCTAAAAAAAAGGGAGAGCTTACAGATGTAGTAGCAAGTACCACTGCAATTCTGGGAATGTCTATGCCAGCGTTTCTTTTAGGGTTGTTGTTGGTTTTAGTATTTAGTGTAAACCTTGGATTCCTTCCAGTATCTGGTTTTGTAACCATTGCTAAGGGCGGATTTGCAACGCATATTTCCTATATGGTAATTCCTTGCATTACCATGGGACTGGTACAATCCGCGTTGATTATGCGTATTACAAGATCTGCTTTTGCAGAAGTTATGAGTGCAGACTACATAAAAACTGCGAAATCAAAAGGTTTAAGAGAGAGGGTTATTCTCTACAAACACGTATTTAGAAATGCAGGAGCAACGATTGTAACAATTTTAGGGCAAAGCTTTGGTTCATTAATTGCAGGTGTAGCAGTACTTGAAACAATGTTTAATATTCCTGGAATGGGACAGCTCATTGTTGATTCTGTATTAAAAAGAGATTATCCAGTGATACAGGGAGCCGTATTATTTGTAAGTGTTTTGTATGTAGTAATTAATCTTATAGTAGATGTTTCATATGGCTTTATTGACCCTCGTATTCGTGTAACAAGAAATTAGAAAGGGGGAACTAAAAATGACAAATACACAAGAACTAGACAGATTAAGGGTTGCGAAGCTTGCCATAAAGGAAAATAGAAAAATTAAGCTGCGCTCCTTTTTAAAAAATAAAATGGCAGTCGTTGGATTTATAATAACCGTCATAATGGTTTTGGCAGCAATTTTAGCACCAATATTATTCCCTGAAGGCCCAATTAAAATGGATAATGCCAATCGATTTTTGGCACCTTCAGTAGAGCATTTGTTTGGCACAGACGAATTTGGCAGAGATATTTTAAACAGATTATTATATGGAATTCGGATTTCATTTGTTATTGGTGGCATAACTGCATCCATTACTTTTGTTTTCGGAATGGCGCTGGGACTTTTATCGGGATATTATCCATTAATGGATAATATTATTATGAGAGTTTGCGAAGGGATGATGGCAGTTCCACCTGTATTGCTTGGAATTGCACTGATGTCTGCGTTAGGTGGAAGTGCTCAAAATGTAGTAATTGCATTAAGCATTGTATATATTCCAGTTGTTGCACGTGTGGCAAGGGCATCCACGTTATCTGTAAAAGAGATGACGTATATTGAAGCAATTAAATCACAGGGAGCAGGTTCATTAAGAATTTTATTTGGACATATCGCACCGAATATTCTTTCACCTGTAATTGTGCAGGCAACCTATATTTTTGCAACAACAATTATTTTGGAAGCATCTTTAAGCTTTTTGGGCGCAGGAATACCAGCACCGGAGCCAAGTTTGGGAAATATATTAAGCGAAGCAAAACAATATGTATTTAAATCTTGGTGGCTTACAATGTACCCAAGTATTGTAATGGTGTTTATGGTAATGGGAATTAATATACTCGGTGATGGTATTCGAGACATTTTGGATCCTTCGTAAAGATATGACGAAAGGGAGGTGACTACAGTGGAAGTAGAAAATGAAAAAACATTGGAAGTTAAGAACTTGAAAACAACATTTACAACCTTACGAGGCAAAGTAGTTGCCGTTGATGGCGTAAGCTTTACAGTAAATAAAGGTGAAATTGTAGGAATTGTAGGGGAATCTGGTTGCGGTAAAAGTGTTACAAGCCAATCTGTTATGAGACTTTATGATGAAAAGAAGCTAGTAAATTATGATGGAGAAATTCTCTTTGAAGGGAAAAATCTTTTGGATTTGAAAGAATCGGAAATGGAAAATATTCGTGGAAATCAAATTTCTATGATTTTTCAGGATTCTTTAAGTTCCTTGAATCCAGTATTTAAAGTAGGGGATCAGATTGCAGAAGCGTTAATTGTTCACCAAGGATTAAGAAAGGCAGAAGCATGGCAAAAAGCAGAAGAAATGCTTCGTGTTACAGGAATTCCAGCGCCAGAGAAAAGAATACATAACTATCCACATGAAATGAGTGGTGGTATGCGTCAGCGTGCAATGATTGCCATGGCACTGGCGTGTCAGCCTCAACTTCTGATTGCAGATGAACCTACAACTGCTTTGGATGTTACAATTCAAGCACAGATAATGCAGCTGATTAAAAATTTAAATAAGGAATTTAATACAGGAATTATGTTAATAACTCACGACCTTGGCGTTGTGGCACAGACTTGTCAAAAAGTAATTATTATGTATTTGGGACAGATTGTAGAGGAAGGGTTGGTAGAGGATATTTTTGATAAACCACTTCACCCATATACCAAAGGGCTCATTCAATCAATCCCTACACTAAAGACGGATAAAAACGAAAAACTGTTCATGATTAAAGGGACAGTTCCGGCATTAACAGAAATTGGAGATGGATGCAGATTTTATGAAAGATGTCCATATGCAAAGGAAGAATGCAGCAAACAGCAGATTGAACTTACAAAGGTCAATGAAACACAAAGTGTCCGTTGCATATTTACACAAATGCAATAGAAGGGAAGGGAATATCTATGGAAGAAAAAGAATCAAAAGAAATTATACTGGATGTACGGAATCTGACAAAAGAGTTCCCTGTTAAAAGCGGAATTGGGAAAGTTGCCAAGAGTGTGAAAGCGGTAACAGATGTATCATTTAAAATATACAAAAATGAAACCTTTAGTTTGGTAGGTGAATCTGGGTGCGGAAAAAGTACAACAGGACGTGTGGTGTTGCAGCTTTTAAACGCTACAAAAGGTGAAATACTTTACTGCGGACAGGATTTGACAACGCTATCAAAAAAAGAAATGAAAAAAATGCGAACGAAGATGCAGATGGTATTTCAGGATCCCTATTCTTCCTTAAACCCAAGAAAAACCGTGGGTGCCATTGTGGAGGAAGCAATGGAAATCAATCATATTGGTTCCTCTCATGCGGAACGTACACAAAGAGCAATGGAAATGTTGACAAAGGTTGGCATTAGAGCGGATCAGTATTATCGTTATCCTCATGAGTTTTCTGGGGGACAGAAACAAAGAATTGGTATTGCAAGAGTACTTGTATTGAATCCGGAAATTATTGTCTGTGATGAACCAGTATCTGCACTGGATGTATCGATTCAGTCACAGGTGTTAAATTTATTAAATGATTTAAAGAAAGAACTAAATATTTCCTATCTATTTATTTCTCATAACATGAGTGTTGTAAGGTACATATCAGATCGAATTGGTGTTATGTATCTTGGTTCTATTGTGGAAGAAGCAGAAACAGAAGAATTGTTTGCAAATCCGTTGCATCCATATACAAAAGCATTGTTATCGGCAGTGCCAGAAGCAAATCCCCACATAAACACAAGTAGAATTGAACTTACAGGAGAAGTTCCATCGCCAATGAACCCACCAGATGGATGCACCTTCCATAATCGTTGCCCATACGCCATGAAAGAATGTTCCCAAATGAGGCCACCAAGAAAAAAAGAAATGTCGGAGGGCCATTTTGTAGCATGTCATTTGTATAAATAGGAGATGTGAAAGTTGGCAGATATCGTTTTAAAAAACGGAAAAATTATTACTGTAAATGAAAAGAATACCATTGCAGAAGGGGTAGCCATTGAAGGGAATAGAATTCTAAAAGTTGGAAGCAATGCAGAGATAGAACCCCTGATTGTAGAAAAAACAAAGGTCATTGATTTGCATGGAAGAAGCGTAGTTCCTGGATTTATTGATGCCCATATGCATTTTACGATGTACAGTTTATTTTACAAAGCAACGATTGATATTGCTTATAATAAGGTACAAAGCATTGCAGGAATCAAAGAATTAATTAAAGAGGCGGCGGCAAAAAAACAGCACGGTGAATGGATTTGCCTGTGGGGATATGACCAAAATAAGCTGTTAGAAAAACACCATCCTACAATGGCAGAATTGGATGAAGCTGCACCGAATAATCCGGTTCAGTGTGTTCGTTGCTGCGGTCATATGGGCGTTTATAATACAAAAGCTTTTGAGATTGCAGGAATAAAAAGTCCAGCACAATATGCACCAGGTGAAGTTGAAGTCGATGAAAATGGATGTATGACGGGACTTTTGAAAGAGACGCCAAATGATATTTTGTGGAGTTATATCCACCATTCAGATGAGGAATTAAGAGAAGGCTATATCGAATTCGGAAAACTGATGCTAAAATCAGGAATTACAAGTATCCATGACGCTGGCACCTATGGCGGACAGTATGTAAAGGTGTTGCAGGATGTAATTTACGAAGGCGTATTTCCAATTCGGATGTACCAGATTTTCTATAATGTTTTTGGAAAAGAAGCAAGTAAAGAATGGATTTATGATTGCATATCCACAGGTCTTCATACAGGAATTGGAAATGAACATTTCAAGGTTGGTTCAGCAAAAATTTTATTAGATGGAAGTACCAGTGGACCTTCCTGTGCAACAAGACAACCTTATTCTCATGATCCTGAGTTGAAGGGAATCTTAAACTGGAAACAGGAAGAGGTTAACGAGATATTCTTAAGTGCCGCAAAGGCAGGTTTTCAACTAACAGCACATGCCGTTGGGGATATGGCAGTAGAACAGGCATTGAATGCCATTGAATACACCTTAGAACGGGTTCCAAAGAAAAATCATCGCCATAGAATTGAACATTGCGGACTGGTAGATGAAGCATTAATCAAGCGAATTAAGGATTTAGAAATCGTACCAATATCGAATCCTGGATTTATTATGGTAAATGGCAGCGATTATATTAGGTATTATGCAGATAGAACCAACTATATGTTTGCTGCAAAATCCTATAAAGAAAATGGGATTATTACAGCTTTTGGTTCAGATTGCAGTGTAATTAATGAAAACCCAATGATTGGAATTTATGGGGCAGTCACCAGAAAAGATGCTGCAACTGGGGAAGTTTGTGGTGAATGCCAGAATTTATCTGTGTTGGATGCCATCAGATGTTATACCTATAATGGTGCTTATGCTTCTTTTGAAGAAAATATAAAAGGCAGTATTGAACCAGGAAAGCTTGCAGATATTGCAGTTCTTTCAGAAGATATATTAGCCTGTGAGCTTGAGCATATTAAAGAGATCAAAGTAGATATGACTTTAGTAGACGGGAAAATATTATATGAAAGATGAGATGGTAAAAGATGTTAGAAAAAATATTTGCAGATACAGCATTTGTTAATGGAAAAATTATAACTGTTTCCAAGGAAGATACCATTGCGGAAGCAGTTTGTACAAAGGGAAATAAAATATTGTATGTGGGTAGTAACAAGGGCGTTGAGGATTATATTGGTAAAAGCACAAGAATTATTGATGCCGGTGGGAAAACCATAATGCCTGGATTCATTGATTCACATATTCATTTTGTTATGTATGGTTTGTTAGACCATGGAATCATCAATGTAGACTATAAACATATCAATTCCATTCAGGATATTATAATGCTGATTCAAAAAGAAGCGGCTAGAAAAAAACCTGGGGAATGGATTGTTTTATCGGGCTATGACCACAATAAATTAGCAGAAAAAAGGCATCCTCTAAAAGAAGAATTTGACAAAGCCGCCCCTAAAAATCCAGTACAGTGTATTCGGTGCTGTGCACACATGGGTGTTTACAATTCTTATGCCTTAAAGCTTTGCAATGTTATATCTCCAGAGCAATTTGCACCAGGCGAAGTTGTAGTGAATGAAAACGGAAATCTTACAGGGCTTTTAAAAGAGACTGCACATATGAGCTTGAGTAAGCAGGTAGTAGTGGCAGATGAGGAACTGATGAAAGGGCTTGAAAATGCCAATGCAATTATGCTAAAAAATGGCATAACCTCAGTTCATGATGCAGGCAGTTACGGAAAGACAGCCATGCGGCTTCTGCAAAAAGTTTGTGCAGAAAAAAAGATACAAGTTAGAATTCGCCCAATGATATTCGATATGTATGGAAAGGAATCTGGCAAAGAGTATATTGAGGATTTCTTGAAAACAGGAATTCATACAAATCTTGGGGATGAGCATTATAAAATCGGGCCCATAAAAATAATGACGGACGGAAGTACCAGTGGCCCTTCTTGCGCAACAATTCAGCCCTATTGCCACGACAAAAATTTAAAAGGAATACAGGTTTGGCAACAAGAAGAAACGGATGAACTTGTAAAAAGAGTACATCAATCGGGCTTTCAAATGACAGCACATGCAGTTGGGGATAAGGCAGTAACCTTGATGCTTGACAGCTATGAAAAAGCATTAAAATATGAACCAAGAGAGAATCATCGTCATCGAATTGAGCATTGTGCATTGACAAGTGAAAGTATTATTCAGAGAGTGAAAGATTATTCTATCGTACCAGTATCGAATCCTGCATTTATCTCGATTAATGCCTGTGATTATAACAGATTTTATGGGGATAGAGTAAATTATATGTTTCCCCTAAAAGATTATTTGGATAAAGGAATTATAACGGCAATTGGATCCGATGCTCCAGTTACAGAGGCAAATCCTATGTTTGGCATTTATGGTGCGGTGAACCGTTGCGACATTAAGACACAGGAAGTATGCGGAGCAAATCAGAAAGTAAATGTTTTAGATATCATCAGAATGTTTACCTTTAACGGAGCATATGCGGCCTTTGAAGAAGAGATTAAAGGCAGCCTTGAAACTGGAAAACTGGCAGATATTATTATGCTTTCAGAAGATATTTTGAAATATCCCAAGGAAGACCTTATGAATGTAAAAGTAGAGCTGACTATGGTGGATGGGAAAATAGTGTATGAAGCGTAAAATAACATTTAAGAAAAGGTGATTTTATGGATTTACCAATCATTGAAGTACGAGGGAATGCATATGAAATTGGATATATGCATGGGAGTATGGCAAAAGGGCAGATTGCAGTGAACATAGAAATTTATAAATCAATGTTTATGGAATATGCCAATATATCATGGGAAAAAGCAAAAAAGATTGCAAAGAGCTTTGAAAAGTCAATCAATGACTTTAACCCTAAATTTATTGAAGAAATAAAAGGGATTGCAGAGGGCTCTAATTTTGAATATGAAGAAATTTTGGCACTGAATGTAAGAAGTGAATTAGTATTCCAGGGAACGAATTTAACAATGGACGGTTGTACTTCCATTGCAATTACCGCAGACAGAGGAGAAAATAATAAGAATTACATTGGACAGAACTGGGATTGGAAGGTAAAGGTATTAGGCGGGGTAATCCTTTTAAAAATAAAACAAGACAACTTGCCAGATATTGCAACGATGACAGAAGCTGGAATTGTGGGAAAAATAGGTTGTAATTCTGCAGGAATTGGCGTATGTTTTAATGCACTATCTATTAACGATACGCCAACAGGGGTTCCAATTCATATCATCCTTCGCTCTATTTTAGAACAAGATGATTTTGTAAAGGCAATGATGGTTGTATCTTCTACCCCAATTGGTTGTCCTGGCAACATCGTAATTGCCAGCAAGTACGGTGAAGCCATCGATTTTGAAATAGGAATCGACGATTTTGATGCCATTTATCCTACAGATGGTGTGTTAACGCATACAAATCATTATAAGAGCCTTCGGCTTCCGAAATACAACCAGAAGGATATTGCAAAATATAGATTTCCAGATACTTTTATTCGTTTAGGGAGAGAGGATTATCTGTTAAGTAATATAAAAGGAAGAATTACAAAAGAAGATATGAAAGAAGTATTTACAAATCATACAGAGCCCAGTTCTTCTATTTGCCATCATGGAAAGCATTCGGATGATATTGGAACTATTTTTAGCATCATTATGGACTTAAATGAAGACAAGTTCTATGTTTCCTTTGGTCAACCATGTGAAAACGACTACAAGGAGCACTGTATTAGCTAGGTAAGAAAGCGGCGCTTACATAATAATTTAAGCCACAAAAAATCCAGTGTTTTTAAAAGTTGAAAATACTGGATTTTTTTGTCTAAGTTTATTAGCGCTATTTTACTCAATTTTTGATTTTCTGCTGCTATTGATTGTTTTAGCTATAAATATAGAAACTATATAGGCTTTGAAACTTTCTAGTACCATATCTTTAGAAATTGGTATATTTACTGAATCTGGTGCTCTTGCTTTAAATACTTAAAAACACAGCTTTTCAAGCTTTTTTGAAAAACCGGCAAGCTCGTTTAAATTTAAGAAAACGAAAAAATAAGAGGGTATCAATATTGGTATGAAACTATATAATTATTGTTTAATGAATATATTAAAGTTATTTCTATAAAACAGGAAGATACTTTTTTACGACCATTAATCACAAAAAATTCGTCATCTTCGTCATCATAATAAGCGGTTTATTTTAATCCATTAATTTGGCAATATTCATTAAATTCTTCGTAGTATTTTCCTCTTTCATCCATCACATTAATCTCCCTATTCAATTTTAAGTGTGTAGGCTATGTGGGAATAGTAGCTAATCTTAATAACCAGATAAAACCATTGTATCGAAGTTTTACTAATATTCAAACTGTAAATGATGAAGGAATAAAATATTTAAACATGCCTATATTATTGGGATTTGGTCAGTTATGGAAGATATGTCTTTATTAATTTATAGTTACGGCACAAATAATTTTTTATTTTCTTTAGATAGCCAATGAAGGATAATGCATTTTAAAAACCATAAAGCAATGAAATTTTATAGTTAAATATATTGATAGCGGTGTTAGCAGAAAATAAGATATTGCAGTTTGTTTAATAAGCGAAACAGCTATCCGTAATAACTTGAGACTGTCTCAAAAAATCTTGGTGAGAAGAAATGACAATTAATGTACATGATTTAGAGGTTGGAGTGGAAAAAATTAAAGACTTATTAAAGGAAAAGTCTAATGAGTTCTATATACCAGAGCCTGTTTCTGTATTCTCCACAACTTACGTCCCAGCCTTGTGGCTGGAATCTCTCCTTTATTAATCAGTTGGTACAAGGTGTTTTTGGAGATACCTAAAATCTCCATCACCTCTTTTGGCGTTAAAATATCTGGATAATTTTCAAGCATGAAAAAGCCTCCTTTTGGTTTGTATGGTTTATTTATACCTTTGTTTGGGCATTTAAGGTAAAACAGAACTTTATAAAAATATATTATTATAGTAGAAAAGAGCAGATGACAAGGAAATTGAACCTTCCTTTAATCATCTACTCTTTTTTGGTTTTTCTGGAAAAGCTGATTTTTAAACTGGATTTTCGTGAAAAAACCTGTGTTAGTTCTACATTTTTTTTAAAGGAGGTTTTACAAATGAGTTGTGGTGGTTGGTTGAAATTGCTATTAAAAGCTGTGAAAACAGTGCTGTTACAGATGATTGGATTTTTTAAAACAAGTACGGTTTATGCCTAAAAGGGATGTAGTTGGCCTAAATGGATTATGAAATTGTTTATGAGGCGGCTTTATTATGAGAAAATAATCAACATATTTTGGAAGAAGATAACAGGTGGATTGATTGTTATGGCGGCAAGTGCATTGTGTGCCACTATAGATGTTATTTTGGAGGAGGATTAAATGTTTCAAAATCAACGCTATGTTACTAGAGGGGTTTCTGCTGCAATCCCTTTTTGGATACAAATGGTTTTATGGGTAATGATTGATGCCATGGAGGAGCCTAAAGATTGGTTACAGGTGTTTAGGGTTAAAGGAGAGGCGGAAAACTTACATATCGTTCACACCCAAGAAGAGCCAGTCTATTGCCATGAGGTTACATTGCTCTTAGATGGCGAAAAGGAGTTTACGGCAGAGATATTTGTGATAGATGACAGTGACCATTCTACTATGTTTGGTCCTGTGTCAATATTTAGTACAAATTAAAATGAACAACTGTGCCTGCTAAGCAGCAGGCAAATTCATAACCCTATCAAACAGTTTTTCGTATTCGTCAGGAGACATATAGTCACAATGACTATGAATTCTGACAGTGTTATAAAAGGTTTCAATATATTCGAAAACTAGCTTGTAGGCATGCATATAGTCTAGAATACGGAAACGATTAAGCCATTCTCTTTTTATTAAAGAATGAAATGACTCGATGCAGGCATTATCATAAGGATATCCCTTATGGGAGTAACTTCGCTCCATATGTTCTGTGGCTTCTTGCCAAGCATTGGATACATATTGACTGCCACGATCTGAATGTATGATTAAAGGCAAATCAGTGTTTCGGTAAGCCTTGGCTTTGTTAATGGTTTCAATAACGGAGAATACTTCCATAGTATCAGAAAGGGTCCATGCAATAATTTTTCTGGCAAATAAGTCCATAATACAGTTAAGGTATACGAAGCCATCCTGTGTCCAGATATAGGTGATATCCGTACACCAGACTGCGTTAGGACGTTCAGGATCAAACTGCTCGTCTAGGCTGTTCTGAAGTTCTTGGCTGAAGTTGGAATCTCTTGTAGTGGTAGTCCATGGCTTAATCCATTGGGCGTTGATGCCCATTTCACGCATGTATTTACCAACTGTGCGTTGAGCAATGCATTCGCCAGTTTTAGGAAGTTCTTTAGTTATTTTAGGGGCACCGTAATTCTGTTTGGAAGGGTTATTTATGAAATTTATTGGGGCAAAGGCAATGCTGTTTAACGGAAAGAAACGGTTTGTGACGATTCTAGTTGTGACGTTGTTTATCTTTAACATGATTCAAGTCGCATAGAGCTTTGACTTAATTTAGATGACATAAGGGAAGGAAAGGGGAATTATGATGTACTGCAAATATTGTGGGTCAGTTTTGACTATGGGGTCAAGATTTTCTCCCAATTGTTCAAATGAGGTGGAAGAAGGTTACTTAAAGCAAGTATTGAATAAGAACGATGTTGCAAATTTCGTTGGAAAGAATGAAGCCTACTTCTCTTGGGAATTTTCCAACGTTACAGCAGGTCAAAAAGGGAGCTTTAAATGGGCGGCATTGTGGTTTGGTCCGATTTATTGTGTATACAGAAATCAGCATGATATTTTGGTTGGGCTTATCGTTTGTAGCAACTTTGTGGTTTTGTGTTGCCCAAGTGCGATTAGGAAGAAACTTCAATAGACTGTACTTTGAAAGCTGGAAGAAAGAAATAGCGGAAAAGAAAAGCTTTAAAGAATATAGTGGTACTTCTGTTAAAAATGTGGTGATATTTTCTTTGTTATCATCTTTAATTTTAAGCTTACCTGTTGTTGCTATTGTGAAAACGGAGGTATTTCAAGCGTTATACAGCGCTAATAGTTATGGTAGTGTAGAAGATGTGGAAGAAAAAGAGGATGAAAATAAAGTTATTTACGGATATAACAGTTTTAACCCAGGGGTTGACATAGATGAATATGCCAGTGCTGAAATAAAAGGAGGTTATATTACAGACATGGGAACAGGCTTCTCATTGGATGAAAATATGTGTTTAAACATATTTGAAGAAGGTAATTGGAAATGCCAGATTAATATGAGTGTTAATGAATTTCAAAATGGTTCATTGGTAATTGCGGGATACATAGAAGAACAATATTGGGAAGAAATGTACATTTCTTCAGAAAATGAAGCCTATTATAAATTAAAATTTGTTGTGCAAAATGGGCAGGTAATCAGTATTTTCACTGGGGACAAAGAAGTTTCTTTTAGAAAAGTGTCATCAGACGACTTTGCAGAGGAAATGTGGAGAGCACTTGATGCCGAGTACAGAGGGAAACAAATAACTAGTAGCATCTGCGGTGGAAAAATATATTTTATAAGTGGCATACGGCAAAGTGTTTATCATTCTAAAGAGGTTCAAATTTAATAAGGAAAAGGGTACAAGTATTTCGAAGATTCAGTGGATATCTTCGTAGCTTAGAATAAGATGAATGTTTAAATTGCGTGGATATAGACAGAAGGAAATGTTTTAAGAAAAGAGTCTGAAATTGAAATAGGTGCGATTTAATTAGGCGGAATCAATTAATTTAAATAAGAGAGAAGAATTGAAGCCGAGAAGGGTTGAATTTTCAGTTTGACTCGGTGGCAATTATGAAATACGCAAAAATAAGAGCCTCTTCCTATAGTAACTATAGGAAGAGGCCCTATATGTTAATGCAAGCTTTTTAAAAATGCCGTTAAAAGCTTTATCTGTTCAGGAGTAAGGCGAAAAATTTCCTGCAATAACTCGTCATTTTGTAAGTTCGCCTCAAAGGAATCATCAAAAAAATCCTTCAAGGAAACATCCAAAGCACCGCACACCAAGGATAGAGTTTCTATAGTAGGTTTTTTGTTGCCTAGTTCAATTTCACGTAAAAAGCTTTGGGATATACCTGCTTGATTAGCTAGTTTGTTAACAGTCAGACCCTTTTGCTCTCGTAAAAAAGTAATTTTTTTATTTACTTCCAAGGAAATCCTCTCCAATCTTTGTGGTTGTAGATCAATGGTAGCAGATTTGGCAACCAATAATTACATCTATAGAGATATATATATAAAGTGTTTTAACTATAATTCCTATGAGGAAAAGGTATCGTTTTTCCTTTTTTAGGTGAAGAAAATAAGTTTTGGTAAGAAGAAAGCTATTTAATTTTACCTAAGTGAACAAAATTCAATTACTGTTGCAAAATATTTATTGGGATTTCTACAAGTATTATGTTTTATATATAAAAATTTACACAAAATAGATATTAAAATGTATATTTACAATATATAGATTAGATTTTTTAAAAAAAATATGTTATAATAAAGAAATTATTGATTTAATTAGGAGGTTGAAGTATGAAAGGAATAATTTTAGCAGGCGGTTCAGGGACGAGGCTGTATCCGCTTACCATGGTAACTTCCAAACAGTTGTTGCCTGTCTATGATAAACCCATGGTTTATTATCCCTTATCAACACTTATGTTAGCCGGTATTAAAGATATTTTAATTATTTCTACTCCTCAGGATTTGCCTAATTTTAAAAAGCTATTAGGCAATGGCTCAAAATTTGGAATCAATTTAAGTTACGAGGAACAGCCTTCACCAGATGGATTGGCACAGGCTTTTATTATAGGAGAAAAATTTATTGCAGGCGAAAGTTGTGCAATGGTTCTTGGTGATAATATATTTTATGGAAACGGGCTTACAAAACATTTAAAAGCAGCCGCCGCCAGAGAAAATGGTGCTACAGTTTTTGGTTATTATGTAGATGACCCTGAGCGGTTTGGCATTGTAGAATTTGATGAAAGTGGAAAAGCAATTTCTTTGGAAGAGAAACCTAAAAATCCAAAGTCCAATTATTGCGTTACAGGGCTTTACTTTTATGATAGCCGTGTGTGTGAGCTAGCAAAAAAAGTAAAGCCTTCTGCAAGAGGAGAGCTGGAAATTACGGATTTAAATAAAATGTATTTAGAAGATGATTCGTTGAATGTTGTTACTCTTGGAAGAGGATATGCGTGGCTGGATACGGGAACAATAGATGCATTGGCGGACGCTACGGAGTTTGTTAAGGTTATTGAAAGTAGGCAGGGAATTAAAATTTCTGCAATAGAGGAAATTGCCTATATAAACGGTTGGATTACTAAGGAAAAGCTTTTGGAATCAGCTGAAATGTACGGAAAATCTGAATATGGCAATCACTTAAAAAGGGTCGCTCATGGCAAAATATTATATTAGGAGTGTTTGAAATCATGAATGTGATAAAAACAGATGTTTTGGACGTATACATTTTAGAGCCACAGGTGTTTGGAGATAAAAGAGGCTGGTTTATGGAAAGCTGGTCCAAAAAGCAAATGGAAGAGGCAGGCTTGTTTTATGACTTTGTGCAGGATAATCAGTCCTATTCAAGCACAAAAGGTACAATAAGAGGTCTTCATTTCCAAAAGGGAGAGTTTGCCCAAGCCAAGCTTGTAAGGTGCGCCAAGGGCGCTGTAATAGATGTTGCTGTTGATATTCGTAAGGGTTCACCTACCTATAAAAAATGGGTGGCAGTTGAACTTTCAGAGGAGAACAAGCGCCAGTTGATGATACCAAGAGGTTTTGCACATGGGTTTTTAACACTTACGGATGAGGTGGAGTTCTTATATAAAGCGGATAATTTATATAACTTTGATAGTGAAGGCAGCATACGTTGGGATGACCATGAAATAGGGGTTGACTGGAATATTAAAAACCCAATCGTGTCGGATAAGGATGCAGCGGCACCGTTTTTTGATGATGAGAAAAATGAGTATTTTACTTATGAGGTGAAAAAATGAAAATAATTGTTACAGGTGGTGCAGGTTTTATTGGTGGCAACTTTGTCCATCTTATGGTAAATAAATATCCTGAATACCAAATTATTTGTTTAGATGCATTAACATATGCAGGGAATATGGAAACCCTGAAGCCGGTTATGGAAAAGTCTAATTTCAAGTTTATAAAGGGTGATATTGCAGACAGAGAATTTGTATATGGTTTGTTTGATGATGAAAAGCCAGATATCATTGTAAACTTTGCGGCTGAAAGCCATGTAGACCGTTCTATTGATAACCCGGAGGTTTTTCTTAGAACAAATTACATTGGTACTGGCGTACTTTTGGATGCATGCCGAAAATATGGAATAAAAAGGTATCATCAGGTATCTACAGACGAGGTTTATGGAGATTTGCCTTTGGACAGAACTGATTTGTTTTTTACAGAAGAAACACCACTCCATACCTCAAGCCCTTACTCTGCCTCCAAGGCAGCCGCAGATTTACTTGTACAGGCGTACCACAGAACTTTTGGAATTCCTGTTACTATTTCAAGGTGCTCCAATAATTATGGACCATATCATTTTCCTGAAAAGCTTATTCCCCTTATTATCGCGAACTGCTTGAATGAAAAACCGCTTCCTGTTTATGGGAAAGGGGAAAATGTGCGTGACTGGCTTTATGTGGAAGATCATTGCCGTGCTATTGACCTAATAATTCATGATGGAAGGGTTGGGGAGGTTTACAACATTGGCGGACACAACGAGCGTACGAATTTGCAAGTTGTAAAAACCATTATTCATGCCCTTGGTAAAAGTGAGGATTTAATTACTTATGTAACTGATAGGCCAGGCCATGACATGAGATATGCCATAGACCCCGCAAAAATAAAGAATGAACTTGACTGGGAACCAACAACTTCCTTTGACGAGGGCATCAAAAGAACTATTCAATGGTATTTGAACAATAAGGAATGGTGGGAGAATATTATTAGCGGTGAGTATCAGAAATATTATGACAAGATGTATGTTGGAAGATAAGGAGTAAAGTCTTGAACCAATATTCAGTATTGATGGCTGTATATATAAATGATGACCCTGAATATTTTAGGGCAGCTGTAGAAAGCATGCTTAACCAAACTTTAAGACCAAGTCAGATAGTAATTGTTTGTGATGGGAAATTAAGGGATTATCATAATAGCATAATAAGCAGTTTTGAAAAAAGCTATGAACATTTGTTTACCATTATAAGAATAAAAGAAAATTTGGGAGTTTGGAATGCACTAAACAAGGGATTAAAGTTTTGTAAAAATGAGTTGATTGCAAGAATGGATTCGGATGATATTTCAGTGTCCCAAAGGTGTGCAATTCAGATGTTGAAATTTCAGGAAAATCCTGAACTTGATTATATAGGAAGTTATGCCAAGGAGTTTGTTTGTAGTACGGAAAATGTGGTGTCTGTCAGAAAAGTTCCTTTAACAAGCGACGAAATAAAAAGCTATGCCAAAAGAAGAAATCCGTTTAATAATCCTACAGTTATGTATAAAAAGTCAAAAGTTATTGCTTGTGGTGGTTACAGAAAAATGAAAAGATGTGAGGACTATGATTTGGCAGTTAGGCTTATTATGAGTGGAGCTGTATGCGAAAATATCCCCAAAAGCCTTTTATTTTACCGATTAACAGAGGATACCTTTGACAGGAGAAAAAACTGGAACAATACAAAAGGATTTATATATGTTAGGTTTTTAAATTGGAGAAGAGGATTTTGTTCCTTCTGGGATTTTTTATTACTTTCCCTATTACAGGTCATTCTGTGTTTTATGCCGACGTGTGCAACAAAATGGTTTTATCAGAAAATTTTGAGAAAGCAAGGATAATGAGTTATGATTTCAATTTTATTGGCCTCTTATAACGGTGAAAAATATATTGCACAGCAAATAGAGTCTGTCATAAATCAGACATATGAGGACTTTATTCTTTATATTAACGATGATTGCTCAACGGATAAAACATATGAGGTTGAGAAAAAGTTTGAGGCAAAATATCCCGAAAAAATAAAGGTTACTAGAAGTGAAAAAAATTCGGGAAGTGCAAAGCATAACTTTATGAAAATGATGTTAGAACATAAAGATGACTACATTATGTTATGCGACCAGGATGATGTGTGGCTTCCTAAAAAAATAGAAATTACGCTGGAAAAGATGCAGCAGCTTGAGAAAAATAACGGTGGCAGGAAGCCGATATTAGTTCATTCGGATTTGAAGATTGTTGATGACAATTTAAATATGATTGCACCATCATTTAGAAAATTTATGTATGCAGATTATAATAAGACGTGTTTAAATAACTTACTTATACAGAATATTGTTACAGGATGTACTGTTATGTATAACAGATCGCTTGGAGATTTAATAAAAAAGCCAGAAGGCTATATGGTTATGCATGACTGGTGGCTTGCAATTATAGCAGCGGCATTCGGAAGTATTCACCATGTTAATGAACCTACTATTTTGTATAGGCAGCACAATAATAATTCCATTGGGGTAAGAAATATGAGGTCATTAAAGTTTATCATTGCTTACATGTTAAGGTTTAAAAAAATAAAAAAAGCTCTAACTGATACGTATAATCAGGCTGAGGCTTTTTATAGAACGTACAGCGTGGAAATGAATTCAGAGCAAAAGAAATTGACAAGGGATTACTATTTGCTGGCTAAAAAAAATAAGTTGGTAAAAATATATACAGTTTTTAAATTAAAAACCTTCAAAAATGGGATTGTAAGAAATATAGGATATATTTTATATATATAAAAGGGTGTTTATATGAGAGTACTTGTTACAGGTGTAAATGGACAACTTGGATATGATGTTATTAGGGTGCTTTCCAACAGAGATATTGATTGTTTGGGAGTTGGAAGAAATGAGCTGGATATTACAAAAGAAAATGATGTAAAAAAATATATAATAAATTACAATCCAGACGCAGTAATACATTGCGCTGCTTACACTGCAGTGGATAAGGCAGAGGACGAGGAAGAACTTTGCCGAGATGTGAATGTTTGTGGAACAGAAAATATTGCTAATGCCTGCAAAGATGTTGAGGCAAAACTGGTTTATATAAGCAGCGATTACGTTTTTCCTGGAACAGGGGATAAGGCTTATGAAATTAATGATGAAACGGTACCTTTGGGTGTATATGGGAAAACTAAACTTGAAGGTGAGAATGTAGTAAAGAAAATTTTGGACAAGTATTTTATTGTTAGAATTTCATGGGTGTTTGGCAAAAATGGAAATAATTTTATTAAGACCATGCTACGTATTGGAAAAGAAAGAAGTGATATCAATGTGGTTTGCGACCAGATTGGCTCACCCACATATACAGCAGATTTGGCTGAATTGCTTTGTGACATGGTTGAAACTAATAAATATGGCATATACCACGCTACAAATGAAGGGTATTGCTCGTGGGCAGAGTTTGCCGAAGAAATATTTAGGCTGGCAGAATATAAAACACATGTTAATTTTATTACAACGGCAGAATATCCTTCAAGGGCGGCAAGACCTTTAAATTCAAGGATGAATAAAAAAAGCCTGGATGTAGCAGGATTTAACAGACTACCCCAGTGGCAAGACGCAGTGAAGAGATATTTGAAAGAGATAGACTATTAATTGGAGAAGATATGAGAAAATTAAGTTTAAAACGATTTTTGATTTACTTTTTTTTATTTGTTGTGATGTTAATGGCTTTATGCTTGGTGGCAATTCCAAATTATAGTGTTGGAAAAGTAAAAGTGGATATGTTTGCAGATAGCAGTGATACGCTGCAACTTTACTACACGGATGCAGAAAACAAAGAATTTGACGAAGCACATATGGAAAAAGTGGAATTTTTGGCAACGGATATGTTTAGGAAAACTTCATTGCTTTTTCCCGAAGCGGCACAAAGCATCCGACTGGATTTTGGCAGTAAGGATGGAAATATTTTTCGTATAAAATATATTGAGATTATAAAAGGAAATAAAAAATGCGTTCTTTCTGCACAGGAACTGGTTTCGTTAGTTAATTCGGGTAAAATTGAATCAAACCAAATTGTAGTGGAAAACAGCGGTGATGCTACTGATTTTAGGGTTGATGGCGATGACCCGCATATTATATTACCGTTAGACTTATTAGTGCCTATTAATAACACGCCTTATATTGCAGTTGCATTTTTGATGTCGTTAGTATTTTTAATTATTATATACAAATACGTATACCTGGAAGATGTATATATTTTTGCTAAAAGCGTAATCATCGATAGAAAACTGCTTTTATCATTGGCGTTAAATGATTTTAAAGTTAAGTATGCGGGATCCTATTTTGGTATAGTGTGGGCTTTTGTTCAGCCTATTTGCACAATCTTAATTTTTTGGTTTGTGTTTCAGTTAGGCTTAAGAAGTTCTTCTGTTAGCGATGTTCCATTTGCTTTATGGCTTTCAGCAGGGCTTATACCATGGTTTTTCTTTTCAGAGGCATGGAGCAGTGCTACAAATTCTTTTATTGAATACAGCTATCTGGTGAAAAAAGTGGTATTTAAAATAGATATCTTGCCACTAGTTAAAATTCTGTCGGCTTTTTTTGTTCACTTGTTTTTTGTTTGCTTTTTAATTGGGATGTATGCTGTAAACGGCATTTTCCCAGCTACGAGAATGTTTGGCATTGTTTACTATATGATATGTATGATTGTATTAGTCATAGGGCTTTCCTTTATAACTTCTTCAATAGTTATATTTTTTAAAGATTTAACGCAGATTATGAGCATTATTTTACAGGTTTTAATGTGGCTTACGCCAATTATGTGGAATATTGATATTCTTCCTTTAGGGTTAGTTAAATTTTTTAAACTTAATCCGATGTTTTACATCGTACAGGGTTATAGAAATTGTATGATTGGAAAAGAAACAATTTTTCCAAGCTACAGCCAAACAATTTATTTTTGGTTTGTTATGGCGTTTTTATTCTTTGCGGGAATTAGCTTATTTAGAAAATTAAAAGTACACTTTGCAGATGTTTTATAATAATTAATTGAGGTAGTACAATATGGACGCGAATATTATAAGAGTTAATAATTTGGTTAAAAAATATAAAATTTATAACAAACCTGTTGATAGACTGAAAGAGGCCATTTCGCCGTTTAAAAAAATATATTCTAAAGAATATACTGTGCTTAATGATATATCTTTTGAGGTTAAAAAGGGGGACGCAATTGGCATACTTGGAAAGAATGGTTCGGGTAAATCAACGCTTTTAAAAATTATTACTGGTGTTTTAACACAAACAGCTGGAACTATAGATATAAAAGGAAGAATTTCTTCTATATTGGAGTTAGGTACAGGGTTTAATGTTGAGTATTCAGGAATACAAAATATTTATTTAAATGGAACTATAATGGGTTATTCTGAAAAAGAAATGAAGCAGAAGGCAGATAAAATTATAGAGTTCGCAGACATTGGGGATTTTATAGAACAGCCGGTAAAAATTTATTCCAGCGGAATGTTTGCAAGATTGGCTTTTGCCGTTGCAATTAATGTTGACCCAGATATACTTATTATTGATGAGGTATTAGCTGTAGGGGATATAAAATTTCAAATGAAATGCATTGATAAACTAAAAGAGCTAAAAGACCAAGGCACAACAATTCTATTTGTATCTCACGCAACGGAACAGGTTAAACGGTTTTGCAATAGAGCTATATGGCTAAAGGACGGGCAGATTGAAACCGTTGGTGAAGCTAGCAAAGTAGTGGACATGTATGAAGATTTTATGAAATTTGGAACCGGTAGGCAGATAGAACCAGAGAAGGAAAAGTCAAAAGAGGAAGAGGCTTTAGTTTTGCCAGAAGACAAAAACATTGTGGCAAGTATTACTAAGGTGAAAATAAATAAAAGTGAATTTCAAACCTTTGATGAATTATGCGTTGAGGTTATGTATGAAATCTACGAAGATAGCATTGAAGATTTTCTATTAGGGGTAGCTGTTTATTCTGCAGACAGAAAGGGCTATATTTTTGGACCTAATTCTTACCTGGATAATGTGGAGGTTCCCAATAAAAAAGGAAGGCACAAGGTTATTTACAGTATACCTAGCCTTACACTGATTAAAGGTTCTTATGTTATAGATGCAGGGATTTTTAATAATAAAGGGATTGTTATGCTTGATTATAAAGAAAGTGTTCATAGCTTTTTTGTAAGCAATAATTATTTTACAGAAGGAGACTTCTATATGGACCATCAATGGAGTGTTATTAACTAAAAGCAAGGATTTCTTAAATAGATTATGGAGTGGATAATATGTCAGTTCCTTTTGACCAATATCAAAGATATAAAAATGCACAGTTGATTATTGAATCTGCAAGAAGTGAAGGGGAAACCTTTCGCATTTTGGAGGTTGGTGCAAATGAGCATCGCAATCTTGAAAAATTTCTCCCAAATGATGATATTACGTATTTGGATATCAGTTTGCCGGATGAACTTTTGGGTAACCCTAAATATATTTTAGGGGATGCCTCTGATATGAGCTTTGAAGAAAATTCCTATGATATTATTGTAGCATTGGATGTATATGAGCATGTATTTAATGATAGAAAAGAAGAATTTATTAAAGAACTGTATAGAGTATCGTCTAAATTTTTTGTTTTGTGTGCCCCTTTTTATTATGAAAACGTAGTAAATGCAGAGCAAAGAACAAATCAAGTGTACAAAACTATTTTTGGTTCGGATTATATATGGCTTAAGGAGCACAGTGACAATATTTTGCCTCAGTTTAATGAACTGCTTAATACATTGGGAAAAAACAATGTTAATTTTGAATGGTTTTCCCATGGGGATGTTGACTGCTGGGAACAATTGATGAATGTGCACTTTTTTTCGGTTATGGATGAAGGCTTAGTAAATTATTGCCAGTGTATTGATTCCTATTATGATGAAAAAATCTTTGAAAATGATTATTCGAAAAACGGGTACAGGAATTTTGTTGTGGGTAAAAAGTTTGATTTTCAATTAAATTTTAAAAGAGAAAGTAAGTTGCCATGTAATGACAGCTATTTACAAGATTTAGTAAGGACTTTTTATAATCTTGTAAATGTTAAAAAAAGCGATTTGGTTAATGCAAATATTGTAAACAGTATTCAGGAGTCAAATAAAAAAAACAGAGGGTTGTTCTGTCAAATTTATTATGGGGATGAAGGAAAGTATTCAGAAGAATGCAGTATAAGAGAAGACTATATAGAATATGATGGAAATTCAGCTTCCTTTACATTTGAATTTGGACAAGAATTAGAAGGAGTTTCAGAAATTAGAATTGATCCTTTAAACGCAAAGGGGATTATTGATTTTCAAAGTATTAAAATGATTGATATTGATGGAAAGAGCATATCTGTTCTTGACGGGGATTTTCAAACAAATGCAGATTTTGTGGTAGAGGGGAATATTTTTTTGTTCAAAACCGATGACTCAAATATATTTGTGAAACTCAAAAATTTTCGGTTAAAGTATGTAATTGTTAATATTAACTCAATTATCACAAGAGAAAATGGTATAAATTTTTTTAATGGAATTTATGCGGATTATACATCGCGAAAGAATGAACTGAACAAAGCATTTGAAGAGATTGAGGGCAGAAAACAGGAATTAAATGAAGCTTCTGAGGAGCTGGAGCGCTGCAAACAGGATTTAAATGAAACTTCTCATGAACTGGAAAGATATAAAAAGGACTGCTTGGATCTGTCTTGTAAGGTGAATCAATTATTAGCAGAGCATTTGGAAAAAGACAGGCTCTATAATGATATACAAAATGCTTTTTTTTGGAGAGCGACAAAGCCATTACGAGGTTTATGTGATTTTAGTAAACGGGTAATACGTAAAAATAAGGGATTACTATTGCTTGGTAAAGGCGTTGTGAGTTTAAAGAGAACAGGGTTAAAAAACACCAGTGAAAAAGTAAAAAGAAAGCTTATAGCAAAAAAAAGATGCGAAATTCTAAGTAATAACCTTGTTGTATCTTCTAAGGAAAGAGAGATTCAAGAAAAAACAAAATTTAACAGGGATATAAAGTTTAGTATACTTGTTCCTTTGTACAACACGCCAGAAGCACTTTTAAGGGAAATGATTGATTCTATAATTAACCAAACGTACCCAAATTGGGAACTTTGTTTGACGGATGGAAGCAACAAAAATGAAGAGCACTTAATGAATATTTGTATAAATTATAGTCAGAATGATGATAGAATTAAATATGAAAAACTTGAAAACAATTTAGGAATTTCAGGAAATACAAATGAGTGTGCAAAAATGGCTTCAGGTGACTATTTAGTTTTGGTGGACCATGACGATTTAGTGTTGCCAAATGCGTTGTATGAAAATGCAATTGCTATTGAAGAAACAGATGCCGATATTTTATATTCTGATGAAGATCATATTACTGAAAAAGGAGCGCATATTAATCCTTTTTACAAACCCGACTGGTCGCCAGATTTACTGTACAGTCAAATGTATATTTGCCATTTGCTTGTGTTTAAAAAAGAGATTTTTGAGAATGTAGGTGGTTTTAACAGCCAGTTCGATGGGAGTCAGGATTATGACCTAATGCTAAGATTGTCAGAACTTACAAGCAAAATCTGTCATATTCCGAAAATTTTATATTCATGGAGGGAAACGGCTACTTCAACAGCTGCAAATCCTGATGCAAAACCATATGCACATACAGCAGGATTAAATGCACTCTCTCAACATCTTATAAGAAAATACGGTAATGCTTATGCCGAAGAAACAGACTATAACTTTGTTTATGAAGCAAGATTCAATATTAAAAATAACCCACTTGTTTCAATTATTATTCCAATGAAGGATAAGTGGGAGTTAACCCAACAGTGTATTATTAGTATACTTGAGAAAACCAGCTATAAAAATTTTGAAATTATACTGTTGGATAATAATTCGGAAGAACAAGAAACATTGAATTGGTTTGACAATTGGGTTAAAAAAGAGACGACAATCAAGCTTTTTAAAGCAGAAATGGAATTCAATTGGTCTAAATTAAATAACTTTGGTATTAAGTGTGCTAAAGGAGATGTCTATATCTTTTTGAACAATGATACTGTTGTTTTAGATGGAGATTGGCTTGAAAAATTAACAGAAAATGCACTTAGGGAAGATATAGGTGTAGTGGGATCATTATTACTTTATGAGGATGGAACTATTCAGCATGCTGGCGTCGTAGTAGGTATGGGCGGATGGGCGGATCATGTATTTAAAGGAACGAGACCAATTCATTATGGAAGCCCTTTTGTTTCGCCAACGGTAAACAGAAATGTTTTGGCTGTTACAGGAGCTTGTATGGCTATTTCTAGAAACACTATAAGCAAAATTGGAGGGTTTGACGAGAATTTTATTATTTGTGGAAGCGATGTTGAAATTTGCGTTAGAGCATATAAACATGGACTTAACAATTTATATTTAGCAAGTACAAAATTGTATCATTTGGAATCAAAAAGTAGAGATTCATTTATTCCTGAAATGGACTTTGTACAATCTGAAGCTTGCTACAGAGAGTTTAAAGAAAATATTGACCCATATTTCAATATAAATTTGGATGTTAACAGTCCAATTCCAAAGGAAAGTGGTAATGTTATGAAAGTAAATTTCTTAAATTATTTGTCAAGAAATAAATTAGCGAAAGCCGTATATCACAAGATTGAGGAATTGGCACAGGAAGTTAAAGAGGTTAATTACAGCATTGCAGAGGTAGAGCCGATTTCCCCTCGCAAAGATCTAGAAGAATCCGGAACCTTAAGGCTAAATCTGCTTGTTCCTTCTGTGCATAAAAAACATGTTTTCGGGGGCATTGCCACTGCATTGGACTTTTTTAACAAGTTGATTCAAGAGTGTGGTACCGAAAGCAGAATTATAGTTACAGACAGCAATATTGATTTAGCTGAAAGCGTGGTTTTAGATGAATATCAATTAGTTGGTTGCGATGAGGATTCCGTTGAACAGCGGCAGTTGGTTGCCTTTGGAGACAGGCATGGCAAGACAATTTCGGTAAGGGAAAATGATATTTTTATGGCTACCGGCTGGTGGACAGCGTATACAATTGCAGATGTAATAAGATGGCAAAAGGAAAATTTTGAAAAGAAAGACCATAAGCTTATTTACTTCATTCAAGATTATGAGCCGGGTTTCTATCCATGGTCCTCAAGGTATTTAATGGCAGATAGTACCTATAGACTGGATATTCCAACAGTTGCAATATTTAATTCCGCTGAGCTTAAAGAGTTTTTTAAAAAAAGTGGGTATAAGTTTGCTTTTGAGTACTATTTTGAACCAGTATTAAATAAAAGCTTGTACGAATATTTAATACAGCATAAAGATGACTTCGATAGAAAAAAACAAATCATAGTGTACGGCCGTCCATCTACCTATAGAAATGCATTTGAGCTTGTTGTTGCAGTATTAAAAACATGGGTTCAAAGTTACGATAAGGCAATGGAATGGGAAGTATTATCTTTGGGGGAACAACATAACGAAATAGAGCTTGGAAATGGAGTTAAGCTTGTTTCGAAAGGAAAGATGGCGCTCGAAGAGTATGCCAAAACTATGCTGACCTCATCAATAGGAATATCTTTAATGGTATCCCCTCACCCAAGCTATCCACCGCTGGAAATGGCAACATTTGGAGTGAAGACAATTACAAATTGTTATGACAATAAAGATTTGGGCGCGTTTAACAGTAATATTGTGTCTGTAAAAAATTGCTCACAAGGTAATGTAGCAGAAATACTGGTGAATTTGTGTGAAAAATATAGTCCTGATAGCGTGTATAATTACAATGAGGAGTATGTTTCCAATAAAAATACTTTTGAAAGTATTATCGAGAAAATTAAGTTAATACTGCAGTAGGAGAATGAGATGAAGCATTTAAAAAAGAACAAATTTTTACATTTAATGGTAGCAATTTTTTTACTTAAGGGAATATTTTATGGAGTATATGCAATCCCCCTACATATGGGATCAACACCTGATGATGTTGGTCATCTTTCCTATGTAGCATATATGGCCAAAGAGCATAAAATCCCAGTGTTATTTAAAACAAAATTTGAGGAAACAAGTTACAGAAATTATGATGATGTATTGAAAAACAGAGATGTTATTGACAGCAATTATTTGATTAATGAGGGTGAATATAGGGAGAGCGAAGATTATAACTACATTGCACAGCATCCCCCGCTATATCATTTGTATCTGTTGCCTTTTTATTTAGTAACTACAATGTTCACTTCACAATTATCTAATATAGTTATTGTTTTGAGATTAGCAACCATACCTCTTGGTATTATAACTTTACTATGTTTATATAAGACATTAGAGCTTTTAAACGCAGGAGATATTGCAAAAAAATGTGCTATAGTTTGTTTCACTTTTTCATCTGCAATGCAGTATTTTCTAACAATAGTAGATAACGATGCTATGGTAATTTGCCTGTCATCAGTTTCATTTTATCTATTCATAAAGTATTTAAAACAAGCCAATATAAAAGATTTGTATCTTTTTGCAGCGGCTAGTGGCGGAATTGTTATAACTAAGTATACAGGAGCTGTAGTTCTGCCAGCATATGCTCTTATATATTTATATCATTGTGTCGTTAGAAAAAAACAAAAATTAAGTGATTTTACAAAACAAAGTGCAATTTGTTTGGCAATTTTTGGTGTGATGGTGGCTCCCGTTTTAATACAAAATTATGTTAGGTATGAACTATTATTCCCTAAATATGATTCATTTGAAATGCGGTATAATTATTCCTTGTATCAGTTTATTTCGAAAATTAAGTATTTCGATATCATGTTTAGAAATATTGTGAATTACACTGGATGGATGGTAATGGTGGTCACATCAAAGACTATGAAGGTTCTGTGTTCTTTGATAGTTTCATATATATTCTTTTTAAAAAGCACTAAATTTAAAGGGTTGTGGTTTATTCCGTTCGTAACAGCAACTATAATAAGTTTAGAATTAAGCATGGAGTATTTGACAGGTTTTATAATTAGCGTGATTTCATGTATAATGTTACTGTCAATTTCAAAATATGACCTTACTTCACAACAGGACAAAGATGACAAAGAAGTATGTATATTGTCTTTGGCAATGATTTTATCTTATGTTATAGTTGTTTTTGTTAGCCAGTATAAGCTGTTTGTTGCTTATGGAATGGCAAGAGCACTTCACGGAAGGTATTATTATGTGTTGGTGCTACCGTTTTTCTGGCTTATCTTCAGGAATTTGAATTTGTATAACGAAAAAGCAACTAAATATTTGCCAGCTATTACTTTTTTAATGTGCATTTATTCCGAAACGATATTAGCATATTTGGGAATGATGCAATGGTGAAAGAAGGAGAATATATATGAAAAGTGGAGTTTTAAAAATTATATGCATATTCTTTATTTCGTTAATAGCAACAGGTGTTTTTTTGACAAATATAAAAGTGGATTGTGTTGAGTATTTTCAAAGAAAAAATGATGTACCATTTGGGGAGATAACACAAAATCATGGTATGTTGCAGGAAATAAGACTTATTAATGATGTAAATATTAGCAAAATTGATATTTTGATGGCTACCTATAATAGGGCTAATAATTGTAATGTTAATTTTGAATTATATAGAAATGGAGAAAAAGTCTATCATTACCAATTAAAAGATGCAAGCACATTAATTGACAATAGTTATTATACTCTAAATAATGTTAATGTGGACTATAAAATAGGAGATGAATTATATTTAAGTATAACATCTGAAGCAGAAAATGGAAATGCAGTTACTGTATGGATGAACTCGAAGAGCCAAGACAGGAAGGCATTTGTTTACGACGGTGTTAATGATACAAAAGAATTATCCAAAGGAACTGCAATGATAAAGGTTTATGCTAAAGAAAGTGCAATGGAGTTTCTAAATAAAAATTTTTGTTATTGCAATAATTATGTAGTGTGTATTTTATTGGGGCCATTACTAACATTTATAATATTAGTATTTAAGCAGTTATTGCCAGAGAAATGTGATTTTTAGGAAAAGGTGAGAATTATGAAGCTTATTATACAGATTCCATGCTTTAATGAAGAAGAAACATTAGGTATAACCTACAATGATCTGCCTAAACACATAGACGGCATTGACGAAATAGAATATCTAATTATTGATGACGGAAGTACAGACAGAACTGTTGAGGTAGCACGTGAAATTGGTTTTCAACATGTTGTATCTTTTAAACAGAATAAAGGGCTTGCTAAGGGGTTTATGGCAGGTCTGGATGCTTGTCTCCACTTGGGAGCAGATATAATTGTAAATACTGATGCGGACAACCAATATTGTGGTCAAGACATCGAAAAGATTGTAAGACCAATACTTGACAAAAAAGCAGATATTGTAATTGGAGAAAGGCCAATAGAGGATACAGAACATTTTTCATGGAAAAAGAAAAAATTTCAGCACCTTGGCAGTTGGGTGGTGAGGGTTGCATCAGGGACAGACATACCCGATGCACCAAGCGGATTCAGAGCCTATTCCAGAGAAGCGGCACTTAGACTAAACGTAACAAATAGCTATACATATACTTTGGAAACAATTATTCAAGCTGGTCATAATAAAATTGCTATGACTTCTGTGCCAATCAGAACCAATGGAGAGACGAGACCATCAAGATTATTCAGCAGTATGTGGAGATATATGAAGCGGTCATCCTCTGTAATAGTTCGTTCCTTTATGATGTACAAGCCGTTGAGGTTTTTTAGCATTATAGGCAGTATTTTGGTATTACTAGGGACGTTGCTGGGCATTAGATATTTATGGTATTTACTGCATGATAGCAGTGCTGGTCATGTTCAGTCTTTGATTTTAGCTGCGATATTAATAATTATTGGTGTACAAACCGTTATTGTTGGATTGCAGGCAGATATTATGGCGTCAAACAGGAAAATTCTAGAAGACATACAGTACAGAGTGAGAAAACTTGAATGCTCTTGTGACAATACAGACAAAATTTAGTGTTGGTTTTTAATTTTAATTTCAGTTTCAAAAAAATAAAGAACAGAGGATATTAAAATGTATACAGACTTTATTTTAAAAAATATGCCCAGAGTTTTAACGCAGATTGATCGAGATAAACATTCGAAAACCTATGGAAGTTGCGACAGAAGCCATTGGCACTTGAAAATAAGAGACTTTACATCTGCAATTTTACAACAGTCAGGGCTTGCTTTGGCTATAGTTTACGACCTAAATTTTGAGGGGAATATATATTATAAAAATAAAAATATAAGGGACTGGGCAGAGGCTACAGTTGAATACTGGGCAGCAATTCAACTTTCAGATGGATCGTTCAATGAATATTATCCATGGGAACATGGCTTCCCACCAACGGCGTTTTCTTTATATAGTGCTTGTGAAATATATAAGAGACTTGGAATGGATAGCAGTAATTTAAAAGACAAGTTTAGAAAAACTGCCAAATATCTTTCCACACATATTGAAGAAAAAGCATTTAATCAGGAGATAGCGTCTATTACTGCTCTATATAATGCGTATACAGTTTTAAATGAGCAATGGATACTTGAGGGTCTTAATAGAAAATTGGATCGAGTACTCACATTACAATCTGAAGAGGGTTGGTTTCCTGAATATGGTGGGGCAGATATAGGCTATTTAAGTGTTGCCTTTGACATGTTGGCTGAATATTACTGGATTAGCAAGGACGAGAGAGTAAAAAAGCCTCTTGAAAAAACATTGAATTTTATAAAATATTTTATACACCCAGATTCAACCGCTGGAGGAGAATACGGTTCCAGGAATACAACGTATTTTCTTCCTAATGGGCTTGAAGTTCTGTCATGTAATGGGAATAAGATTGCAGAGGGAGCAATTCAAATTTTATTTGGAAATGCTGATAAGAATAATTTCTTTTTAGATTCCACTGATGATAGGTATTTTTCTCATTATCTTTTGCACTCTTTTACAAGAGCATTGGAAAAACGTATGCAGACAAAAGCGTGTACTGAAGCAGAAGCATTACCTTTTGAATTCGTGCATGAAAAAGTTTTTAGTGAAGCAGGGTTAATATCATTCAGCAACGGAGTTTATTCAGCGTTCATTTCTATGAAAAAGGGCGGAGTTATTAAAATTTTTAATGAAGGTAAAGAGGTATTTATAGATTGTGGATATAGAATAGAATATGGTAAGGGTTGTGCAGCTGCAACCAATTGGATAGATGACAGCTATAAAGTTTTATATTCGGAAAATGAATATAGTGTAGAAGGCAATATGAATAAAATTAGCCTAAAGGTATCTACCCCAATACTTCATGTTGGATTGAGAGCGATTGCTCTGGTTTTTGGGAACAAAATAATTAGCTTTTTAAAGAAAAAAATAATATTTGTTGATAAGCACAATGATGTGCAGTTTAAGAGAGATATTAAACTTACGAATAATAATATTATTATCACAGATAATTTTTATAGTAGCAATGAGGTAAATATTTTGTCTGCTTCTAATATGTCATTGAGACATGTGGCTAGCGGAAAATTTTTTATGACTTCTGATTTGATAAGTAACAGCAGACGCAAATATAATGGAATTGGAACGCTTAAATTACTTACAAATGTACATGTTGATAAATGCAGTACGGAGGTATCCTATGATAGGCTGGAATGAGCTAAACGATACCGTTATAAAAAATGAATTATGTTGTTTATGTGGTACGTGTATTGGTGTTTGCCCGGTAAACGCAATTAAGTTTAAGGATGAGAGAATTTCTGAAACAGAGAATAACTGTATAAATTGCGGCAAGTGTATGTCGAGTTGTCCTGGCATAGGATTCAACTATGTAGACATGAATGAAGATATTTTTCAGGCCTCCAATGAAAACAATAACAAAGATTTGGGTTTTTACTTGGATATTAAAAAAGGTTATGCATGTGACGAAAAAATTCGATATGGAGCTTCGTCAGGGGGAATTGCCACAGCACTATCTTTGTATTTATTAGAAAATAATATTATTGATGGTGTAATAGGTGTTGTACCAGAAGGAAAAGGCTATAAAGCAGGTATACTTAGAACAAGAGAAGAAATTATTGAAGCAAAGCAGTCAAAATATGTTTTTATTCCCGTTAATGAAATAATTAAACAACTGTTAGCTACTGATGGAAAATACTTGTTTGTAGGGTTACCATGTCACATTCAGGGAATGCGTAAGGCTGAAAAACTGAATGTTAAACTAGAAGATAAAATATTTATGTATGTTGGCATTTTTTGTGGTTTTAATATGTCATCCCTGGCAACAGACTTTCTTATTAAAAAATCTAAAATTAGTTGTGAGAAGATAGAGAGTATACAATACAGAGGTATTAAAAATGGTAATACAGGCTTTTTAATAAAATCAAAAGATAAAGATTTTTTTGTGTCTAAGCATGGATACACAATACTTAATGCATTTTACTCAAAGCCTAGATGTTGGAAATGTTATGATTTAACTGGGGAATTTGCAGATATTTCTCTTGGGGATGCGTGGGAAATGGATGGGGCTTGGTCAAGAATCATAATAAGAAGTAAAAAAGCTGAAGCTATAATAAATGAAATGCAAACTAGAGAAAGTATTTTTTGTATTCAATCAGATATTGACGACATTTATTCTACACAAAAAAAACTTGTAAATTATAAAAAACATGATATATATACAAGACAGATAATGCTAAAGCATTTTCCAGATTATAATTTGGGCAATGATATTGGTAGTGGGAAAGTGAATTTTAAGGCAAAAATGTTCATGATTTGTCTAAAATTAGGTCAGATAAATTTTATTAGAAGTGCATTAGGGTTATTGCCTATTTTTCTTGTTGAAAAAGTAAGTATTGCGATGCGCAAAAATACTAATGGAAAAAAAGATTTAAATGAAGGGTTAAAATATCTGTTCTGGGGTGTAATAACAGTTGTTGTAGGCTTTGTAAGCTTCTGGGGTTTATCAAAATTAGGTATGGAATATAAAATAGCAAATATTTTTTCTATAGTACTCACGAAAGTGTTTGCGTATATTACAAATAAATTATTCGTTTTTGAAAGCAAATGTAATAGTATATTTGATTTAGTCAAGGAAATGGTGAAATTTATAATTTCTAGAGGATTTTCGGGCATTGTGGAATTTGTTGGGCTAATTGTGCTAGTTGATTTTTTAAGATTTAATAAGATAGTAGGAAAAGGGCTTTTAATAGTAATTACTACTTCAATTAACTATTTTTCAGGAAAAAATCATGTGTTTAAAAGTAATATTAGTAACAATTAATAAATATATAGGTTACAAGGTTAATTGAGAGTTTAGTTGTAAAGCGCCCTGCAAAACGTGAAAAAGCGAAATCCCCGAAAAGCCTATGATTACAGGCTTTTCGGGGATTTTTGACTAAAGGCGCAAACGGTGAAAAATGGAGGGGTAAAGGACAGAAATCATGCAAGCTAAAGGAAAT
>JAYFNB010000018.1:0-200937 GCA_034933685.1 Lachnospiraceae bacterium | reverse complement strand
AGGGCTGATAGGGAAGCACTTTTTGGTGTGTATCCCGATAGACATATTTGTTGTCCAAAAGAAATTGCGTGAATGCCATAGGCTTGATACCAAGCTCATGTGCGGTAATACGAAGATTGGTGAGCATTTCAGTTTCAATCAACCTGTCATAATATTCACCCTTGGGAGCAAGAACTGTGAGCTGCTGCTCCAATTCCTTATTTTTCTGTGTTTCCGTAAGAAGCTGCTTTAGCAGAAGCTCCAAGCTGTCGGGGTTTGCCATAATTTCTTCAAGCTTTGGCATGGTGATGTATGCGCCATGCTTTCGAATGGAGGGCAGAACCTCGCCGGTTACCCAACGCTTGAACTTTTTAGCAGCAAGCAGCTTGCTGGACAGAATGAGCGAGTATAGACCGCTTTCATTGATAATAATTGGTTTCTGACTTCTGCCGATGGAGTCACGAATCGTTACCCCATCGGTTTTATCATCATCGTCCACATGATCAGCAATTGCTTTTCTTGTATTGCTATACTTCAAAATCTCAGCTATATCCCTACCCACAAACCAAGGCTCGCCGTCAATAAGCAGGGTTCGTACCTGCCCAAATTCCTCGTTTCCAAAAATCTTTATTTCATGCATTTCTATCTTCCTTTCCGTGAAAACAAAAAAGGCCGCCCCATCAGTGCATCTGCACCAATAGGACGGCCAATATTTTGGGATTCAGTTTTCTTGTCTTACATAGACATAGTCATTTCCACACAATCATTTTGCTTTTGAATTTGCTCAGACAGCTTGATTCCGTCATTGGGAATTAACATTCCATATGAAGTTTTGTCGATGCCGTTGTGCTTCATCAAGGCTTTACCATACCCATCTGTAGATAGGTAGTTGCTGATTTTCTCTTTCATGGGTAGGTCAAGGTTTTCCAATACCTTATCCACATAATCGGTGGCTGTGGTACAGCTACGGTCAAGGGTAAATTCATCCATATGCTCATAAACCACAATTGCTGTTTCAATATCCTTGCACTCCACAGTTTCAAGCATTGCCTTGAATTTTACAAGGTTGTCATTGTCAAACCGATTGATTCTTTCAGCAAGGTGATTTAGTGCATTAAAATCTTCATTGTCGCCATAGCAATCAGCAAGCTGTTGGACGATAAGGCTTTCATATCCGTAGAAGTAACAGTCATCCATACTTTTTGCACCGATTTCCTCCAAGGTTCTTTGAATATCCGCTTGGGCTGCGGGTAGCTTTAGGCTGATGGTATTTTGATCGTTTGGTTCATCACCTTGGGGCACAATGGCAATCTCCAATCGGAAGATGTAATCACAGGGCTTTGGCACAACAGGTTCTCCATTGTAGAACTGCTTGATTTCCTCGTTTTTTACGAAATACCCTACATAGGTGAACACTCCATGCTCTTGTTCACGCATTTCTTTACCGATTTTTTCTTTATCCAAGTGGTCACATACCCAGTCATACTGCTCATCGGAAAGGCTCTCCAAGTCGGCAAACTGTGGAAGCAGTTCATTGTCGATGTAGAATTCACCGATTTCCTTATCGGTAGTGGCAGGAGCATGATGACAGTCGAGAGTGGGAGCATTAAGGGCAAGGTTGGTGATCTCTTTCATTTGAGGATATTCAGGGTTATAGCATTCCACAAGACCTGCAAATTGCAGCTGTTCATGCTCCTGCATTTTATCTATCAAGGTGGAAAAATAGTTCATCTCATAAAGGCTGCAGGATTGTATTTCCCTTCCTTGAAGAAGATCCACATCTCCAAGGAAGTATTTAACATTAACAGCACAGCTCACGTTGGTGCCGTTTATCATCTGCAAGCAATCCGCTAATTCCTCATAGCTTGCAGGAAGCTCAATATCTGCAAAGGCTTCGTTTTCGGGGTTGTATACTTCTGCTTTTAAGACTCTCATAGGCTCATACCTCCAATCTCATGTGTTGGTTCTGCAATTTCGGGTTCGGGTTTGCTGATAACCTTGAAGCTGTCCTCGCCAACCACCACTCCAAGACCACTCCCATTTTGCCATTTCATATGCAAGGTGCCAATATCGTCAGTTCCAATTACTTCACCACGCATACCTTGTTTGATGGGGTGATATGGATCGTCCATATCAGCTGTCAGCTCAATGACCGTGCCGATTGGGTATCGTTCCTTAATTCTATTTACCTGTTCTCTTGTGGGAAATCCACGCATTTTACATCCCTCCCATAGTCAGCTCTTGTTTTGGCTCACTGATACCAAGTTCTTCGGCAGTTTGCAAGCTCCAATTTTTGCTCTGCCAAAAACTCACATAAATCTCTTTTCCGTTACATTTGATTTCTCTTTGCTCAAAACCCTCGCACCAGCCATCACTGGCTTGTCCGGAAATTTCTTCTTTTATTTTCCCCATTTCCTTATCCTCAAGAGGAGCATTTAACACTAAGGTGGCTACACCCATAAGCTTGCCGCCCACATTTTCAACCGAGAAGTCATAGCGTTTCACCTTGGCATTAACCGAATCATTTTGACCATAATACTTCATCAGCCCACACTCTTTTTCTTCCGGCAAACTGTTATGTTCAATGGCTTCTAAAATTTCTTCTTCATATTCAGCAAGTTCTTCGGGATAGACTTCTATTTCAAAATTCACTTGATACAGATCACCATAATCATTTTCATCATAGTAGGTGGTGGCTCTAAGGGGCATATACAGCTTAAGCGTTTGGGTTTCCTGCGGTTCAACCTCTATGCCGATTTCCGAAAGCATATTGGTAAGCTCCATATTGTAGCCGTGGTAGAGAATGTATCCTTGATCAGTGAAAACTCCGTTTTCCCATTTCAACCTGTGACTTCCATATTTCTCAAAGTCGATGTATTCTTCAAGGTTTTCATCATACTCAAAGTGACCGCTGTCTATGATCATATATCTGCCATAGTCCTTTGCGGTATGGATGCCGTGGAAGATTTCAAACTCATGAAGGCTGTTCATAATGGTATTTACATCTTTTACTGTGCGAGGCTCAAGGCATTCTACAAGGACATCAAGATATGGCTTTTCCCTTGTCCCAAGCTCTGCATACTTTTCGCTGAAATAGGATAGCTGCATCAACTTATTTTCAATCGGCTCTCCCTCTGTAATAGATGCGAGAATTTGGTCGGTTAAAAATTCACTATCAAGCTCTACATCACATTCGGATGTAGAGACAGCTCCAAGCCGTTCCATTGCTTTATTCAGTTCGCTTTCAGCAAAGGGCAGATAGAGATATTCCTTGACGCTGTCTTTGCTGATTGTGACGGTTCCCATATTATCGTCCCATAAATAGTCGGGGAAGTGGCTGCCGTCATACACTTGCTCATACTGATTTTTGTTTCTATAGAGAATGCCATATGGGGTAACTATGGGATTGGGGTTATCGGCAAGCACCTTTTTGAAATAGCCTTCGCCATCCAGTCGGTTTAATTCCTCCATAGTTACTCCACCTTGCTGGGTGAGGTACATATCCTTACCTATGGAATCAAGGTCGCTAAAATCCCTCACAACGCTGTAACAGTGGGTATTAAAAGTGTGGTTGATGAGCCTGTCGATGTCATTGTTCTTTTCGCTGTAGGCTACGGCATAAAAAGTAGTTAATTCATTTTTGTCGAAGCTGTCCAACCTTTTTGCAAGATAGTTTAACTTATCAAGGTTATAGGTTTTTCCCGAGAGAAGTGCATTGGCACGGTCATTCAGATAAACATAGTCTACTGTGATCTCTGTTTTGGAATTGTTTGTGGTGTCAAGGCCCTTGCAAAACTCTGCAATTTTTTCCTCTCTGCAAGGTAATTCAAGACCTGTCAGACCATGTTCGGTTTTAATTCTAATATTCAATTATTGTTCCTCCATTTCTGATTTAGGGCGTAAAAAATGAGCCACTCCTTTTGGTGAAGTGACTCATCTATTTAACCTTCATATAGATTTATAATTTGCAATTGTTTATGCTCTGCATACTTTACGGTGTAAGCAGTCCCTCCACCGCTTCCATCATAGTAGCAAATCAGTCTGCTGCTATGATTCACCATGTAGCGATTACGCTCATGGTAGCAGCCTTGCTTGTAGTGGGTATTTAATGTTATGACCTCATCACACTGGGGAAGGGTGTCATAATAGATTTCTCTGTCTGATTCTTTCCAGCGTGCAGCCTGTTCCTCAAATGGAACTACTGCAATTAGCTTAATGTTTTTGGGGTCACTCATTTTGATCACTCGTTTTCGCTTTGCCACAATATCTGCACACATCAAATCGAAGCCATAGCAAGCACCGAAGTAGAAGGTGTCGATGCCGTTTTCAATTGCCCTGTCGATTTCCTCCCATAGTCCTAATTTCAATGTTTCCAGTTGTTCTGCCGTTTTCGGTAGTTTTTCGCTCCTATGTCCTGTGAAGCATAGGGAATGTTCTTTTAACTGCATAATATCTCTCCTTTCGCATAATACTATATACATAGTATCTATATAAATGTAAATAGTCAAGATGTAATCTTACATATAGACTATATGTAGAGAGGTGAATAATATGGATAATACTAACTCGATTTTTGAAATGAAAGATTATGGCAAAATTAACTTCCATGTAAAAGAAATCATGGATGCAAAAAATATGACACGGAGTAAGCTGTCTAAGCTTGCCAATGTTCGGTTTGAAGTAGCTGATAAATGGTACAATGGTAATATCGAGCGAATGGATATTGATGTACTCACTCGTATCTGCTATGTTTTGGATTGCAGTATTACTGATTTAATGAGCTATGAAAAATAGGGACTACTAAAGTCCAATATTATTTTGTGCTATGTGGCTCCCATTCTTTGCAATTAAGATACCATGAATAATTGCCCGAAATGCAAAATTGCCGATGAGCTGTTCATCGGCAATTTCATTTATATGGATATATTCTTTTCCTGTAGCAATTGTTCTCGCTGTCTGATACAACGCATAGCCATCCGTACTGATCCCTCGCAGGGGAATATCCATTAAACTTACCTCGTCGGAATGGATATTCCCCAAGGCACGATTCCATAAATCCTCATCGGCAGAAATCAGATAGATTATCGCACAAACCTTCTTAGAGGTATGGGGTTTGCAGATGGTCATAAATCTTTGCTTGTGGGCAGGTGTTAAAAACCACCCACCATTAAAGCTCTGAATGAGTTTTTGCAATCGCTTGTTCAAGTAGCGATGACGAAAGGTTCCAAAACAATTTTTTACCAATCTTTTATAGGTTGCATTACTTTGGCTGCTCTCAGCCGTTAAATTTTCCATAATAATCAGTCCTCTCTTTCTTGGGGTGAAATTTGGCACAAGCATCATCATCTGTTCAAATTCAGAAAATCTTGTGCCGTATAAAAAATATCTTGACATTTGAAAAACTCCTTTCTTCAAAATTTATAGCATAAAAAATAGGCAGTGGATTTTATAATTATCCACTGCCTATTTGCGTGCGTACTATTCAATTTTATCGGTACATCTTATGAAATACCCTATGTCATCTATATTTTCGCTGTTTTTTAGAGGTCAAAAACGGCACTTTTTAGCCTGTTTTTTAGCCCCAAAACCACCCGAAAACCACTACATGTTGTGGTTTAACCCTCGTTTTTTGTCTTGTCAACACAATACGTCATCAGAATTATCGCTTCTACGTGATTTGAATGACAGAACTGGTCTATAGGCTGAACTATTCCTATTTCATATCCATTGCCCGCCAAAAATTTCAAATCCCTTGCAAAAGTTGATGGTTCACAGGACACATAAACCAACTTTTGCGGTTTCATCTCAACTATCGCCTGAAGAACTGCTTCTTCACAACCCTTTCTCGGCGGGTCAACTACTACTACATCTGGTTTAAAACCCTCTTTTTGAATAATTGGAATAATATCTTCTGCCGAACCAACCCTAAATTCCACATTATTGATTCCATTAATTTCTGCATTTTTACGCGCGTCAGCAATTGCCTCCGGAATAATTTCAACACCCATAACATTTTTTGCCTTCTGCGCTAAAAACAGAGAAATTGTTCCTATACCACAATAAATATCTAATACGTTCTCATCACCTGTAAGCCCTGCCAAATTAATTGCCTTTTGATAAAGAACCTTTGTCTGTACAGGATTAACCTGAAAAAAGCTAAATGGTGAAATTTCAAATTTAATATCGCCAATATAATCATTAATAAATTCTTTGCCCCAAAGTAGTTTAATCTTATTGCCAAGTATAACATTAGTGTGCTCCCTATTCACATTTAGCACAATGCTTGTCATTGATTCAATTTTTTGCAATTCATTTATAAGTTCTTCGGTGTTGGGTAGTTTTGCCCCATTAGCAACTATACAAACCATAATTTCACCCGTTGCAAACCCAACCCTCGTAACTACATGACGTATAAGACCCTTGCCCGTTTCCTCATTATAAACTGGCACTTGATTTTCTTCAATATATTTTCTAACTATGACAATAATTTTATCATTAATACTATGCTGAATTATACAGCTGTTGCAATCTACAATATTATGACTTCGCTTTGCATAAAATCCAATTTCAACCCCATCTTTACCTTTTCCAACAGGAAACTGTGCCTTATTTCTATAGTTATATGGATTCTCCATACCTATTGTATCCAAAACTGTAACATCTGAAAATCCACCAATTCTCTCCATTGCATCCTTAACACGCTTTGTTTTAAACTTAAGCTGAGCCTCATAACTCATATGCTGAAGGGAACAACCACCGCAACGTTTTGCCAATTCACAAGCCGACTGAACTCTAAATGGCGACGTCTTAATAATTTTCATCATTCTGCCAAAGGCAAAACTTTTGTTAACCTTCGTTATCTTTACTTCAATTTCTTCATCTGGCAAAGCCTCTGGGACAAAAATTGTAAATCCATCAATTTTACCAACTCCCTGACCTTCGCTACCTATATCCGTAATTGTCATTACATAGTCTTCATTTTTAATAACCGGTGGTTTTGTTTTCATTTTTTCCATCCTTCTCAAAAAAGCATCCTGTCGCCTAAACGGCAGAATGCCCACAATTATATTTATCCTAATTTTGCACTTGTGCTGTTTTTTTATAAATTAAAAGTCTGATTTTCTTATATTTCTTTGCATAATTCGCTGGTATCCAACCCAATTTCCTTGAGTTGTATCACTGTTAATAGCTTCCTCAATAGCCTTAGTTTTTGCGTCCATATTATCAGCGCAATGAAGAATAAATGCCTCTATAGTTTTTGGCAATTCTGGTGAACCATATTCATATTCACCATGGTGTGCAAGTATACTATGTTTCAAAAGACTTTCTAAGGTTTTAGGAAACCCATCAATTTTAGCCGCTGCATCCTTTATCATTTCTGAGCCCATAATGATATGCCCCAAAAGCTGTCCGTCATCTGTATAATCATTTAACGGAAACTGAGAAAGCTCCTTTACTTTTGCAACATCATGCAACATGGCTGTAGCAACAAGCAAATCTCTGTTAACATTCTTATATCTTCCAGCCATAAAATCACAAATTTGGGTCACCGAAAGAGTATGTTCAACCAATCCACCCAAATAGCTGTGGTGCATGGTTCTTGCTGCCGAATGCGTTTTAAAACATTTTGTTACAGTTTCATCTTTAAGAAAAATTTCTTCAAGAAGCATTTTTATATGTTTATCACTTATAGTGTTAATATAACCTAAAAGCTCTTGCAACATTGAATCAACATTTTTTTCCGAGCTAGGTATATAATCCATAGGGTCATACTCACCATCTTGGCTTTTGCGTATTTTCCGTATGTTAAGCTGTGGTTCATTATTATAAATAAGAACCGTTCCGTCAATCTTTATAAAGTCATTTTCATCAAAGCTTTTAATATCATTGTTCAAATCCCAAACCTTGGCATCAACCGTTCCAGTTTTATCTTGAAGTTTAAGGGAATAATAGCTTTTTCCAGCTCTTGATTTAAGGGTTTGTTTAGTTTTGCACAAATAATGCTCAACAATGGTTTCTCCTTCTCTCAATTCATTAATAAATCTCATTTTTGCACCACTTTCTATTTTTGTTTTCATCCACAATTCATAATTTTTATTTTGAACTAATTATAACACAATAATAAAACTAAATCTAATTAAAATAGCTATTGCACTATATTTTTTATAGCATTTAAAAATTCTTAAAGACACTAAAAAGCCGTTTTAACTGTGAATTAAGCTAAAACGGCTTTAATCTGCTATCTAATATTTTTAATATCCAAGTTTTTCATCAACTAAAATCACTTTAATTCTGTTTGGGATTTTAGAATTCCTTAAAATATGAATGCAACTGCAAATACAACCATCCACAGTGCAGTCATGGCATGTTCCATCTACATGGCACGGCGTATTTAAATCATAACGATGTGCATTGATTGGTGAGGCAGTACTTCGTGCCCGCTTAATTGCGCTCTCAACATCCTGCGTAACTTTGTTGAGCCCCACTACCATAAGTACATTTTTAGGTCCGAAAGTAATGGCGGCAACACGGTTGCCAAGGCCATCAACGTTAACCATTATTCCATCTTCAGTAATTGCATTTGAACTTGAAATAAACCAATCCATGAAAAATGCATCACGCATTCCTTGCTGCATTTCTGATTCTGTCGAGGTATCTCTGTCAAAAACTCTGTAATTTCCGTCAATAAGAACCTTCGTAAGACCCATATCTCTAATTGTCATTGACCCGCCCCACGTAACAGAGCTTCCCTCAGTAATAAGTTCTTGTGCTTTTTTTATAGCCTCTTCACTCGTTTTGCAAAAATAACCCTCCATGTGGCGTTTCTGAAGTCCTTTAATGATTTTTGCCGCCAATAATTCATTACGTGCCTCAGTTGGTGTAGCCATTATAAAATTCCTCCTTAAATTAGATTTATTTTTTAAGTGAAATCTGATGTCTTGAGATATCTTCGAGCGTATCTCTTTCACGTATAAGCACAATCTCACCGTCTTCACGAATAAGAACTTCCGCTGGGCGAAGTCTGCTGTTGTAATTAGAGCTCATTACATGACCATATGCACCTGCATCAAGTACACACAATACATCTCCTTCAAATATTTCAGGAAGAACTCTGTCCTTAGCAAGAATATCACCGCTTTCACATATATTTCCAACAACGGTGACTTCTTCAGTTTTTTTACTTTCAACATCAGATTTACGGAAAACTTCAATACCATGGTAGCTATCATACATAATTGGTCTTTGAAGAACATTAAAACCTATGTCACAACCAACAAATTTTTTATCGTGGTTATTTTTAACTGAATGCACCGTTCCAAGTATTGTACTACATTCAGCAGAAATATATCTCCCTGGTTCAATACGGAATGTAACTTGTTTTCCATATTCTTGTGCAAATTTGAACAAAGCCTCATCAATATGTTTTCCTAAATCCTCAAGGTCAAGCACAGCCTGTCCTTCTTCCTTTTTATAAGGAATTCCAAAACCGCCACCCATGTCAATAAACTGTAAGTCATCAAACTGCTTTGCGATACTTAAAAGTGAATCAACACTATTTATAAAAGCTTCACCTTCCATAAAAAGTGACCCAATATGCTGATTAATACCAATTAGTGTAAGGTTGTATTTTGCAAGTATTTCCTTAACCTCAGGTACAAATTCAGGGTCTACACCAAATTTTGTTTTTTTGCCAGCAGTAACTACTTTTTCGTGGTGTCCAGCACCAACGCCAGGGTTAAAACGTATTGCCACCTCTCCACCAGGGTTAAGCGTGCCATACTGTTCAAGCTGTGAAAGTGAGTCTACACTTGTTATAACGCCTGCATCAATTGCATACTGCATTTCTTCTTTTGAAACGTTATTACAAATATAAAAAATTTCCCTTGGCTCAAAACCAGCCATTTTTTCAAGATATATTTCTCCTGGACTCATTGCATCAACCTCAAGCCCCTCAGATTTAACTATCTCAAGAAAAGCAAGATTGCTGTTTGCCTTGGCCGAATAATCCAAAACGAAATTAGGATACTTAACAAGACCTTTTAAGTTGCGGCATCTTTGACGAAGAATTTTCTCATTATAAACATAAAGCGGTGTTCCATATTCCTCCGCTAATTTTGTTGGGTCTACATTCTGAAAAAAATCAAGACCATCTGTTACTTTAGTATAAACCTTCTGCATTTTTTAAACTACCCCTTTCAAAAATTAATTATATTAAAATATAACATTTTCTGCATAAAAACGCAAGCACGTTGATGCGTTAAAGTAAAATAAACCCCTTGTATATTTATTATACCTTATAAATTAAATTTCATTAGACAAACGTTGCTCTAAGTTACCAAAAAAACAATTATTGTTTTCTTAATAAATATTCTTTGTATGCAAAAATACCTGCCATTGTTTTTACATCCTTAATCTCGCCATTAAAAGTCATTTTAATTGCTTCATCAAGGCTATATCTTTCAATTTCTATAAACTCATCTGGGTCTGGGTTAAGCACGCCCTCTTCAAGATTTTCAGCTATATAAAAATATACCTTTTCAGTGCAAATACCAATTGCCATATACACAGAATTTACAAAAAAAAGGTTACTGCATTTGTAGCCAATTTCTTCTTCAAGTTCCCGCCCAGCTGCCTCTTTTGGGTCTTCTCCCTGTTCAATCATACCTGCTGGTATTTCCAAAAGCATTTCTTTCGCAGCATGACGATACTGCCTAACAAAAACTATGTTTCCATTTTCGTCCACAGGTACTATTGCCGCCGCATTGCCCCTAATCACCGTTTCTCTTACAGTAATATTGCCATTTGGCATTGTAACCTTATCACTGTAAATATCCATAACCTTACCCTTATAGGCACATGTACTTTCAACTACCTCATAACTCATCTTCGTTCCTCCAAAATATATAATAAAAGGGGAACAAAAAATGCTCCCCTTTGAACTCTCTGTAGTTATTAGTTAAGTTCTATAACAAATTCTGCAATTCTATCCATACCTTTTTTGATATTCTCCATAGAACAAGCATAAGAAATTCTAATATAATCTGTCATACCAAAATCTGCACATGGAACAAGGGCTACCATTTTGCTTACAAGCAACTGCTCTGCAAAATCTGCAGCACTGCTTATTTCAATGCCATTATGCTTTTTGCCAAATAACGCAGATACATCTATGAAAAGATAGAAAGCACCTTCTGGCTTAAGTGCAGAAATGCCTTCAATTTCTTCTTCTCTTTGATAGATATAGTCACAGCGTTTTTCAAATTCCACACGCATTTCCTCAACACAATCCTGTGGACCCGAAAGTGCCGCAACTGTTGCCTTTTGTGCAATAGAATTAGGGTTAGATGTCATATGGCTTTGAATAGAACTTATACATTTTGCTATTGCAGGTGGACACGCAGCGTAGCCAATTCTCCAGCCTGTCATTGCATAACTCTTAGACACACCATTAATAACAATTGTTCTATCGTAAATTTCTTTACCCAAAGATGCGAGGCAAATGTGTTTCTTATTTTTGTTGTAAATAAGTTTTTCATAAATTTCATCTGAGATTACAATTAAATCTTTTTCAACTGCAAAATCTGCAACCACCTTTAAATCGTCAATTGAAGCAATCATGCCTGTAGGATTTGATGGTGTGGTAAGCATAATTGCTTTTGTATTTGCAGTGTAAGCTTTATCAAGTTCTTCCCTTGTAAGCATAAAATTATTCTCTTTTTTTGTATACACAAGCATAGGTGTGCCACCAGCAATTGTAACCATAGCAGAGTAGCTTAACCAATATGGTGCAGGAATAATAACTTCATCGCCATCATTAAGTATAGCCATAAAAGCGTTCATAAGTGAATGTTTTGCACCATTGGATATAATTATTTGACTTGGGTCATATTCCACGTCATTATCCTCTTTAAGTTTTTTGCAAACTGCTTTTTTAAGTTCAACTGTTCCTGAGGCCGGTGTGTAGCGAGTAATTCCTTGATTAATAGCGTCAATTCCTGCCTGTCTTATATGCTGTGGTGTATCAAAATCTGGTTCACCAACTGCAAAACTTACAACATCTTCGCCTTCAGCTTTAAGTTCTCCTGCTTTAGTTGTAATTGCAAGTGTTGTAGACGCTTTTATGCTAAGTGCTTTTTTTGATAATTCCATTTAATAATCACCTCAAAGTCAAATTTGTCTAATTATCTTCATTCATTTTATACTAAAAAACGATGTTTTGCAATAAATTTTAACTGTTGTCACGCAAAAGTCGCAAAAAATTTTCCTCTGCTATTTTAGCTGCCACAGAAGGACCATATTTTTTATCCAATGCATAAATTACATTATTAATACATGATATATCAGTGATATCACTAGGCGTATCGTCTATTCCATCAAAATCACACCCAAAGCCAATATGGTCACATCCTACAACTTTAATCATATGGTCAATATGGGTAATAACGTCATTCGTGTCTGCAAAAAGTCTATTGGTTAAAAAAATTGGGCATAAGTTTATGCCAATAACGCCTCCACTATTTGCAATTGCTTTCATCTGCGCATCTGTAAGATTTCGTCGCACATTTGTTATTTTTCTGCAGTTGGAATGGCTTGCAATAAATGGTTTTTCAGCAATTTTCGCAACATCCCAAAAGCTGTCATCATTAAGATGAGATACATCCACAAGCATTCCCAGCTTCTCCATTTGTGATACAACTTCTTGCCCAAAATCGGTCAATCCACCTGTTGGCTCACCAGCACCGCTTCCAATTTCATTTTTATAATTCCACGTAAGAGTCATTGCTCTAACACCTAAACTGTGAAGGGAATATAGGTTTTCAAGCTTTCCTTCAAGTGCTTCTCCACCTTCAACCGATAATACTCCACTTATCTTTCCATCTTTTCTGTTCCGAACAATATCACCATAGCAGTTAGCGTGGGCAAATATCTCTTTATTTTTTTCTGCCTGACCATAATAATATTCAATACGTTTCACAGTTTCCGCATATGCATTTGCATAGTATTTTTTGTTTAACCAAATAGCAAAAAACTGTACGGGAGTATTGTATTGTAAAAGCTGTTTTAAATTCAGTTGTAAACCGCAATCAAATAGCTGCCCTTTCTCTTCATATGCCTTACAAATCGTATCACAATGAGTATCAAACAAACCATACAAACTATTTTCCTCCTAACAAATACAGGGTGACGAATTTTCATCCGCACCCTGTAAAATCATTTTATTATTTACATTATAGTATATTTCAGTATGTTTTAATACCTACATAACAACTTTTTCATTTATCAAACCAGTGTTTTTACTTGCAAGTAATTCCTTGTTCTTTTTATGACCAATTGTAAGGAAAGGAATAGCACAACAAATAAGTGCAAGGTAACCACAATATTTGTACCCATACATGATAATAGCTGTAAGACCAAAAAATGAAATAGCAACACATGCAGCAAGGCAAATAAATGTAATTAAAATACGTTTATTTGTGATGTTTGACATAGTGCCAGTAGCCTTTGTAAATATGTTGTTTTCAAGGCGAACAACAATACCAAATATACATGAAACACCTGTTGAAATAAGGCAGGCGAACAAACAAATTTTATAGAAATAGAATAAGAAAGAAATGCCAAGTTGCTGACAAATAAAGAGGTTCGGAAGTTTAAATGCATTAACTTCTGCTGGTGCAGATATAAGCACATCTCTCCAACCAACTAACATCCAAACTGCAAGAGCGACACCGAAACCATTCATTAAAAATCCCAAAAAAGCTGCACCCTTAAGACTTGACTTTGTTGTAAGATGTTCACAACATGCAACAATTGCAGGCAAAGCAACACACTGGAATCCGCAATAAATAAGTGCACGCCATAATGGGAATAACCAACCATTAGGAGCATATACCGCTGCAACCGATGCACCAACAACATCGATACTTTTCAAAAAACCAATTATGTAAATTGTAAAACCAGAAACTATAATAAGAATACCCAATATGGTAGCAACACGTCTAACTAAGTCTGCGCCAAATATAATAAGAACTAAAAGTATAATGCCGACTAAAATTGTAGCAACAACTATATTCATAGGAATAACTTCTTGAATCATTCCCGTTGCTGCTGATATAACACCAGCAACTGCTGCAATAACTATGCAGTAATAGAAAACCTCGAAACCAATGTACAGCTTGTCATATGGTTTAAAAAGATACTTCATTACATCGCCGTAGCTTCTTGAACCAATGAGCTGACTCATAAGCATTGCCTCATAGAGCACAATCGCCAAAATGCCCATTGAAATTAAAGGAAAAACCATTCCAGGGATACCATATTGTGCGTAATATTGCCAAGCTTGATTTCCAGTTGCAAAGCCTGCACCCGCATGTGTTGTAAACCAAACAGATGCAACAGAGAACATGGCACCAAACCCTACTTTTTTACCTATTTCTGATGTCATAACCTTAAAACCTCCCTCTCCCCTTTTAAAAGCGTAAAATAATAAAATGATTTCAGCGTTTTAACAAGCAGTTCTACACTACTGTTTGTTAAAAAACTATGTGTAGAGTATAGCAATTATTCCACTTATTGTCAACGAATAAGCCTTTGTGTAAAGCGAAGTTCGTGAAAAGTTTCTACTTTTTGCATATATTATGAAACAATTTGTGTTTAATTGTCATGTACATCTGTCTTCTTCTCATAAAACATCATTTAAATTTAGTTTTAGAAATTGTATTAAAAATTGGATACTATTACACCTACAACATAATAGTATCCAAAAATTATTTTTTCTATATTCGCAAAATAAAATTCATTTAAATCCTATTTTGTACTTTCTTTACAATATTCAAAATTTAAAACAGTAAAAATAAGATTTCTGTTAATCTTTGCATTCCGGTATGCATTCTTATGCCATTGTTTTTTTAATTTCTTCCATCATTGCAGGTATTACATCCATTACGTTGCCTACAATTCCTACATTTGCGATGTCAAATATACTTGCTTCTTCATCTTTATTAATTGCAACAATGTAATCGCAACCTGAAATACCAGCAACATGCTGTGTTGCCCCGGATATACCACATGCAATGTAAAGCTTTGGCGCAACGCTTTTCCCTGATTGTCCAATTTGATGTGCTCTGGAAATCCAGCCTGCTTCAATAGGTGCTCTGGTTGCACCAACTACACCGCCCATAAGATCTGCAAAATCCTTAATAAGCTTGAAGTTCTCCTCGCTGCCCATGCCGCGGCCGCCAGCAACAATTATTTCTGCTTCCTCAAGGTTAACAGCTTCAGAAATTTCTTTAACTGCCTCAACAACCTTTGCTTTAAGTGTATCCTCTGCAAATGATATAGCTTCTTTCACTATTTCACCTGTTCGTGAACTATCTGCCTCACCCTTTTTAAATGTGCTAGAACGTATAGTACCAATCTGTGGTCTTGCTTCATCACATACAAGCTCCGTATAAATATTTCCGCCATAGGAAGCACAAGTCCAAACAATGTTTTTGGCTTCATCTAAGCTAAGACCAATAGAATCTGCAATACATCCTGTGTTTAACTTTGCTGCTGCCCTTGGTGCAAAATCTCTGCCGTCTTGTGTAGCACCTAAAAGTATTGCTGCTGGTTTATATTTTTCTGATAAACTTGATAATGCATAAGTGTAAGCATCTGTAGAATATTTTGCGTATTCAGCGCTGTCAACAACAATTGCCTGGTCTGCACCATATTCAATTGCTTCCTTTGCAACGCTTTCAACATTGCTACCAATTACAATAGCTACAACTTTTTCACCTGCTTTTGCTGCAAGCTCTTTTGCTGGTGTAAGTATTTCAAGACCTATTTTTTTTGCAACGCCATCGGCGGACTCTATATATACCCAAATATTTTTGAAATCGTCTTTGTTCATTGTCTATGCCCTCCTCTTATAATATCTTGGCTTCAGCCATCATTGAAACTGCCTTTGCCGCAGAATCAACTCCAGATTCTTCCTGAATTTTAACACCAGCTGCTTTTTTAGGTGGTGCAAAAGTTCTAACAACCTTTACATAAGAGCCTTTAGCTCCAACTTTGAATTCTTCAGTACCAAGTTCTGCCGCTGTTAATACAGGAACATCTACTTTTCTTGCTGCCATTTTGTTTCTCATTGTAGGGTAACGAGGGTCATAATCTGGTTTTGTAACTGTAACTACACAAGGAGTTGAAGCCTCAATCATTTTAAAGCCTTCTTCTGTCTCCTGTTTTGCAGCAATACCATTGTTTTTAGGTTCAATAGCTACTATAGATGTAACCTGTCCAACTCCAAGTAGCTGTGCAAGCTGTGCACCCACCTGTCTTGTAGAATAATCTGTTGCTTCAAGTCCACAGAAAATAACATCAAATTTTGTTCCAGATGTTTCTTCAATTTTTGCAACAGCCTTTGAAAGAATGTAGCTTGTTGCTAAAGTGTCTGAGCCTTCAAAGCTTGGGTCGCTTACAAGAAAAGCTTTATCTGCACCAACAGCTAAGCAGCTTTTCAGTGCATCCTTTGTACCTTCTGTTCCAATTGAAACAACTGTAATTGTTCCACCATGAGCCTCTTTGTATCTTGTTGCCATTTCAAGAGCATAGCCGTCAAAAGCGTTTACAATTGGTGTAATACCATCTAGCATTGGTGCGCCAGTTTTTTCATTAAGCTTTATCTCCACCGAATCATCGGGAACCTGTTTTACACAAACTAAAATTTCCATACATAATCCTCCTGTTTTTCTGTAGTTGTTTACGGCGGTTTAGAGAATTCTCCAAGCCGCCGTAAATGTTATATAAATTTATTTTAGGGTTATCTTAAAATTGCTCCACCAATAACCATGCGCTGTACCTGATTTGTTCCTTCATAAAGCTGGAATATTTTTGCATCTCTAAGAAGTTTTTCAACTGGATATTCACGGCTATAGCCATATCCACCCAAAATCTGAATTGCGTCAAGAGCAACTTGAACGCTCATATCACTAGCATAGCATTTTGCAATAGCTGCTTCTCTGGAGAATGGCATACCAGCGTCTAAAAGTGTAAGACAGTGAATTACCATCTGTCTTGCTGTTTCAATTTTGATGTCCATATCAGCCATCATAAACTGAAGAGCCTGGTTTTTGCAAATTGGTTTTCCAAATGTAGCTCTTTCTTTTGAATATGCAATTGACTCATCAAGTGCACGTCTTGAAACACCGACTGCCATAGAGCCTACAAAAGGTCTAGCTGCATCAAGCGTTTGCATTGCAATCTTAAAGCCGTCTCCCTCTTTTGAAACAAGGTTTCTAGCTGGTATTCTTACATCCTCAAACAAAACATCAGCTGTGTTTGAAAGACGAATACCCATTTTATTCTCATGTTCTCCAATGCTAAGTCCTTTTACACCGCTCTCAACAATAAACCCTGATAAGCCTTTAGCGCCCTTTGTTTTGTCTGTAACAGCTGTTACATAGAATATTGAAGCAACTGCAGCATTTGTGATGAAACATTTTCTACCATTAATTACATATTCGTCTGTTGCAGCATCATAAACAGCAGTTGTTTTTGTGCTACTTACGTCGGAACCAGCCATAGGCTCTGTTAAAGCAAATGCACCCATTTTACCTTCCAACATAAGCTGGCAAACCATTTGTTTTTGCTCTTTGCTTCCTGCAATCATAATAGGTTTAGCACCGAGGTTGCTGCAAACCATTGTTGTTGCAAAGCCTGCATCTGCATATGCCATTTCTTCATATAGAGCTGATAATGTAACAGAGTCAAGACCTACTCCACCAAACTCTTCAGGCACTTCTAGTACATGGAGGCCCATTTCTAAAGCCTTGTCATACATTTCTGTAGCCCATTCGCCAGAAATATCGAATTCTTTGCACTGTGTCATAACTTCCTTCTTACAAAAATTCTTTACCTCTGCTAATAATTCTTTGCTATCGTCTGAAAGTAAATACATAATTAATTCCTCCAATATTTTAATATAGTTTACAATAAGTTACTTTCTCATACTCTTCTCTTATAATTTGTAGCAAACTTTGCCTGGATTTAAAATTAAGTTAGGGTCAAACACCTTCTTAATACCTTCCATAAGCGAAATATTTGTTTCCCCAAGTGAACTTTGAAGGTATTCCATTTTTGCGTGACCTACACCATGTTCACCTGAAACCTGACCACCTATTTCGGCCGCTTTGGAATACATCTCATCCATTACTGCTTTACACTTAACTTCCCACTCCTCGTCTGTAAGCTCGTCTTTACAAGCATAGATATGAAGATTTCCGTCACCGGCATGACCAAAACTTCTTATTCTTATACCATATTTTTCTTCAAGAGAGTTTACAAATTTAAGGTATTGTGCAATTTTATTTCTTGGAACAACCACGTCACACTCATCAAGTGAAGGCGTATCAGCCAATATTGCCTCTAAGAAACTTCCTCTCGCTGCCCATGTGTTCTTTTTAAGTTCAGGTGTATCAGCAACAAAAACGTCAATTGCTCCTGCTTCAAAAAGCATTTCAGATGCTTCTTCTGTCATGCGTTCCAATTCATCAAGTGAGTTTCCGTCAAATGTTACAAGAAGGTATGCTCCTGCTTCATCTTTACAAGGGAAAACATCTTTCTTTTCTAAGTATTTTTCAGACATCCTTACAATGTCTTTTTCCATAAATTCCAATGCAACTGGTGCAAGTTTGTTCATAAAAAATTTTGGAACAGCTTCAATACAAGCATCTAAATCTTCAAAAGGAACAATCAAGCTTATGTTTTCCTTTGGCAATGGAATAAGTTTAAGGGTAAGCTCTGTTATAAATCCAAGAGTTCCCTCAGAACCAACCATAAGGTTAAGTATACTGTAGCCAGAACTGTTTTTAGCAACATTGCTACCGAAACGTGTTATCTCGCCTGTTGGAAGAACAACCTGCATTGCGCGCACATAATCTCTGGTAACGCCATATTTTACCGCTCTCATTCCGCCTGCATTTGTAGATACATTACCACCTAATGTAGCAAATTTCTCACCTGGATCTGGTGGATATAGTAAATCTTTTTTCGCACAGTCTTCAGCAAGGTCATTTAAAAGCACACCTGGTTGAACTGTCACTGTAAAGTTTTCCATATCATAACTTAAAATTTTATTCATCTTTATTGTAGAAATAATGACACCGCCGAATTTTGCAACAGCTGCACCTGCAAGGCCCGTTCCCGCACCCCTAGGTATTACAGGTATATTCATTTCATTACAAAGCTTCATAATCGCAGCGATTTCTTCAGCCGATGTAACCTCTACAACCGCCTCAGGTGAATAATAACCATATTCAGGCATTTCATCATGGGTGTAATCTTTGTTGATATCTCCGTCAACAAACACCCTATTTGGTGCAATTGCCATAAGTTTTTCAATCACTTGTGGTGTTACCTTGTTGTAATTACTCATTAATCAACTTCCCCTCTCGTTATTTTAGTCCCCAATACCCTATCGTTGCAAAATTATATTGAAGTAAGAACCGCTTCCATTTGTTAATATTTTGTCGGTATAGTGGTCTTACCACAATTATTTTAAAAAATTTATTGCTTTTGCTTCTACTTGATTTTAACACTTTAATGTCTTAAAATTGTTTTACAAGATTTGATTTGTTAATTTCTTGTCGGTCTGATGGTCTTACCAATTCTCTCAAAAAAAACTGCACCATTATCTTGTAAATGAATTAGTTGTTTTTTACATCATCTAATTCGCTTAAAAATAATTTCCTGCACACCTCTCACATTAATTTGGATAGGCCTTATACATAATATTAAAACCTTTCCTATTCACATGTACCTCTAATGGTGCGTATCTCTTGCCAAATGCTTTTACAGCTATGTAGTGCACTTGCGTTGCAACTTTACTTTCTATACGTCTGATTCTTTTCTACTAAATTTTTATTTCATACTGATGAAAATAATCAAACGCATAAGATTTATTTTTTTCCTTGCTATGCTATTATAGTAATTTAGGTTGAACAAAAAGTCAATTATGAAAACTTAACAGAATTTATTCAAAAAATTATGCAATATTTAGTATGCGAACTATTCGCGTGCGTTAAAAAAATATTAAAGTTATTGCACTAAAATGCAGGCATATTAAAAATATATTTGTTACTTTTTTAGCAATTTAGTAAAATGGTGCTTAAAGTTAGACAAAAATTTGATTCCAGAACTGTATTTTGCTTCTTCAACATAATTTTGAATATAATTTCATTTCACTATTATTGTTTTCCAACAGCCCCTAGGTATTTTTTATAACTCATAATTTGATAAATCTTTATTTAAACAAAAAAATCGATAACTACCAACATTGTAGTTATCGATTAAAAATATAACATTTGCACATAAATACAAAATGTTAATAAATACTTTGAGGATTAAGAGTTATGTTAAGTAGTACGTTGCTTTTTTTCCCATCAGCTCTAAATTTTTCTATAGAGCTTATAACAAAACTCCTAAGTTCCTCCTCACTCCCACCTTTAATAAATATATTCCACCTATATTCGTCCTTTATTTTAGAAATTATTGCAGGCGAAGGACCAAGTATTTCAAATTTTTTCTCCATATTACGTTCTTCTAAAATGTATGAAAGTCGTTGTATTTCCTCAACTACGTCTTTTTCGTTTTTACCAAATGCAAGCACTAAAAAGATGCTTGAAAACGGTGGATAAGCCATAGTCTTTCTTAATAAAGTTTCCTTTTCATAAAATTCCTCATAATTGCATTGTGCCGCCAAATTAATTATATAGCTTTCTGGCTGATAGGTTTGTATAATAACTTTGCCCTCTAAACTGTCACGTCCTGCACGACCCGATACTTGTGTAATGAGCTGAAATGTAGTTTCTCCGCCTCTAAAATCACCAGTGTTAAGCGAAGTGTCCGCCGCAATTATTCCAACCAATGTAACATTGGCAAAGTCATGACCTTTGGCTATCATCTGTGTACCTATAAGAATGTCAGCTTCACCATTGCCAAAGGCAGTTAATATTTGCTTGTGGCTATTTTTTTTTGTGGTTGTATCCATATCCATACGCAAAACCCTTGCATTTGGAAAATATCGACGTACCTCTTCCTCCACTTTTTGCGTTCCTGCTCCAAAATATTTAATATATTTTGAACCGCATTCAGGGCAAATCTTAGGTACTTCGGTTTTTTTACCACAATAGTGACACCTAAGCTGATTTTCAGAAGAATGATATGTATATGAAACATTGCAGCTTGAACACATCATTACATATCCGCATTTTCGGCAAGAAACAAATGTAGAAAAACCACGTCTATTAATAAAAAGCATAGCTTGTTGACCTTTGCTAAGCACATATTTCATTTCTTCATAAAGTTTTCGGCTGAAAATACTTCTGTTGCCCTCCTCCAATTCACGGCGCATGTCCACAATTTCTGTTTGAGGCATAGGTCTGTTAAAAGGCCTTTCTTTAAGAACAGTAAGTGTTATTTCTTCTTTTTTTGCTCTGTAATAGGTTTTAAGAGAAGGCGTTGCAGTGCCGTAAATCATTTTAGCCTTGAACTGACCACATCTATATTCAGCTACTTCTCTTGCGTCATACTTTGGTGTGGTATCACTTTTATAACTGCCCTCGTGCTCTTCATCAATAATTATTATTCCCAAATTATTAAATGGCGTAAAAACTGCACTTCTTGGGCCTATCATTACTGAAATCTCGCTATTTTTAGCTCTTTGCCATACATCTATTCTTTCTCCAGCACTCATACGGCTATGGCTTACTGCAACATTCTCACCGAAACGTGAAATAAATCTATAAGTCATTTGCGGTGTCAGAGAAATTTCAGGAACAAGCACTATTGCCTGCTTCCCCGTTGCAGTTATCTTTTCAATTGCCTGCAAATATATTTCAGTTTTTCCACTTCCCGTAACACCGTGAATCAAAACAGGTTTTTCTTCTTCCACCAGTATGGTTTCTAATGCATTTTTTTGTTCTGTGGTAAGTTCAAGAGGTTTAGTTTTTTGTATATTTTCTACATCAAACAGTTTTCGCCTTTGCTGGTGAATATTTTCTTTTATAACTCCACGTTTAAGCAGTGTTTTTATTGCAGAATCAGTTATTTTAAGCTTGCTTTTAATTTCTGAAGCCGTATAATCTTCTTGTTGTAAAAGCTCAGTCACCATAAGCTGCGCTTTACTGCTCTGGCGGTTCTTCATCTTTTCAAGTTCTTCTTCTAACTGAATATCACTTATATTAAGGCTAAGTGTTTTAACCTCATTTTTCATGTTTATTCCTACCGGCATTATTGTTTGCAAACATTGAGTAAGGGTTGTATAATATTTTTCCTTCATCCACCACGCAAGCTGAATCATTTCTTGTGAAAAAACAGGATATTTATCCATAATTGACCCAATACACTTAATTTTAGGTTCAGGCACATCCGTTTCCTCTGCAAATCCAACAACATATCCCTCTGTAGAGGTATTTTTAAAGCCAAAGGGTACCAAAACACGCATTCCAAGCTGTATATCTGCCATAAGTAAAAACGGTATCTCATAATCGAATATTTTATCTATATCTGTATGTGCAGTGCTCAGTATCACCTGCGCAAAACGACCCTTTTTCACTTAAAACACCTCTTTCCAACTTTAAAGGCGTGAGGATTAACTCCGCACGCCCCTGTTTTTTTATTCTACTGTGTCTTCCTGAACGGTTATAGACCCATCTGCCACTTCATCTTCATCCTTGTTAAAATTCTGAATAATCTGAATTTTACCCTCATAAAGTTCATTTACTGCAATTGAAACAGGCTTGTCGATTTTAGTTTTTTTGGTAAGAGGCACTGCATGGTCCACAAGCTGTCTTGCTCTTTTTGCTGCAGCAATAACAATTGTGTAACGGCTACCAACAACATCCTCACCCTCTGCACCCTTATTTAATTCCTCAAGTAAATCTGAATATGATGGTCTTAACATATTATATCTCTCCTTTAAAAGTTTCCATTAGGCTTAAATAGCGGAAGCTTTTCATTTTTTCAGCCTCAACAACTGCCATTATTTTAGTTACTGCCACATCAACCTCATCATTTATAACAACATAGTCATACTGTGGTAAAAAATCAAGTTCTTCTAAAGCACGGTTAATTCTTTTGTTAATTGTTTCAATGTCTTCGGTTCCACGTCCCACCAAACGACTTCTAAGTTCTGTTAAGCTTGGCGGAACAAGAAAAACAAGCACTGCTTCTGGATATTTTTTCTTAACCTGTAATGCACCTTGAACCTCAATTTCAAGTATTACGTTAAGACCCTCTGTAAGCTTGCCATCAACATAATCTCTGGGTGTTCCATAATAATTGTCACAAAAACATGCATGCTCCAAAAGCTGATTGTTTTCAATCATGTCTTCAAATTCTTTTGTTTCCTTAAAAAAATAATGTACTCCATTTTCCTCATTTGGTCTTGGCTTTCTTGTTGTTGCTGATACTGAAAGTGCATAACTTTGTTCATTACTAAGCTTGCTTACCACAGTCCCCTTGCCGCTGCCAGATGGACCTGATATTATAAGTAAAATTCCCTTTTTGTTCATTATCTCTATTCCTCATTTTCATTTATATCAGAAAGTCTACTGCCAATGGTTTCTGGCGTAATTAGGCTCAAAACCACATGCCCGCTGTCCATTATTAACACACTTCTTGTTTTTCTGCCATAAGTAGAATCAACCAGACTTCCCTTTTCCCTTGCCTCTTGTATCAATCTTTTAATTGGGGCAGATTCAGGGCTTACAAGAGCAACCACCCTTGAAGCATTTATAATACTTCCATACCCTATGCCAATAAACCTTGAATTATCCAAAAACTTCACCTTCTGTTATTCAATGTTTTGAATTTGCTCTCTAATTTTTTCTATTTCAGTTTTAAGTTCAATTGCTGCCTGTGTAATTTTAATATCATTAGATTTTGAACCCGTTGTGTTCGCCTCTCTGTTCATCTCTTGAATAAGAAAATCCAACTTACGTCCAATTGTCGCATCTCCAGAAACAAAAATCTGTTTTAGCTGTTCAATGTGGCTATACATTCTTGTAAGCTCCTCATCAACACAAGCTTTGTCTGCAAAAATAGTTATTTCCTGAGCGATACGCTGTTCATCCACTGGGGATTTATCAAAAAGCTCAGTAAGTCTGTTTTTAAGCTTTTCCTTATATTCCTCAACAACAATTGGGCTTCTTTCCTTAATAGTGTCAGTAATATCCTTAATTCTTTCACCCTTTTTAAATATGTCTTCTTTTAAAGCCTCACCCTCGGTTTCACGCATAGCAATGAAATTGTCAATAGCGCTGTTTAAAGCTGGTTCAAGGGTTTCCCAAATAACATCTCCATCTTCTTCTACCTTTTCAACTGAGATTACATCCGGAAATTTTGCAACTAAATCCAGCTTATTATTGCTTTCAATACCATAAGTAAGTTCAAGGTAGTTAAGCTTTTCAAGATAAGCCTTGGCAAGATGTTCATTCATTTTTATTGCAACATCATCTTCTGAAAAAGTTTCAAAATTAATGTATACATCTGTCTTTCCCCTAAAAATTCTTTGTGTAAGCGTTTTTCTGATTTTATCTTCAAGATAATTCATAAATCTAGGAGATTTAATTGTTATGTCATTATATCTGTGGTTAACAGACTTTATTTCAACGGTGAAGCGCCTGTCATGAGCCTCGTTCTCGCCCTTGCCATAGCCAGTCATACTTCTTATCATGGGCAATCATCCTTCTTTAATTATTGTTATATATACATACTTTATATATTATATATTAATTTGCACTATATAATCAAGCACTATTTGTGATATAATGCATATATACTTATTTTTTGGAGGGAAAAACTATGGCATTAGATGGAATTACCGTAAACAGTATTGTTTGTGAGCTTACAGACAAGCTGCTTGGCGGAAGAATAGATAAAATATATCAGCCACAAAAAGATGAAATAATTATTTCTGTAAGAAGCATAGGCTCTAACTTTAAGCTGCTTATGTCAGCAAATCCAAGCCACCCGCGCCTTCAACTTACTTCTGTAAGTAAAGATAATCCAATGACACCTCCAATGTTTTGCATGGTTTTACGAAAACACGTTGCAGGAAGCAAAATAACCAACATTTACCAGCCAAATTTTGAACGTGTAGTTGTTCTAGAATTGGACAGCCTTAACGAAATGGGTGATATGACCACCAAGCGACTTATAATTGAAATTATGGGCAAACATTCAAACATTATTCTTGTGGATGAAAAAAATAAAATTTTAGATTCCATAAAACATGTTTCACACGAAACAAGCTCTGTGCGTGAGGTTTTACCTGGCAAGGAATACTCTGTGCCACCATCACAAGGCAAGCTTAATCCTCAACAACTTAATGAGGCCGAGTTTTTACAAGTTTTCTCTGAAAAAAGCAGCCTTAAACTACAAAATATTATTTATCAGTCCTACACAGGCATAAGTCCCGTTATAGCTTCTGAAATTTGTCAGCGCGCTAGCTTGGACGCCACAATTCATTGTGAACAATTGGATATTGACGGAAGACGCAGCTTATTTTCAGCGTTTACCTCTATTATGGATAGTGTGAAAACAGCAAATTTTTCTCCTGAAATAATATATGAAAACAAAACAGGTAGAATTTTGGACTTCTCTCCTGTTGAAATGACCCAGTACAGTAGCTTTAAAAAGGTGCCTTACTCATCAATTTCAGAACTTCTTGAGAGCTTTTACAGTCAACGGGATAACGTCTACCATATAAAACAGAAGGCACATGACATGCGACGTTTGGTGGTAAGCAACATAGAGCGATGCGTAAAGAAAAAAGAAATTCAAATTAAAACGTTAAAAGATAACGAGGGGCTAGAAAAGTGGAAGCTAAAAGGCGAACTTTTAACTGCAAATATTTATGCTATCGAAAAAGGAATGAACACTATTAAGTTAGTTAACTATTATGAAGAAGACATGCCTGAAATAGAAATTGCTTTAGACACAACTAAAACACCATCAGAAAATGCTCAGAAATACTATAATAAATATAATAAGGCAAAGCGAACAATAGCCGCTCTTGAAATACAAAAAAAACAAAATGATGATGAGCTTGTTTATCTTGAAGGCGTGCTTAATGCAATTGATGCTTCCACAGAAGAAGCTGACTTGAATGATATACGAAATGAACTTATAGAGCAAGGCTTCATTAAGCGCAAACGTGGAGATAAAAAGCCTGCTAAACAGCAAAAAAAATCAAAACCTCTTCATTTTATTTCAAGTGACGGCTTTGACATTTATGTTGGAAAAAGCAATATTCAAAATGATGAACTTACCATTCATTTTGCAAAAAGCAATGATATTTGGTTGCATACCAAAAACATTCCTGGCTCACACGTTATAATTGCCACAAATGATGCCACACTTGTGCCCGACCAAACCATTATTGAAGCCGCTAATTTGGCAGCCTATAGCAGCAAAGGTCAGGATGGAAGCAATGTCCCTGTTGACTATTGCCCAAGGAAAAACGTCAAAAAGCCTGGCGGTTCAAAACCTGGCTTTGTTATTTATGAAAACAATAAAACTATATACATTACTCCGAATGATGTAATGGCAGAAAATATGAAGAAAGCTTAGGTATACAAAGCCCCCTATTGTTTAAAATTAAAAACAATAATTCCAATAATTCTCGTAAATTTAAAAGCCTTATCTTGTGCTGTCACAAAGTGAGGCTTTTTTTATGTAATTCCACAGATTCTTAATTAACTATATAATTAGAGTGATAGTACTCCTACATTACTTTTTTAAGGTGTCTTAATTTAACATATTCGACAATATTCGCAAGCAATTGTCCATTTGTCGGTTTTTTAGGAAAAGCGCATCCAAAAACACTGGCGCACCCTTCTCCTTCATCTTTTTTCCATGAAGAATCAATAGCATGACGCATGGCACGTTCAACTTTACCTGCGCTTGTTTTATATTCCTTTGCAACATCAGGATAAATACGTTTTGTTATCCCCATAGCTGTGTCCTCTTCATTTAAAATCATCATAACAGAACTTCGAATATAATAATATCCCTTAAGGCTTGGTGAAATTCCAAGTCTGCTTATGATATCAGATACTATGTATTCAGTGCTGTCCTCGCTGTTTTCCTTCAATTCTTCAGTTTTAAAGGTTGGAATAATTTGTAGCTGCACATTGCTCTGCATTTTGCATTCCTGTGCCTTCATGCTTTTATATACTTGAGCAACTCTCCGTTTTAAACAAACGGCACTAAATGGCTTAACCAAAAAATATTTTGCACCAAGGTCTATCGCCATTTGTGAAACTGTATCACTTTCAAATCCACTCATGGCAATTACACCAGTTTGTGTAAAGCCAGCCTCTTCAAGTTCTTCCAATATCCATAATCCATCATTTACAGGCATAACCAAATCTATAAGAGCAATGTCCGGTGCAAGTTCCATAATTCTTTTCAGCGTTGCTTCGCCATTTGTTGTTATGGCAACAACCTCCATCTCACCGTCTGCATCAATACTTTCTTTAACCATATTTGCAAAGCTTTTATCGTTATCCGCAATCAAAATCCTAATTCTGTGTTTTTCCACATCAAGCACCTCCGCCTGTAACAATTCTGCTTTTAATTATCTAGTTAAACGCTAATTAATATACTTAAAAAATTGTTTTTATAAGTTTTCGTATCTCTCCCCGCCAGTTTAACCAGTCCATAATGCCACAATTCAGCCCATTATCATAAACATCTTCACATATTTTTTTATTTTTGTCAATACTCGACAATATCTTTGTTGACTTATTTATCACGAAACCTATAATTATATTAGAGGTGAATGTCATGTTATTTAAAAATATTAATATATTGTCAAGCAGCGGAGAAATACAAAATGATATGTTTTTAGAGGTTACGAACAGCACAATAAGCTACATTGGAAAAACGCGGCCAGCAGGAACCTTTGACAGAACTTTTGATGGTACAGGCATGCTTTTAATGCCCGGTTTTATTAATACTCATTGCCATGTTCCTATGACTTTGCTTAGAAGCCTAGGCGGAAATCTTTCACTTAGCGACTGGCTTACCACAGCAATTTTCCCAACAGAAGCAAAACTTACGGAAGAATTTGTGTATTATGGTGCTTTGCTTGGAATTGCAGAAATGATAAAATGCGGTGTAACTTCATTTAATGATATGTATTACTATAGCCAAAAAATTTGTACTGCTCTTATTGAAAGTGGGATAAACGGCAACATAGCTATGGATGGTTTTGCTTTTAATGACAGTCTTAAAAATAAATATTCAATTTCTTCCAGTGTTCTTTATGACTTCCATAAGGAATTTAACAACAAAAATGATGGTCAAATTAAAATAGATATGTGCATTCATGCCGAATATACTTCAGACCCAAAAAAAGTGGAAAAACTAGCTGAAATCGCTAAAAATACAGGTTCAAATATTCAACTGCATTTATCCGAAACTCAAAGTGAAACTGATGCATGTATAAAACGACATGGAAAAACTCCTGCAAAGTTTTTTTCAGACTTTGGTGTATTTTATAATCCAACTACGGCCGCACATTGCGTTTATCTAAGCGATGACGACCTCTATATTTTAAAAGAAAAAAATGTCAGCGTTGCCCATTGCCCAATAAGCAATCTTAAATTAGGCAGCGGCATTGCTGACATTGTACGGCTTCAAAAAAGCGGCATAAACGTAACACTTGGTACTGATGGTGCAGCCTCTAATGATAATCTTAATTTTATGGAGGATATGAAAACAGCAATTCTTCTCCAAAAAGGTGTTCATAAAGATGCTTCTCTTTTAACCTCTAATGATATTATTAAGATTGCTACTAAAAATGGTGCTATTTCTCAAGGACGTAATAATACTGGTGAAATCGCAGTAGGCAAAAATGCCGATCTTTTTGTAGTGGACTTTAATTCTCCAAATCTTCAGCCAGTTACAGATATGCTTAACGGCATTGTTTATGCTTCACTACCTGAAAATGTTTTGCTAACAATGGCTAACGGAAAAGTTTTATATGAGAAAGGCGAATTTAAAACCATAGACATTGAAGCAGTCATTGCAAAAATAAAAGAAATTAAAAAAATTTTATATTAAATTAAAAGTGCAAATGGGGGCACATCTGTGTCCCCTTGGCTGCACTTATTTAATCATGTTTTCAATGAAGATACCATATCCCTTTTTCGCATCGTTTACAAAAACATGTGTTACAGCACCAATAAGTTTCCCATTTTGAATTATTGGGCTTCCACTCATTCCTTGAATTATTCCACCAGTTTCTTCAATTAATCTATCATCTGTAATTCTTATAACCATGCCTTTATCAGCACTAGTACCAAATCTGCTTATACTTTCGATGTTAATAGAGTAATCCTTTACCTCTCCACCAATAACATCACTTCGTATCACTGCGCTTCCTTCATTAACATCCTGCATAAGCCCTATTTCCAATTCCTCTCCTTTAAGGCTTTTTATGCCACTGGCATTCATTGTTCCAAAAATTCCGCTTGAAGTGTTTGTTGAAACTTCACCAATTATATTTTCCTTGTCCAACATGCCTATTATTTCTCCTGGCTCACCGCTTTCACCTTTTTTAACACCAGAAAGCTGTGACAAAGTAACAACACCTTCTGCAACAGGTATCAATTCCTTTGTGTCCACGTCATAAACCCCATGACCAAGTGCGGCAAATTTCCCACTTTTTGGTTCAATAAATGTTACTGTTCCAAGTCCTTGTGTCGAGTCTCGCACCCATGCTCCGATTTTATATTCGCCATATTCATTTTGCACAGGCATAATCTTCAAATCCAAAAGATTGTCATTTCGCTTTACTTCAAGGTTAAGTGCATTACCCTCTGTAGCACTTACTGCATTTTTCAGCTCCTCTTTTTCTGTTACCGCTGTTCCGTTGCAGCTTATAATTATATCTCCAGTTTTAATTATCCCTTCTGAAGGTTTAGTAACCTTACCATCTTCATTTTTAACGCTGCCCGTACCTAGAACCATTATTCCTTCAGTTTTCATTACAACACCAACAACCTTACCGCAGGTAACAACCTTGGTTTGAGGAAGAATATTAACAGAAACCGTTTTTAAAGGTATACCAAAGGCTGAAATTTCTGCCACTGCAGTTCCCTCTTGTTTTGGGGTAACAATAGTAGTTTTGTTTAAATCTATGACTATATTTTCTTTAACAGGCTCTGTTTCCATTCCAGACACTATAATATTTTCTTCATTGTAAAGATTTGCTCTAAGAGGAACATTATAGCATATAGATTGTTCAGCACCCGCAATTAAATTTATTCTTTCGGGTATAATAATTTCAACAGCAATTGCTGCCGTACCCAAAAGCAAAAATACAAATGCCAATATCACACAAACTGCTTTTTTCCGCATAGCTTTTCACCCTCCTCATGGTTTAAGATGACCCTAAACACACCTTGCTATGCAGACAATAATTATATGAATATACGTTTTTATAAGGTTTTTGAAATTTTGAGGATTTGAAATTTTTTGAAATTAAACATCTACAATTATTATGTCTTTTTTAAAAAAATAAAGAACATCGAAATTTCTTCCAATGTTCTCAAACTATTTTTATTGAAGATTAGTCTCATTAACTTCTATGATTTTGTGAATTTTGATGAGCTCGATTCTTTTGTCGTCTATTTTTTCAATTTTAAATTCTAAATTTCCAACAGTAATTTTAGGGCGTTCCTCTTCGTCAGGTATTCTGCCAAGTTGGCCAATTATAAAACCGCCTATTGTATCATAGTAACTGTTGTCTTCAAATTTAATGTTAAATAACTCCTCAACTTCATCAATTTGTGTTGTTCCCTTTACAAGAAATGTATTTTCATCAATTTCACGAATTTCTTCTTCGTCAACATCATATTCGTCAAATATATTACCTACTATTTCTTCAATTAAGTCCTCCATTGTTACAATACCTGCCGTACCGCCATACTCATCAATAACAATAGCCATTTGCACCTTGTTTTTTTGCATATCCTCAAAAAGTTCATCTGTTTTTTTTGAAAATGGCACAAAATATGGTTCGAGTATTATATCATTAAATTTAAAATTTTTCCCATTACTGCCATCTGCATAAAATTTCAGCAAATCTCTTACACGAAAAAAACCAATTATGTCATCAATATTTTCATCATAAACAGGTATTCTTGAAAACTTTTCTTCGCTAATTATTGTTAAGATATCTTCTAGTGTAGAATTTAACCCAACGGCTACAATATCAGTTCTATGTGTTGCAACATCTCCAACAAGTGTATTGTCAAACTCAAAAATATTGTTAATCATTTCCTTTTCATTTTCGTCAATAGCACCGTTATCCTCGCCTGCATCCACCAAAAAACGTATTTCCTCTTCAGTTACATTATCATCTTCTTCCCTTGGATTAATACCTAAACCCCTGCCGAATAAATGTGATAAACCAAGGCAAAGCATAACGGCAGGACTTAGAATTGCAGAAATAACCGTTATTTGGCGTATTGTTGAAAAAACCATATTCTCACAGTGCCTTATACCAATTTTTTTAGGCAAAAGATTGCCAAAAAGCAACAAAAGCATTGCAAGCACAACAACAATTACTGCCCCAGCAAAAAAGGCTGCTACTAAGGAATTTATTCCAAACCCAACAAAAATTTTAGTAGTTGATGGTAAAAAAGTTTTCATACTAATAATGGCCGCACCTATACAACACAAAATTGCACCAAACTGAATAGACGCTGTGAGGCTATCTATTTTTTTTAAATGCTCATAAAGTGCAGAATACATTTCATCTCCACTGTCTGCGGCAAATTTAATTTTATTTATATTTATTTCAATAAATGCTGTTTCTAGTATTTTTAAAAATCCGTAAACAACAATTATTGCAATAATAATTATTATACTTACGCTCAAAATATTTTTGTCCTCCCAAATTTTCGTATATATGCTTACCATTTTAGTATGAATACACGTTATTGTCAAGAAAAGCAAAAGCCCTGAATAAACAGGGCTTTTCAAATTTAATATAATGGATGTTTATTTGTAAGAGCGGCAACTTTTTTTCTTGCTTCTTCTTTGTTTGCATCAAAGTCTTTAAGCACCATTGCAATTATATCAGCAATTTCCTTCATGTCTTCTTCCTTCATGCCACGGCTTGTAACCGCTGGTGTTCCAACACGAATACCGCTTGTAACAAATGGGCTTTGTGGATCAAAAGGAATTGTATTTTTGTTGCATGTAACTCCAACCTCATCAAGAAGTTTTTCAGCTTCTTTTCCAGTAAGGTTAACACTTCTTAAATCAACAAGCATAAGGTGATTATCTGTACCACCTGAAACAATATCAATTCCGTTAGCCTTTAAACCATCTGAAAGAGCTACAGCATTTTTAACAACTTGCTTTATATACGCCTTATACTCAGGCTGTAAAGCTTCCTTAAAGCATACTGCTTTTGCCGCAATAACGTGCATAAGTGGTCCGCCTTGAAGTCCTGGGAAAATAGCCTTATCAATAGCCTGTGCATATTCTGCCTTGCACATAATCATTCCGCCTCTTGGTCCTCTCAAGGTTTTGTGCGTTGTTGTTGTCACAAAATCGGCATATGGTACTGGAGATGGATGCTCGCCAGCAACCACAAGCCCTGCAATATGAGCAATATCCACCAAAAGATAGGCCCCAACCTCTTTTGAAATTGCCTGAAGGCGTGGGAAGTCAATTGTTCTTGCATATGCGCTTGCACCTGCAACTATCATCTTAGGTTTTGTTTCAATTGCAATTTTTTCAAGCTCATCATAGTCAATGAAGCCTGTTTCGTCTACGCCATAAGGCACAATATTGAAGTATTTGCCCGAAATATTAACAGGGCTTCCATGAGTAAGATGTCCACCATGATTAAGGTTCATACCCATTATAGTATCTCCTGGTTTAAGCATAGCAAAATAAACAGCAGTGTTTGCCGATGCACCAGAATGAGGCTGAACATTTACATGATCACAACCAAAAAGCTGTTTTGCTCTTTCAATAGCAAGGTTTTCTGCAACGTCAACTTCCTTACAACCGCCGTAATAACGTTTACCTGGGTAACCTTCTGCATATTTATTTGTAAGAGGTGAGCCCATTGCTTCCATAACTGCCTTTGAAACAAAATTTTCAGATGCTATAAGCTCTATATTATTCCTCTGTCTTCCAAGCTCTTTCACAATTGCTTCCGCAAGCTCAGGGTCGCTTTTTCTTACTTCACCGAATTCTAAATCCATCAATATCATCCTCCGTATTTAAATTAAAATATTGGCAAGCAAATGCCAAAATAAATAAAAGTGCGTTCGCCATAGTCATATGCCCACACTTGGAGAACATATGTCCATTTTAAAGACACATATCGATATTATACCACATTTTTCCCATAACGCAAGAAAAAATAAAAGTAATAATTTTAATATATTGTTCCACCACAAACCACATAATCTCCGTCATATACAACAAGTGCCTGACCAGGTGTAATTGCTCTTTGAGGTTCATCAAACACACACTCTATGGTGTCTTCGTCAATAACCCTAACTATACACGGTGCTTTCTTATGGCTATAACGTATTTTTGCTTCAAAGCGCACTTCGCCCTCTATTGTTTCAAATGCCATAAAATTAACTCTGTTGGCACGCACCGTTGTTTTAAATAAGCTTGAATTTTCGCAAAGTACAACCTCATTGGTTTTAGGGCGTATTTCATAAACAAACATGGGCTTTCCAAAAGCTATGCCAAGACCTTTTCTCTGCCCCACAGTATAATATACAATCCCCTTGTGTCTGCCCAAAATTTTTCCATCCATATCAACAAAGTTACCTTGTGATATTTTTTTGTCAGAGTTTTCTTCAATGAATTTTCCATAATCATCGTCGGGTATAAAACAAATTTCCATACTGTCTGGCTTGTTTGCAACTCTAAGTCCTATTTCCTCGGCAATTTTTCTTACTTCGTCCTTATTGTATTCACCAATTGGCATTAAAGTTTTTTTAAGCTGTTCCTGTGTAAGGTTGTAAAGCACATATGTCTGGTCTTTTGCCTTAGCATCGGACATTCTAAGAGTGTAACGACCTGTTTTTGGAAAAACCTCAATTTTGGCATAATGTCCTGTTGCAATATAGTCCGCACCTATTTCCATGCTTCTGTTTAAAAGTGCCTGCCATTTAACATATCTGTTACAGGCAATACATGGGTTAGGTGTTCGTCCATGCAGATATTCGTCCACAAAATAATCTATAACTGTACACTTAAACTCATTTTTAAAATTCATCACATAATAAGGTATATCCAGCATATTAGCCACTCGCCTTGCATCATCAACTGCCGAAAGTCCACAGCAGCCTCCGTCTTCGGGTTCAACAGGCTCGTCCTGCCAAATCTGCATTGTAGCACCAATAACCTCGTAGCCTTCCTGCTTTAAAAGGTATGCTGTAACTGAACTATCAACGCCTCCAGACATACCCACAACAACTTTGCCTTTGCTCAAAATATCACCGCATTTCTATTATATTATCCATTATTATATCATAAATCTTCCTTAACACCTATACACAACGAAAAAAATGTACATTAATGCACATTTTTCTCGTTGCTACTAATATTTATATATGGCAATGCCCTTCAATATCTTCAACTGGCTCTTTAAGTCCTTCAATAGCAATATTGTGCTTCTTCGCATAATCCCACAATGCAGCATTAAGAGCCTCTTCTGCCAAAAGCGAACAGTGAACTTTTACTGGTGGAAGTCCGTCCAAAGCCTCCATTACGGCTTTATTTGTTACCTTCAAAGCCTCCTGTATTGTTCTGCCCTTAACAAGCTCTGTTGCCATGCTACTTGTGGCAATTGCTGCACCACAACCAAAGGTTTTAAATTTTGCGTCCACTATTTTATCGTTCTCGATTTGCAAATACACCTGCATAATATCTCCGCATTTTGCATTGCCAACACGCCCAACACCGCTGGCATTATCAATTGTTCCCATGTTTCTTGGGTTCATAAAATGATCCATTACTTTTTCGCTGTATTCCATAATCTATTCCTCCTTTGTATATTTTCTGCAATTATGCGTTATTTTTTCCATTAATATAGTCTTCGTAAAGTGGTGACATACTTCTTAGCCTTTCAATGATAGAAGGTAATTTTTCAAGCACATAATCCACATCTTCCTCTGTATTTTCATACCCAAGGGTAAGACGTACAGAACCATGTGCCTCTTCATGTTTAAGGCCAAGTGCCAACAGCACGTGTGATGGGTCTAAACTTCCTGATGTACAGGCTGAACCACTTGAAGCACAAATTCCGTTCATATCCAAAAGCATAAGAACTGATTCACCTTCAACAAAAGCAAATGAAATATTACAATTGCCTGGAAGTCTGTCTGTTGGGTGTCCGTTAAGGCGTGCGTTTGGCACTGCTTGCATAATTCCGTTAATAAGCTTATCCCTAAGTGCTGTAAGTCTTTTTACCTCTTCGGCCATTTCTTCACTAGCAAGTTCTATTGCTTTTCCAAGTCCAACAATAGCTGGTACATTTTCAGTTCCAGCACGTCTTTTTCTTTCCTGAGCTCCTCCAAAAATAAACTGTTTAATTTTTGTTCCTTTTCTAATATAAATTGCTCCAATTCCTTTTGGTGCACCTAACTTATGTCCCGAAAGAGAAAGAAGGTCTATATTCATTTTATTAACATCAATTGGAACATGCCCTACAGCCTGAACCGCATCTGTATGGAATGTAATTCCATGTTTATGTGCTATTTCACCAATTTGTGCTATTGGCTCAATCGTGCCAATTTCATTGTTTGCCATCATTATAGAAATTAAAATGGTTGTTGGTCTAATGGCTGCTTCAAGTTCACCAATGTTAACTTTTCCATATTCATCAACAGGTAAATAAGTTACATCAAACCCATTTTCTTCAAGATATTGTGATGTATGCAAAATTGCATGATGTTCAATATTCGTGGTAATAATATGATTTCCCTTTTCTTTAAGAGCTTCAGTAACTCCACGTAATGCCCAATTATCGCTTTCGCTTCCTCCTGCTGTAAAATAGATTTCAGATACATCTGCACCTAGTGCTTGAGCCACCTGTTCTCTAGCTGCCTCTACCGCTTTTTTGCTTGCCTGCCCAAGTTTATAAACACTTGAAGCATTGCCGTATTTCGTGGTAAAATAAGGTATAATAATATCTAATACCTCTTTCCTTACAGGAGTAGTTGCTGCGTTATCCATATAAATTAATTTTTCCATAATAAACCTCCTTTTTATTTGAATTATTTTGTTCGCAAATGTTAAAAATATTTGTATATAACAGTTCGATTTTTATGACTGTTAGTTTTCACTTTGTGAAATGTTATTTCATTTAATGCAAAATAACAATATAATGTTCTCTAGGGTTTAGCGTATTTTTTGCTATTTATTGTTTCAAAACGCAACATACCTAAACAAGCGGCTCCTATTCTATTCTTATTTATATTATATCTACTGAAAGTATCCGAGGTGACAAAAATGGAATTTAAAGAACGACTGAAAAGCCTTAGAAAAGAAAGAAAGCTTACCCAAAGTGCTTTGGGAAATATTCTTAATTATGGTTATACCGCCATCTCGAACTATGAGTCCGGCAGAAATGAGCCGTCCATTAAGGATTTAAAAAAGATTGCAGAATACTTTGATGTATCTTTGGACTATTTACTTTGCGTTAACGATGTAAGGAACCCTTATGTTGAAAGAGATTATCCTGAGCAATTTAACGAATTTAAAAACGTTTATACTGCTCTTGAACAAGGTAAACGGGATACCTTAGAAGATTTTATGCGCTGGATATTGGACAGACAGCTTAGAACTACGCAGAACCAGACAAAACCTCTTAAGGTTGCACAGGATACAGTACAGTACAAATCAAAATCACAAGAACAAGAATGAGCAGCTATATTTGGGCAGACAGATTAAGCAGTCTGCCCTTTTCATGTCTGTAACATTTCTTGTTATTTCGAAAACATAGGAGTTGAAAGATATCTCTCTCCCGTGTCTGCTAAAAGAACAACTATTACTTTGCCTTTGTTTCCAGCCCTATTTGCCAGTTCTTTTGCCGCCCAAACTGCTGCCCCAGATGAAATGCCAACAAGCAGTCCTTCATTTTGAGCAATTTCACGTCCTGTTTCAAAGGCATCTTCATTTTCTACAGCTATTACCTCATCATAGGCACTTGTATCAAGCGTTTCTGGTACAAATCCTGCACCTATACCCTGTATTTTATGTGGCCCTGCTGTTCCTTTTGTTAAAACTGGAGAGCTTGCCGGCTCTATAGCTACAACTTTAACATTAGGATTTTTTGCTTTAAGTGCTTTGCTAACACCTGTTATTGTTCCACCTGTGCCAACACCTGCAACAAATATATCCACTTTTCCTTCTGTATCCTCCCATATTTCTAGACCTGTTGTTTTTTCATGTATTTGTGGGTTTGCTTTGTTTGTAAACTGACTTAAAATAATGCTGTTTTCAGTTATTTTATTTAGGTTTTGAGCCTCTTCAATTGCGCCCTTCATTCCCTTTGTTCCATCAGTTAATACAAGCTTTGCACCATAAGCTTTTAGCAAACTTCTTCTTTCAACACTCATAGTTTCTGGCATTGTAAGTATAACCTTATAACCTTTTGATGCAGCTACCGCTGATATGCCAATACCAGTGTTACCGCTGGTAGGCTCTATAATTATTGTATCTTCATTCAATAACCCTTTTTCTTCAGCATCTTCAATCATTGCCTTTGCAATTCTATCTTTAACACTGCCTGCAGGGTTAAAAAATTCAACCTTTACAAGTATTGTTGAGTTAAGATTATTATTTTTTTCATAATTTTTAAGTTCTATAAGGGGTGTTTTACCAATTAACTGTGTAACTGAAGTATAAAAACCCATTATTCTTCAACTCCTCTGAATGCTTCCTCTAAATCATAAATAATATCATCTATATGTTCTGTTCCAATAGATAATCTTATTGTATTGGGCTTAATTCCACTTTCAATAAGTTCTGCTTCTGTCATCTGTGAATGTGTTGTTGAAGCAGGATGAATAACTAAAGATTTTACATCTGCTACATTTGCAAGCAACGAAAATACTTTTAGATTATCAATAAACTGCTTTGCTTCTTTTTCTCCGCCTTTAATTTCAAAGGTAAAAATTGAACCTGCACCCCTTGGAAAATATTTATTATAAAGGCCATTATATTTATTTCCCACTAATGATGGATGATTAACTCTTTCCACCTGCGAATGAGTATTTAAAAACTCGACTACTTTAAGCGCATTCTCTACATGACGTTCAACCCTTAAAGAAAGTGTTTCCAGCCCCTGAAGAAAAAAGAATGCATGAAGTGGTGCTAATGTTGCACCTGTATCTCTAAGTAAAATTGCTCTTATTTTTGTTACAAATGCCGCCGCACCAACAGCTTTAGTAAAACTAATGCCGTGATAGCTTGGGTTTGGCTCTACAAGACTTGCAAACTTACCGCTTTCTTCCCAGTCAAACTCACCACTATCAACAATAACTCCTCCCAACGCCGTGCCATGGCCTCCAATAAATTTTGTTGCGGAATGTACAACAATGTCGGCTCCATGTTCAATTGGTCTAAAAAGATATGGTGTAGCAAATGTGTTGTCCACTACAAGTGGTATCTTATTGTTGTGTGCAACTTCTGCAACCTTGTCCACATCTATAATGCTTGCATTAGGATTTCCCAAAGTTTCAATAAATATTGCTTTTGTGTTTGACTTAATAGCATTTTGGAAATTCTCTAAATTATCTCCATCTACAAAGGTTGTTGTAATACCATACTCCGTAAGGGTATGTGCCAACAAATTATATGTTCCTCCATATATGGTCGAGGCTGCCACAATATGATCACCTGCTTTTGCAAGGTTTTGAATTGTATAGCTTATTGCTGCGGCACCTGATGCAACACCAAGGGCAGCAGCGCCACCTTCAAGTGCAGCAATTCTTCTCTCAAATACATCCTGCGTTGGGTTTGTAAGTCTGCCATAAATATTACCGGCATCTGTAAGATTAAAGCGTGCCGCTGCATGGTCACTATTTTTAAACACATAGCTTGTTGTTTGATAAATTGGTACCGCTCTTGCATCTGTTGCCGGGTCAGCACTTTCCTGTCCCACGTGAAGCTGTAATGTTTCAAATTTATATTCTCTATTTTTACTCATATTAATTCCTCCATTGTTGTTTAAATTAAATTACTAGTTATCCTATTAATAGCAACAACAAAGGAAACACATTCGTCCATTTCTGAAGTTTTCTCTTAAAAGCTTTTTGAATATCAAGTTCATTACTTCACATCCTTTATATTTATACTATTCCTAGAGAATTAGTATGAAATAATTATAATTCTACTACCTCAATTTGTCAATATATTTTTTAAATATTTAAATATAAAAGAAAACCGCCAAAATTGGCGGTTAAAGTCTATAGCAAGATTCACAACCCTATATAAAATAGTCTGCCCCATTTCGTCTTTGATGTTCATCCAACAAATCTTGCAAAGTATATTTATCTACATATTGGTTTATTACATCATAAAATCCTTCCCAAAAATCCAGGGTTGCACATTCATAACACATTTCACATTGATTTTCTTCATCTTCAAGGCAAGCTACAGGTGCAAGATTTCCTTCAGTAACACGCAGTATAGACCCTACTGTGTATTCGCATGGCTCTTTTGCCAGTTTGTAACCTCCCTGTGAACCCCTGGTGCTTCTTAAAAAACCAATTTTACAAAGCAATCCAATAATTTGCTCCAAATATTTGGCAGAAATATTCTGCCTTGCTGATATATCCTTTAATGATACATTAGAACCATTGCTGTTAAGAGCAACATCAATCATAAGCCTTAGGGCATATCTGCCTTTTGTGGAAATTTTCATAACAAGCCACCTCCATATATACCTATTATACCATAGGAATTGTAGGTTCGCAACGCAAATTAATCACTTTAAATTACACTTATATTCGTTAGCATTATTTTTCATTTCCTCAGCCGCTTTTGTAACTAAATCGCCGGCCTCTCCTCCACCCATAAGCCTTGAAAGTTCTTTAACTGTTCCGTTATAATTAAGTGCTGTAATCTCCGTAACGGTTTTTTCGCCCTTAACACTTTTTTCAATAAGAAAATGACTGTCCGCCATTGCAGCTATCTGTGGAAGATGTGTAATGCAGATTATTTGCCGCGTTTTACCTATTGCTGCCATTTTTTCACCTACACGAGCCGCTGTCTTTCCGCTAACACCCGTATCTATTTCATCAAATATAAAGGTGTCAATTGTTTCTGCATCGGCAACAACGGTTTTCATTGCCAGCATAACACGGCTCATTTCACCGCCTGATGCAATCTTTGCCAATGGCTTTAACTCTTCGCCTAAATTGGCACAAATCATAAATTCTACATTGTCACAGCCTTTTGAGTTAAAGGTATCTTTCTGCTTAACTACTATTTTAAAAGACGCATTTTTCATTTCCAATTCTTTAAGCTGTTTTTCTATGTCTTGCTCAAGTTTTTGTGCAGTCTTAAGCCTTAAATCAGTCATATTCTTGCAATAGGCTTTAATTCTAGAAAAGATATCTGCTTTTTTTATGAAAAGTTTTTTTAATTCTTCTTCACTATGTGTAATAAAATCCAGTTCTTTCTGTGCCTTTTGTTTAAATGCTAAAACTTCTTCTACTGTAGAACCATATTTCTTTTTAAGCCTGTAAATAATGTCAAGACGTTCCTCAATATTATTAAGTTCTTCTGGATCAGTGAATATTTCATCACAGTATTTTTTAAATTTTCTTATAGCTTCATCTAAGGAAGTTGCAACCTCATTAAGCTCATCATATATCTGTTGGCATTCTTGATCCATATGTTTTAGATTACTAACTTCTTCAATAGCCTGTGCAATTTTATCAGCCGCCGACATTTCCTCATCTGAACCTAAGTACAAAAGCTCCATTGCACTATGTGTATATTTTGTTATTTTTTCTATATTATTAAGATATGTTTTTCTCTCAAAAAGGGTCTCTTCTTCGCCATCTTTAAGCTCAGCATCTTGGATATCATTTATTTTAAATTCAAGTGCTTCAATCTTTTTTTGCCGTTCGTCCTCATCACCGTCTAAAGCTTTTATCTGCGTTAAAACACTTTTGTACTCCTTTATGCCTACACCTAAATCCGTTTTATACTGCTCTATTTCTTCACCGCAGAATTTATCAAGTATATCCATATGGCGTGCGGAATTAAGGAGCGACTGATGCTCATGCTGTCCATGTACATCTATAAGTCCCTCTGAAATTTGTTTAAGCATACCTGCTGTAACGCTTGTTCCATTTACCCTGTTTGTACTTTTCCCGTCAGCCGTCATTGTACGCTGAATAATCACTATATTGTCATCTGCTTCTATCCCAATTTCTTCAATTGACCTAAGAATATTGCTATCTTTAATTTCAAATTCCGCCTCAACCTGTGCCTTAGCTTGTCCACGGCGTACAAAATCTTTTGATGTGCGTTCGCCCAGTACAAAATTAATGGAATCAATTATCATACTTTTCCCAGCACCTGTTTCACCGGAGAGAACATTAAGCCCCTTGCCAAATTCAATTTCCGCTTCTTCAATTAATGCCACATTTTTAATATGTAACCCTAAAAGCATAGCTATTACCCCTTATTCAGCATTTATTATTCTTGTTAGCTTCTGTATAAAATCCAATGCCTGATTATGCGTTCTTGCCACACAAAACACAGTATCATCGCCTGCAATAGAGCCCAGAATATCGCTGTTTTCCATATTGTCTACCGCCACACCCACTGCCATGCCCATACCGTTAAGTGTTTTAATCACTATCATATTTTGGGCAAAATCAACCTTAATTACTGCATCTCTAAAAACTCGTATTAGTCTATCCGAAACCTCTGTATCTGTTTTACTTATAGATGCATACTTTTGCCTTCCGTTTTCGGTGGCAAGCTTTGTAAGCTTAAGTTCCCTTATATCCCTTGAAATCGTTGCCTGAGTAACGTTAAACCCCTCAAGTCTCAACCTTTCAGCTAAATCTTCCTGGGTTTCAACTGCATTGTTTTCAATTATTTCAAGTATTTTTGTCTGTCTGGAAATTTTCATACTATTTTCCCCCCTTTTGTAAACATCTTTTCCCTTAATACGTCATAAAATCCTAAATCTCCTGTTTTTATAATATTGGTATAGTGCTGTGCCCTATTAATTACAATGTAATCATCTATTTCCAAATTGCAAGCACTTTGTCCATCAATAACCGCATAAAGCCGCTGCCTTGTGTATCTTTTAACTTTAAGCATCACTTCGTCATCAGCCCCAACCACAATGCTTCGTGCATGCAGCATGTGCGGACATATTGGAGTAATTGCAACCATATTTGCATCACTTTTTAAAATAGGACCGCCTGCAGCCAAGTTATATGCCGTAGACCCAGTAGGGGTTGCAACTAAAATTCCATCACCGAAAAAATCATCTATAAATTCATCATTAACATATACTCCTACATCCACCATGCTTCCCCGGGAAATACTTACCTCGTTAAGGGCAACAACAATTTTTTTCCCATCTTTTGCAGAATTTATTTCTGCTTTAAGCATCATTCTCTTTTCCAATTTGTACTTCCCATTAAGAACTTTTTCAACCGTTTCTTCCATTTCGTCACGCCCGCAGTCAGTTAAAAAACCCAGATGCCCAAGGTTTATACCTAAAAGCGGAGTGTTATATTTTGCCGCACGCTTACCCGCACTAAGCATTGTCCCATCACCGCCAAGGGTAATAAGAAATTCTGCATCTCTAAAAATCGCATCTTCCCTCGCTGCATATTCCAAAAGCCCAGCATGCTTCGCAACACTTTCACTTACCAATGGGTGACAACCTTTTTCAATAAGGAAAGCAACAAGCTTTTTTGTGACCGTAAAATTGTCATCTTTTCTTGTATTAGGTAAAACCCCAATTTTTCTCATTCGCGTCACCCTTATAACTCCTCATGCGAGGTTGTAGTTACCCTTTCAGCCAAAGCATATGCCTCTTCAATGGTAAGTCCTTCTGTCTTTCTATCCAGCAAAATAAGGTACTCTATATTCCCCTCTGGTCCCTTTATAGGGGAAAAATCTATATTAAGTATGTTTAATCTCTGCTCAAACGCAAAGTCTATAATCTTAAGAATTACTTCTTTATGAACTGACATATCCTTTACAACACCTTTTTTGCCTACCTTTTCACGGCCTGCCTCAAACTGAGGCTTAATAAGGCAAATAAGCTGTGCATCCTCGGTCATTCGCGTTACCGTTGGTGGAATAACCATAGTAAGGGATATAAACGAAACGTCAATAGAGGCAAAATTTGCAAGAATTGGTACTTGTTCTTCAGTAAGATAACGCACATTGGTTTTTTCAAGACACACAACTCGTTCATCATTTCTAAGTTTCCACGCAAATTGACCATAGCCAACATCAATTGCATAAACCTTTACCGCACCATTTTGAAGCATGCAGTCCGTAAATCCACCTGTTGAGGCACCAATATCCATACATACTTTTCCCTGAAGACTCACTCCAAATTCATTTATTGCTTTTTCAAGTTTATAGCCGCCCCGGCTAACATATTTCTGGTGTCCGTCTTTTACAGTAATTTCAGTGCTAACATCAACTTTTGTGCCTGCCTTGTCCTCTTTTTGTCCAGCAACATATACTTTTCCTGCCATAATCAGTGCTTTGCCTTTTTCTCTGGACTCTACAAGACCCTTGTTTACCATTAAAATGTCAAGTCTTTCTTTATCTGCCATAGTTAATTACCTTTCGTTAATAATGCCTTTTATTCGGCTAAATACTCCATCAGTATCAAGGCTGTAACGGCTGAAAAGCTGTTCTCTTGTGCCTTGTTCAATAAATTTATCAGGGAAACCAAAGCAAGTAAGCCTTACCCCAGTTATATTCTGCTTTGACATTTCTTCGTTTACGATACTGCCAAAGCCACCCTGTACTACGTTATCCTCAATAGTAAAAATATACTTACACTTGTTGCATACAGATGCAATCATATTGCTGTCTATAGGCTTAATAAATCTTGGATTAACAAGTATAGGGTTTTTGCCCTCTGCTTTCAGTTTTTCACATACCTCTTTTGCTTTTTCAAACATAGTTCCGCAGGCTATAATCCCAATTTCACTGCCATCCATAACTGTTTCAGAAACTCCATAGCTTATTTCTTCACCGCAGTGCCAGTTTTCCTCAGCATCACTGCGTGGATACCTTATAGCCACAGCTCCATCCATCTCAACTGCCATCTCCAACATACTTTTCAACTCTGCCCCGTTTTTGGGAGCCATAATTGTTAAGTTCGGTATATGTGAAAGAAATGAAATATCAAAAATCCCTTGATGGGTTTCACCATCTGCTCCAACAATGCCTGCCCTGTCAATTGCAAAAATTACGTGCAGGTTTTGCAAACATACATCCACTACCAATTGGTCATAGGCTCTCTGCAAAAATGTTGAATAAACTGCAAACACAGGAACAAGCCCAGCACTTGCAAGTCCGGCGGCAAAGGTCACAGCGTGCTGTTCAGCAATTGCAACGTCGAAAAAGCGTTTTGGATAGGAAAGTTGAAAATCTTCCAAACCTGTTCCACTAGCCATTGCTGCAGAAATTGCAACAAGTTTTTCATTTTTTTTACCAATGGATACCATTGTGTCACCAAAAACCTTTGAAAACGAAGGCTTGGCGTTTTTTGATTGCGATGTTCCTGTCTTTATATCAAAGCTGCCCACCCCATGATAGTCCCACGGTAGTTTTTCCGCAAAGCGGTAACCCTTGCCTTTGGTAGTTCTAACATGAAGCAGAACAGGACCTTTTATTTTCTTTATTTTATTAAAAACCTCAATTAGTTCCTCTGTATTATGCCCATCAATAGGCCCAACATATTTAAAACCAAGTTCCTCAAACATAATTCCCGAAACAAAAAAATATTTTACTCCATCTTTAACGCGTTCAATTGCCTTGTCTAAAGGCTTTCCAATCATGGGCATTTTATCTAAAAGCTTGTGCACCCCAGCCTTAGCATTAAGATATGCAGGTGCAGTTCTAAGGTCATTTAAATGCTTTGGAATAGCACCAACGTTATTGGATATTGACATTTGGTTGTCATTTAAAACAACAATTAAATTAGTTTTTGCTCGTCCTGCATTATTAAGTGCCTCAAAAGCAAGACCTCCTGTCATAGACCCATCGCCAATAACTGCAATAACATTTTCTTTCGTCCCATTTAAATCTCTTGCTGTAGCCATACCCAATGCCGCTGAAATGGAGGTTGAAGAATGCCCCGTTGCAAAAGCATCATACTTACTTTCTGTTGGTTTTGGAAAACCACTTAATCCATCTAGCTTCCTAAGGGTTCTAAACCCCTCTTTTCTGCCCGTTAGCATTTTATGTACATATGCTTGATGTCCAACATCCCACACAATTTTGTCTTCCTCAACATCAAAAGCATAGTGCAGTGCCATAGTAAGCTCCACTATGCCCAAATTGGAAGCAAGATGTCCTCCTGTTTTAGAAATATTCTCAAGTAAAAACCCTCTTATTTCCTTTGCAAGACGAGGAAATTCTTCTGGAGATATTTTTTTTATGTCATTCACTTTGTTTAAACTATCTAGTAGTTTGTCCAATTACTACACCGTCTTTCTCCTTGTATTCCTTAAAAAAGGCATCCAACCACAATGCCCAACACTGCGCCGCAAAACACCTGCAATGGAGTATGCCCTAAAAGTTCCTTTAACTGCTCTTCAAATTTTAAATCCGTATGCATAAATAGAAGATTTATTGCCTTGGCCTGCTTGCCTGCAGCACGCCGTACGCCAGCCGCATCATACATAACTATCATTGTAAATACGCAACTAACGGCAAAAATAGGTGCATCAAAGCCATATATTTTGCCTATGCATGTTGTCATGGCAGTAACCAATGCTGAATGAGAGCTTGGCATTCCGCCAGCACCATATATTCTGCTTATATCAACCTTTTTTTCTGATATAAGTGTTAATATCAACTTAATAATTTGTGCTGAAAACCATGCAAGCACCGCTACCCATAGTGTTTTATTTTCAATAAGCTGCTGAAATCCCATCTATATAATCACACACCCTGTCGTCTTGTTTATTACTATCAAACGCGCCTGTCTATTAGGTATTTTGTAAGTTCTTCTAAAAATTTACACCTTGTTCCGAAGCTTTGCAATATATCCATTGCTTCATGTGAAAGCTGTTTAACAAACTCAGCAGATTTTTCAACCCCGTACAAAGTTACATATGTTGTTTTTTCATTTTTTTCATCACTTAATATAGGTTTACCAAGCTCTTCTTGTGTACCTGTAACATCCAAAATATCATCCTGAATTTGGAAAGCAACTCCAATTTTTTTTGCCGCTTCATCCAGTAATTCTACTGAAGTTTCCGATGCCCCTGCAAGCAATGCTCCTGCTTTAAAAGCACCTTGAATCATAGCGCCAGTTTTGTTTAAATGTATAAAATCCAGGGTTTCTTTGCTTAAACTTTTACCCTCGCTTATTACATCCACTACCTGACCAACAACCATTCCATTAATGCCTGCTCCATTTGCAATGGCATTAATAGCAAAAGCACCTTTTATATCTCCACTTTTGCAAACTGCATCGCTCATAACCTCGAATGCATGTGTTAAAAGGGCATCTCCTGCTAAAATAGCTATATTCTCACCAAAAGCTTTATGGTTTGTAAGTCTTCCACGTCTAAAATTATCATTATCAATTGCTGGCAAATCATCATGAATAAGGGAATAGGTGTGAATCATTTCCAATGCACATGCATATGGCGCCGCAACATCGTCACTTCCACCAAACATACGGTTAACTGCCAAAAGCATTATAGGGCGAAGTCTTTTTCCACCTGCAAAAACAGAGTATCTCATGGATTTAAAAATTATTTCAGGATACTTAGATTCTTTAGGCAAAAATTCGTCTAACTTTGTATCAACATACATTTTTCTTTGGTTTAGTTCAGCTTTCAAATTCATTTCTTCTATTCCTCCTCGTTCTGGTCAAAGGCCGTTAAGGCATATTTACCGTCAAAGGTCTTTTTCAACTCCATTACTTCTTTTTCTGCCACTTCAAGGGTATTGCGGCAAAAAAGAGTTAGTTCCATTCCCTCTTTGTAAAACTCTATAGATTTTTCAAGGGAAATCTCTTCGCTTTCAAGGGTTTGGGCAATTTCTTCTATGCGTGCAACAGCTTCCTCGTAACCCATCTTTTTTTTAGCCATCAGTTTTTACCATCCCTTCTGCAACAGCCTCTATAGTTCCGTCCGACACTTTAATCCTAAGCTTGTCACCTTTTTTTACATCTTTAACCGAGGAAATCAGTTTGCCTTCTTCATTAAACGTTGCACTATAACCTCTTTTAAGTGTTCCCATTGGCGAAAGAAGTTCCAGGCGTTGGGTCAGATGATAAAAATTCTTCTGCTTTCTTTCCAAATTTAAAAACAGTGCCTTTTCCATATCAATTTTATATCTGTCAAGCATTATTAAATTATTTGCCAAAATTTCCTGCGGATGCCTGAACGCTCTGCTTTTTGCAAGCACCATAATTCTGTTTTTCTGGTTTTCCAATACTTTTCTTACAGCAAAACTAATCCTAATTCTTAGGGCATTAAGCTTGTCCAAGTCCCCTTGCAAATCATTTACCGCAAGTTCTGCTGCTGCAGAAGGTGTTGGTGCACGTAAATCCGAAACAAAATCGGCAATTGTAAAATCCGTTTCATGGCCAACTGCACTAATTACAGGTGTTTCGGACCCAAAAATTGCCCTCGCAACTATTTCCTCGTTAAACGCCCACAAATCCTCTATGCTTCCTCCTCCACGACCAACAATAATTGTGTCTGCCTCGCCCCATTCATTTACTTGCTTAATAGCATTGGCTATGGATTTTGCCGCATTTTCACCTTGAACAAGCACTGGAACAACAACAATTTGAACACCACTATTTCGTCTTTTTGATATATTAATAATGTCCCTTATTGCCGCACCTGTTGGCGAGGTTATAACCGCAAGAATTTTTGGCGTTTTGCATATTTCCCTCTTAAAATCATTATCAAACAAGCCTTCCGCACTAAGCTTTGCTTTCATTTGCTCAAAAGCAACGGCAAGTGAGCCTGTGCCAACTGGCTGCATAAGTTCTGCATAAAATTGATATTGACCTGTTCTTTCATATACGCTGACGTAGCCGCAGATAATTACCTCCATGCCATTTTCCGGTTCATATGGCAGTAACTGCGAACTGCCACGAAACATAATACAGTTTACAGCACCATTTTTATCCTTTAAGGTAAAATATAAGTGCCCAGAAGAATGCCTTTTGTAATTTGAAATTTCGCCCTTTACCCACAGACTTTGCAGTATAACGTCGTTTTCAAAAATTCCCCTAATGTATCTGTTTATTTGTGATACGGAATAAACCCTTGGCTCAAGCATTTTGTCACCTCTGTGATATTTTACCCAAAATACCATTTATAAAACTTGGTGCTTCGTCCGAACTGTATTTTTTTGCAAGCTCAACTGCCTCGTTAATAGCAACACTGTTAGGTGCTTCATCTGAAAACATCATTTCATAAACAGCAAGCCTTAGTATCGCTAAATCCACCTTGCTCATTCTTTCTATAGTCCAACCCTTTGCATGCTCGCCAATAATTGAGTCTATTTCTGCAAGATTTTTAATTGTTCCGTCAACTGTTTCCAAAATATATTTTTTATCTGCTTCTTCTATTTCAGGATTTTCGCTAAAGAAAATTTTTTTATTTTCATCTATCTCGTCTATATCTATAAAATCGTACTGAAATAACAAACTAAATGCATTTCTTCTGGCATTAATTCTGCTCATTTTTTATCCTCCGAAAATTTATCTAAAGTAAATGAAACCCTCGGGAAAGTTCTGTTTCCCAAGGGTTTGGTCATCTTACTGTACTTCGTTTTCTTCCTTTCCCTTCGTTTTTTCCACAACAACTGCGGAAATATTTACATCAACAACTGAAACTGAAAGCCCTGTCATTGTTTCAACTGCATTTTTAATCTTTCCTTGAACCTTTTCTGCAACCTCACGAAGTGATGTTCCAAATTTAACTGCTATTTCAATTTCAATAGCCGCTTCACCTTCTTGAACAGAAACCTTAACACCCTTCGCAAGATTTTTTTTGCCAAACAGACCAACAATTGAATCTGTAGGTGTACCGCTAACAAGCACAATTTCTTCAACCTCAGCTGCTGCTACGCCTGCAATAATTGCTATAACTTCATCTGCAATACGAATTTGCCCTACCTTTGCATCTGTATATTCTGACATAACGAATTCCTCCTTAAATTTCAAGTTATTATCCAAATTAAATGGTTTGCATAAACTACGTTTATTATAACAGAATTTATGCACTTTGCAAAACATTTTATACAGATAACATGATAAAAGGATGGCTCATAAGAGCCACCCGTATTAACCTTGTTTCTTCAATGTGCTTATTCTTATTTTGTCGGCAGAAACACCTGTTTTTCGCTTAACAATATCCTCAATTTGCGCAAGCTGAGAGTCGCTTAAATTTTCACTGCTTACAACCACATCCACTGTTTCATCATCAATACGAACATATGCTTCGTTAAAGCCTTTTGCCTTAATCATAGTTTCTGCTGCAGTTTCTTTTTCTATTCTTTGTTGTAATTCCAGCATACCTGCTGCAAAATCTGCTTTTTGATTACTATCTAGCTTCTCATTGTTTATCATTTCAGTAAGCATATCTTTTTGCTTTGCGCGTGACTGCTCTCTATCCAGCTTTGCTTGCACAAAATATGTGCTTGTATCCTCAGTAGCATTTACAAAAATTGCAGCACCTGTATCATCATCCGGCGATGTATAATTAGCTTCTGCCGTAAGTGGATCAAGGGTTGTTGACTGTGCGGTTTCTTCTTTTTCAACATCGTCGGCAAGCACTGTAATGTCAGCTGAATCATCAATCAGCGCTTCGTAGCTGGTGCCATCATCTTTTTGGGCTGTACTTTCTGTGGCTGTTTTACTTCCTGCGGCTGTACTTTGCACCTCTTGGGTTTGGCTAAAATTCAAATAACCTGCCACCGCAATCATAACAACTAGGGTTGTAACAACAATCTGATTTTTTCTAACTGCAAACATATATGTATCCCTCCTAATTCATTTTAAAAACCTCTACCTTGTGGGCAGGAACATCCAGTAAAGCCTGTGCTCCTCTGGTAAGCGCCTCCTTTACAAATATATCATCACCGCCTTGCGCTACAATAACAACACCTTCAATTTCAGGTGCTTTTTCTTTAAGCACCAGTGGCGAATTACTGCTTCCTGTGCCGTTAAGCAAAACAACTTTCGTTTCGCTGTTATGCTCTTGGGTAGTTTTGCCTCCGCTTTCTGCCGATGTGCTTTCTTCTACCTTTTCTTCCTGCGCGACAACTACTTCACTTCCAGTTTTAAATGTAATCATAACACGCACGTTTCCTGCCCCACTGATAGACGAAAAAACTTCTGTCATTCTTGTTTCAAGGTCTTTATAATCACTATTTTCACTTTTATCTTCTGCGGTGTTTTGCAAAATCGGCTTACTTAAAGCATTATTGGTTTTGCCCGGACCAAAAAAGGCATTGCCAAGCAAAATAAGCATAACACCAGTTGCAAGAACCGCGACTAAGTCTGCCTTAAGCCTCTTTCCGTCCTTTCTTAAAAAGTTTACTACTGTATTTTTATCCAAAGTAAATCACCCCTATTTTTTTCGCCTTACTCGTAAACAAATTCTATATTCTTTGGCGAAACTCCATATTTACCGCCTATGTATTGGGCTGTTTTTTCGTCTTTCTCCTCATCCCCTTCATTTTCACTGTAAATGGTTATACTTATAACGTTTCCATACCCATCGCTTTGTGCATTTTCCTCCACCACTGCTTCTGCCCTTAAACCCTGTGCATCCTCTGCTATTTTCTTATTAAGCTCTTCTTTGTAAATTTCAAGTGCCAATGTATCATTTTCTCCATTACTTTCGATGAAGAAATCTTCTCCACACACCTCTTGGGTTTTTCGCTGTGCAATTCCAACTATCTGCTCCTCGCTAAAACCAAACAAGTAGGTTACAGGCTGCATTACCATAAGCGTAAGCAGTAAACCCATTATAAGCTTAAGGTATTTTTTGTACTCCTCCGGCATAATCATTTCAGTAAAAACCGAGATAAGCAGAAAGGATACTATAGTTTTAATATATGTACCGAACCACTCAATCATTACTTAAAATCCTCCTATCCGGCGCTAAGCAAAATGATTGCTGAAAACACAAACATCACCGCCACAACAAACAATGCCCCAAGCAATAATGCAGAAAAATCTCCAGCACTGTTAAGTGCCTTAATAAGCCGTGGCTCACTTACAGGCTCTATAACTGCCGCCGCCAACTTATAAATAAAAAACATAACCCCAAGCTTTATTACAGGCAACATTACCATTGCCGCTACCAAAAGCACAGTTGCCACCGTTACTGAACCCTTTAGAAGTCCCGTAAAATTTGCTGCTGTTTCTACCGCTCCACTCATAATATCCCCAACCACCGGCACAGCACCAACTGCTACCTTGGCCGTTTTGGTTACCATACCGTTAAGCCCGGCAGCCCCTGTTTTCTGTAAGGCTGTTACACCCATAAATGCAAATGCACAACCCTTAAGGCAAACTGAAATAACAGTTTTCATAAGCTCGCTTAAATTACTAAGCAGCCCTTTGTCAGATATATGGTTTGCAATTTCAAGCATTGCCGTAAGTCCTATTGCTGGTACTATCATGCTTTGTATTAAAGTTGAAATAAGCATTGCCGCGCCCATAATTAAAGGTGCCATCACTGCCGAATCCACTACACGCCCCGATGCCGCCATGAGAGCCAAAAAGGCAGGAAGCATTTCTTTAAGCATTAATATAAGCTTGTCCGTTGTTTGGGCAACCATAACACTGTTTTCATAAAAGGATGCCATAACTATGTAAATAAGAAGAATATAACAAACATAAAATCCGAGCTCTGATGCAGTTTTCCCGCCAAAAGAATCTTCCAATGTTTTTAAGAAGCCGCAAAGAATTGCAATAAAAATTATTCGTCGTAAAAGTTTAATCTGTCCAAATATTTCCGAAAACACCAATCCAACTATTTTAGTTATGCAGTCTTTGAAAGAAAACTGCCATCCTCCGCTTACAATATCCTTAACGGTTTGGCTGAAACTAAAGTCACTGTCTTCAAGAAGTTCGTCTGCTGTGTCATCAATTTCCTCAATTCTAAGTCTGTCAAGCTGTTGATTTACAACAGTTTGTGTTTCTTCTGCGTGTATCTTTTGAGGAAAAATAAATAAAGCGCAAATCAGTATAAATATGCAAATTACCCTTTTTCTCATGTAATCACCCATCTTTATATAAAGTGCTGAATCATCTCCATAAGTGCAAGTATTACTGGTGCACCTGTAACGGCAATAAATATCTTTCCTGCTAAGTCCACTTTAGAAGCAATTGCACCCTCTCCTGCGTCTTTGCACAACTCTGTGCCAAAGCGTGCTATATATGATATCCCTATTATTTTGAGAACAATATCCATATATCCGGTGTTTACACCTGCACTGCCAGCTAGTTGAGAAAGTATTTGTATAACCCTTTTCAAATATTCCGCCGCAAAAAGAAAAATAAGTATGCCAGTTGTTAACCCTATAAACAAGCTAAACTGAGGGCTTTCTTTTTTAAGGCTTATACTTAGAATAGTTCCAACAATGCCTATAATAACAATCTGCAATATTTCCATATTGCACATCCTTCCCTATAAATTGAATAAGGTTTGTACTGTTTCAAACAACTTGCTTATGTATTGAATAACCCAATAAAGAACCACCACAAGGCCTGCAAGGGTGGTCATCATTGCCTGCTCCTCTCTTCCTGCACGAATAAGTACTTGGTTTAAAACCGCAATCAAAATGCCTGCAGCCGCAATTTGAAATACAATATTTATATCCATTTTCACGCCTCCTAAAATAAAACAATGCAAACCATAATTCCACCCAAAAGGCCAAGGGTTTTGTAGAGCCGTTCATCTACCTTACGTTTTTCTCTTAAAGCACTTTGGGCATTTTCAATGTAATCCAGCAAAAGGACGGCATTTCGCACCTGCATTTCTTTATCTGCAAATCCAAGGGTCCTGCCAAAGCTAAACAAATACTCCATGTCCTCTTCATTAAAGTATGCATTAGTCTGCACATCTATAACTGCCTTGCCCCAAATTTCTTCAGCGGTTTTCCCTTTTCTATTCAAAAGACTTTCTGCCGCCGTCTCAAAAGCCATTGCAACTACACCATTTGTTCTGTTTGATATTTCGTTGAAAACTTCAAAAAGTGGTGTTGCCGAATATGTTATTTCTGCATTAAAAATAGTTATGGCCTTCTTTAGCTGTTCCAAATCCTGCATTCTGAATGTCCCAAGCTTAGACATATAAAATCCCCACAAATAGCAGCATAAAATAACCACTGCACCGCCTGTTAATTTAAAAAGCATATTATTCACCCCTCCACAGCACTTTAAGGTTTCCATCTAAAACCTCTGCTATTCTTCCTGTTTTTCCTTTGTTGTGTAAAAAAATATATCTGTCAAAGGCTTTTATTTCTGTAAGCCTATTTAATTGTGTCCTGTTTAAAACATCCTTAATTGTTGCACCATGTACAGTGCAAATCACTGCTACACCACAGTTTAATATTTCCTCTATTGCATCTATATCTCTATCTTCCCCAATTTCATCCACTGCAATACAATCCGGTGCCATACTTCTTAAAAGCATTTTCATTCCAATAGTTTTAGGGCATCCATCCAAAATATCTGAATTTTTCCCACAGTCATTGCGAAACTCTCCTCTGAAACTTCCGCATATTTCACTTCTTTCATCTACAACACTAACATTTATGGCTTTGTTGCTTATAAGCCTTATCAAATCTCTTAGCAATGTTGTTTTTCCACAACCTGGTGGGGATATGATTATTGTATTCATAACGCCACGATTATTTACCACATATGGCAATATTGTGTCTGCGCATCCCTTTATTTCATGTGAGATACGAATGTTAAGGCTATTTATATGGCGAATATCAACAATATTTTCATTTTCTGTTATTGTACGACCTGCAATGCCAATTCTATGCCCTCCACTTATGGTAATAAACCCTTTTTTCACTTCCTCGCTGAAGGCATAAAGAGAATATCCGCTTAATATCTCCATTGTTGAAGAAATATCCTTTATTTGGGGATAGAAGGCTTTTTTGTCATCATCAGCAAGTTCACCTTTAAGGGTTATGTATTTAATTTTTTCTCTAAGCTTAATTGTGGCAGGTCTTCCTGCTCTAATTCTAATCTCTTCTGCCTCTTCAAATGTTTCTTCATCAATTCCTTCTGCCATGCTTCTAATTTTTCCTCCAAAAGAGGACACAATTTCATCTTTTACACTCAAGCCTGTACCACTCCTTTTAATTTAATGTATGAAAACATTTAAAAAATATGTTATTATGTTATTGACACAATTAGACTTAGGGTATACAATCATCCATAAACATAATTTAGCACTTTAAAGTGCGACAGAGGAGGCAGTATATATGATTATAGTAATGAAACAAACCTCAACTGAGGCAGATGTACAAAATATTGTTGACAACCTTGAAAAGTGCGGCCTGCAAGCTCACCTTTCAAAAGGTGAATCCATAACCATTATAGGCGTTGTTGGAAATAAGAACATTTTCCTTGAAAAAAACCCACAACTTATGCCCGGGGTTGAAAAGATTGTTCATGTAAGTGAAAGCTATAAACTTTCAAATAAAAAATTTCATCCTGAACCATCTATTATTGATATTGACGGAGTTAAGGTTGGTGGCGACAACTTTGTTATAATGGCAGGTCCTTGTGCTGTCGAAAGCGAAGAGCTTATGTACGAAACTGCTGAAACAGTTTTGGCAGGCGGTGCGCAAATACTTCGTGGAGGTGCATACAAACCTCGTACTTCTCCATACTCTTTCCAAGGTCTTGAAGAAGAGGGTCTTAAATATCTTGCAAATGCAAAGAAAAAATACGGCCTAAAAACCATAAGCGAAGTAACAAGCATTGCAGCAATTGAAGCTTCAAAAGGTGTTATTGATATTATACAAATTGGTGCAAGAAATATGCAGAACTTCGAGCTTTTAAAAGCGGCAGGCAAAACAAACATACCTGTTCTTCTTAAAAGAGGAATGAGTGCTACTATAGATGAATGGCTTAACGCAGCAGAATACATTATGAGCGAAGGCAACCTTAACGTAATACTTTGCGAACGAGGCATACGTACTTACGAAACAAGTACCAGAAATACCCTTGACCTTAGTGCTATACCTGTTATAAAATCAAAAAGTCACTTGCCAATTATTGTTGACCCAAGCCATGCAACAGGTGTGCGTGATTACGTTGCTCCTCTTGCAAAAGCAGCAATTGCCGCTGGTGCAGACGGACTTATGATTGAGGTTCATCCAAACCCTGCTATTGCTCTTTCTGATGGCCCGCAGTCACTGAACCCTGAAGATTTTAAAAAGCTTTGCAGTGAGCTTAGACCATTCATTGAGCTTATGGGAAGGAAGTTTTAAATGTTTGAAAAAGTAGGAATTATTGGTTTAGGCCTTATTGGAGGTTCTTTGGCTAAGGCGCTTAAAAACCGTATGCACACAAAAACCATTGTTGCCGCTAATCGCAGTGAAGATGTGCTTATGGCGGCATATAACGAAGGAATTGTAGACCAATATGCAACTGATGTAACCGATATTTTTTGCGGCTGTGATGTTGTTTTTATCTGCACACCAGTAGATAAAATTTTTTCCTATGCACAAAAGCTTACACAATATGTTTCTGCAAACTGCATCGTATCTGATGTTGGCAGTACAAAGGGGCATATATACGACCAAATGAAATCTCTTAATAACAAATTTTTCTTTATCGGCGGACATCCAATGACAGGCTCTGAAAAATTCCGTTACAATGCTGCTAAAGAGCATTTGTTTGAAAATGCCTACTATATTCTTACTCCTGATGATAACGTTCCAAAAACCATGGTAGATGAGTTTGAAGAGGCGATTTCTGAAATAGGGGCAATACCCATTGTGGTTTCACCGTATCAGCACGATTATATTGTTGCCTCAATTAGCCATGTTCCACACATAGTAGCTTCTGCACTTTGCAACAGTGTAAAAAATATGGACACAGAAAAAAAACATATGCAGTTATTAGCGGCAGGTGGATTTAAGGATATAACCCGAATTGCCTCTTCCAGTCCAGATATGTGGAGCAGTATATGCTTTGATAATAAAAAGGAAATTGTAAACGCTCTGGATAATTTGGAAAGCATGATTAGTGGAATTAAAGCCTCAATTTTGGCAGACGACGGTAAGGCTGTGTATAACTATTTTAACAATGCAAGACTATACAGAGATGAGTTTTCCAACGTTAACCCAGGCAGCTTTGTTAAACGTTACGAAATTGTTATTGATGTGTTGGACAAACCTGGTTCAATTGCAATTATTGCCGTTCTTTTTTCCAGCAACAACATCAATATTAAAAATATGAGTATTGTAAACAGCCGTGAGCAAGAATGCGGTGTTTTGCAGATAGCATTTGACAGCGAGGAACAACGACAAAAAAGTGTTGCTCTGCTAAGAGAAATGAATTACGAAGTTCACATAAAAATTTGATAGGTTCTATGTATAAAAAACAAGTGATATACTCAACTTGTTTTTTATGCTATTAAAGGAACCCATTTGAAAGGTGATAATATGAACAAAACTATGAAGTCCAAAGGAAGTTTAAAAGGAAGTTTTTCTGTACCTGGAGATAAATCTATAAGCCATCGTGCAGTTATGTTTGGCTCTATTGCCAACGGAACTACCACCGTACGTGGCTTTCTTACAGGTGAAGACTGCCTTTCTACCATATCCTGTTTTAAAAAGCTTGGCATAGACATTAAGGTTTATGGAACAGATGTTACTGTGCATGGTAAGGGTCTGCACGGCCTTTCTGCCCCAACGGAAATTCTCGATGTAGGAAACAGTGGTACTACCCTGCGCCTAATCAGCGGTTTGCTTTGCGGTCAGAATTTTAATTCCACCCTAACTGGGGATGCCTCAATTCAAAAAAGACCAATGGGTCGTGTAAGTACTCCACTAGGCAAAATGGGTGCAAAAATAAACGGACGAAATGAAGATGGAAAGCTTTTAGCACCTATAAATATTACCGGAAGTAGCCTTCAAGCTATTACCTATACCCTGCCCGTTGCTAGTGCGCAGGTAAAAAGTGCAATAATTTTGGCAGGCCTTTATGCAGAAGGTACTACTATAATAATTGAACCAGAAGCGACTCGTAACCATACTGAAATTATGCTGAACTACCTTGGTGCAAATATTGAACACAATGGTACCGAAATAATTTGCCACCCTGTTAAAGAACTTTACGGCAAAGAAATTTTTGTGCCTGGCGACATTTCCTCTGCGGCATACTTTATGGTTGCAGGTGCAATATGTGAAAATTCCCAAATTACTATTGAAAATGTTGGTATAAATCCAACTCGTACAGGTATAATTACAGTGCTTGAAAACATGGGTGCTGATATTACACTTCTGAACAAAAAAGTTATTTGTGGAGAAGAAACGGCGGACATCTGTGTAAGAACTTCAAAGTTAAAAGGTACGGTTATTGAAGGTGATATTATACCAAAACTTATAGACGAAATACCAGTAATTGCTGTTGCCGCGGCTATGGCAGATGGAACAACTATTATAAAAGACGCACAGGAATTAAAAGTAAAAGAAAGTAACCGCATAAAAACCGTTGTATGCGAACTTAAAAAGATGGGCGTCGACATTGAAGAAACCGATGACGGTATGATTATTAATGGTGGAAAAGGAATAAGTGGTGCAGTGTGCGAGAGCTATGACGACCACCGAATTGCAATGAGTATTGCAATAGCCGCACTTGTGGCAGATAGTGAAACCACAATAACCAATACCCAATGTGTTGATATATCTTTTCCAAACTTTTTTAAGTTTATAGAAAGAATGTGATAGAATGAAGCTTTTGCTTTTTGGTGACAGCCTTACCTTTGGGTATGGTGTTTGGGAAAAAGACAATATTGAAACCCTTATAAAATTCGCCTATCCTCAATGGGATATTATAAACAAAGGTGTAAACGGAGACACGACACGTGAAGCGCTGGATAGATTTGAAACTGACGTTTTAAACAATTACCCTGATGTCGTTACTTTTTTGTTCGGCTCTAACGATTCTGCCATGGGCGAAGGTCCATATAGGACTGTTTATGAATACAATCTAAACATGGAAATAATGACAGAACAGCTTCTGCTTAAAAATAAAAGCGCAAAAATAATTTATATTACTCCTCCACCGGTGGACGAGACTGTTTTTATGCCATGGACTTATAACAAACGCCTTGAGCCTTATTGCAACGCATGCCGTAAACTTGCAGAAAAATACAATGGTATTTTGGTGGATTTTAATCAATATCTTACGGATTTAGGAAAAAATAATATTTCCCAATATTTGCAGGAAGATGGATGTCATTTATCTGAAAAAGGATACTTAGCATTTTTTGAATGCATAAATGGGGTTTTAAAAACATTAAGTGAGGAAATGAAATGACAGAAAATATTGCAGAAAATAAAATGGGTATTATGCCTGTAGGTACTTTGTTAGTTAACATGTCTCTACCTATTGTTATAAGCATGTTCATACAGGCATTGTATAATGTTGTGGATAGCTATTTTGTGGCAAAAATAGGCGAAAATGCTTTAACTGCAGTTTCTCTTGCTTTTCCTGTGCAAAATTTAATTATATCTATTGCTGTAGGCACTGGTGTTGGCATTAATTCCTTGCTAAGCAAAAGCCTTGGTGAAAAAAATTTTGCTCTTGCAAATAAAACTGCAAATAATGGTGTTTTTTTAGGCTTTGCTAGCTATATTTTTATGCTTGCAATGGGTGCATTTTTTTCAGGCTTCTATTTTAAGGTTCAAACTGATATACCAGAAGTTGTTGTTGAAGGTACAAAATATATTCGCATATGCACAATGCTGTCTATTGGTGTTTATGGTCAAATAACTTTTGAACGCCTTTTGCAGGCTACAGGTAAAACCTTCCTTTCCATGGTTACCCAAGCAACAGGTGCTGTTATAAATATAATACTAGACCCTATACTTATTTTTGGTCTAGCTGGATTTCCATCAATGGGTGTAACAGGTGCTGCAGTTGCTACTGTTTTTGGGCAAATTTGTTCTGCTACTATAGGAATTATCCTTAACCTCAAATGCAACCACGAAATTAAGCTTGATTTTAAAGGCTTTAAGCCAGACATACACATAATAAAGCGCATTTACTCGGTGGGTTTTCCCTCAATACTTATGCGGGCACTTACTTCCGTAACAACCTTCGGAATGAATGCGATACTTCTTACATTTTCGTCAACTGCAACGGCGGTTTTCGGAGTTTTCTACAAGCTGCAAAGTTTTGTGCTTATGCCAATATTGGGGCTTAACAATGGTATGGTGCCTATTCTCGCCTACAACTATGGGGCACGAAAAAAAGAACGAATTCTTAAAACAATTAAACTTGCCCTAACTTTTGGCGTTTGCGTCATGACCGCCGGCCTTATTGTTATTCAAACACAAACAACTGCTATACTAATGCTTTTTAATGCCTCTGATAATATGCTTGCAATAGGAATTCCTGCCCTTAGAATATTGAGCATTCACTTTCTCCTTGGTGGTTTCCCAATCGTACTTAACGCAGTGTTTCAAGCATTTGGCAAGGGATTTTACAGCCTTACTGTTTCTCTTAGCCGGCAGCTTGTTATTCTTCTTCCTGCCGCTTTTGTGCTTTCAAAGCTTGGAGGACTTACTTGGGTTTGGTGGGCATTCCCAATTGCAGAAATCGGCTCAATTAGTGCATGCGCAGTATTTATGCACCGTGTTTACATAAAGCAAATTAGAAATTTATGACCAATTAATAAAAAAGTACACTTCTTCTTAAATAATAAGAAAAGTGTACTTTTACTTTATCACTGAAACATTAAACAAAAATTTATATTAAGTAATTTTAATCATTTTAATTTTTACTGCGCATCTACCTTAGCCATATGCATAACAAGTTCAACTACCTTATTGCTGTAGCCCCATTCATTATCATACCAGCTAACAAGTTTTACAAAATTGTCGTTAAGAGCAATCCCTGCAGAAGCATCAAAAATTGATGTTCTTGCATCACCAAGGAAATCGCTTGAAACCACAGCATCTTCTGTATATCCAAGTATGCCTTTAAGTGGTCCATCTGCTGCTGCTTTAACAGCCTTTTTAATTTCTTCGTAAGTAGCTTTTTTCTCAAGTCTGCATGTAAGGTCTACTACAGAAACATCTATTGTAGGTACACGGAAGCTCATTCCGGTAAGTTTACCGTTAAGTTCAGGTATAACCTTGCCAACAGCCTTTGCAGCACCTGTTGATGATGGAATTATGTTTGCAGCAGCTGCACGTCCACCTCTCCAGTCCTTCTTAGAAGGGCCGTCAACGGTTTTCTGTGTTGCTGTTGTTGAATGTACAGTTGTCATAAGACCTTCAACAATACCAAAGTTATCGTGAATAACCTTAGTTAACGGTGCAAGACAATTTGTTGTGCATGATGCATTAGATACAATAGTCATATCTTTGCTGTATTTATCATTGTTAACGCCCATAACAAACATAGGAGCATCGGCAGAAGGAGCTGAAATTACAACCTTTTTAGCACCGCCTGTTAAGTGAGCCTGCGCTTTGCTTATATCTGTAAAAGCACCTGTAGCCTCAACTACATAATCAGCACCTGCGCTACCCCATGGAATAGTAGCAGGGTCCATGCAGTCGAACACAGTAATTTCATTGCCGTTTACAACAAGCTTATTATCCTTTACAGAAACTTCGCCCTTAAATTTCCCCTGTGCTGAATCGTATTTCATCATGTAAACCATGTACTCAAGGTCTACAAATGGGTCGTTTACAGCAACAACCTGAACGCCATCTTTTTCCAAAGAAGCACGAAGAACAAGTCTGCCAATACGACCAAAACCATTAATACCTACTTTTACCATAAAAATACCTCCCAATGTTTTGTATTGTAATTTAATGCAGCAATGCTGCCAACTTAAAAAACAAGCCTCGGCAAAATTTAAACCCTGCCGGTTGCTATCATAACCACCCAATAGGTAAGGTTATATTGTTTTTTAGGCGTAACAAATGATAGGGTAACCGACATCTTTATCGGTGAAACTGCCCAACATGATTTTTAATAATCCTTGGAAGCTAAATTTACAATAGAGAATGCTAAAAGTGCCGCTGATATTGCTAATGACACTGCACTTAAAATTAATGCTGTAACCTTCATTAGTATGCCTCCTTCTATTTGAAATATTTTACTCCGGATTCAAAAATCTTCTGGTCTTTTTCGCCTAAAACATTCTTATATAAACCGTTTCCAATTCTTTCGGAATGTCCCATTTTACCAAGTACACGTCCATCAGGGCTTGTTATACCTTCAATAGCCATCATAGACCCATTAGGGTTAAAACGTATATCGTAGGTGGCGTTGCCCTTATTATCTACATACTGGGTGGCAACCTGACCATTGGCTATAAGCTCATCAAGCTTATGTTTTGGTGCTATAAACCTGCCCTCACCATGAGAAACAGGTATTGTATGAATATCCCCTGCACTTGTACCCCATAACCATGGAGAAAGTGTTGAGGTTATTTTTGTATTTACAAGCAAACTAACGTGTCTGCCAATATAATTGTGTGTAAGGGTTGGACTTTCTTCATCCAAATCTCTTATTTCGCCATACGGCAAAAGTCCAAGCTTCACAAGTGCTTGGAAACCATTACAAATTCCAAGCATAAGTCCATCACGGTTTTTAAGCAAATCCATAACCGCTTCTTTAATGTAAGGATTGCGGAATACCGCAGCAATAAATTTGCCAGAGCCATCAGGTTCGTCACCTGCACTAAAGCCACCAGGAATCATAATAATTTGACTCTGCTTAATTTCTTGAACCATTTTTTCAATGGATTCTTCAAGTGCTTGAACGCTCATGTTGGCAACAACAAGGGTTTTGGCTTCTGCTCCTGCTTTTTCAAAAGCCCTTGCAGAATCGTACTCGCAGTTGTTACCAGGGAAAACAGGAATTAATACCTTCGGCTTTGCAACTTTTATTGCAGGCTTAGCAAAATTTTTATTTTCAAAAACCTTAATTTCTGCATTTCCCTCACCGTTAAATTTAATCTTTGTAGGGAATACCTTTTCTAATGTTCCTTCCCACGCTGGAAGCATTTCGTTAATTGAAATTTCAATATCTTTAAGCTGAATTACAGACTCTTCAATTGTTTTGCCAATAATTTTAGCGTCAAGGCCCATAAAATCTATAATCTTTGCGTTTTTAATTTCAAGAACAAAAGAACCATAAGCAGGTTTAAATAAATCTGCATTGTCTACATCATCTTCAAAGGCAATGCCTATTGAATTTCCAAAGGTCATTTTGCTTATAGCCTCAGCAATACCACCAGTTCTAACAGTGTGGGCAGATACGCAAATACCCTTTTGAATAAAACTTGTTACAAGAGCAAAAAGCTGTTTCAAATAATCAAAGTCTGGTAAGTCATACTTATCTCTTTTTGCTGGAAGATAAACAACAGTGTTACCTACCGATTTAAATTCAGGAGAGATTACATTATCTACTTTAGTTGTATTAACAGCAAATGAAACAAGGGTAGGTGGAACAGAAATGTCCATAAATGTACCACTCATACTGTCCTTGCCGCCAATAGCAGCAACGCCCATCTCCATTTGTGCCTTAAATGCACCAACAAGTGCTGCAAATGGCTTGCCCCATTTTTCTGGGTCAGTTCCAAGTTTTTCAAAATATTCTTGGAAGGTAAGCCTTGTTTTTGAATATTCTCCGCCAGTAGCAACTATTTTTGCCAAAGATTCAACTACTGCATACACTGCTCCGTGGAAAGGACTCCATTTAGAAATATTAGGGTTATATCCATAGCTCATAAGTGTTGTTGTTGTTGTTTCCCCTTTAAGCAATGGAACCTTAGCCGCCATAGCTTCTGGCGCTGTAAGCTGATTTTTTCCACCAAAAGGCATAAGCACAGTGCCTGCACCAATGGTAGCGTCAAAACGCTCTACAAGTCCTTTTTGGCTTGCAACATTAAGGCTTGAAAGATTGCTTGTCCATGCTTTTTTTACATCACTTTCAATAAGGTCAGCATTAACGCATGGTGTATCGAAATAACTTGACTTTTCAGACGCAGTCACCTTAACTTCAGTTTTTTGGGTTGCTCCATTAGTGTCAAGGAAATCTCTAGATATATCCACAATTGCCTTGTTTCTCCACTTCATAATAAGGCGTCTGTCATCTGTAACTACAGCAACAGGTGTCGCCTCAAGGTTTTCCTCTGCAGCAAATTTAATAAATTTATCCACATTTTCTTTTTGTACAACAACTGCCATTCTTTCCTGACTTTCAGAAATTGCAAGCTCTGTTCCATCAAGACCTTCGTATTTTTTAGGAACTGAATCAAGGTCTATAACCAAACTGTCTGCAAGCTCGCCAATTGCAACAGAAACTCCGCCTGCACCAAAGTCATTGCAACGCTTAATCATAGTGCTTACTTCTGGATTTCTGAATAATCTTTGCAGTTTTCTTTCTGTTGGTGGATTTCCTTTTTGAACCTCTGCTCCACAAGTTTCAATGCTTTCCATGGTATGTTCTTTGGACGAACCTGTTGCACCACCACAGCCGTCACGACCTGTTCTTCCTCCAGTAAGGATAATTACATCTCCTTTTTTCGGAACTTCTCTAACAACATGGTCTTTCTTAGCCGCCGCAATAACAGCACCAATTTCCATACGCTTTGCAACAAAGCCTTCGTCATAAATTTCAGCAATCTGACCTGTAGAAAGACCAATCTGGTTACCGTAAGAGCTATACCCTCTTGCCGCCTCTGTTGTTATTTTTCGCTGTGGAAGTTTTCCAGGTATTGTGTCTTCAACTTTAGTTCTAGGGTCTGCACTGCCTGTTACACGCATTGCTTGGTATACATAGCTTCTTCCACTTAGAGGGTCACGTATTGCACCGCCAAGGCATGTAGCCGCACCACCAAAAGGTTCAATTTCTGTTGGGTGGTTATGTGTTTCGTTTTTAAACATAATAAGCCAGTCTTCTTCAATACCATCAACGTCTACAGGAACAACAATTGAACACGCATTAATTTCTTCAGACTGGTCCAAATTATCTAAAATGCCTTTTTTGCGCAAGGTTTTCATACCCATTACAGCAATGTCCATAAGACAAATATCCTTATCTCTGTCGCCATAAACGTCTTTTCTTTCGGCAAGATAGCTTTCATAGGCTTTTTCAATAGGCGCTTTGTATAAACCATCCTCTATATGAACATTCTCAATTTTTGTTTGGAAGGTTGTATGTCTGCAATGGTCTGACCAATAGGTATCAATCACCCTAATTTCTGTTGTTGTAGGATTTCTTTTTTCCTCATCACGGAAATATTTTTGGCAGAAAAGCATATCCTCAACACTCATTGCTGTTCCAAGTTCATTTCTAAATGCAATAATTTCTTCCTCTGTTTTATCAATAAAACCATCGAAGCTTTTAACATCTTCTGGTACTTCCATTTCTATTACAAGTGTTTTAGGTTTTTCAAGTACAGCTTCTCGGCTGTCTACTGGGTTAATGCAGTAGCTTTTTATTGATGCAAATTCTTCATCACTTAAATTTCCCTCAAGAACAACTACCTTTGCACAAATAATTGCAGGCTTTTCAGCTTGAGAAATAATTTGAACACACTGCATTGCAGAGTCTGCCCTTTGGTCATACTGCCCTGGTAAATACTCTACAGCAAACACTCTTTCACCATTTGTAACAGAAATTTCCTCTTCATAAACTATATCAACCGGTGGTTCCGAAAAAATAGTAGTTTTAGCTGTTTCATAATCTGTGTCGGTTATTCCCTCAACATCATATCGATTAAAAATTCTTACCCCTGTAAGTTCTGAAATTCCAAGATTTTCTCTGATATCAGCAAACAAGCTTTGCGCCTCAACATCACAGCCCTTTTTCTTTTCTATATACAGACGTTTAATATTCATATTGACCTTCCCCTTTACAAGCGTAGCTAAATAATTTTAACACTATTGTTTATTTTACCACGTCAGCACAAATATGTAAAATATTATTACCCAATTTAGCAATAAAAGTCAACAAAAACCTTTTAACTCTGCATTCCTTTAAATAGTAATAAAATATATTTGTTACGCTTATAAAAGAAAAATCTAATGTCTTCATACACTATTTTTTAAACCATTTTATTCATTTCCTTTTTCAAGCGACTTATTATGCGCTTTTCTAACCGTGATATGTAGCTTTGAGAAATTCCTAAAAAGTCTGCAACTTCTTTTTGCGTTTTTTCCTCACCATCACCCAATATACCAAACCTAAGCTGAATTATTTTACGCTCACGCTTGTTAAGCTTTTCCATTGCCTTTTGAAGCAACATTCTGTCAACCTCGTCCTCTATATCCCTGTAAATAAGGTCACTATCTGTTCCCAAAATGTCGCTTAGCAAAAGCTCGTTTCCTTCCCAGTCAACATTAAGTGGTTCATCTATAGATACCTCGGTTTTAATTTTACTGCTACGCCTAAGGTGCATCAAAATCTCGTTTTCTATGCATCTTGAGGCATAAGTTGCCAGTTTAATTTTCTTCTCTGTTTTAAAAGTATTAATGGCTTTTATAAGCCCAATTGTTCCAATTGAAATTAAATCCTCCACATTAATGCCTGTATTTTCAAATTTTCTGGCAATATATACCACAAGCCGCAAATTTCGCTCTATTAGTATTGCCTTCGCACCTTGCTCATCCTCAGTTCCCAGCCTTGACAACACTGCCAGCTCTTCATCGCTGCTTAAAGGTGGTGGAAAAACATCGCTTCCTCCTATGTAGTAAACCTCCTCAAAAGGTTTATTTTTAATTTTAAAAAACAATTCTTCTGCATCGTATTTAATTCTGAAAAATAAATATTTTAAATATTCCATTTTATTTCCCCCTTAAATATCTATAATTGAAGGATTTATTATCCCATTACAGCTGAAATTTGTTGAAAGGCGTCCATTATAAATTACTAATAAGGCATCTTTAAGCACAACTTTTTTTTCAGTGAAAACCTCTGCAAAATCAGCTTTAAAAGCAGTAAGCAATCCTCCATCGGTTCCCATAGACGAAAATGGTATCAACTGTAGCCTTGTTTTAACGTGCTCATCTGTAATTCCCTCCAATATTTCCTGCGGTGACAGCTTTTGATAATACAGCAGTTGTGTGTCTGTACTAAAAAACTGTTTTATTGCTCCAAACTCCGCAATTATTATTTTGTTGCCGTTTTGGTCCTCGATAAGGAAGTTCCCTGTATCCATTAGTGCCATAATTTCAGCCTTCTTCCCATTAAAGCAAATGCTGATACGGCAATACCCATTTCTGTTTGCAAACTCACTTATTAGCATTCCGCCTGCCCATTTAATAAACGCATAAATTACTATTGTTAACACCAGCATCACCTTAATAGAAAAATTGCCAATTGCAAGGGGAATAGTGCTATTTACTTTTGTGAAATAGAAGAACGCTATAAATATTCCTCCAACAAAAACCGATGCCAATAATGATAAAACTTTCAGCTTAATATATACCTTAAGTGTTTTAGGTCTAAAGGTAATCCAGACCGATATTCCTAAAATGAAACTTCCTAAAACATAGTTAATCCAGCTACCAAGATAAGGCAAGAAAAGTAGTAAGCAGTATAAAAATGCTCCAACAGCACCACCTGCAACTATTCTTTTAAATGCAACCTTACGTCTGTCCAAAATTGAAATAATCCAAAGTATCATGCTATCCATAATAAAATTAACCAAAAATATTACATCTATGTAAATTCTCATTTAATCACCTGCCATTAATACATTATAGAAAAACAAAGCCACAAATTTTGTAATTTATACTGAAAATCAAGGGAAATTTTATATCAATATTTCTGCTTTTTCGCACAAAAAAACAGCGGTACAACATCCGCTGTTTTTAAATTTATGTAGTTTTGAAATTTAGAAGTTTCTTCTATTCTTGATGAAAGTTGGAATTTGAATTTCATCTCCATCGCCAAAATCAGTTGCTCTAAATGAATCCAACTCCTTGTGCTTTATCTCCTGTTGTTTTGCAGCCTCATCAATAGCATTCTGCTCTGTTTCTTCTACTGGCCTTTGTGCAGGTCTTGCATCACCAATATTAAAAATTCCTCTCATTCCTGTAGGTGGAAGACCCTTAACATCGTCATCAAAGCCTGTTGCAATAACTGTAACAACAACTTCATCCTTAAGGTCATCATTAATGGTTGTACCAAAAATAATTTCAGCTTCAGGGTCAATGCTTTCCCTAATAAGATTAGCTGCTTCGTCTGCCTCAAGAAGACCTAAGTTGGAATCACCACTGAAGTTAATAAGTACGCTTCTTGCACCATCAATTTTTGTTTCAAGAAGTGGACTTTGGATAGCTGCTTTAGCTGCATCTTCCGCCTTGTTATCACCTTTTCCATGACCAATGCCCATATGTGCAATGCCTTTGTTTTCCATTACGGTTTTAACATCGGCAAAGTCCAAGTTAATTACACCAGGTTTAGATATAAGGTCGGAAATACCTTGTACACCCTGTCTTAAAATATCGTCTGCCTTACGAAACGCCTCGATTATAGGTGTTTTTTTATCAACAATGCTTAAAATACGCTGGTTGGGAATAATTACAAGTGTATCTACATTTTTTCTAAGCTCAGAAACGCCTCTTTCTGCATTTGTCATTCTTTTCTTGCCTTCAAAACTGAAAGGTTTTGTCACAACGCCAACAGTTAAAATACCCAGCTGTCTGGATATTTCAGCAATTTTAGGTGCGGCGCCAGTTCCTGTTCCGCCACCCATGCCTGCAGTAATAAAAACCATATCGGCACCTGTTAAAGCCCTAGCAATTTCTTCTTTTGTTTCCTCAACTGATTTTTCACCAATTTCAGGGTTTCCGCCTGCACCCAAACCTCTTGTAAGCTTCTCTCCAATCTGTATTTTTGTTGAAGCTTTAGATTTTGATAAATCCTGTACATCTGTATTGACTGCGACGAATTCAACGCCGTCCATATTATCTTCAATCATTCTGTCAACAGCGTTATTTCCTCCGCCGCCAACACCTACTACCTTAATAACTGCTACATTGCCTTGACTAACAAACTCAAGCACCGAGCTTCCCCTCCCAACTAAATCATTATATAGATTGTCCTATATTATACAATAAAACAAATATAATTGCTATAGCAAACTAAAATATGTTTAATTTTTTTACTACATTTTTAGCACTTTATACAATTAATTTCCTACATTAATATATTATCTTCTTTCTTTCCTTTATTCAACCAAAACCTTCGAACATCAGCAAAATTTTGAAACAGCCTCGACCCAAACACCACAACTGCTGCTATAGAAAGCTGAATGTTAAGCTGCTGACCAAGAAAAACCAATAGCATTGCAAGTATGGCATTTCCAAAAAAGCCAGAAACAAATACCGAAAGATTAAACTGCTTAAATATGTTGCTTCGAACTCCTCCTAAAACAGAGTCTGCGCAGGCAAGTATTCCTATAGCAACGTATGTTGAATAGCTTGCTGGGAAAACAAAAGGAGACAAAACCCCTATTATTATACCAGCTAGCAAACCAATCATAGGTATTAACATTATCATCCCTCCGCTTTAGCTGGCTTAGCTTCCTTAAAATCAAACTGCTGCTCGAAAGCTGGTATCTCCACCAATTCCATTCTCTTTATAATTATCTCTATTCCCCAAGGTTTAAGCGCATCAACCACACCGCCCGGAAAAATAAGTGCTGCCTCTAAAATATCTGGGTCACCAATAGCTGTTATTACAAATGGCGCAGCAATTTTAACATCATTTATATTAACTACCGATCCTGCACAACGCACTGCCGATGTAGAGATTATCCTCTGCCCGTTAATGCACAGAGCCTCTGCGCCAGCCACATTAAGTTCGTTTAGTATGGAAAGTATATCCTCAGCATGTACCAAAAATGCATCTGTGCTAATGCCTTCGTTTTGGTGTCCAGCTTTAGGGCTGTCCTTAATTGTTACAGAAATCCCTCTGCCTGAAACGTCTGTAAGCCCAGCAAGCATTTTAAGCTTACCGCTTTCATCTAAAATGGACTTAACCTCTTTACTTTCTTCTGCTAGATAACTCTCGTATTCTGCAATCTTTTCGTCCTTTTCCTTAATTCTTTCTGTAAGGCTTTCATTTTCTGAAATAGCACTGTTAAGCTTAATGGAGAGCTCGCTTACACGCTGAATGTCATAGGCTGTTGCTTGCTTTTTTACAGTTTTAAACTGAATTCCAATCATAGTGCCAAGAAATATACACAATATAGTAACTGAAACAATTCCATGGTCAATTTTCTTCACCGTTACATCATCCTCTGTAAAAAATTCGTAAGTGTTTTCATTTATCCAAAAGTGGTTTGTCCAAAGAATTTTGCTGAATTATAAAAAACAATTACGTAAGGTATTTAAAGACTATAGGCTTAGATAAATCGCTTAAATCCAGACTTCCCCTATCTTTTTCGGGAATCTGCTTCACAACTGCTGCCATAGTTCGTATTTTCTCATCACAATTCGCTATGCTTCCTAAGTTTATTTCTATTTTGCTTACATATGCCATAATTTTTTCTGTATTGCTAACATCAAGTTTTACAACGGTGTCAAGCATTTCATATTTTGTCATCACCTGCGCAATAACCACAACTTCGTCAAAAGCATTTTTGTTGTCTGCTTCAATTTTTTCACCAAGTTGAAAACTGTCAAAATTAAGACCTATAACCACTGGTAAAGGGTCTGTGAAAGAACCCTTAATTTCCAATACTCTGCCGTATTCATCTATGTATAAGTAAGAGTCCATGTAGGGTACATATCCTCTTACCTTTCTTTCATTAATTTCTATATTTATGGTACTCGGAAAGCTTTTAGTTATTTTTACACTTTCAACATAGGTATTCGCATTAAGAATTTTTTTTGCCTTTTGACTGCTAAAAGCAAATAAGTTTTCCTCTTTACTAAGTCCTATCATGCTGCAAATCTCTTCCTTTGAATACTTTTTCATTTCAGTGACATTAATTTGTTTTATGTTAAAAACAGGTGAATGCAGCACTGCAAAAACAGCAAGAACCACAACTGTTAAAAACAAAAGCTTTTTAACCGTAGACATTTTATATCTTTTTCGTTGCAATTCATTTTTGTTATATTCATTTTCTATTTTCTTCGCTTTTTTCTTGAATGCCATTAATTTTCACCATCACAAAATTTTATTTCTGCACCAAGACCATGCAAATTTTTTTCAATGTTATCGTATCCTCGCCTAACAAAGTTAGCATTGTTTACAATTGTTGTACCTTTTGCATTTAATCCTGCAAGAATTAGAGCCGCCCCTGCACGCAAATCAGTTGCATTAACTTCTGCGCCCTTAAGTTGTTTAACCCCATCAATAATGGCAACTCTGGTTTCTGCCGACACCTTTGCACCCATCTTATTTAATTCGTCTGCATGACTGAAACGGTTTTCAAACATCTGCTCAATTATAATACTTGTTCCCGAAGAAGTTGTCAACAGGCTCATAAGTATAGGCTGCATATCCGTGGCAAAGTTTGGGTATACCCCAGTTCTTATAAGGTTTAACGGTTTTATTTTTTTCGGCGCTTTAAGATAAATACTGTCTTTTTTCACCTTTATTTCGCAGCCACATTCCGACATGATTTCTAAGGTTTTACACATATATATCCAGCTAACATTTTTCAAAAAAATTTCACCTTTTGTTATTGCAGCAGCAGTTAAATACGTGCCAGCCTCAATTCTATCCGATATGATATCAACCTCTGCATCATTATATTTGCCGCAACCATTTATAAAAATAGTTGGGGTTCCTGCACCATCAACAGTTACTCCAGTAGATTTCATATATTCCTGCAATGCCCAAATTTCTGGTTCTCTGGCGGCATTATGAATAGTAGTATGACCTTTTGCAAAAACGGCGGCAAGCATAGTATTTTCTGTTGCACCAACACTGGCAAAAGGCAAATATATATCTGTGCCTAAAAGCTCTTCTGCTGTGCATTCAATGGTAGTGTCTGTTTCAACTATATTTGCACCCAGAGCTTTAAGAGCATCCAAATGTATATCAACAGGACGTTTACCAATAGCGCATCCTCCGGGTTTATTTATTGAAACACTGCCAAACTTGCCAAGAAGTACGCCCAAAAATAAAATGGACGACCGCATTTTTTCAGCCATATCTTTTGGTACAGATGCATTGTTTATGCCACACGAATTAATTGTAAGGGTTTTACCTTCCCGCTTAACACTACACCCCAGTGCCTTTAATATTTCACAGGTAAAGGAAACATCTGTAATATCGGGGCAATTGGTTAAAACACTTTCCTTGCCATTGATTAGGGACGCGCTGAGTATAGGCAAAACTGCATTTTTGCTGCCATTAACCATGACCTCGCCCTTAAGCCTTTTCCCACCTTTAATAATGTACCTGCCCATGAAAAACCACCTTAGTCACGGAATTATACATTATATTATTCTTCTATCGCCTCTGCGTGCTTGTTGCCTTTATATATTCTTCCATAAAAGCTTTTTCTTTTTTTGAAAGATCCAGCTTTTCGTAAAGATCTGGCCTTTTATTGTAGGTACGGATAAGGCTTTGCTGCCTACGCCATTTGTCCACGTTTCCGTGGTGTCCGCTTAAAAGCACTGAAGGCACTTCTCTGCCCATAAACACAGGTGGGCGCGTGTACTGAGGATATTCAAGAGTATTATCAGCAAAACTTTCCTCTTTAAAACTTTCCTCTTTGCCCAAAACTCCTGGCTTAAGTCTTGCAACTGCATCTATAACTGCCATTGCCGCCAGTTCTCCTCCAGTAAGCACAAAGTCTCCAATAGATATTTCATCAGTTACAATTTCTTCAATAATCCTTTCATCCACACCTTCATAATGTCCGCAAAGAATTATAAGACTTTCCTCTTTGGCAAATTCTTCGGCAATTTTTTGGTTAAATGGTCTGCCCTGCGGGGTCATGTAAACTACTTTTGTCTTTGCAGGTACGTTAAGGCTTTTTAAGGCATCATAAATAGGCTGTGGCTGCATAACCATTCCGCATCCACCACCATAGGGATAGTCGTCTACGTGTTTTTGCTTACTAGTTGAAAAATCTCGTATATTAACGGCTTTAAGCCTTATAATTTCCTCTTTTAACGCCCTTCCTATTACGCTGTGAGAAAGTCCGTTTTCAATCATTTCAGGGAAAAGGGTTAAAACATAAAAATTCATTATCTCAGTCCCTCTAATAAGTTTACAGTCATTTTCTTCTCTGGCACACTAACGCTAAGCACAACATCTTTTATTGCTGGCAAAAGAAATTCCTTTTCTTCAGCCTTTTTCACAACATATACATCATTGGCACCCGTTGAAAGTATATCTGTAATTATACCTAAAAATTCGTTATCAGCAGTGTACACTTCCATGTCATACAAATCTCTAGTATAGTATTCATCCTCACCCAATGGAAGTGCTTTTTCCTCTGGAATAAGTATTGTAGCATTTTTATATCTTTCTGCAATATTAATGTCATCTATTTCTTTAACTGTCAAAAGTACCATATTCTTTTGATAGCTTACTTTCGATATTTTAAGAGTTTCTTGTTTTCCGTTTAAATCTATAATTACTTCCTTTAGCAGTTCAAATCTAGATGGATCCTGTGTAGTAGGAAATATCCTAAGTGTACCTTTAATTCCGTGTGTTCCCGCAACTTTTCCAATTTCAAAATATCCCATAAATTCTCCTTATACAACAAAAAGGCTGTTCTCTGTGGCTATTTGCCTTGGAGAAATCAGCCTTAAACTGTCTGAATCTTTACTACTGCACAATCTCCACAACAATGTGCTTGTCTTCATGTATAGCAGCTGCTTTAACAACAGTACGTATTGCTTTTGCAATTCTTCCCTGCTTACCGATTACTTTGCCCATGTCGTCTGCGGCAACCTTTAATTCAAGAACTAAAGACCTTTCACCCTGCACCTCAGTCACTGTAACTTGGTCAGGATGGTCCACAAGATTTTTTGCAATAACTTCTAATAATTCTTTCATAGTAAACCTCCTGAAAGAAAAAATTACTCAGCGATAACGCCAGCCTTCTTTAATAAAGCCTTAGCTGTTTCAGATGGCTGCGCACCTGTACCAAGCCATTTTTTAGCTTCATCAGCATCTACTTTTAACTCTACTGGTTCTTTAAGTGGGTTATAGTAACCGATTTCAGCGATTGACTTACCATTTCTTGGTGTTCTTGAATCTGCAACTACTATTCTATAAAACGGTGCCTTTTTAGCGCCTAATCTTTTTAATCTGATTCTTACTGCCATTGTATTTCACCTCCTGTAAAAATAATGTTGGTTATTTATTAAAAAGGAAATTTAAATTTGCCTTTTTTACCTTTGGTCATAGAGCTCATTTGTTTCATCATTTTCTTCATTTCTTCAAACTGCTTTAAAAGACGGTTAACCTCAGCAATTGTTCTGCCACTACCGTTTGCAATTCTTTTTTTACGTGGGCCACTAAGTATTGATGGATTGTTTCTTTCTTCCTTTGTCATACTTTGAATAATTGCCTCAAGGTGTTTCATTTCCTTTTCGGTATCTACGTTGTCAAGCGCATCCATGTTTATCTGGTTCATACCTGGAATCATGCCCATAAGGTCTTTTAACGGGCCCATTTTCTTAATTTGCTGCATTTGGCTTAAAAAGTCCTCAAGGGTAAAATCGTTTTCACGCATTTTTTTCTCAAGTTCTGCCGCCGCTTTCTCATCTATGTTCATCTGCGCTTTTTCAATAAGAGAAAGCACATCGCCCATTCCTAAAATTCTGCTTGCCATACGATCTGGATAAAATGGTTCTAAGTCCTCCATTTTTTCACCCATACCAATGTATTTAATTGGTTTATTTGTAACACTTCTAACCGAAAGCGCCGCACCACCACGGGCATCGCCGTCTAACTTAGTCATAATAATGCCGTCTACGCCAAGCTGTCCGTCAAAGCTTTCAGCCACTGTAACTGCATCTTGACCTGTCATTGCATCCACCACAAGCAATATTTCCTGCGGTCTAACTTCTGCCTTAATATTTTTCAGCTCGTCCATCAGTTCTTCGTTTATGTGAAGACGACCTGCAGTATCAATAAGAATAACATCATTTCTATTTTCAGCCGCATATTCCAAAGCTTTTTTTGAAATTTCAACAGGGCTTAATTTATCACCCATTTCAAAAACAGGAACATTGTAGTTTTTACCAACCACCTGCAATTGCTTAATAGCAGCCGGTCTGTAAACGTCACAGGCTACAAGCAAAGGATTTTTACCTTCCTTTTTAAGCAAGCCTGCAAGCTTTCCACTGGAAGTAGTTTTGCCTGCACCTTGCAAACCAACCATCATATAAACAGTAGGTGGCTTTCCTGCAAAAGTAAGCTTACTTTGTGTAGAACCCATAAGGGTTACAAGCTCTTCGTTTACTATTTTAATTACATGCTGACCCGGTGTAAGACTTTCCATAACCTCAGCACCAATCGCTCTTTCGGTAACGGTGTTTACAAATTGTTTAACAATTTTAAAATTAACGTCAGCTTCAAGCAAGGCAATTTTTACTTCCCTCATTGCCGCCTTAACATCACTTTCTGTAAGCTTGCCTTTTCCCTTAAGCTGCTTGAAAACTTCCTGAAGCTTATTTGAAAGGTTTTCAAATGCCATAAAAGCAGCCTCCTTAATCTAAAATTTCGTCTGCTATTTTTTTAATTTCCTCTATTTTATCTATTGCCAAGTTGTCTAAAGTATGTTCAATTTCTATTTTTTCAACCAAAGCTTTTATTTTTTTAACTGAAGATTTTTGTTCTGCAAATTTTTCTACAAGTTTAAGCTTTTCTTCATAATCCAATAAAATTTTTTCTGTTCTTTTAAGTTGGTCACGCACAGCCTGACGGCTGATATTTAATTCACACCCTATTTCGGTAAGAGATAAATCGTTAAGATGAAACAGTTCAAAAATAGTTTTCTGTTTTTCTGTCAGTAACTCTCCGTAAAAATCAAAGAGCAACGTTGTCATTAATATTTCATCCATAACTACACCGCCAAACACAAAAGCTGTAAAGCACTTTTACTTTACTTAACCTATAATACATGAGAAAAGTTTTTTTGTCAAGTAGTTTTACTTTACATTTTTTATTCTTCCCCGAACAGAGCTTTAGCAAAGCTTCTTGCATCAAATTTCTGCAAATCTTCTATTCCTTCACCAACACCTATGTACCTAACAGGTATTTTAAGTTCATTTTTAATCGCAACAACAATTCCACCCTTTGCAGTACCATCAAGCTTTGTTAAAACAATGCCAGTAATGTCTGCAACTTCTTTAAATAGCTTTGCCTGCTGCATAGCATTCTGCCCTGTTGTTGCATCTAGCACAAGGTACGTTTCCCTGTGTACCGCTGGATATTCTCGTTCAATAACCTTTGTAATTTTTTTAAGCTCCTCCATAAGATTTTTTTTGTTATGAAGTCTGCCCGCTGTATCGCATATAAGTACATCGGTTTTTCTGTTTTTTGCCGCACTAACTGCATCAAACACAACTGCCGCAGGGTCGCTGTTTTCTTCGTGCTTAATTACCTCAATGCCACTTCTTTCACCCCATACCTCAAGTTGGTCTATTGCCGCCGCACGGAATGTATCTGCCGCCGCCAAAAGTACAGCTTTTCCATCTGCTTTCAGGTTATTTGCAAGCTTTCCTATTGTTGTCGTTTTTCCAACTCCATTAACACCAATTACAAGAACTACAGCTGGTGTTTTTACATCGTATTCCTCGTCTGCTCCATCTAAAAGTAGGTTACTTATTTCATCAACAATCATGCCCTTTATATGGGCTGGATCAGTTGTGCCTTCTTTTTTAACCCGCTTGCGAAGGTTATCAATTATATTCATTGTGGTTTCAACGCCCATGTCGGCCATAATAAGAATTTCTTCTAGTTCTTCAAATAAATCCTCATCAATTTTGGTAAATGCAGAAAGTATACCATCAACACTGCCTAAAATGCTGTTTCTTGTTTTGTTAAGCCCTTCTTTTAAGCGGGCAAAAAGTCCCTTTTTCTCCTTTTGGATAACTTCAACAACAGGTTCTTCAATGATTGCCTCTTCAATGGCTGGTTCTTCAATGGCTGGTTCTTCGATGGTTGGTTCTTCGATTGCTGGTCCTTCAATGGTTGGTTCTTCAATCATTGTTTCTTCTATATTAGAACCTTCTAAACTAGCTTCTTCTTCCAACACCTCATTAACTTCTGCAGAAATAGCTTCAACATCTATTACAGAGCCTTCTTCAAGAATTCCCTCTGCAACATTTTTCTCTATTTCATTTTGCACTTCATCTATATTTTTGTTTTTGGATTTTAGAAAGTCAAATAAACCCATTGTTTTATCTCCTTTACAAATTCACTTCATCAAATTTTACAGAAATAACCTTGCTTATGCCCTGCTCCTCCATGGTAACGCCATACATAACATCGGCCGCCTCCATAGTTCCTTTTCTGTGTGTAATAACAATAAATTGAGTTCCGCCTGAAAAATCTCTAAGATAGTTTGCAAATCGTTTTACATTTGCATCATCAAGTGCCGCCTCAATTTCATCCAAAATGCAAAATGGTGATGGCTTCATTTTTAATATAGCAAATAAAATTGCAATAGCTGTCAAGGCACGCTCTCCACCGCTTAAAAGCATCATATTTTGCAAGTTTTTTCCTGGTGGCTGGGCAATAATGTCAATGCCACTTTCAAGAACATTGCTTTCGTCCATCATTTTTAAATAAGCTTTGCCACCGCCAAACATTTCCCTAAAAACCACATTGAAATTTTTTGAAATAAGTTCAAACTGCTTCTTAAACTGTTCCTCCATCATTACCGCAAGGTCAGCAATAATTTTTTGCAGTTTATCCTCTGCATTAATTATGTCATTTCTTTGTGTTGTAAGAAATATGTACCTTTCGTTAACATCTTTGTATTCCTCTATAGCATTTACATTTACCGAACCCAAGGCCTTAATTTCAGCCTTAAGTTCTTTTGTAACGCTGGAAATCTCTGACACAGATATGCTATCGTCATACATTGTTTTTGCTTGCTGATATGTAACCTCGTATTCCTCCCATGCAGAATTAAAAATCCTATCTTTTTCCTCATTAAGGTGTTCCAGCCTTGTTTCCATTTTAAAAACATCGTTTTCAAGTTTATTTATGGTTTCAAAATGTTGTTGACGTTTTATTTCTGCTTGGTTTATGTCTTCCTTAATGCTATACACTTTTTGGCTTATTTCACTTCTTAATTTTTCAAAGCTTTGCTGTTTTTCTTTATTTATACCTATTTCATTCTTAACATCTTTAATTTCCAATTCTTTAAGCACACGAGTGGACAAGAACTCATCTTTTTCAACAGCAATGCGCTCTATTTCCTCGGTCAAACTTTTTTCTTCCCTTTTAATACGGTGCAAATTCTCCATCACCGCATTTTTTTCCTGTTGCAAAGCAGAAAGTGAAACCTTGAATTCTGTAATTGCGTTTAAAATGCTATCTCTGGCAAATTTATCACTTTGCAGAGTATCATGATAATCCTCTAAAGCCTTATTTATTTCATTAATTTCGCCCTCTGTAATTTTCAATTTTCGAGAAAATTCATCAATATCACCGTTTGCAGTACTTATTTGAGACGTCAAAGTTCCTGACTCTAACATGGCACTTTCGTAGCGCTGACTTTTTTCATCTATTGCGCATTCGCTTTGCAGTTTTTCCTGCTCCATAGAGGCAACCATAATATGTATTTCCTGCAAGTTTCCGCTAATTTCACCTTTTTCAACGTTTATTTCATCAACCTTTTCCTTTGCCCTTGTAATTCTATCAAACAACTTAGCAGAATTTTCTTCAAGCACCTTAATTTCTTCTTCAAGGTCAGCTATTTCACGGCTTCGGCTAAAAATATTAGATGTCTTTTTTGCAATACTACCACCTGTCATAGTTCCGCCAGGGTTAAGCACGTCACCATCAAGAGTAACAAGCCTATACATGTACTTAGTTTTTGCCGCAAGTTTAAGGGCAAAATCCATGTTTTCCATAATAACAACTCTGCCCAACAAGCTACTCATAACATTTTCATATTTGCTGTTATAACCAATTAGGTCTTTCGCTATACCTATTACTCCTTGTGCTTTAAGTACCTCGCCTTTGTCGCTGCCCAAATCCTTTCCTTTAATTACTGAAAGGGGCAAAAATGTGCTTCGTCCTAAAAAATTTCTTTTAAGATACTCTATAGCAGTTTTAGCATCTTGCTCTGTTTCTGTAACAATGTTTTGCAAAGCACTGCCAATAGCAATTTCTACAGCGGTTTCATATTTCTGCTCGACGCTTATAAGTTCTCCTACTGCGCCACAAATACCTGTAAAACCTTGTGTTCCACGTAGCTTTAAAATGCTTTTAACGCTTTTAAAAAAGCCTTCGAAGTCATTTTTCATTTCGGAAAGAACTTTATATTTAGATTTGCACTCATTAAGTCTTGAAATTTTTTCAAGATAAATTTTTTCATTTTCTGCAATTTCACATTCTGATTTCTTCTTAGTTTCATCCAAGCTTAATATTCTACCTTCAAGGCTTTTAATTTCTGCTTGCTTTTGCTCTGCAAGTTTATATAATGCATCTACCCTTGTTCTTGTTTCGAAAATTTGGCTTTGAATATAGTCACTTTCACTAGAAATCTGGTCACGTCTTTGTACAAATTGCTTGCTCATTAATTCCAAGCGCTGAATGTTACTTTTAAGGTCACTTGTTATTTTAATCTTTTCCAGCATGTCTGCCTTATAACCCTCCATCTGCTCCTCGCTTTGTGCAAGGGTTCCAGAAAGCTGGTTAAAATCCTCTTCCCTTTGGGTAAGCTGGCTAACAATTGAAGAAAGGCTTACATCTATTGCTGTAAGTTTGGAATTATAGATACTTTCCTCATTTTTGCAATCATCAATTTTCTTTTGCTTAGTGTCTGTATCTGACACAATACGTTTAATATTGATATCTATATTTTGTATTTGCTCTGTGCAAAGCTTTATTTCTCCATCATTTTTTTCAAGCTCAGTTGCTAAAACAGCTATCGAACTATTTAATTTTTCTATTTCAGTTAAAAGCTTTTCTTCTTCTGCTTTTAAACCTCTAATTTCTTCGTTCGCACCTTGATATGCGTTTTTTTCATCCTCAATGTTGCTAGAAGAAATGGTTTTATTCTCCTCAAGTTTTAAAATTTCATTTTGAAGCTTATCCGCTTGAATATAAAAATTGCTGATTTCGTATCTTTTAAGCCGTTCCTTTAAAGTGAGGTATTTTTTTGCCACCTCAGCTTGGTTTTCTAAAGGTTCACGCTTCAATTCAAGTTCGTTTATTATATCTTCAACCCTAATTAAGTTTTGGTGTTCCTTTTCAAGTTTATCAATTGCTTCAAAACGCCGATTTCTGTACTTAACAATCCCAGCCGCTTCCTCAAAAAGTCTTCTTCTATCCTCACTTTTAGAGCTTAAAATCTCGTCAATTCGTCCCTGGCCTATAATAGAATAGCCTTCACGTCCAACTCCAGTATCCATAAATAGCTCGTGAATATCTTTAAGACGGCAAATTGTACCGTTTATCATATATCTGCTTTCACCTGAGCGGTAAACAGTTCTGGTTACAGTAATTTCCGAATAATCCAAAGGTATTTTGTGGTCTATATTGTCAAGTGTAAGCGAAACTTCTGCAAAACCCAACGCCTTGCGATTAGCTGTACCCGCAAAAATAACGTCTTCCATTTTATCGCCACGAAGACTTTTTGCCCTTTGTTCGCCCAGCACCCACCTTACTGAGTCGGAAATGTTACTTTTTCCACTTCCGTTAGGGCCAACAACAGTTGTTATTCCTTTATTAAATTCCAGCTTCACCTTTTCGGGAAACGACTTAAAGCCTTGTAAATCAAGCCGTTTAAGATACATGCTAACACCTCAAAACACTAAGTTTAATTGAAAATTTGCTGTCTAAGTCTTTCTAAAAGCTTTATAAAATAATCTGGCAGCGATGCTTCAAACTCCATATATTTACCTGTTTCAGGATGAATAAATCCCAAAACACGCGCGTGCAAAATTTGCCCGTTAAGTTTAAATGGTTGTTTAAATGTTCCGTAAACTTCATCACCTAAAAGAGGATGTCCAATACTTGATAAATGAACCCTAATCTGATGTGTTCTTCCCGTTTCAAGCTGTGCTTCAATAAAGCAATACTGACCCATACGTTCCATTACCCTAACATGGGTTACAGCATGACGCCCTGCCATATTAATTGCCATTTTCTTTCTGTCTTTAGGATTGCGTGCAATAGGCTTATCCACAATTATACTGTCTTCTTTTATATTATTCAGAACAACTGCATTGTATTTTCTTGTTATTGTATGTTCCGCTAACTGCAAAGCAAGGCTTCTGTGTGCCATATCACTTTTTGCCACCATAAGTATACCCGATGTGTCCTTATCTATACGGTGTACAATTCCAGGGCGCATGCAACCATTTATGCCAGATAAATCCTCAGCGCAATGAAACATAAGGGCATTAACCAGCGTACCTGTATAGTGTCCTGGTGCAGGATGAACCACCATTCCCTGTGGTTTATTAACCACAATAACGTGTTTATCTTCATATAGAATTTCTAAAGGAATATTTTCTGCTAAAATTTCCAAAGGTTCTGGGTCTGGTATATTTATATCCAGCACATCATCTTTTCTAAGCTTATAGTTACTTTTTACTGGCTTTGAATTAACCAAAATATTTTCATTATCAATTAGCTTTTGCACTTGACTTCGTGAAAGTTCATCTTTAACTAATGCAATGTAACTATCTATTCTTTTTCCTATATCTTCTTTTTCTACTGCAATTGTAAACATTTCCATTATCTTTTACCTTCACCCTTCAAATTTGGCTCATCTTTAATTACCAAAAGCAACAACACCGCCAAAAGTATGGTTCCGGCAACAACATAAATATCTGCCACATTAAAAACAGGATAATTTATAAATGTAAATTCAAAATAATCCACGACATATCCACGTAAAAGCCTGTCGATGGCATTGCCCCATGCTCCAGCCAAAATCAGAACAAGAGAAAGTCTTAAGAAATTGTGTGCCCTGTCCTTCTCTTTCATTTTACGAAGATATACAATAACACAGATTGTTACAGCTATGGTAAGTATTACAAAAAACCATCTCTGTCCCTCTAAAATTCCAAAGGCAGCACCTCTATTCTCAACAAATGTAAAATCGAACCAACCATCTATAACCTTTATGTTTCCCACGGGTTTAAGGTGCGTAAGCGCAATAAATTTTGAATATTGGTCTAACGCAGTTAAAATAACTACACTTATCAGAATAATCATCATATTAATCACCTACATTTCATTTTTAATTACATACTCAATTGCCATCATAATTTCTTCTTCAGAAACTTGGTCGGTTCGTAATGTTTCACCCATTTTTTTAATAAGAACAAAGCTTATTTTATTATTTTTAACCTTCTTATCAAAAAACATTTGTCTATGCACTGCCTCTCTAGATATTCCTTCTGCATAAACAGGTAAATCAAAATATCTAAGCAACTCTATAAATTCATCGAAGAATTCCTGTATAATGTATCCACGTTCAACACAAATTTTAAGTACCGCAACCATACCAATTGAAACACATTCTCCATGAAGAAGAGTAAACTCTTTTACAGTTTCTATGGCATGTCCTATTGTATGCCCAAAGTTAAGTATTTCACGCAGTCCGCCTTCTTTTTCGTCTTTGCTAACTACATCGGCCTTAATTTTGCAACATTCACCAATAACAGTTGCCATTGTTGCTTCATCCAGCGCCTTTATCTGCGCTTTGTTGTTTTTTATAAACTGATAGAATTCCGGCGAAGCAATAGGCCCATATTTAATCACCTCAGCCATTCCAGCATTAAACTCTCTTACTGGCAAAGTTTTTAAGGTATTTATATTTATATATACAAAATCTGGCTGGTAAAATGCACCAACCACGTTTTTCCCATTCTTATAGTCAATGCCAACCTTCCCTCCAACACTGCTGTCTACCTGTGCCAAAAGTGATGTTGGTATTTGTACAAAAGTAACTCCACGCATGTAAGTTGCCGCAGCGAAACCAGCCATATCTCCACACACACCACCACCAAGACCTGCAATAACACTTTTTCTATCCAGCTTTTTCTCCATGCAAAAGTCATAAAAATCTGTTATTGTATTAATATTTTTGCTATTCTCTCCAGCTTCAAATGCACAAATGTCAATTTGTGAAAATAATTCTGAAAGTGTACCTGCAACATTAATTGCATACATTGGCGCAACATTTGTATCTGCAATAATACATAGTTTTCTACCCTTTAACCCTGCTTTTTCAACTGCATCTTTAAGACCATCAAAGCTGTTTTCAAAACAAATAGGATACTCCTTATTTTCAGTTATTACTTTAATTTTTTCCAATACAAACACCTCTAAACATATTTAAGAAAGACAACACTTATCCTATCCTTCTTAGTTTTTCCTCTAACCTCCAGTAATTTTGCGCGTCCAAATCCGCGTACAGATAGCATATCTCCTTCTTTAACTGCTTTTGATACACTTGAGGCTGTAATCCAGTTTATAAAAACCTTTTCACTATCGATAAGGTCTGCCGCTTTTCCACGACTCATATTAAAGGCTGCACCAACAATGGCATCAAGCCTAAGCGATGATACCGTAACTGATTTTTCCTCCGTACTTTTTATTGGCATATCTACTTCCTCAATGCCCTGAAGTTCAGTTTTAACAGCAGTTTTCCCAACACGCAAAAGATTAGAACATATATACTGTGCTATTTCCTCACATGCAAAAATAAGGGCATAATCCTCAAATAAGAAAATATCCCCTATCTTTCCCCTGTCAATGCCCAACCCAAGTATCGAACCTAAGAAATCCCTGTGAGTAAGCTCTTTAGAAAACTTCATATTTGCATAAATCTTAACCGCTTTTATAGGAAACTCTGCTTCATCTATTTTTTTGTAGTCAGGGCAAAAACCTATACGCCGTCTTTCACATTGTTCACTTCCGCCAAAAATAGTAAAATTTAGCCCATGAATGCCGTTTATGGCTCTATTTAAAATTTCCATCTTGCCAGGGTCACAGAAATCTGTAAATGTATTTTCGTGTCTCTTTAAACTAAAATCAGCCTGATCCAAGACCTTTGCTAACAAAAGCCTTTCTTCAGGCTGGTTTACATTTCGCAATAACGCTTGCTTATCAAGCATTTTATCACCGCCTAAAAAATCATGATTACAATGCTTTTCAGAACCATGCTAACAACCTTCATTAAAAACATTGAAATAATAGGCGAGAAATCAAGCATCATACCTCCACCTATAGGAGATTTGTCAATCATATTACGCACAGGCCCCAATATGGGTTCAGTAAGGTTATAAATAAATGTACCTAGTGAACTTTGATTAAGCCCCGGAATCCACGACAAAATAATTCTTATAAAAATAAGAAAATAAATCAGCTCAAAAAATATTTCTATTGAATTAAGCAATAAACTCTGCATAAAAATTTCTCCTGTCAATCCGCTAATTATTTTGAACCGCCTGCCCAAGGTAAAATAACTCCTTTGGTTTTTAATTCCTCTTTAAAGTCACCTGAAACATCAACATTTTCAGGTGCAATAATAAATATATTATTTGCCACCCTCTGAATTGTACCATCAAGAGAGTAGCATGTACCACTTAAAAAGTCCATAATCCTTTGCGCAGTGGGATATTCAATTTTTTCAAGATTAACTACAACCGGCTTTCTCGCTTTTACGTGGTCACATATTTCTTGTGCATCCTCATATTTTTCAGGCTTAATTATGCAAACCTGCATTTGCACGTTGGTATGTATGCTAACAACCTGAGAATTACTTCTTCTGCCCATACTACTACCATAGCTTTGGGACTGTGATGCTGAACCACGGGATGAAGATGGAGAATAGTCCATAGTCTCTCTTTCTCTTTTGTCAAATCTATCTGATGAACTCATTTCGTAATCATCAAATTCTTCATATTCCTCATCATCATAATCTCCCTGAGTAAATGCGTTTTTTACTTTATCTAATAATCCCACTATAGTACCCCCTCAAAATTTTCTTTTCCAACGGGTGATTATTAACCCTTTGTAAAAATCAAAACTAATGTATTTATTTAACTTAATTTTTCTCTGGATAGATTCTTGCACCAAATACCCCTGTGCCAACCCTAACCATGGTAGCTCCTTCTTCTATAGCAACCTCGTAATCTCCAGTCATTCCCATAGATAGAACATCCATGTATACATTATCAATTTTTTTGCTGTTAATGTCAACAAGTAATTGCTTCATTTGTTTAAAATAAACTCTGTTTTCCTCTGCATTTTCTACAAAAGGGGCTACTGTCATAAGGCCTTTTATCACAATATTGGATAATTTGGAAATTTCTAGCGCAAATTCTTCCGCATCACTAGGGCTTATTCCAAACTTACTTTCTTCATTAGCAATGTTTATCTCCAATAATATTTTTGCTGTTAAGCCATGCTGCTCTGCGCGTTTTGAAATTTCTTCGGCAAGCTTTACGCTGTCTACAGAATGTATCAAATCAACCTTATCTATTATATATTTAACCTTGTTGGTTTGCAAATGACCAATTAAGTGCCATTTAATGCCTTCACCCATAGGTTCATATTTATCCATAATTTCTTGTACCTTATTTTCACCAAGATTGTTCTCGCCTGTTTCAACAGCCTCTTTAATTCGTGGAACATCAATGGTTTTAGATACAACAATAAAAGTAATATCATCCCTTGTTCTGCCGCTTTTCACAGCAGCTGTCTCAATTTTTTTATTTATTAATTCAATATTTTCTTTGATAACGCTCATTTTATTACTTCCTTCCCTCTAGTTGACTGATTCTTCGTTCTGCACTGCTTTGGCATCAGACACAATTTTATCATAAACCTTAAGACCAAATTGACTTTCTGCATTTACTATGGCATAATCGCTGTTTTGCCCCAAAATATCAATTACAGTAAATTCTGCAAGAGAGCTGTTTGCAACATAAACGCCTTTATAGGTAGCAACCTCGCCTATGGTATATGTTTGGGCTCCTTCTCCTATACCAACAATAGTATCACCAATTTTTAGGCTTTCGAAATCCTGCAATACATATACATAATTTTCATCAGAATTTGCTATCTTTATCCTTTGGAATGTATCTCCAGAGGATGTGCGCTTAATAACCCCTTGCTCATCAAGGCTATTGGATAAAAATGTCTTTGGTATTTTCAAGAAAGTCCGTTCAACAATAGATGCATTTGGTACTTTAAACCCACTATATACGCTTTCTTTAACACTAAAATACATCGTTCTAAGTTCAAGGAAATCTATTAAATTCCTGTCAGTTACGAACACAACATATGTAGTGCTATCTCCAATATTCATACTTTCAATTTTAACTTGAACACTTTTTTCTTCATCCTCTATTGTAGTATAAATATCTAAATAGTCTCCTTCTTTCCACGTAGCTGAAACTTCATTTGGTACATTTGAAACAACATACCATGTGTTGGACTTTACAATTTTGAACAATGGAGAACCGGCACTTACGGCAAGGCTTTTGGATATATATTGTGGCTGAACAGTCATTTTAATTTGTTCTGCAGAAATATCCTTACGAACCTGCGGTGTTACTATTTCCTCAAAATTATCAATTTTAAGTGAAAATATACCACTGTACTTAGTTCTCACTGTCTCTTGACTTACTTCAAGCTGACTTTCATACTGATTACGCTCTGCTGAAAGTTCTGCCGTACTTTTTGTATTTTCTGCAAGCCAAATTTGATTACGCAAATTTATCTGTGTTTGAATTTGATTTTTAAGTGAATAAACGTCTGATATATTATAATTTATAAACTTATACAATGTTGAATCTATAGAAGTTTCAATATTCTTTTCTGTTCTATCAATATCTTCTTTAAACAAGGAAAAATCCTTTCTATTTTTCTGTATGTCAAGTATTCCCTTATCAATTTTTTTAATCTCATCTTCAATAACCTGAGTTGTACCTGTGTTTTTAACTGTACACACCAAAGCATTTTTTGCAACCTTTTCGTTCTCAGAATAATTGTATTCTGGTGTTCCATCCATGCTGCTTTCAACAACTATTTCATCCCTAACAATTATTCCCCTTAGTGTTGCCGGAACATCTATGGAGCCATAATTTACGGTTTCTATTCCAACAGACGGCTTATTTATAAACATCAAGAGAAATCCAATCAGGTAAATAAACAACGCTGAGAAGACAACAGTAGTAAGAACTCTATGATTTTTCTTTCTCCTAGGCTTTTTCCCCTTTGTGCGCTGCACCTGGTTTTCCACAGCCTCACTTCTTCTGTTAGCCAATGCACTCACCTCGCAAGCAAAACTATATCCGATTAATTATAATACATTTTTTGCCACAGGTAAACATTAAATTAACCCAAGCCCTTAAAACTTGTTAAAACTAAACAAAAAGAGGTGAAGAACAATGTCTTCACCCCAAATGTGGATATAACTATTTTTTAAGGGTTTTCGCAACTTCAGCACCCTTTGTAAGTGCTTCCCTATTGATAGGGATAAGTTTTGCTTTGTTGTCACCAAAAACCTTAAGGAATGCCTTAAGAATAGACTCACTTTCAACAATTTTATCAATTTCAATAACAGCACCAAGCATAATAATGTTAATTAATTTTGCATTGCCAAGCTCACTAGCCAAATCATTCACAGGTATGTAATAGACATTTACGTCATCTCTATCAACCTTTTCGCTTATAATGCTTGAGTTAACAAATATTGAACCACCAGGTGCTACCTTAGGCACAAATTTGTGGAAAGATGGAAGGTTCATTACAACTGCAGTTGTTATTCCCGTTTCAAAAATAGGTGAACCTACTGGTGTATCTGAAACTATTACTGAACAGTTAGCCGTACCACCACGCATTTCAGGGCCATAAGCTGGAACCCATGAAACTTCTTTACCGTCAATCATACCTGCGTATGTTAAAAGCTGACCCATGGACATAACTCCCTGTCCGCCAAAACCGGCACAGCTAATTTTATGTGTTTTTCCCATATTATTTACCCTCCTCTATATCTTTATAAACACCCAGAGGATAGTATGGAATCATCTTTTCGCCAACAAACTCCATAGCCTTTGTAGCTGAAAGACCCCAGTTAGTTGGACAGCTTGATACTACCTCAACCATAGTAAATCCTTTTCCTGCCTTTTGATACTCAAGTGCTTTTTTAATAGCCTTTTTAGCCTTAATAACATGTGCAGGTGTATCAACTGAAACTCTTTCAATATATGCAGGGCCGTCAAGTGTGCTAAGAAGTTCACTTACACGTATTGGATTACCGTTTCTTTCGAGGTCACGACCAGCTTGTGATGTAGTTGCCCTCATTCCAGGAAGTGTTGTAGGCGCCATCTGACCGCCTGTCATACCGTAAATGCCATTATTTATGAAGATTGTAGTGATTTTTTCGCCTCTAGCCGCAGCATGAATGATTTCAGCCATACCAATTGAAGCAAGGTCACCATCGCCCTGATATGTTATAACAGTTTTATCAGGATGCACTCTTTTAATTCCTGTGCCTGTTGCAGGCGCACGTCCGTGAGCGCAGTGGATTGAATCATATTTAAAATAATTAGGAATAAATACTGCGCAACCAACAGGGGCACAGATAATTGTGTTGTCAATTTCGTTCATTTCATCAATGCATTCTGCAATAAGTCTGTGAACAATACCATGTCCGCATCCTGGGCAATAATGCATTCTTTTGTCTGTAAGTCCATTAGGTTTCTGAAACATTGTCGTTGACATTACTTTGCACCTCCCATTACTTTTTCAGCATAGTCAGCACATTCCTCAGGTGTAGGAATCATACCGCCGCATCTGCCATAGAAAGTTACTTTATCTTTATCACCTACTGCAAGTTCAACATCAGTAACCATCTGACCCATGCTCATTTCAACAACAACAAATTTTCTAATGCTCTTGTTCTGGAAAGGAACCTGAGGGAATGGCCACAATGTTCTTGGTTTAATTAATCCAATCTTATATCCTTTTTCCCTTAATTCATTAACAGAATTCTTAACAATACGGCTTGTTGTACCATATGCAACAAAAGCATATTCAGCATCATCCATCATATATTCTTCGTATTTTACTTCGTTTTTTTCGATTTCTGAATATTTTTCATTAAAAAACCTTACATTCTTTGCCTCACATGCAGGAGAGTCAATTACAAGGTTTTCAATAAAGTTTTGCTTTTCTCTTGTTCCGTAACCCATAGCCCAAGTTTCTTTAGGCACGATATTTCTTGTTTTAACTGGGTTTTCAAGTTCAACAGGTTCCATCATCTGGCCAATAAGTCCGTCAGCAACGACAATTACAGGTGTTCTGTAGCAATCTGCAATTTCAAAGGCTTCTTTAACGTCATCTACAGCTTCCTGAACTGAACCAGGTGCAAGTACTGGTATATGATAATCTCCATTAGCGCCACCACGTGTAGCTTGGTTGTAATCACTCTGTGAAGGCTGAATTGTTCCAAGGCCAGGGCCGCCACGCATCATTGAAACAATAACGCAAGGAACCTCACCTGCAACACAGTAACCAATTCCTTCTTGCTTTAAGGCAATACCCGGTGAAGAAGAACTTGTCATAACACGTGCGCCTGAACCGCCGGCACCGTAAACCATATTTATAGCAGCAACTTCACTTTCTGCCTGAACAAAAGTTCCGCCTGCTGCAAATAATTCTCTTGATAAATATTCAGGTACTTCATTTTGTGGTGTAATAGGATAACCAAAGAAGTATCTGCATCCAGCAATGATAGCTGCTTTTGCAACTGCTTCATTACCCTTCATAATAATTTTTGCCATTACTTATTCCTCCTCCCTTAGTCGTTTTTAACGATTGTAATGATACAATCAGGACACATTCTTGCACAGCTTTGACAACCTATACAATTTTCCATGTCAGCTATACTTGCTGGATTATAGCCAGCATCATTGGTGATTTCTGGATTAAGTGCAATAATGTTTTTAGGACATGCCGCCACGCATAATTCGCAGCCTTTGCATTCTGTTTCATTGAAAGTTACAGTAAACTTTGCCATTAAAAAAGCACCTCCTTAATAGAATTTTGTTACATCCACGTTTCACGCATAAAGTATTTCATAGGTATTACTTCACCTGAAAGCTTTACTTTAATTTCAGGCGTCATATCCAATACTACTTCTTCCACATATGTGGTATATTTAATCGGTATTCCAGTAATTCGGCTCGCCTCAGAAACTATTTCATCCCCCAACAAAACACTTTCTGCATTAGTTTCTCTAACTAAATTAGAGTTGTTTACGAACCCCGTAACCTTCAAACCGGAAGAGTATTCTAATTTTTCTTTTACTTTCAAAATTTTTTCTACATTCATTGTGTCTGGTCTGAAAACATTAACCACCATAAAAAAATCTGTTTCTTCTGGCTTAATATATTTCTTATACCTTCCAAGCACATTCGTCCCAACGTCATTTCCACCAAGATCAATTATGTAATCATAATTTTTGTCTTCAAAGGGTGCAAATGCTTCTGCTGGCACTGCTGGTAAATCCGCAGAGGTATTTACAGATGAATCTATCATTCTTATCCCTGCTGCTGTAATTTTGTCCCTCACCTCTCTGGAGCGAAAATACACATTTACAATATCCATATCTGCAAGGGCAACTTTGCGGTCTGACAACCCTACCAGTTTAGTCGCATAATTAACCGCAAATTCAGTTTTGCCACTCCCATAATGACCAGTTATTATTCTAACCCTCTTGTCATTAGTAATCATCCATCGGGCCTCCTTTAGACCTGTGACTTTACCAAACTTTTAAATTGATAAAACTTTATTAACTCGATAAGCTGATTATACTGCGAATATTAACTGCATGCAATATTCATTTTGTATTTTTTTAAGCACAATCGCTAATGCACTTAATTTTATACAATCTTTTTTTGTAAGATTACACATCTATACTACAATTCATATGTGATATATAAATAAATTTTCACATCAATTTAAATCAAATTATATTAAGCTTTAACAATTTTATAGAGTTATATGGTCTATTAAATATATAAATTGTATTTTTACTTGTACAATATGTAGCTAATAAGAATTTATACCAAAATTTGTAAAAAATATTGGTACTTTCACCTAAAGAAAATTTTAATTCTCATTCTTGTAAAAATCTAGTCCGCCAAGATAAAAAAAATACAAAAACCGTTTCCCTTATATAGAGAAACGGTTTTTGTATTTTGTCTTATGTAATTTTAAGTTCTGCTTAAATGTTAAATAAAAGCTGACCATATGTTGGGAAAGGCCAAATGGTCTCATCCACCATCATTTCAAGCTTGTCAGCAGGCTCTCTTAATTGTGCCATAGCTGTAAATACACTGTCTTTGTATGCAGTTGCTTGTGCTTCAATGTCTTCAATTGCTGCTGCATTAGCAAGAGCATCTTTAAGTTTAACAATACAGCTACTTAAGCTGCTAAGCTCATTTGTAAGCCCTGCAAGTAATTCTTCTTCAACAGCAGCATCAGCACCTATTGCTTTAAGGGAAGCAATTGCATCTGCAATTTCTTTGATATATTTAATAACTGCAGGTTTGATTTGCTTTAATCCCATGTCAATCATGGTTCTTGCTTCAATGTCAATTTTCTTTGTATAATCCTCGTAGCTAATTTCTGCTCTTGAGTGGCATTCTCCAGCTGTAAGCACCCCATGCTCCTCAAAAAGCTTAATTGCCTTAGGTGTAACAATGGCAGGTATAGCTTCAACCATAGATTTAATGTTTGGAAGACCTCGTCTTTCAGCTTCTTCAACCCATTCTTCAGAGTAGCCATTGCCGTTAAATACAATTCTTCTATGCTTCTTAACTGTTTTAACTAAAAGTTCCTCAAGTGCCTTGTCAAAATCATCAGCTTTCTCAAGCTCATCAGCAAATTCCTTAAGCGCATCAGCAACAATTGTATTAAGAACAAAGTTTGGCCCAGCAATTGATGCTGAAGATGGAACCATTCTGAACTCGAACTTGTTGCCTGTAAAAGCAAAAGGTGAAGTTCTGTTTCTATCTGTTGCATCTTTTTTAAGTGCAGGAAGTGTATTTACACCAATTGTCATTTTTCCGCCTTTTTTACTACTTGTTAAATTTCCTTCAACAATCTGTTCTAAAATATCCTCAAGCTGTTCGCCAAGGAACATAGAAATAATTGCTGGCGGAGCTTCATTTGCCCCAAGTCTGTGGTCATTGCCTGGGTTAGCTGCCGATAATCTAAGCAAATCAGCGTGCTCATCAACTGCTTTAATTACAGCTGTAAGGAAAAGCAAGAAACGTTTGTTATTGTGAGGCTCTTTGCCTGGATCAAGCAAGTTGCTTCCGCCATTTGTAGAAATTGACCAGTTATTGTGCTTACCAGAGCCGTTAACACCTGCAAACGGTTTTTCATGAAGAAGGCAAACAAGACCATGGTGTGCAGCAAGTTTTTTCATGTATTCCATAATAAGCTGATTGTGGTCTGTTGCAACGTTTGTATCATCATAAATAGGTGCAAGCTCATGCTGCGCTGGTGCAACTTCATTGTGCTGTGTTTTTGCAGAAATACCTAACTTCCAAAGTTCAATGTTAAGGTCTCTCATGTAGCAAGCAATTCTTTCTTTTAATATACCAAAGTAGTGGTCATCAAGTTCCTGACCCTTAGGTGACATTGCTCCAAAAAGTGTACGGCCTGTAAAAATAAGGTCTTTTCTCTGGTCATAAAGTTTTTTGTCAATAAGGAAATATTCCTGTTCAGGACCAACAGAAGTTGTTACTTTTGTTGTTTCTGTGTCACCAAAAAGTTTTAAAATTCTTAACGCCTGTACGTTTATAGCTTCCATAGAACGAAGAAGAGGTGTCTTTTTATCTAATGCCTCTCCTGTGTATGAACAAAATGCTGTAGGAATACAAAGTGTCACACCAGCAGCGTCCTCTTTAAGAAACGCAGGTGAAGTACAATCCCATACAGTATATCCTCTAGCTTCAAATGTAGCACGAATTCCACCAGATGGAAATGATGAAGCATCTGGCTCACCCTTAATAAGCTCTTTGCCAGAAAACTCCATAATTGCTTTTCCGTCATCTGTTGGTGAGATAAAAGCATCATGTTTTTCGGCTGTAATGCCAGTCATTGGCTGGAACCAATGTGTATAGTGTGTCGCACCACGTTCAATCGCCCAATCCTTCATTGCGTTAGCCACAACCTCTGCAATCTCAGGAGTTAATGCTTCTCCATTAGCAATAATTTTTTTAAGTTCCTTATAAATCTTTTTTGGTAAACGTTCACACATTACCGAGTTATTAAATACGTTACTTCCATAAATTTCTGTTACCGATTTTTTCTCACACATAATTAGCATTCCTTTCATATTTAAAATTTAATTTAACATTGTAATTTCATTTTACCTAGAATGAATAAAAAAATGGCGTCCTCAAAAAATGAGAACGCCATTGTTCCAAGTAGCTAATTTATTTATCTACTACTTTTTTGTACCATAGTTTCAGAAAAATTGCAATAGTTTTTTTAAAATTTTCACATAATTTATAAAAAACTTGCATTTATTATTCCTTTTAAAACATTTTCATAATTTTACTTCGCTCAAGAGCTTGCCATTGCATTTGTAGGCTTTTAAATTGTTATAAATCAATTCAAACATTCTCCTATTATTTTCCACGGAACTAAATGAGCAGTGTGGTGAAAAATAAAATTCATCAAAATTCCAAAGCCTGCTTTCAGTGCTTAACGGTTCTTTTTCAAAAACATCAATTACCGCCGCTTTTAGTTTACCACTTTCAAGTGCATTTGCAAGTGCATTTTCACATACGATAGCCCCACGACCTATATTAACAATAATAGATTTATCTTTCATTAATCCAAGCATTTCATCATTAAACAAGTGAAATGTTTCTTCTGTAAGTGGAATAGCAATAATTACAGCATCAAATGTGCCTATCCTATTTTTTAACTGGGTTATGCTAAATATCTCGTCAAAATATTCCGCTTTTTTAAGACTTCGGTTAAATCCAAATACATTAGCACCAAAGGCTTTAAGCCGTTTTGCAACTTCAATTCCTATGCCGCCAGTTCCCAATATTGCAATGTTTTTTCCGTTAATTTCTTCCATATCAAACTGCTTAGCCCAACCTCTTTTTTCAGTCTGCTTTTCAAACACACGGGCATGTTTGTATACTTCTAATAAACGCATAATAACAAACTCCGCTATTGGAATGTCAAAAACTCCTCGGCTGTTGCAGTATTTTATTCCTTTTTCCTTTATTCTTTCCATTGGTACTTTATCTGTACCAACCATTGTTGCCTGTATAAATTTTAAGTTTTTAAAATCATTTATATCATTATTGCTCAATGCATCCAGGTTCACCATAACTTCGCATTTAAGTTCTTCTTCTGTAAAGGGTATTTTTTCATCCTCATGGAAAAGGATATTGTATCCAAGTTTAGATATGGATTCCTTTTGCTCTAAACTATATTTAAATCGCCCTGTTAAAACCAAACTTGTCATCAAATCACCCCTCACAATTTTTATTTAAAAGACTTTAAGCTAATATATGTTACTTAACTGCTTTCCTAAGCATATCATATTTCTTAACAGCTTTAGGAAATTTCACTTTAAGTATTTGCTGTGGATGTGGTGCACTCTCCAACGGTGCTCCGTCCTCGTTCCACATTTTTTCTACGGTCATTTTCCATGCTTCACCAACGGCAGGCATAACTTCAATTTCTTCGCCTACAACAAATTTATTCCTTTGCATAACAACTGCACAGCCTGTTTCAGGGTCATAATCTTCTTCTACCATGCCTATGAAATCATAATCTCTTATATAGGTGTTATTTGTATATACTTGCTGCTCTCCATCTGGCTTACCAAAATAAAATGCGGTTGTAAAGTCTCTGTGGCTGGCTTTAGAAACTTCCTCAACATAATAATTAAGCTTGCATTCATAAAGTTTTGGGTCTTTCAAATAATCATCAATTGCCTCTCTGTAGGTTTTAACCACAGTACCAACATAGAAAGGTGTTTTCATTCTTCCTTCAATTTTAAAACTCATTATACCTGCCTTAATAAGGTCTGGAATATGTGTAACCATACACAAATCTTTGGAGTTATAGATATATGTTCCTCTTTCGTTCTCAACTACTGGCATGTATTCACCTGGCCTTGTTTCCTCCACAAGGTGATATTGCCAACGGCAAGGATGAGCACATTCACCTTTGTTTGCGTCACGCCCACTTAAGTAATTGCTAAGCAAGCACCTGCCAGAGTAAGAAATGCACATTGCGCCATGAACAAAAGCCTCAATATCCATATCATCTGGTATATTTTTTCTTACATCAGTAATTTCTTCAATTGAAAGTTCACGTGCAACAACCACACGCTTTGCACCAAGCTTGTACCACATAGATGCACTTTTGTGGTTTGTATTGTTTGCCTGTGTAGAAACATGAATTTCCATGTTTGGAACATTTTCCTTTGCAACTGAAAATACACCAAGGTCTGAAATAATAAGAGCATCTGCTCCAATTTTTTCTATTTCCTTAAAATATTCTGCCATACCTTCAAAGTCATCGTTGTGGGCAAAAATATTTGCTGTAACGTAAACCTTTGCACCTCGTTCATGTGCAAAATCGATCCCTTCTTTCATTTTAGAAAGGTCAAAATTCTTTGCTTTGGCACGCAAACCATATGCTTCGCCACCAATATATACAGCATCTGCACCGTAAAGCAAGGCTATTTTAAGCTTTTCCAAATCCCCAGCCGGCGCAAGCAATTCTATTTTATTTCTATCAGTCATCACTAAATTCTCCTTCTGTTGGTACATATTCTTTAATTTTGTGGCACAGTACAACCCCATCACCTATTGGAATAATGCTGCTTTCAAGGCAATCCAAATGAGAAATATCCCAAAGGAAATTTCTCATACGTTTGTGTATTGTGCGTTGACGTCGTGGCACCGAATAACGGGATTTTGCAATATCTCCACTTTGAAGAACATCATCTGCAATAAGTATTCCACCTATTGGCATAAGTCTTAAAATGTGTGGCAAAAACTGAGCATATTGACCCTTTGCCGCATCTAAAAACACCACGTCGTATGGACCTGTAAGTGTAGGCAAAACATTTGACGCATCATCTTCAATAAGATTTATAGTTTCTTCCAAATTCATTCTTTTTATATTCTCTCTTGCATCTTTAAGCATAACCTCATATCTGTCTATGGTGGTTACATGACCGCCAGGTTGCAGGTATCTTGAAATTAGTCCGGCTGAAAAAGCCACGGCCGTACCTATTTCCAGCACCTCTTTGGGTCTTTTTATGGAAAGGATGGTACTTAAAAAACGGGCAACCTCATGTGGTACAATTGGCACTTGTTTTTCGTGCGCCTCTTCTTGTATTTCACCTAATACGCCATCATATTTAGGCTGAATAAGCCTAAGGTAGCCGTGTAAATAATCTTCTGTTACATAGTTCATAAATATTCTCCTAATTAAAACTATTCTTGTATGCTTGTTTTGCCTTTAAAAAATCATCGTAGGTTTCAGTAAAAACATGTTCCCCACTGCCACGCTCTTTTACAACATAGTAAAAATAATTATTTTCATCAGGGTTTGCCGCCGCTTCAAGGGCTGCTTCACCAGGGTTAGAAATAGGCCCTAAAGGAAGCCCTTTATTTATATAAGTATTGTATGGTGAATCCACTTCAAGGTCAGTAGTAGTTACAACCTCATTCCTTGTAGAAAGGGCATACTGAACGGTAGAATCTATACCTAAAGCCATATCAGCCTTAAGGCGGTTATAGATAACACCTGCGGCAACCGCACGTTCATCGTCAACTTGAATCTCACTTTCTACCATAGATGCTATTGTAACAATTTCATCAATTGTATAATCTGTATCATTTCCTTTCAATATATTGTTATACGCAATTTCAAATCTATCTAAAAACTGAACAATAATATCGTGAGCCGTTGCCCCTGCCTTAATCTCGTATGTAGCGGGGAAAAGATAGCCTTCTAAATAATTGTCTCTAGAAGGTACATCTTTTAAAAAGTCATAATCAAAGGTTCCATTGTTCATTTCATCCAAAAATTCAGTTGCAGTAACAACCCCTGCCTCTTCAAGAGTGTTGGCAATTTGCTTTGCGGTGTATCCCTCAGGCACGGTTACTCTAACTGCGTCTGAATAAACAACGCCGCTTTGAAGAATTTTCATAATTTCCTCATCATCTGTTCCCTTGGTTATCAAATAGTCTCCTTGTCTGTATTTTCCGTCATAGTCACCCATTTTACTTGTTAACCTAAACATAACAACGCTGTCAATGAGGTCATTTTTATACAAAATTTCTGCTATTTCTTTAGTTGACGCACCTTCAGGAATAGTTACCTCTACATCTTCTCCTATCACCTCCTGCTGAACTTTGGCTGACGAACTTCCAGTCAAGTCTTTACCAGCAGAAAATGCAAAACTAAATGCCTTAAAAATAATAAAGCAGGCAATAATTCCACATATCAAATACAACAAATAAACCAGTATTCCTTTGGATTTTTTCTTTTTCCTCTTTGCCAAAAAAACCAACTCATTTCTATTTTTTAGTCATATATTTATTATAAGCTATATAATTATACAATCTAATCCTAATTTTAACAACAAATTTTATAATAAATTAAGAACTGTTGACAACTTTTAATATATAGCAAACAAGGACGATGAACTGAATCATCGCCCTTTATTATATAACAAATTATGAAAAAGAAAGTTTTTAAGTTATTTAATGTGGCAGCATTTTATTGAATATTATTTGAATCAAGTATTTTTACATTAAGGGTCATGCTTGTTTTTGCGTCCCTTATTATTCCCATTTCTACAGTAGTTCCAACCTCTTGCTCTTTGAGGGTTGAGATAAGAGATTCCATATTCATTACAGATTTTCCCGCAAAGGAAATAATTACGTCACCTTCTTTAAGTCCAGCCATATCAGCTCCGCCGCCTGCAAGTACCTGCCTAACCAAAACACCCACAGGAAGTTTATACATGTCTGCAATATCGTCTGTTATGTCCGAACCCATAATTCCCAAATATGGCTGTGGAGTTGTGCCATTCACAAGCAGGTTCTCCATAATTTCCTTAACTTTATTGCTTGGTATTGCATAGCCCATTGCCTCTGCAACAGACGTGCTTGTTTTTGCTGTGTTAATGCCTATAATTTCACCTTCATAGTTTACAAGTGCACCACCGCTGTTGCCAGGGTTAATTGCAGCACTCGTTTGTAAAACCTCAAGGTTAATTCCGCCAATATCTATATTTTTGTTAAGCATGCTTATCATACCGCCTGTTGCACTTTTTCCTTCGCCAAGGGCATTCCCAATAGCAAGAACGCTTTGCCCAACTTTAAGGCTATCACTGTCACCAAACTTTGCTGCAACAATGTTATCTATTCCTGCGGCTTTAAAATCTGATTTAAGTGCCTTAATTACTGCCAAGTCACTTGAAGCATCTGTTCCAACTACAGTTGCCGAAATGCTTTCTGCGCCAGTTACAGATACACTTATTCCTGTTGCACTTTCAACTACGTGGTTATTTGTAACGATATACACATTTTCATCATCCATATCAAATATTACGCCCGAGCCTGAACCCGAACCTTCGTATGGAACGGAAAATCCATAATAGTTTGTTGTTCCAGATACCTGCATATTTATGTTTACCACGGATGGATAAACTGCATCTATAACGTCTACAGCTGTCATTGTGCCACTGGTGCTGCTAACAGGCTGGGCACTTGCTGTTGCTTTTGTTTCCGGCTTTCCTGCGTTTAAATCTGCAGATGCTCCATCTGTTGCTTTATTTGGATTAAACACCGTATTTTGAATTACTGCATAAGATGCGCCAATACCCGTTCCTCCAAAAAGACTTATTACAAGACAGGCTGCAATAAATTTTTTAAACGAAGAATCTTTTTTGCAGGTTTTCTTTTTAACAGTTTCTGTGAAATAAGTATCTCTTACTGGCTCATTTGGTTTTTCTTCGCATTTTGCATTTTCAGTAGCATTAATTACTTCCTCTGGCATGTGTTTGTCACTCTGCTCTGCATTTTCATTTTTACTTACAACAACTGTTGTTATTGGTGGATATATAGGCGTAGCATATTCAGCATAAATTGACATTTTTCTATGCTTTGGTTCCTCATCCTTTGCCTTATCGTCATCGGATAACTGCTTTTGAGATATATCCAATTCTTCGTTTACAATTTTCTCACCTTCCGCTTTTGGAAATACATCATTATTTTTTTGGTCATTTATACCATTCAGTTTTTCAGTTTCATCATCATACATAATCATTACCTCCTGTATAAATTCATAATTATTTCTTTTATGTAATGAATTATAGTATTTATTTTTGAACTTAATATGAACAAGATGTAAAAAAATATGAAAAGATTTGTATTTTATGTTAATAATGCTGCTATTTAATTATTAATGCAAAAAAGCCCCTTAGCAGGGGCTTATTATTTATTGTGCTTCCGAAAATTTTATCTCGTAGCAATATTTCAATTCTCTGTAATAGTCTTTTTCAACCAAATCTGTTGGTTTAACTTCCGTTGCATTGCATTTAAAATAGTCTAGCCCAACCTCGGTTAAAAGGTTATATACAAACTGAGAGCAAAACATAATATTTGGTCTAAATGTAGCCTTGGTTATAAGCCCTAAAAGGTTGTATGCACTGCCTGTTTGGTTGATTTCACGTATTTTTTCTATCATGGCCTGTTTTTGTGTACGAGTTGTTGCAAGTTTATACACAATAATGGATGCATCCGATTTTTTATTAAAGTACTCAAGCTGTTCTCTGTTAAGCCCTGGTGGATACACATTTTCGCCGCCATTATAGCTTAATATGGTTTTGAGTTCCTTATCAAAGCTTAAAGATACATGGTTGTAATTCTTTTTTGTAAAAACAGAAATAATTTCACTTGCCGGACTTCCTGTGTTAGATATGGCAATGTATATATTTTCATCCTCAAGACTTGCGCTGCATTCTTCAAAAAATTCCTCTGTAAGTGTGTTCTGGTTTATGTATTTGGTAGAACTATGTCTGGGGATATCTCTTATTATCTCTGTTATATTGTTAATTCTAAGTGAATCCTTTGTTTTGCCCAGATCGCTTTTAAGGCGTCCAGCATAAGCACGGCCAAGCAAAATGCTTTCAAAACTTACAGTGGTTATGTCCTCAACCGATGGAAAATATGAGCGCTGAAAATAAAAAAACGAGTTTGCAGCAAACGGAAGATACATAAATACCACACCAATAAATTTCTCTACAAAAAAAATTATTCCAGACTGATTTCCATAAAATATTACATTGTAACTAAATGTAAGCTGAAACCCTAAAATTGCTAAGTATATTGCACTGCAAACAACTTTCCTTCTTTTTTCTTGCTTTTTAAATATAGTTTTCCACACAAAAACCACCACCAGCAAAATGTAGGATATGCCAAAGGTGTTGGCATTCCCTAGGAAGGTAAGCGAAACCACTATTAAAACTATAATTAAATCCAATATTTTATTATTGTCCATTCTGTCCCCTCTGAACGCACATACTCATTTATAACATACTTCGACAAACTTTCTTATAAAAACTTATAATGATTATAATAGCACATTTTTTGCATAAGGCAAATAAAACATTAGAAAAAAAATATGGCACAATTTGTAACCTATAAAAAGCTACGAATTGTGCCAAAAATTTATCTTTTATTTCCAATTTAAATTTATTATATACTTGATTCATTTTTAGTTTATTTGGATTCCTTTTAGAACCCCGTATATGTATGTGAATCCTCATCGCCATTTACTTCTGCCACTTTCCAGAAATCGCCTTCTTTTATTAATTTAAGTGTTACAAAAAAGTTATAGTCTCCTTCCGAAGTTTTTGTATTATATTTAATTTCATACTCGTAAGAATCATCGTTTAACTTATTTGCCTTTAACACTTCATAATTTTCTACCCATGGGCTCGAAACCCCAGTAACCCAAAACTCGTAGCCGTTTTCTTCTAAGCTTTTTACGTAGATTTCTTTTAATGATTCAGTCATTACAATGTATTGTAACGCAGCACTACGTTTCTTTAATCCATTTGACCAAATATCGATGGTTTTTTCTTGAGAAACTGCTCCTATGTAATTTGAAGCTTCTTCTAATAACTTTATTTTAGAATTGTCACCACGATTACTAATTGAAATGGAATTATCTTCTTTGTTAAAATAAACTTCGCATCCTACATTTTCGGCAATAATCCTTACCGGGGCATATGCCTCTCCATTATAAATAAATGGCTCACTGTTTTTTGAGAACATAATCTTTTTGTCTTTTATAGAGATACTTCCAACATTATAGTAAACATCAATGCTCTTATTTTTTGTTACACCATATGCTGTTGTTAAACCTATGCTCCCAATAATAATTCCAACAGCAATACTTTTTAAATCAAATTTCATGATTAGACAGGCTCCTCCGCATTATAAAAATCCAACACATAACCAAAATTTTAACAACTTTCTATCCTTTAGTGCTTAAATTATTATATTCGCTCCTATTTTTCTGCTACAGTAATTTTCCCATCATCAGTTTTTTTCAAACTATAGGTTTTAACCTTACTGTAACCGTTTCCGCTTTTCACTGTTACTTTTAATTCATGTGCTCCTGATGAAATGGATGAAGAACTAATATTGCACTTATAAGGCATTTGTGTTTGTGTTGCGCAAACAGCTTCACCATCCACATAATAATCTACCGCCATACTTGTTTGGGCAGGCAAAATAGAATAAGTATACAACTCAATAGTTTCTCTATTGTCGCTATATTCCCCTGCTTTTACGTAGGCCAAAGGCGTTGCGCCCATCTTTTTTATAAATGAACTATTGCTGTTTACTGTAGCTTTATATTGCTCCATTAATGCTGAATTATTGCTAATAGAATATATATATGCATTAGGTTGATTATCAAAACATACATCAAAATAAATCATTGCCTTAACTTGAGGGTACACCATATTCGCATAGGTATATAAAACATTTAATTTATCTTTCGCGAATGCCGTTAAATTTGAGCCCTTATTGTACACAGAATTCCCAATTCCACACTCGCTTATGATGATAGGCTTTCTGTCACCATATCTATCAACAATATCCCTAAGTTTTGCAATTGGGTTTGCATATAGCCCATTTCCATAATACATTTCTTCAAAATCTTCGCCTTGTTCCATCGTCTGCAAATTTCTGTACTTATTGGTATATAAAGAAACACCTACCCAATCAACATAACTATCCCCGGGATAATAGTCATCAATATTTGCATTCCAGTTCGAAATATCGTTTGGAGAAAACACCAATGCTACATTTTGCGCCTTGCTTCTTGCCATATTTGCAATCTTCCCATAAGCCTGCTTGTATAAAGAAGGCTCTGCAAGATTCTGCCAAACATTCATTTCTCCACCAATACGAAGAAGAACCGGACAGTTTAAACTATTTAAATACTCCATAGTTTGCTGTAAATAACTGTTAGAGGAATCCTGCAAAACAGCCTTTAAAGAATCATTTTCATTTGGCATATTTAGGCATATCTGCACAACCTTTTCACCGTTTGCGTAAGGGTTAATTAAATAGTCATATTCCCATATACCGTCTTGTAGACACTCCACATAAAAAGAAACTGCTGTTTCGGTTTCAGTAGGAAGCAATCCACTTTCAGAGAAAACTCTTCCATAGTATGTACCGTTTTTCGGCTCATTTTTCATGCCGTAATATGGAACTGACTGTGTGTTTGATGTAACAGCATAAACTTCAGTCATTGGATCAATCTTTTTAATTCTGGCCTTTGCAATTTTAACGCCATCATTATATCCAAGGTACTCTCCATAGGGAATTTGTGCTTTTAGTACAGCAATTGCCATCTCGTAATTTTCCTGCCTTTCATAAGCAGGATACATAGCTTCATAAGTGCTGTAAAGAATTCCAGCCTTATCACTGTCCATTGGCTTATCCTTGAAAACATTCATAATTTCTTTTCCCAAGGCGATTATTTCATTATCCTCCTTAGCATTAGCTGCATTCAAAAATGATTCCTGATATTTCCAATATCCTTTGGGAATTTCTGCCTTCGCAATATAGGTACTTGAAACAGATATAGCCACAGCAGTGGAACAAACTGCAATTTTTTTAATGATTTTTTTCATGGTAATCCCTCTTAAATTCACTTATCCTGTGTCGATTTGCAGTTATTACAACAAGCTTTTGTTCGTTTAAATGTAAAATAATCATTGTCTGATTTTATTTTATAATCCTGCTTTCTTTAATAACTTGTACCATTTCTTTCATTTCTTCAACAGTTTTAACCATTGCAAAGCGTACATATCCCTCACCCAAGGAACCGAAAACACTGCCTGGCACACAGAAAACACCTGCTTTTTCAATAAGTTCTAAAGCAAATTTTTCAGAATTTGTGTAGCCTTTTGGCAATGGTGCCCATGCAAACATTGTTCCCTGTGAAACAGCACCTTTCCAACCAATACTTTCTAGCCCTCCACAAAGTGCATTACGTCTATCCTCATATTCCTGTCTATTTCTCTCCACGCTTGTCTGTGGGCCTGTTAAAGCCGCAACAGCCGCTTTCTGCACTGGAATAAAAATGCCGTAATCAATCTGGCTTCTGAGCTTTTTAAATTGGGTTATTATCTTTTCATTGCCTAATGCAAAGGATATGCGGCAACCTGTAAGGTTATAGCTTTTTGAAAGAGAATTAAATTCTATGCCAACCTCTTTTGCACCATCTATGCTAAGGAAGGAAAGTCCCTCTGCACCATCATACACCAATTCAGAATATGCATTATCGTGCAGGATAACGATATTGTATTTTTTAGCAAATTCAATAAGCTTAGTGTAAAACTCTTTTGGTGCGATACGGCAAATAGGATTAGCAGGGTACGAAACCACCATTGCCTTAGCCTTTTTTGCAATTTCCTCATCAATAGAGTCAAAATCTATTAAATAATTATTTTCTTCTTTTAATTCATAGTGCTCAATTTTAGCCTCGTTAATCATGGGGCCAAACTCGAATATTGGATAACCCGGGTTTGGTACAAGCACAACATCACCAGGGTTACAAAGAGTAAGACAAACACGGCTTAAACCTTCTTGGGAACCATAAAGTGACATTATTTCATCTTTCTCCAATTCAACCCTATAGCGTCTTTTATACCAAGCCTGAACAGCTTCCAGCAACTCATCGCTGTCTGTAATGGCATATTTATAGCTTTCTGTATGTCTAGACGCTTCTGTTAAAGCATCCATAACATGTTTGTCGGGTACAAAATCTGGTGTACCAACAGATAAATCGTAGCACTTTCTACCTTCACTTATCATTTCTTTTTTTATTGCGGCAAAGGTTGTGAATATACCTTCCTTAAAACTATCCATTCTGTCTGCAAACTTTATTTCCATTTTTAAATGCCTCCTAAATCTAATAAATGAACATACAAAATTTCTGTTGAAATGTTTGTTCTTCCTAAACTTTTTTATATAAAAACACCCTCTACATCTCTATTGAGTATAAAGGGTAAAATAATTTTTATCAACCGTTATTTTACAAAATTCGGCGAATACTTTGCTGCCAGTAAAATTGCTTCTATCATACTTATTTCACTAGCAAGATTTTTACCTGCAATGTCCATTGCTGTTCCATGGTCTACCGATGTGCGCAAAATAGGCATTCCGCCTGTAATAGCAATTGTTCTATCAAAATCCAGTGTTTTAGTGGCAATATGCCCCTGGTCATGATAAAGAGAAAGAACGCTATTATATCGTCCCTTCAATGCAAGATGAAAAACCGAATCCGCACCAATAGGGCCTTCTACTTTGTAGCCCATTTCTTTTAACTCCTCAACTGCTGGTGCAACAAATTCAACTTCCTCATTGCCAAACAAACCATGTTCACCACTGTGTGGATTAAGACCTGCAACAGCCATCGTTCCTCCATCTACACCAAGATGTTTTAACACCTCTGTGCACCGCACAACATAGTCTATTATTCTTTCCTTGCTAATCATGCTACAAGCCTTTGTAAGGGAAACATGCCTTGTAAGGAAGAAAACCCTAAGGCCTCTGACTTCAAACATTGTAAGCGGATCCTGTGTACCTGTAAGCTCGGCAAAAATTTCTGTATGCCCAATATGGTTTATTCCTGCCATCTTCAGTGCTTCTTTATTTATTGGCGTTGTGGCGATGGCATCTACTTTTCTTGCCAAAGCAAAGCTAACGCTTTTTTCAATGTACTCATATGCGGCACGTCCGCACATAGCCTGAACCTTTCCAATTTCAAAAGCATTCATATCAATATTTTTAAGATCAATAAGGTTAAGCAGCCCTTCGGAGTAATCGCCATCTTGAGGGTCTTCAATCACATTTACAATAAGAGTAGAACCAGTTATTTTAATTGCATTTTCAATAATATTGTTATCGCCAATTACAACACAACGTGCAGACCTAAAACAATGACTATCCGCCAAAGCTTTCACAGTAATCTCTGGCCCAACACCAGCCACATCGCCAATAGGAACTGCTATTAATGGTTTCATCAAAACTCACCCTTCAAAACAGATTTGATTGTGCCTGTACAATTCATATGTAAAATCGTACTAATTTAAAATTATATCACATTTAATTTAAAAATAAAAGCCTGTTCTGAACGTTTATTTTCCATCCAAAACAAGCTTGATTTAAATTTTATTCTTAAATAAACTTACAAATTCTCTGCATAGAACACTCATTAAAACCAAATGCCTCTGCCTTTGTAACTTTGCCGTTAGCAACTTCCATAAATTCATTAAATAGTTCTTCACCGCACTGGTCAATTGTCATTTTTCCATCTATAACAACGCTAGCATCGAAATCAATATTGTCAATCATTCTAGTGTATGTTTTGCTGTTGCCAGTAATCTTAATTACGGGTGCAATTATGTTACCAGTAGGTGTGCCACGGCCTGTTGTAAATATAATTGCCTGGCATCCGCCTGCAACCATCGCTGTAACAGAAGCTACGTCAAAACCTGGTGTGTCCATAATAAGAGCACCCTGTTTTGTAGGCATCTGCGCATATTTAAGCACTTCAACAATAGGTCTTGAGCCACCCTTATAAATACAACCCAGTGACTTTTCTTCAATTGTTGAAATACCACCATCTTTGTTACCTGGGGTTGGTTGCCCTGTACGAAGATTTTGATTAACATTGGCAAGATGGTCTTCAAGGTCCTTGCAAATGCCAATTATCTGTTTTTTGATTTCAGGTGTTGCAGCCCTTTTTGCCAAAATGTGTTCTGCACCAATAAATTCTGTAGTTTCACTCATAACAGCAGAACCGCCAAGGTCAACAAGCATGTCTGAAACCTTTCCAACAACAGGATTTGCCGCAAGACCACTTGTAGCATCCGACCCACCGCATTCAAGTCCAAGAAACAGATTGCTTACTGGATATTCCTTTTTAGATACAAGCGACGCATCCTGAACCATTTTTCTTGCCGCTTTTACTGCTTTGTTAATTGTATTAACTGTGCCACCTTCATCCTGAATTACAAAAACCTCTAACGGTTTGTTTGTTTTTGAAAGTATAGCGTCTTTTACTATATCAGGTGTACATCCCTCACAGCCAAGACCAATCATAACTGTACCAAAAATGTTGGGGTTAGCCGCAAAGCCTGAATACATATCTGTACAAATTTGTAAGTTTTCTTCAACTTCAGAACATCCTGCTGTATTTCCAACATAAATTGTACCCTCTACCTGTTCTGAAACAATACGACATGTTTCTGCCGAGCAAACACATGTAGGTAAAATTAAAACCTTATTTCTTATACCAACTCTTCCGTCTGGTCTTCCATAGCCCATGAAATTCATTATGTTAACCTCCTCTTATAATTCGTCTTCGTAGTTTCTTGGTAAGCTTATTATGTTTTTGTGGCTAATCCAACATCCTTCTGGTGCATCCTCAACTAAGCCACCAATAATTTGTCCATATTTAATAATGTGCTCTCCACTTTTAAGGCTTTTAATTGCAATTTTATGAAATGCAGGAATATCCTCTAAAGCAATAACAGAACATGTTTCTCCATCTTTAGTGTAATTAACAGTGCTACCCTTTGCAACATCACCAACTATAGTAACAACAGTGTCAATAGGTCTTAACATAATTGCGTTTACACTCATTTTAAATCCTCCTTTAATCAACTCTAATACTTAATGACTTGATTATATATTAAAAAAAAACATATTTCAACACTTCTACGCCATTTTTAGTACATTTTTTGCTTATTTTTAAAACACTGCGTTGTTTTTTTACGTTTATAGCTATCTGCATCAATTTTCAAATAAAAAAGAGAAGAAAAATCTCTGTTGATTACTCTCAACAAAGTTCTCTTCTCTTTAATTTTACCAAAATATATAATTATATTTATACACTTGTGCTATAGCTGGTTTTGCTTGTACTGCCAGTATAAGAGCTGATAGCTTTATCTAAAGCAGCTCTTTTATTTACGGTTGTACTCTTTTCACTTACTTTTGCGCAAAAACTTGAACTGCCTTGGAATATTTTTTTCAAATCACTTAAGTCTGCATCTGAAAGTTTATCACTATCAATTGAAAGTGTTCCATCTGAATTACAAGTTATACCCACCGCCTCAAGGCTTGACTTTGACGATGTAGCTACCTCCTTCAATTCCTTAGCATAAGCTTTGTACGTTTTACTTCCAGATTTCTGCATCTGCGTCATAAGCGAATTATAATCTTCAACGAAATTTTTAATTTCCTTAACCGCCTTTTCGCTACTACTTTCATCTTCATCAAATAAACTGTTTTTCCCAGTTGCTAATAGTTTGTTTGCATGTGTTGTGGTATTGCTAGCTGCTGTTCCAATTTTTTCATACGTTTCACTAACAACGGTTGAACTGCTGCTTGATGAAGAATTTGTTGAACTGCTGCTGCTAATTAACGACGCCAAGTCAGTAGATGTTGCAGCCGCGGTTGAATAACTAGTTGAGCTAGTTTTTCTACTTCTAAGTAAGTTTTGCAGCCTTGCGCTAGTTCCACTTACTCCGTAGTTGTTTATATTGCCATATATCCTCATGGAAACGACCTCCGTTATAAAAATTTTGAATTTTCTTTCATTATACTTATAAGTCGACCGTAAATACATTTTATTAACCCAATTATAACCAAAATTTGGAAACTTAATAAATTTTTAAGGATTTACACTGCTGGTAGTATCCACTATTTTTTGAGTATCTTGTTTAACATTTTCAGGTTTTTGCATAGGCTTTGAAACTTCATCTGCCGTTTTGGTTTCAAGTTTAGTTATTTCAATAGTTGCAATTCCAATTATTCCTTGTTTTTCTTCGGTATAACCCTGTATTGCAACTGTGTCACCTTTTGCAATTTTCACTACGGAAATATCATTTTTAGCAGCAATTTCAAAAAGCTGATTATAATTATTAAGTTGGAAATAGTAGTAAGTATTTCCATCTATTACCACATTCCAAACATTCTCAACTACTCCTGAATAACCTGCTTCTTCTTTTGTAGGCACTGTTGTAATTCCATTGTCTGTTAATAATAACTTATAGTTTTTATCGCATTCGCTTATGCTATCGCCAATAGCAACAATTTGATATTTTTCTATGTTAACCATAGCATATTTTTTAACCAAGCCCGCTTCGTCTTTTAATGCAAGAAAATAACTTGGCTCTCCACCTACATTAAGAAGTAATGGAAAAGTTGCTACATACCCTAAATGCTGCACCTGTCCTTCTGCACTCCTCATTGCCGAAATTTCTTTCGCGCCTGAAGTTTGGTAATACTTAGTTTCTTTAGTTCTTTGGTTCATAAGAACAAAACCTACAATAGACTCATCCCCTGTAACTGATGTAATGCCTGTATAAACCCAAACATCATCATCCAAGGCAATATAATTGTATCCTTCTGTGGTCTGTAAACATCCACGTTGTCCAAAAATGCTGTTAAGATATCCGTTAGTAAGTACTCCGTGATAATTATATTGCTGAACCAAAAGCTCTGCGTCATATACTTTATCCACCCATGTAGGTACATCGCCAACATCATAATATTGATGTTCACCTGTTATAGCATTAAGCAAAACCGCACCTTTAATGTCTGTACCACCAAAAAGACCTATTTTCTTTGTGGCAACAGGGCAAATCCAGTAAGGCGTTCCATCGTCGTCAACTTCAAAATTTTTGCTTCTGAACATTGCCGTTGGGTATCTAAACCTAAGAAATCTATCTAAGTTTCTGCCAAAATGCTCACTTGGAGAAATTGTAATACCGTCCTTCAGCTTAATTAGTTCAACATCCTGAGATGCCATATCAATTTGAACATATGCAGGTATGCCTGTACTTCTGTTTGTGATCCATTTAATAATACTTCCATATTCCAATGGTGTAACACGCATAGGCTTTTCCTTATAATTTATCTGGGTATAGTAATCACTAACCTCGTATTGGCTAACCATATCAATCATACTTCCCATTTTTCTTTCGGAAAGCAAAGCAGCAGAGTCCTTGTCCAAAAGAGGAATTTGGCTATAATTCACCTCTTTTATGTCCTCTTTAAAATCGCTGGTTTGAACCCCAAGCAAATTTTTATAAGCAGATGCACGTATAATTGGCGAAGAAAGAAGTGTTCCGCCACCATAAATAATTACAAATGCCAAAATAACAATAATTACTTTTTTAAATTGCTTCAGTCTTTCACGCAAAGGCATAGCTTCTTTATTTTCAACTATACTTTTTATAAGCGAATAGCTGTTTATAACTACAGCCACAACAATAAGGCTTATTGTAAAACTCCAAAATTCTTGGCTTTGAATATTTATTGCCGGTAAAGCAGAATAAAACATAACAAACCAAACAATTAGTGTAATAACAATAGAAATTAATTTGTTTTTTTTCATTTTTTAACCCCTTTTCTGTTTTTCATGTTATGTAATAATACCATATTCTACCCAAAGGGTAAACTTTTTACTTTTATTATTAATAATCATTTAATAATTTAGCATTAATAACCTCTTTACAGAATGCGTATTTATAATTATACTTAACACGAGAGGAAGTGATAGTATGAAGATAGAAAAATTAAGTGATACCCAAATCAAACTTACTCTGTCCCGTGCAGACCTTAAAGAAAGAAACCTAAGTATTGAGGAGCTTATTAAGCCGTCAGAAAAAACACAAGAACTTTTCAGAATAATTATGGAACAAGCCTTTAATGAATGTGGTTTTTCTTTTGAAAATACACCGCTTATGGTTGAGGCCGCACCTGTGTCAGTTGATGGGCTGATGATTATTGTAACCAAATTACCTGATAAAGAAACCCAAAAAGAAAAAGTTTCCATGGTCTCTCAAAATAAGGACTTGCGAAGATATAAGAAAAAATCTATTGTTCACTATATACCAGAGCATAATTCAGATGAAGGAATTTGTATTTATTCCTTCGAAACAATAGATATCGTTACAGACGTTGCGATGCGTCTTAGTTCAGGCTTTAATGGTTTTAGTCAACTTTATAAATACCAGCAGAGGTATTTCCTTTTGTTACAAAATGATACTTCTGATGATTTAATAACCAACGATAAAATGGAGCTAATCCTTAGCGAGTATGGCGAAAAACATATTTCAACAGTACTTTCAAAATATCACCTTATTGAACATGGTGAACTAATTATGAAAAATCCAGCTTTAAAAACACTTAAAAACGTCTTTCAGTAGCTATACATAAATAAACGGAAAAAACGCGGCAATGTTTATGCAAACCATAAACTTGCTGCGTTTTTTAATTTTTTCGTAAACACAAAGCTAATCCTTTTCATATACTGTAAATACAAAGGAGGCTGAAAACAAATTATGAGATATCCTGATAAAAACGAAAAACTCGATTCCAAATGCGATGTTGACAAAGCATATATACGTTTTTTACATGCATTGCCCAACGACCCACCTGTAAATGTAGATGTTTATATTAACAAAAAACTTGTAGTTAAAAATTTCAAATACGAGGATTTTACGCCGTACCTTACTGCACATGCAGGAACTTATATCATACAAATATATCCTACAGAAAATAACGTTGACCAGCTGCTAGATATACGTGTTACCCTTCACCCACATGAAATTGCAACAGCCGCAATAATAGGCACAACTAGCCAAGTAGGTCTAGAAGTAATTTCAGACTATCCTCAAGAAATTGATGAATCTTTGTCTTTTATGCGGTTTATCAATCTTTCACCTGACAAAGTAGCGGTTGATGTATATATCGACGAAACTCCGGTTGTATATGAACTAGACTTTACAGAAGTTACAGAATATTTATCTCTTTTCCCAGGGAAACATACAATGAAAGTTAAATTAAGCGACAGTCAGAATACTATTGTATCTCATCCAAACATGGTCCTTAAAGGTGGAAACTATTACTCCACAATTCTTGTCGGCTTCATTAATGGCACTCCTCTTGCAGAGGTTCTTATACCCCTTGAAGGTGTAACTTACCTTAAGTTTTAAATTAAAGCTGTCCCATTGAAGTATGCTTGGGACAGCTTTTTCGCCTATTCTACATTTACAGACATCATATAATCCATCATTGGCATCAAAAATTGGAACTGTTTATAACAAAAACCCAATAATTCCCTTGAGTTTACAAGTTCATCAATTCTTCTACTACAAATAAGTGCAATGCTCTTGCGCTGATACCAGTTCATAACTGCATCACTTTTGTCATCCGCAAATTTTCTTTTGTATGTATCGCCCTCAAGATTAAAGATATCGCTTTTATCATACTGTTTTATAAGACGTTCAAATTCAGTTGTGTTACTATCAACCTTTTTTCTGAAAGCCTTCATGTATGCAGGCAAACTTTCGTAAATGCCCATTCCAATCATGTAGTATTCAGGGCCAATTTCAAAAAACATCGCTGGCTTGTCTTTCCAAGTTCCTTCTTCCCGCTTAAACACCACCCACTTGTTGTCTCGGTACGGCTCTTTGTTTTTAGAAAATCTAATGTCTCTGTTCATTCGTGAAACTGCTGGAATAGCCACAACGCCACTGCTTTTTACAAGCATTTGGCTCATATCGAAAGCAAAACTATCCATTGGTTCCTTAAATAATATCTTATATCTATCACGATTTTTATCGAACCATTCCTTATTGTTATTAAATCTAAGTTCCCAAAGAAAATCTGTCAGTTCCTTAGGAAAGCCCGTAAAACTATTTATATGTTTCATTTCATTCACCTCCAATTTATAATAAGTCAACTGAAAATTAATGTCAAATAAAAAAACGCAGACCCTTTCAAAGGTCTGCGCTAAATCTAAAATTAAAGAATGCCACCAATTGACAAGAACAATGGTGCAAAAACAAGTGCTACAACTGTCATAAGCTTAATAAGAATGTTAATTGATGGGCCAGAAGTATCCTTGAATGGGTCACCAACTGTATCACCAACAACTGCTGCTTTATGTGCTTCGCTACCTTTGCCACCGTGATTTCCCTCTTCAATGTACTTCTTAGCATTATCCCAAGCGCCACCAGCGTTTGACATAAAAATAGCCATAAGCACACCTGTAACAAGTGAGCCAGCAAGAAGACCACCAAGTGCAGCAGGTCCAAGAAGAACACCAACAATAATTGGTGCAACCACTGCCATAAGGCCAGGAACCATCATTTCTTTTAACGCTGCCTGTGTAGAAATTGCTACACAGCTCTTATAGTCTGGTTTGCCTGTACCTTCCATAATGCCAGGTATTGTTCTAAACTGACGTCTAACCTCTTCAATCATCTGGAATGCCGCCTTACCAACAGACTGCATTGTAAAAGCTGAGAAAAGGAATGGAAGCATACCACCAATGAATAAACCAATAATTACTTTATGGTCAAGAATATCAATGCTTGAAAGCTGAACAACCTGTGCATATGAAACAAAAAGTGCGAGAGCAGTTAATGCTGCAGAACCAATTGCAAAACCCTTACCCATAGCTGCTGTTGTATTACCAACTGCATCAAGCTTGTCTGTAATCGATCTTACTGAATGGTCAAGACCTGCCATTTCAGCAATACCACCTGCATTATCTGCAATTGGGCCGTAGGCATCTACAGCAACTGTAATTCCTGTAGTTGAAAGCATACCAACAGCTGAAAGAGCAATTCCGTAAAGGCCTGCAAATCTGTAAGCTAAGAAGATACCAACACAGATAAGAAGAATTATACCGGCAGTTGATTCCATACCTACAGCAAGACCACTAATAATTGTAGTAGCCGCACCTGTTTCTGACTGGTCTGCAATCTTTTTAACTGATTTGTAGTCACCTGAAGTATAGACTTCTGTAACAACACCAATAAGCACACCAACAACAAGCCCTGCAACAATGGCAATAGCCTCATTAAGTCTTCCAAAAAACATATTGCTTAAAACGAATGATGCAACAATAACAATTGCACTTGCAACATAAGTACCCGTTTTTAATGCTTTGTGGGGGCTGGATTTTTCGTCGCCCTTAACAAAAAATGTACCAACAATACCCGCAAAAATACCAATTGCTGCAAGTACCAATGGGAAAGTTACACCTGCATTACCGGCCGCATAAGTAACAACACCAAGCGTGAGTGCAGACACAATAGAACCTACATAAGATTCAAAAAGGTCAGCACCCATACCAGCTACGTCACCTACATTGTCACCAACGTTATCTGCAATAACTGCTGGGTTACGGGGGTCATCTTCTGGTATACCTGCTTCAACTTTACCAACAAGGTCAGCACCAACGTCCGCAGCTTTTGTATAAATACCGCCGCCAACACGGGCAAATAAAGCAATTGATGAAGCACCCAGGCTAAATCCGAATAAAACGCCTGTATCACCTGTAATTGCAAAAATAACGCTAATTCCAAATAGACCAAGTCCAACAACGCTCATACCCATAACAGCTCCGCCTGAAAACGCTGTTGTAAGAGCTCTGTTCATGCCGCCTTCTCTTGCTGCATTTGCAGTTCTAACATTAGCTTTTGTAGCTACATTCATACCAAAATATCCTGCAAGCGTTGAGAACAACCCGCCAATAACAAAACAGATTGCTGTTGTCAAGCCAACACCTATGGCAATACAAACAAACAAAATAATTACAAAGACAATAAGTATTTTGTACTCTGCAAAAAGGAATGCTTGTGCGCCTTCATGAATAGAAGCAGCAATTTCCTTCATTCTGTCTGTACCTTCGTCTTCTTTTCCAACTTTGGAAGCCAAGATAAAAGCGAACACAAGTGCAATTACTCCCATCACAGGAGCGAGATAAATCATGCTTTCCATTTTTGTAAACCCCCATCATAAATTTTTATTGAAACAACGGTTATACTGTAATCATTGCTTCTTTTGGAAATTTCAGGTTATACATTAATAATGTTTACTATAATTACTCTTTTAGTATACCTAAAAATTCCAATTATCATACAGCTTCTAATTTTATCATAGTAAACTTTTAATTTCAACTCTTTTCTTGTATGTTTATGCAAAAATACCTCGAACGCAAAAAATATTCGAGGTATTTCTGAACAATTGCTATTTATTATTTTTACAATTTGCTGTGCACAAAGTCAAAATGTATCTCAAGTGCCTTTTCTGCACCATCGGCATCTCCTCTAACGATGGCCTCATATATATCCGTATGATACTTATGCAAAACGCTAGCGCTATCACCTTTTTTAAGAATAGTATTTCGATTAAACTTAACTGTTCGTTCAAGTATGAAACCTAAATATTCCAAAACCTTAACAAGCACAATATTGTTGCTCATTGAAAAAAGCATTCTATGAAATTTGATGTCCAGCTTTGCCCCTGCGTCTGCATCATCAAGCTTTTCACCCATTTCATCAATTATTTCTTTAAGCTCTTGAAGCATTTCTCTATTTTCATCAAGGTTTTTGCAAACAAGCTTAACTCCAGCAATTTCAATAATTCGTCTAAATTCCAGTAAATCATCCTCAAAGGTTCCCTCTTTAAGAAGCAAAGGAATTACAAGTGCAATAAACGGCTGAACGTCCAAATCTGATACAAAAGATCCCTCTCCCGGCCTTATGTCAACCACGCCCATAATTTCCATAACACTAAGTGCCTCCCTAAGGGATGCACGGCTAACATCCAGCATTTCTGCCAATGAACGCTCAGGCGGGAGTTTGTCTCCGCTTTTAAGGCTTCCTTCCCTAATAAGGAAAATGATTTGTTCCACAATATTTTTGTATATCTTTTTTGTTTGAATTGACTTTATTTCCATTTATTTTGTCCCCCTTACAGCTCTGGGTATCGTCATATGCTGTATTTATTAATAATCTTATCCTTTTGACAAAGCTTTGTCAATGCCTGCCTAAAAAATTTCATCAAAACTGCACAAATTTTTCGTTTAATACCCGAATTTCTTTAATTATAAATATACTGACAACCGCAAGTGTTATAAATTCCGCCACTGGACCTGCGTATAAAATTCCATCCAAACCAAAGTACAACGGCAAAATAATTATTAGTGGTACTAAAAGAAGCAACGACCTAAGCATAGATAGCACTGAAGCTTTAAACGGCTGTCCTGTTGCCTGAAAATAGCCCGTAGTAACAATAATAAAACCAGATGCAAATATTGAAAAAAGATAAATTCGCATGCATTTTTCTGCAAACTCCGCAAACACAATGTCTTGTGTTCCAAAAATTTTTAGTATGCTTCCTGGGAAAAATACGCACCAAATCCATCCAATAACGGAAAATGCAGTTGCACTTAAAACTGCAACTATATAAGTTTCCTTTACTCGTTTAAACTGCATTGCACCCATATTGAAGCCTATTATAGGCTGTGCTCCAACACTTATTCCAATATTCACGCCTATGAGAATTGAACTAACTTTCATAACAATTCCCATTGCACTAAGTGCAACGTCTCCGCCGACAGGGCTTTGATTACCGTAATAAACAAGTGCATTATTAAGTACAACAACTAAAATTGTTATTGCAAGCTGGGTTACTGAACTGGCGATGCCAAGTACCGTAAAGTTTTTTATAAGCATGAAATCCAGCTTAAATTGGCTTTTTATAAGGCGCATCTTGCTCTTTTTCATAAAGTAATAGCATATAATTATTGCTGAAATTATCTGGCTTGTAATTGTAGCAATTGCTGCGCCTTTAACACCCCAGTTAAACACAAAAATATAAATAGGGTCAAGAATAGTATTAATCAACGCGCCAACAACCATACTTATCATTGAAAGTCTTGGATTTCCGTCTGTACGCACCATATTGCTAAGGCCTGCGCCTAATGTCATAAACGGAGTGCCAATAAGGATTATTGATGTATAATCTGTTGCATATTGCATTACCTTATCTGTTGCCCCGAACATAATAAGCATTGGCTTAAGAAAAGCAATTCCTAAGACAGCTATAATTATTCCAACTATAACAAGTATAACAAAAACGTTGTTTAGCACTTTTTCAGCAATTTTTTGTTTATCCTCGCCCAACTTAATTGCCGCATACGCACTTGCACCCGAACCAAAAAGCATTGCCAACGACAGAGAAATCGTAACTACAGGGAATGCCACAGTTGTAGCTGCATTTCCCAAATATCCAACACCTTGCCCAATAAATATTTGGTCCACCAAGTTGTAAAGATTGTTTACAAGAAAAGCAATAACTGAAGGTATTGCAAACTTTCCAAGCAGTACCTTAACAGGTTCACATCCAAGTGGATTTTTTTGTTGATTAATGTTTTCCATCTTTTACCTCCCAAATAAATGCAACGGAAATAATTGTACCACTTTGGGTTTTTATTTGCAACCAAACTTTAAAAATGGTATTATGAATTAGAAAATTTAGTAACTTCAATAACATAAATTTACTTTTATCAAGGAGGTTTTACAATGTTTATTAGAGGGGCAGTGGCAGAAAAAAATACAATTCTTTATACAGCCGAATTAATGTGTTCAGCAGCAAGAACCGCACCAAAGGCAAGAGGCATAGATAAAATAGTTACAGGCATTGTTACAGGTGATGAAAAAGACGCAATTGCAAATGAAATGCGTAAATTATTTGAGGAAACAGGGTCAGCATATTTTGAAAGAGACTCAATTAATTTAGATAATAGCCAAGCAGTTGTACTTGTTGGTACAGTAGGTGGCATTAAAGGGCTGAATTGTGGCTTATGTGGTTACCCAACCTGTGCAGAACTTGCAAAAACTGGTGGTCACTGTGCATATGATGACATTGATCTCGGCATAGCTTTAGGCTCTGCAGTCACAATTGCAGCAAAAAATTATGTAGATAACAGAATTATGCTCTCTGTTGGTCTTGCTGCAAAACGCCTTGGTTACCTTGGCGATGAAGCCTTAAAGATGTTTGGAATTCCGCTTTCAACCAGCGGAAAAAGCCCATACTTTGATAGATAGCACAATTGGAGGAATAATGTATGTTCAAAAATAAGCTGAAAAAGGATTTATACGCTGGAAAAGTTTGTTTTGGCACTTTTATTTCAAGTAATGCTCCAGATACAGTGGAAATATGCGGCATATTAGGTTTTGATTTTGTGGTAATTGACGCTGAACATGGATATGTGTCACCCGAAACCTGCATCCCTATGATACGTGTGGCAGAAGCAACAGGTATGACACCACTTGTACGTGTGTGCGAAAATTCTGAAACAGTTTTACTTCGCACCCTAGATGTAGGCGCTCATGGTGTGCATATTCCCCAAATAAATTCTATAGAACAGGCACAAAATGCCATTAAACACGTTAAATATTTTCCTCAAGGTCAACGTGGTGTATCCTTCCATCGTGCTGGCGGCTTTGGTATTCATAATATTAATGATTATATGACACAAGAAAACGATGAAACCCTTGTTATTTTCCACTGCGAAAATATACTTGCACTTGAGAATATAGAAGAAATAGCGGCAACCGATGGCCTTGATGTAATTATTTTTGGCCCCTTTGACATGAGCCAGTCTATGGGTATTCCAGGGCAAATAACAGACCCACGTGTTGAGGCTGCTGCGCAAAAAATGCTGGATGCCTGCAATCGCCATGGAAAAATAGCTGGAATATTTACAAGTGATATTACCTCTGCCAAAGAGCGCATTAAGCAAGGCTTCAGATACATGCCTGTTGGTGTAGACTGCAAAGTTTTGGCAGACGCTTATGGAAGCTTAATAAACGGGTTAAAATCCATAAAATAATTTATTTTTCATATTATACCGGAGGTGAAAATATGAGAATTAACAATAATTAACAAGCAAGGAATATAAATTTGCCTTGCTAATAACAATAATTAAATTAGGAGGTAAATATGTCGTTTTTCATTTATAGAAATAAAGAGATATTTTATGATGAAATTGGAGAAGGAAAACCAATACTTTTGTTACATGGGAACACTGCTTCTTCCAATATGTTTTTAGATGCAATAAAGCTGTATTCACCTGAATATAAGGTTATTTTACTTGATTTCTTAGGGCATGGAAAATCTCAAAGAGTCAAAAAATTTGATGATGATTTATGGTTTGATGAAGCAGAACAAGTGATTGCTTTTCTTAAACATAGAAAATATGAAAAGGTTAACCTAATCGGAAGCAGTGGAGGTGCTTTGGTTGCCATAAACGTGGCACTAGAGTCTCCCAATTTAGTTGATAAGATTGTTGCAGATAGTTTTGAAGGCGAATTTCCGTTAAAAGACTTTATACAAAACATAATTGAAGAACGTGAACTTTCAAAACAAAATGAAAATACTAAAATGTTTTATAGCCTTATGCATGGCGAAGATTGGGAAAATGTAGTTGACAATGATACAAACTCAATTAATGAACATAGCCTAACCATTGGCAAGTTTTTTCATAAACCACTAGAAAGTTTACAGCCAGATATTTTGATGACAGGAAGCAAAAAAGATGAGTTTATAAGTTCTCTTGACGCTGACTACTTCCAAAAAAAATATGGCGAAATGATTAAAAAAATTGGCCATGGGAAAATGCACCTATTCGAATCAGGCGGACATCCTGCTATGCTTTCAAACCAATATGAGTTTGCAAAACTAAGCAAAGATTTTTTTGAAGAAAATTTGAAATAACTATTTCTTAACAACAGTAAAAAAGGCTGGTATCTATTCTGATACCAGCCTTAATCGTAAAAAGATTTAAAAACTCTTAAGCAAATTTCCAAATTTTGTGTACTGACCAAGCCAAGCAAGGTTAACAGTTCCCGTTGGGCCATTACGCTGTTTTGCAATAATTAGCTCCGCTTGATTTTTGGCCTCAGTTTCAGGGAAATAATACTCATCCCTATATAAAAATGCAACAACATCGGCATCCTGCTCAATTGCACCTGATTCACGCAAGTCACTAAGCATAGGCCTATGGTCACTTCGTTGCTCACATGCACGGCTAAGCTGACTTAACGCAATAACAGGAGCATCCATTTCTCTTGCAATAGCCTTAAGTGAACGTGAAATTGCTGAAATCTCCTGCTGACGGCTCTCAATTTTTCCGTCACCACTCATTAACTGCAAGTAATCAATCAGTATTAACCCAAGTCCTTTTTCCAATTTCATTTTTCTGCACTTGCTTCTAATATCCATAGGGGATACACCTGGGGTATCATCTATGTAAATATTTGCTTGGCTAAGAGGACCCATGGCCTGTATCAGCTTTGGCCAATCATCATCCATCAGTTCACCTGTTCTCAGCTTTTGGGCATCTATCATTGCCTCAGAGCAAAGCATACGGTTTACTAACTGCTCTTTGCTCATTTCCAGTGAAAATATTGCAACTGGCACGTTATGGCGAATTGCTGCATTTTGTGCAATGTTAAGGGCAAATGCAGTTTTACCCATAGAAGGTCTTGCAGCTAACAGAACCAGGTCGCTTCGTTGCAACCCTGCTGTCTTTGCGTCAAAATCCGCAAACCCTGTAGCAACACCTGTAAGTTTGCCTTTGTTTTTATAAATATCCTCTATTTTCTCAAAAGCTGAAACCGTAACTTCACGTATGTGGGACATTTCGCCGCTGGTTCGCCCATTCATTATGTCAAAAATGCCTTTTTCGGCATTTTCCATGATGGTGTTTATATTGTTTTTTCCATCATAACACTCTTGAGATATCTCAGTAGTAGTTTTTATAAGCCGTCTTAAAACCGCCTTTTGTTCAACTATCTGCGCATAATGCCTTGCGTTTACAGAACTGCCAACTGCAGATGCTATCTGAGCAATGTATGCAATTCCGCCAACTTGTTCAAATACACCTTTATCTTCCAGTCTGCTTTTAACAGTTATAATATCTATAGGCTTTCCTGCAGAGTAAAGTTCCATTGCCGCCTCAAATATAAGCTGATGGTCAGGTCTGTAAAATGAGTCGCCTGTAAGCAACTCCATAGCTACTGCCACAGCTTCCTTGTCTATGAACATAGAACTTAAAATTGCCTGCTCTGCTTCAATATCATGGGGCGGCACCTTTTGGAAATATGAATTTGTGCCATTATTTTGTTCCATACTTCCTCCTTAAAATATTCTTTTATGCTTCAATAATAGCTACCTTAAGCTCTGCACTTACCTGTGGGTGAATTTTAATTACAACAGTTTTTTCACCAACCATTTTAATCTGGTCATCAAGAACTATCTTTTTCTTATCCACTTTAATGCCTGCCTGCTCCTCTAAAGCCACAGCAATCTCCTTGTTTGTTACAGAGCCAAATAATTTACCGTTTTCACCTGTTTTAACAGGTATTTTAACAGTTTTTTCTTCAAGCTTCGCTTTAAGTTCTTTTGCTGCTGCAAGTTCCTCCGCTTTTCGCTTATCCTCGCTTTGCTTCTTAAGCTTAATGTCATTTAAATTTGAAGCATTTGCCTCAACACCTAATTTTCGAGGAATAAGAAAATTTTTTGCATAGCCTTCGCTTGCATTCACTATATCTCCTTTTTTTCCCACACTTTTTACATCTTCAAGTAATATAACCTTCATTTTATTTATCCTCCTCTAAGTATTCATCCACGGTATTTTTCAACTTCATAACCGCATCATCTGTAGATATATTTTCAAGTCGTGCACCAGCCATTGTTTGATGACCACCACCGCCAACTTTTTCCATTAGTACTTGCACATTAACCTCACCAAAACTTCTGCTGCTAACATGCACATCCTCACCTATGCGGCAAATAACTATAGCCGCTTTTACACCAAGAATGTTAAGTAACTCATCTGCCGCTTGTGCACAAATTATGCTTGCTCCTTCTTCTTCCCAAGGACAGATTGAAATAATAACGCCACCTCTGTAAATCTCGGCATTTCCAACAGTTATTGCCTTTATTTTAAATTCATCAAAATCATTTCTAAACCACTGCTTAACTCTTGTGCTGTCTGCACCATTTCGCCTTAAAAATGCCGCTGCTTCAAATGTAATTGCACCTGCTTTTATACCGAAGCCTTTGGTATCCACTGTTATTCCTGCCAATAAAGCATCGGCCTCTGTAGCTTTAAGGGTAACTTTATCGCCTATGTGGCGAATAACCTCCGTCACAAGCTCGCTTGTAGATGAGGCATATGGTTCATGATAAGTAAGTACAGCTTCTTCAATAAACGATGCGCTTTTTCTGTGGTGGTCAAACACCACAACTTTCTTTGCCTTTTCAAGCACCCCTTGGTTCTCAACAAGATGAGGTATATATGTGTCAACAACTATAAGCAGTGTTTTATCGCTCATTATGTCTGTAGCTTCCTGCCCACTTATAAACATATCTTTATACTCATCATTTTGCTTCATCACGTTATAAACCATTTTTATTCCCTTGGATACTTCATCAATAACAATGTAGCAATTTTTGCCCAAGTCTTTAGCAATACGGTAAATTCCAATAGCCGCACCCATAGAATCGAAATCTGCAACGCGATGACCCATTACAAAAACTTCTGATGCATCCGACAAAATTCCTTCAAGTGCATCTGCCTTTACTCTTGCTCTTATCCTTGCGTTATGAGACACCTCGCTGCTTTTCCCACCGAAAAACTGATACTTTTCTCCATCCTTAATAAGTGCCTGATCTCCACCACGACCCAACGCTAAATCAAGAGCATTTCTTGCATTCTTCATAGAAAAATCAAGGTTTTTGTAACTTATGCCAACACCTATACTAAGTGTAACAGGTAAATGTTCTCCAGCCCGTATTTCCTTAATTTCATTAAGTATGTCAAACTTCTTTTCCTTAACCTTTTCCAATTCCTCCATAGAAATGGCAAAAATATACCTATCCTTTTCAAATTTTTTAATAATTCCACCAAGTGAGGATATATATGTGTTAAGCTTTTTTTCAATAAGTGCAGATAAAACAGGTACTGCAGACTCATCAATAACCTCCATTACCTCTTCGTAGTTATCCACAAACATAAGCCCCGTAACAGTTCGCTGATTTTCCGCTTGAGACTTTAGCTTTTCTCTCTCACTTATATCCACAAGGCAAACTGAAAAAACTTCATTGTCACGTTCCTTATCCAAAATTTTACTGCAATAAACATCATAACTGTTGCTGCCTATAACTGCACTTTGCTTATTAATATGCTCATCGAAACTTCCAAGCAATTTCACCAGGTGTTCTCCTGTAATATCTCTGTTAAACAACTGAGCAAAACGGTTGTTGTACAAAATAACCTTTCGTTCTTTATCCGTAACTGCAAATGGTAAAGGTAAATTTATAACCCGTTTTATATCTTCTAAATCAGCAAAATCATCAATATAATTGTCTCCAAAAGTTTCTTCGTCTTTTACGAAAGAATTACCAAACAACAGCTTAATTACAAACATAAGAACTACCACAATTACTGCTGTTAGCACTATAAATAACGTCAAAACCGGAGATAGAACCAGGTTGAGCACCAAAAAAACTGCGGCAAATATCACCACAAGCACTTTAAGTAATTTAATTATAAATACTCGCCTATCATTTTCCGTACCGTCACTCATTTATATCCTCCGTTTATCCTCTACATTAAGGTATGATACGTACCCAAATGCTTAAAGAAGGCCGTTTTTCTTTCAATCATTTTTATTGCATCTCTTATATCAGCTGCGTTGCTGCTTTCCATGTCAACATAAAAAACATATTTTCCCAGCTCGTTTTTCATTGGTCTTGACTCTATTTTTGTCATGTTCAAATCCCATATAGATATTATATCCAAGATTTTGTAAAGCTCTCCAGGTTTATCCTCTGTGCTGAAAACAATGCTTGTTTTTCCTTCATGCATTGGCTTTGCATTATGCTTTTTTGACACAACTAAAAATCTTGTTTTATTCTGGTTTTCATCTTGAATATCCTCATCAAGTATTTCCAAACCATAAGCCTCTGCCGCCTCGGCTGTGCATATTGCACCCCACGGCTCTTCTGTTTCAGAAACCATTTTTGCCGCACCTGCGGTAGACCCAATTTGGATTTTTTCTACACTTCTGTATTTTCCATCAAGGTATTTTCTACACTGTGCTAACGCCTGTGGATGAGACAGTATTTTAACCAACTTCTCTGCCTTAGAGCCTTTTTTCCCAACCAAATTTTGTCTAATTGGAATTACAATTTCAGCTTCTATTACTACATCAACGTCAAAAATAAGAGAGTCGATTGTAAATGTAACTGTACCTTCTATGGAATTTTCAAAAGGTACTACACCTTCGTCTACGTCACCACTTTCTACCGCCTGCAATACGTCCGTAATAATAGGGAACGCAATAAGTTTAAAATTTTTTGAATCTTTTGTATATTTTAGTGCCGCCTGATGGGTAAATGTTCCCTCTGGCCCCAAGTAACCTATTTTCATTTTTTCTCCTTCTGTTTACAAAGCTTTATCTTCTTGGGAACGCCGATTTTATTGATTCGTTGTTTCTGTAATTATAATTGTCAGCTAAAATATTCTATCACATTTGAATTGTTTTAACAACATCATCTTTGATGTAAACACTCCACTAGATATCATATTTATTATGCAATCCATTTGCCTCTAAGCCGTCCTACCATTCCAAAAAGATTAATTTTTTCCATCGACGATGCCGTAACTACATCAGCTCTGCCAACTTCCTTGCCATCTATGCTGTAAATTATTTCGCCTATTTTTTCACCCTGTTCAAAAGGTGCTTCTATGACTTCTTTCAGAACTACTTCCTCATTTAACTGCTGTTGGCCACCTTTTTTCACCGGTGCTTTCATCTGTGTAGAAACAATTCCTTTTACAAAATCTTCTTTGCCCTTGTAAACTTCCACCTCACCACACTCACTGCCTGCCTCACGCCCAGCAAGCACCGTATAATTTGCAAAACCATAGTCTAGTAGCTGCATAACCTCTCTAAAACGAGTAGTGGAATCTGGTGCGCCCATAACAACCGCCACTAAATCCAAGCCATCACGAGTTGCTGTACCAGACAGGCAGAACATTGATTTTTGAGTAAAGCCTGTTTTAAGCCCAGTAGCACCATTATACCACTTAACAAGCTTATTAGTATTTGTTAACCCAAATTCAGTTTCGCCCTTACGTGTTTTGTGTGTAATTGTATCCATCCAGGTAGTAGTAAATTCTGTAACCTCACTGTGATTTTTAATTAACTCACGGCTCATAAGTGCAATGTCGTTTGCACTTGTAACGTGACCGTCTGCATCAAGGCCGCATGCGTTAATAAATGTAGTGTCGTTCATACCCAATTCTTTTGCACGTTTGTTCATCATTTCCACAAAGCCCTGCTCGCTTCCACCAATATGCTCTGCCATTGCCACAGCCGCATCATTGGCACTTGCAACAGATATACATTTTGACATATTTTTAACCGTTTGTTGCTCATTAGGCTCAAGGTAAACCTGACTTCCACCCATACTTGCGGCATGCTCGCTTACAGTTACAGTGTCGTCCCACTTAATTCTTCCGTCTGCCACAGCCTCGTAAATTAAAAGTAATGTCATAACCTTTGTAACACTTGCTGGCGGAAGTTTTTCATGGCTGTTCTGCTCATAAATTACTTCTCCAGTATCTGCTTCCATAAGTATTGCCGATTTGCTTTGCAAACCAAGGTTTACAACTTCTCCCTCTGCTAATACATCCGTTGAAAAGCAAGAAATATGTAGTATTACAATCATTAAAATTGCCGCTGCCTTGCATAGCTTTTTGTACATAAAAAGTCCCTCCAAAAAGATTATTATTACTAACTTATGAGAGGGACAAGTTTTTTTATTACCGCTATTTAATTATTAATATATCATTTCTCCATTAATTTCTTCTTTCAAAAATTCTTCAATCTTCTTTTCCTCTGTTAAAATAGAACATGCAACTAAAAGCTTTGAATAGCATAATTCTTTTGTCATACCCACAATAGGTATTGCCCCGTGGCTTAATAATATACCAGTAGATGAATACATGGCCTCCTCTGCAAGCAGCTCTCTTTCAAAGGCAGAAATATAAAAACCAATACCTTTTTCTTTGCACATTTTTATCATATGCAATACCGAGGAATTATCAATAATATCGCCGTCGTCTGAAATATCCACGCAAGCTGTTGATGAATGAAACAGTCCATGTATAACAGCTTTCTTTCTGTCAAGGTTATATGCAGAATAATCTATTCCAACATACGGTTCAATCATAAGCACATTGTTTTTAAGGCATTGGATTTGGTTTAAAAGCATTTCCTTATTTATTTTAGTTTCCGCATTAGTATTAAATGCCTTGTACTCCGCCATATTTTTGCTGTAAAAATTCCAAGTATAGTTTTGGCATTGGGTTATCTCTGCCCCCTTATGTAAATATGTTATGCCATCACTATTTTTATATGTTATATAAACATTTGGAAATATCCCTTTTAGAATAAGTTCAACTGCTGCCTTGAAATTTTGGTTTCCATTTGCTCGTTTATCATTAAGGTCAAAATTACTTGATACCATAAACGTAGGAACTTTACACCCCGCCAAAACAATTGACAACAGACTTGCTGTGTAAGCAAGGGTGTCTGTTCCATGCGCAATAATAATACCCTTATAATCATCAAATTTCACTTTAGAAAGTGCATCAAGCAGTACGTTCCATTTACCAACCGTCATATTTTCACTTAAAATATTGAGCGTTGCTTCAACGTCAAAATCAACTTCAAGTCCATCTGTGTTGTTTCTTTTAAAATTATCTATAAGCAGTGGTGCCGCTTTCTTAGCTTCTACATTCTTAAACCCATCATTATTTATAAAAGAACAAATTGTTCCTCCTGTTAGCATAAGCAAAATTTTTTTCATTCAATCATCTCCCGTAGGAAATTATAATACTTTTTTTCTCAAAAACCAACACAATAGTTAAGCAGGTGTATCAAAGCTTTGTGCCTTACCTGTTAGCATTGCTATTCTTTCTTCTATCAGCCTAATATAGCTTTTATTTGTAGTTACCCTTATATGACTGTAAAGCATACGTAAATCCTTACTTTTAGGCACTCTGTGATGTTCAACATTATTTTTAATTACAACGGCAATTCTTTTATGCCTTGTGTGTGTATGAAGCTGAAAGTTGTGTGGATTATAAACTATGTACTCGTCATTGATTTTGGACTTCTTAATTTGTAAAATAATAATCCCTCCATCCTAAATTGTTTACATATAATTTTAAAGCCAAAACTTATTAACTAAATTTTCCATAAAAAATGGCCGTCATATCATAAAGACAGGCGACCGCAGTATTACTGTATTAACTTCCATAACACCAATAGAGGAGCAAACCTGCTCACTGCTAAAAAATAAATTAACATTTGCAACCGCCATATTAACCCCTCCTTCGCATTATTTATAACTATATTATGTTGCCAATAAACGATAATGTCAATAAAGTCTATGTAAAATTTTGCAGAATTATCTTGTAAAACACAAAATACCATTTGTTTTTTTCTTTACATTCTTATTTCTATCCTTTCACCAATGTAAATACTATTTTCACTTACAACACTGTCGTAAGCCATAATATTAACACCTTTTTCTTTGGCAAGGCTTAAAGCATTTGCAAATTCCTTGTCCATTTCACTGTTTGGTGTAAAATATTTAACGCCAACCATCTGAATAAGCAGCATAATGTTAGCTTCATAACCTTCTTCCTTTGCCTTAATCATTTCATATACATGTCGAGAACCTCTAATTGTTGGTGCGTCAGGAAATAGTGCAATCCCATCCCTCTCCAGCGTTACGCCTTTCACTTCAAGAAATCCTTTTTTTTGCCATTTTTCATAGTAAATATCGAACCTGCTGTTTGAATATGTAACCTCTCTTTTTACAAAGGAAACCTTTCCGATTTCCAAAATCTTGCCATTCCTCAATGCTTCAGTTACAACTTCGTTGGGAACTTGTGAATCCATGTTTATAAGCACATTACCCTTGTACACAGCTATAAGGGAATACTTTGTCTTTCGGTTCGGATTATCACTCTTTTCAACTATAACTTTCGCACCCTCTATAAGAAGTTCCTTGCACCTACCAGTATTTTTCACATGAACAATTTCTTCTTCACCGTCAATAATAACTATTGCAATAAATCGGTTTGGTCGTTTCAAAAAAATGGCCTCTCTAGTATTTTTATATTCCATATTTTTCACCTATGTAATGGCAGTTTTTCAACTGCCCTGCTTTCTTTCAAAAAATGCCTTTGGATGCATGCATACCGGACAGCTTTCAGGAGGCGTAGCGCCTGTGTGCACATGTCCGCAGTTTTTGCAAATCCACTTGGTTTCAGGCACATCCTTAAACATTGTACCATCTTCCACCTGTTTTTGCAAAGCCACAAATCTTTCCTCGTGGTCATGCTCAATTTCCGCAAGCTTTTTGAAAAAATCACCTATTGGGTTAAATTTTTCTTCATAAGCCACCTCTGATGCAGTTTTATAAATTTCACTCCATTCTTCGTGCTCACCAAACGCCGCGTTCTTTAAATTTTCGGCTGTATCGCTTATACCTGATAAATATTTAAAAATTTGTTTGGCATGAGCTCGTTCATTGTCCGCTGTAAGTTCGAACACCTGCGCCACCTTTTCGTAGCCATCTTTTTTTGCCTGACCTGCATAAAAGGTATAGCGATTTCTTGCCATAGATTCGCCTGCAAAAGCCGCCAACAGGTTTTTTTCTGTTTTACTTCCTAATAAATCCATTTAAACACCCCTTTCAACATTAATATACCCCAAATATTAGTTGTTATAAGTCTAACTTTGAATTATAATATAGCTTTAGGAAGGAGTACGATTATGATAAATTTGGAACTTGAAAAAAATATTACTTCATTATCAGCAGAATATATATTTAACGAGGCTACAGGAAGTCTGCTTTTATTGCTTTTAAGCTGTATAGAAGATTTGGAAGAAAGTTCTCTTTCAAAAATTCATGAAATCCACCCCACCCTCATTGGGCTTAAAAAAAATATTCATAATGCAACTATAAGCCTTAAGGATGTGCTGTCTGATAAAGATATTAAGTTAGGGGCTCTTGAAGACACCTTCAGTTTAAAAAAACAAATAGTATCTATTTACGAAAATATCTACCGCTACTACGCTCAATGGAATATTATATCCAGCCTTATTAGCGATGAGGTTGCATTGCGTAAATACAGAGAGCAAAATAATACAGATAAAAAAATTGAGCTTTCCATGTTTTATACCGACTGTATTGACTTTATGCAAAGTGCTGAAAGTATATCACAGCAAAAGAATTATATGGGTCAGCTTTTTAAATGTGTGCCTTTTAAAATGGCAAGGGACAAGTACTTTAATCTTGTTAAAGAAAGCCTTGTACTTGCTTTTGGCGGTGAAAGTGAAGAATCCATATATACTTCCCTAAATACATTTAAAAACACCTGTGCACCAGATAAAGCGCCTAATTACGGGAAATATTTCCCAGATATTGCACAGTGCCTAAAGGATAAAATGTCCATAAAACCATCAGCTCTTTCTAATGAACAGCTTGATGAGGCTTATACCGACATGAATACTCTTTTTGAAAGTCTTTCAGAAATTGAGGACTATTGCCAAGAGATACTAAATGCCATCAATTCGCTTATTATCCTCTTTTATCTTGATTTTTCTTTTGAAGATTTAACAAATGGGAACTTCGTCTATGCTGATGTTTACTATAAAGTTTGTGAAATACTGAAAAATCCTGAAGATACGGTATTCAATGAAACGGTTAAAAACATTTTAGAAGAATATATTGAACCTATAATTGATAAAGCAAATGAAATAAATAAAAAAGAAATGGAACTTTTAGAGAAAGTTGCCGATTTCTCTGATTTGTCTGAAGATTTAGGCAAAATCCTTGCAACAGAAGGCTTTGTGCGTTCAACCTTCTACGATGACCTTAACGAGGAGATCTTCAACTTTAACCTTGACCCAGATGCACCACCTGCAAGTGAAGATTTTAAAATGAATGCTTTCCATAATTTTATTGAATTTATGAAAGAATATTTTGCTTCACTACCTCTTTCTGTAAGAAAGTCTTCAATGCTTATGCTCATTGGGTCGCTTCCTATTGCAATGGATATACATGCCCTTATGGATTATATAAAAGACGGTATTGACACCGCAGAAACCTTTGAACACAGTCTACTAATAATTGATAAAGCTGGTGCAACATTTACAGATAACGGCTTTAATTTCCGAAGTGAAGCCGATGAAGATGAACACCATCACCATGACGAACATTGTGACTGTGGGCATGACCATCACCACGATGAAAACTGCGGTTGCGGGCATGACCACCATCATCACCACTAAATAATAAAAGAGATACCCAGATAAAATCATCTGAGTATCTCTTTTTTGCCTACCGAAAACAAATTTACTTATGATACTTTCCTGTAAAGGATGTCGCAGTAACCTTAAAAACTGCAACAGCGTCTGCCATTTTTTCGTTGAAAGCGAACTCTTTTCCTGTTTGGTGTAACATAAGCAATGAAAGTGCTTTCTTCTTTTCTTCTGAATCCTCCACCATTGTGGTATAACCGTTTCCAATTATGCTTTTAAAGGAATATGCATATTCACAGGCTTCATCTGCTTCAATTAACTTATGCTCGCAATCCATTTCAAAACATACACTGCTATTTTCTGCAATGGCATTTATTTTTCTTCCCTCTTTTGCACTGTGGAAATAAAGTGTTAAAGTTCCATCTTTATATTCGTAACCAAAGTTTAGTGGAACAATGTAAAGACCATCCATATCCTGCATAGCAATTCTGCATACCTTGCAACAGTCTATAATTTCCAGTAACTGCTTTATCTCTGTCACTTCTCTGTCTTTTCTCCTCATGTTTTTTCCTCCTAAACTCAAGTTAAGTTCAATTATTTCATCTGCTCAAGTCTTTCTTCAATCTGCTTAAGCATTGCTCTGTATTTATCCTCTTTTGCTTTTTCCTCATCAATTACACTTTGTGGAGCTTTTGCAACAAAGCCTTGATTACTTAATTTCTTTTCAACTCGCTCAATTTCTTTCAGCATTTTTCCCTTTTCCTTGCTAAGTCGTTCAATTTCTTTTGCAATGTCCACAAGTTCAGCAAAAGGCATATAAATTACCGCATTGTGTATAACGCAACTTACTGCGTCGTCACCTATGGAATCCTTGTTGTCCTGAACACTTAACTCGCTGGCATAGGCAAGGGTTTTTAGGAAAACTTCACTGCGTTCAAAAATTGTTCTTGTATATTCGTCATCACTTACAACAAAAACCTTTGCTTTCTTTGATGGCACAACATTCATTTCTGCACGAATATTTCTTATGCTTCTAACCGCTTCTTTAATTTGGTCAATTTCTTCTTCGTTTTCCTTAAAATTCCATTCTTCCCTAAATTCAGGCCATTTGCTTATCATAATGCTTTCTTCGTCACTTTGAAGGTGCATAAATATTTCCTCGGTAATAAATGGCATGTATGGGTGAAGAAGTTTAAGAGCATTTTTAAGCACCTCTTTAAGCGTCCAAAGTGCCGCTTTTCTTGTTTTATCTTCTTTGTTGTAAAGACGAGGCTTAACCATTTCAATGTACCAGTCGCAGTATTCATCCCAAAGGAAGTTGTGTATTTTATCAACAGCAAGACCCAGCTCGTAGTTATTCATATTATCACTAACTTCTTTTGCAAGAGTGTTCACCTTGCTTATAATCCATTTGTCTGCAGATGTAAGCAGAAGTAAGTCGTCATTCTCATCCTCTTCAAGGTTCATTAATACAAATCTTGATGCATTCCATAATTTGTTTCCAAAGTTACGGCTTGCATCCAGTCTTTCCCAATAAAAACGCATATCGTTACCAGGTGCATTGCCTGTAATCAACATAAGTCTTAATGCATCAGCACCATATTTGTCAATAACTTCAAGCGGGTCAATGCCGTTTCCAAGGGATTTAGAGAATTTTCTTCCTTGGTCGTCACGTATAAGCCCATGTATAAATACATCCTTAAATGGAATTTCACCCATTTGTTTACAACCGGAAAATACCATTCTTATAACCCAGAAGAAGATAATATCATAAGCAGTAACCAGTACACTTGTAGGGTAGAACTGCTCAAGCTCCGCTGTATTTTCAGGCCAACCCAATGTTGAAAATGGCCAAAGGGCACTTGAGAACCATGTATCCAAGGTATCCTCGTCCTGTTTAAGGTTTGTACTTCCACACTTACTGCATTTTTCTGGTGAAGTCTTGCTTACTTCAATATGCCCACATTCTTGGCAGTAATATGCAGGTATTCTGTGTCCCCACCAAAGCTGACGGGAAATGCACCAGTCACGAATATTTTCTAGCCAATGAAGATATACCTTGCCAAAACGGTCTGGAATGATATTAAGCTCTTTATTTTTGTATGCATCTATAGCCGGCTTTGCCATTTCCTCCATTTTAACAAACCACTGTAATTTAATTAATGGTTCAACAACCACATTACAACGCTCATGCACACCAACAGCGTGGGTAATATCTTCAACCTTTACAAGCAGGCCTTGCTCCTCCAGTTCCTTAACCATTATCTTTCTTGCTTCGTAACGGTCAAGTCCTTGATATTTTCCAGCATTTTCGTTCATTGTGCCGTCATCGTTCATTACGTTTATTCTTGGTAAATTGTGGCGCACGCCAACTTCAAAATCGTTAGGGTCATGGGCAGGGGTAATTTTAACAACACCCGTTCCAAAGTCTTTTTCAACGTATTTATCTGCAATAATTGGTATTTCTCTGCCAACCAATGGAAGAATACAAGTTTTACCTATCAAATGCTGATATCTTTCGTCCTCTGGGTGAACAGCAATAGCGGTATCGCCAAGCATTGTTTCTGGTCTTGTTGTAGCTAACTGTAAAAATTCATTTGTGCCCGCTATGGGATATTTAATGTGCCAAAAATGACCAGCTTTATCAATATGGTTAACCTCAGCGTCAGATATTGTTGTCATACATTTTGGGCACCAGTTTACAAGCTTTTCCCCTCTGTAAATAAGTCCCTCACTGTAAAGACGTGTAAAAACTTCAAGCACAGCATCACTGCAACCTTCGTCCATTGTGAAACGAACTCTATCCCAGTCACAACTGCTGCCCATTTTTCTAAGCTGATTTAATATAATTCCGCCATATTCCTCTTTCCACTGCCATGCACGTTCAAGGAATCCTTCACGACCAACATCATCTTTTTTAAGTCCCTCATTTGCCATTTTTTCAACTACCTTAAGCTCGGTAGAAATACTTGCGTGGTCAATACCAGGCACCCAAAGTGCGTTGTATCCAGCCATTCTTTTCCAACGTATAAGAATATCCTGAATAGTATTATCCAGTGCATGTCCCATGTGGAGCTGACCTGTAATATTGGGTGGTGGCATTACTATGGTAAAGGGTTTCTTACTTTTATCAACCTCTGTGTGGAAATACTTTTTTTCAAGCCATGTACTGTAAAGGCGTTCTTCCACAACTGACGGGTCATAAACCTTTTCAAGTTCTTTAATCATTTTTGTTCCTCCTAAATCATTCTTTTAACACCATAAGGCATTGATATTCTAGCCTTTAAACAGATAAACTGAACTTTAAAGCATACTGTATTAAAATAAAAAAGAGCTTCCATCCAACAAAAGGACGAAAGCTCGTGGTACCACCTTAATTTCTGCCAAAAATGCAGACACTTTAAGCCTTTAACGAAGCCACCCGTATGCACCTACTTTTCTTTTCAGTTCATCAATTCCCAAGCTACCTTCAGCAGTTATAACCTTAGAAAACCTTTCAGCCTCAGAGTTTTCCTCTCTTTAAGTATAATATGCCTACTCCTCTTGTTCATCATCTTTTGCAATATTGTATAATTTTATTAGACCAATTTGGTTTTGTCAAGGAGTTTATTCACGGTTTTTCTGAAATTTTGAAATATTAAGTAAAATTCCCATTGCCGACAGCGTAAATACCAAAGCTGAACCGCCATAACTGATAAAAGGTAATGCCATTCCTGTGTTAGGCATTGTGTTTGTAGCAACGGAAATATTGATTATAACTTGAATACCAATAAGACCTACTATTCCTGTTGCGGTAAGGCAACCAAACATATCATTAGAATTCATAGCAATTTTTATTCCGCGCCAAATAAGAGTCATGAATAATCCAATTACGACTATAGCACCAAACATACCTAGCTCCTCACATATTATGGCAAAAATAATATCATTGTACGGTTCAGGTACATATGTTTTTTGTCGGCTTTGGCCAAGGCCAAGACCAAAAAAACCACCGCTCGCAACAGCAAAAAGCGACTGGATTATCTGAAATCCCTTATCAGTAGGGTCCAAAAACGGATCCCGCCAATACTTAATTCGGTCAAAACGGTAGGCAAACTGTGGTAAAGACACCGCCACAACGCCAAGTGCTCCTGCTGGAATTGCCGCCGCAAAAAAGTACCATACCTTTGGGCTTGCTACAAACATTATGCAAACGCCTATACCAGCTATAACTATAGCTGTACTAAGGTTTGCAATGCCAACGAGAACCACCGGAATTCCCAAAATGAGTACACACCTAATGAATCCTTTAAGCGTACCTAAAATTCCTTTGTTTGATGAAATATAATTTGAAAGATGTAAAATTACAACAAGCTTAGCAACCTCTGATGGCTGAAAACCAATATTACCAAAACCAAGCCATCTTCTTGAACCATTGATTTTATCACCTACAAAAAGAACAATAATCAGGCATATAATGGTTATTACGTAAGCCATAAACGTGAAATTTTTTATGTATTTATAGGGAAAGTTGATAAAAAATGCCATAGCACCAAGTCCAATAATACTCCAAATTGCCTGTCTTTCAACAAAGTAATACATGTTGTTATCAAACTTCACATTTGTAAGGGCATAATAGTAGCTAGAGCTGAAAACCATAACAATACCAAAAAGTATTAAAAGTATAATTACAAACAACAATGTAAAATCAAAGCTTCCCGCAATTACCTTCTTCTTTTTCCGCCTAACATTTATTGGTTTTTCCCGCATAACAGGACTATTGGTTTTTTTTCTAGCAGGATTGCTACTCTTTTTTTGCTCTCTGTATTCTCTTTCTCTTCTCAAACTTCTAGTATTGTTATTTATACTTCCATCCCCATTGTAAGCCATTGGCCCTCACCTCCTCCAAGGTTTAATTTTCTAAAAGCCTTCCACTATTTCTTTGAAAATCTCGCCTCGCTGTTCATAACTGTTAAACATATCCCAACTTGCACATGCTGGTGAAAGCAATACGCAATCTCCATTAACAGCCAGTGTTTTGCAAAGGTTAACTGCTTCTTGAAAAGTTTCACATTTGGAAATTTTGTTAAAGTCATACTTCTTACAGCATTCTTCTATCTTTTCAGCCGTTTTGCCAATAAGCACAAGGTGCTTTACTCTGCCGTCAAATTTTTCAACCCATTCATCATATTCAGAGCCTTTATCATAACCGCCGCCAATAAGTACACAAGGCTTTTTCATGGCCATAATACCTCTTATTGCCGCATCGGTATTTGTTCCTTTACTATCGTTATAATAGTCAACCCCATCAACAGTTTTAACAAATTCAATTCGGTGCTCCACTCCGCCAAATTCCTTTAGGGTGCTAACAATATCCGTCATGCTAACTCCTGCACAAATTGAAATAGCAACAGCCGCCATAACATTTTCGTAGTTATGTGTGCCAAGTATTTTAAGGTCGTTTACAGGAACTACGGTTTCGTTAAAGGTTCCCCATTTTACAATTATATCGTTTTCCTTTAAATATATGCCTTCATCAATTGCTTTTGAGCTACTAAAAAAGAAGGTTTTTGCCTTAGTTTTTGCTGCCATTTTTCTTGTTGATTCATCATCATAGTTTAAGATAACGAAATCCTCGGCAGTTTGATTTGCAAACACCTTTTCTTTCATATGCATATAATTTTCAACTGTTTTGTGTCTATCTAAATGGTCTGGAGTGATGTTTAAAACTGCGCTGATGTGAGGGTGAAATTTATCAGAAGTTTCCATTTGAAAACTGCTGATTTCCGCTACTACGTAGTCATCAGCACTAAGACGCTGTACCTCGCCAGAGTAAGGCACACCAATGTTTCCGACAACCGCCGCCTTAGGATATTTCTTTTTAATTATTTCACCTGTAAGGGCAGTTGTTGTTGTTTTGCCATTAGTACCAGTTATGGCAATAATTGGGCATGGTGTAACAATGTAGCTAAGTTCTACCTCACTTATTATTTTAACCCCAGCCTTTTGGGCAACTTCAAAAAAACTTAGGCTAGTAGGTATACCAGGACTAACTACAACTAAGTCCATGTCTTCTATAATTTCATCTGGATTTTTGCCGTCATATATTTTAATACCTGAATTTTCGATATATGACACATCACCCATATCTTCTTTTTTCTTAATATCCTGCAAAATTACCTCTGCACCCAGGCTATTTACAAGCATTGCTGCAGAAATTCCGCTTTTCGCCATTCCACAAACCAATATCTTTTTACCATTAAAATCCATTTTAAATCCTTCTTCCTAAAACATATATTTACTGCCCAAAAATGCCACAAGACACATAATTGCCGTAATAATATAAAATACTGTTACAACCTTCGTTTCACTCCAGCCACAAAGTTCAAAGTGATGGTGTATTGGTGCCATTTTAAAAATTCTTTTTTTAGTGCGTTTATAATATCCAACCTGAAGCATTACGGAAATGCTTTCGGCAAAATAGATAATACCTACAATAATAATAAATATTGGCATCTTCAAAATTAAAGCACTAGCCGCAACAAAGCCGCCAAGGGCAAGTGAACCCGTATCGCCCATAAACACCCTTGCAGGATATGCATTAAAAATAAGAAATGCTAGAAGACTGCCAATAACTGCACCACAAACCATAGTTATTCCACTGCCAGCAGCCCATGAAACTATCATAAAAAATGCCGCTACAATAAGGGTAACTCCACTGGCAAGACCATCTAAGCCATCTGTAAGATTGACCCCGTTAACTGTGCCAAGCACAGCAATAACAAACATTGGCCAGTAGATAATGCCCAAATCAAACTGATACCCACTTGTAAATGGAATAAGTACGCCTGTTCCTATACCTCTTTTAAATACATAAATGGCAAACGCCGCTGTAACTATAAGCTGTAACAATATTTTTTGATATGCCCTTAACCCTAATGAACGCTTTTTAACTACCTTTATGTAGTCGTCTAAGAAGCCGATTAAGCCAAAACCCATAGTAACAAGGGTAACTGCTATTCCATCTGCATTTCCCTTTGCAAAGAATAAGCACGTAACAAAAAAAGACGCTAAAATAGCAAGACCACCCATTGTAGGTGTTCCGCTTTTTTTAAGATGGCTTTCTGGTCCGTCCTCACGTTCTGTCTGTCCATATTTTAGCCTGTGCAAAACTGGAATCAGCACAGGGCAAAAAATCAGCCCAAGTATAAACGCTATAATTATTGCGTAAACCGAATATTCAAGTGTACCCACTTATTTCACCTCTTGTAATTTTTCTGCGGTTTTTTCAAAGTGCATACCTCTTGATGCCTTAATTAGTACAGTATCACCGCTTATAAATATTTCTTTTAAATTGCTCTGTAAAAACTCTTCCTGTGTCTTAAAATATATAGCATTTCCGCCATTTTCTTTTATTCCGTCATAAATTCTTGAACTGATTTCGCCAATACATATACTAAGGAAAATACACGATTTTGCGGCATATTCACCAACTTCATAATGTAGTGATGGCGCAAAATCACCAAGCTCAAACATATCACCCAAAATAGCAACAGTTCTGCCTTGGCTTGTGCATAAAACGTCAATTGCTGCCTTCATAGATACTGGGTTTGCATTATATGCGTCATTAATAAGAGTTAAACCAAAATCCGTTTTATTTACTGCCATTCGCATTGCTGTTGGCGCAAAATTTTCAATGCCACGCTTTATTTGTTCCATGTTAAGGTTTAGCGATTTTCCTACAGCCGCCGCAGAAAGAGCATTAAGCACCATATGTTCACCTGGCACAGGAATTGTTACGTCTGTCCTTTCACCCTCGCATAAAATAGTACATTTTATGCCCTCTAAGCCCATTGGTACAATATTTTCAGCATAAAAATCGCTTTTGTTTTCAATACCAAACCAAAATGTTTTAAAATTAAGCTTTCCTCGCAGAGTTGAAATCATATCGTTATCGGCATTCAACACAGCAACACCATCTTTTTTAAGATATTCAAAAATTTCACTTTTCGCTTGCAAAATTCCTTCACGGCTTCCAAGGTTTTCTATGTGGGATACCCCAACATTGGTAATAACAGCAATATCAGGCTTTGCAATTTCTGACAACCTGCGTATTTCTCCAAAGCTGTTCATTCCCATTTCAAGTACAGCAACCTCATGGTCATCTTTAAGATTGAAAATGGTTTTTGGCAAACCAATTTCGTTGTTAAAGTTTCCTTGTGTTTTAAGAACCTTATATTTTTCCTCCAAAACAGAGGCTATCATATCTTTTGTTGTTGTTTTGCCAACACTGCCAGTAATACCAACAACCTTCACATTAAAAAGTGTAAGATAATACATTGCAAGCATGCGGAAAGCTTTCCTTGTATCCTCTACAATAATAATTATTCCATTGGATTCAATTTCAATTTCGCTAAAACAACACAATGCTTCTTTTTCAAATGCCTGCTCAATAAAGTCGTGCCCATCAAAATTATCCCCTTTAAGTGGTATAAAAAGAGAACCTTTTTCTATTTCTCTTGTATCTGTTGTAAGCTTTTCTGTTTTCGAGTTTTTGTCACAGGGCTTTAAAAATCTGCCATTTACTGCGTCGCAAATTTCCCCTAATGTCATTTCTTTCATTATTGCTCCTCCTCAAAGGCCTCCGCTACAACCTCTGCGTCGTCAAAGTGTATAGTTTTGTCTGCAAAAATTTGGTAGCTTTCATGCCCTTTTCCTGCAACCACAACAAGGTCACCTCTCTGTGACATTTTAACTGCGGTAAATATTGCCTCACGCCTGTCCACAATCTTTACGTATGGGCAATTTGTGCGTTTTGTACCTTCTTCAACATCCAGAATAATTGCATTTGGCTCTTCTGAACGAGGATTATCGCTGGTGATAATGCAATAATCTGAAAGTTTGCCTGCTATTTCGCCCATAATAGGTCTCTTCGTTCTGTCACGGTCTCCGCCACAGCCAAATACTGTAATAATGCGTCCCTCAACAAATTCTTTTGCTGTTTTCAGTATATTTTCCAAACTGTCTGGTGTGTGGGCATAATCCACAACAGCATTAGCACCTTTTGGACTTTTTATGCTTTGGAAACGGCCCTTAACCCCTGCAATTGCACCAATTCCTTCAATAACTGTTTCCATAGGAATATCCATAAATAAACATGCACCAATTGACCCCAACGCATTGTATATGCTGAACTTGCCTGGAATATTCAAGTGTACGGGATATTCTTTACCTTCGTAGTCCAACACAAAACTAACTCCATCGGCAGTTATTTTAATTTTTTCTGCCTTTAAGTCAGCGTTTTTTTCAATTGCAGTTGTTATAACTTTCCCCTTGGAAACACTAATCATGTATTCTCCTGCTGGGTCGTCTATATTGATAACCGCTTTGTTTGTCCTTTCAAGAAGCATAGCCTTAGCCAGCTTGTAATTTTCCATAGTTTTGTGGTAATCCAAATGGTCTTGTGTAAGGTTTGTGAATATGGCAATATTATAATCACAGCAATCCACCCTATGCAAATCCAACGCATGGGAAGAAACTTCCATAACAACATCTGTTACATGTTCTTCATACATTTCCTTAAAAAGCTTTTGTACTTCAAGGCTTTCAGGTGTAGTTCTTTCTGTGTGAATAACTTCATCGCCAATCCTGTTTTCAATTGTACCTATGATACCTACTTTATGGTTAATTCTATCTAAAACAGATTTTATAATGTAGGTAGTAGAGGTTTTCCCATTTGTACCTGTTACGCCAATTAAATTCATCCTCTTTGATGGTTCGTTGTAGTAATTTGCACCCATTTGAGCAAGTGCAATTCTATTATTTTCTACCTTAAGCACTGTAACTTCCGTTGGCAAATCAATTTTCTTTTCAACAATAACAACCGCTGCTCCTTTTTCAACAGCTCCACTTGCAAAGTCATGGCCATCCACTTTAAAACCTGAAATGCAAACAAAAACATCATTTTTTTCTGTCTGTCTAGAGTCATAAACTATTTTTTTAATTTCAATATCGTCGTTTCCCTGCAAAACTGTGTAATCAATGTTTTTCATAACAGCTGATAATTTCATATTTATTAACGCCTCCAATTCAAACAATAATTATACCATAATTTTTATAATTTGGAACTTTTTTTACTCTGTAAACAACATCATTTTTGTTCCCAAATTTACTTCTTCGCCAGCTAGTGGGAATTGACCAAACACATTTTCACCCTCAGTCTTCACATCTGCCTCTAACCCTGCTTCTTTTATAAGCTTTTTAGCTTCTGATAATGTAAGCCCAGTTACATTAGGAACTGTCGCTTTTTTAACTTCATCCAGTTTCAATTCATCTTCTGTGTACACAGGCTCAACGCCAATGTATGGCAATATGTTGCTTAGTAACTCTTTCATAACAGGCCCTGCAACTGTACCTCCATAATACACTCCTTGTGGTTCATCAATAAGCACCAAAGCCATAACCTTAGGGTCATCCGCTGGTGCAAATGCCATAAAAGATGCTATATATTTTCCGCTTTTACGTGGAAGTTTTTCACTTGTAGCTGTTTTCCCACCAATGCGATAACCTGGTATATATGTCTTGTTGCCTGTTCCGTGAGCTACAACGCTTTCAAGTATCATACGCATAGTATCAGATGTTTCCGTGGAAATTACCTGTTCTCCTTTTTCACTTTCAAAGGTTGCAATAACATTTCCATTTTCATCAATAACTTCACTTCCAAAATGAGGTGTAATAAGATATCCGCCGTTTACTATGCAAGATGCCGCACGCAAAAGTTGCAGTGGCGTAATTTGAAATGACTGACCAAAACTCATTGTTGCTAACTCTACAGGGCCTATATTTTCAAGCTTGTGCATAATGCCAACCGCTTCACCTGGTAAGTCAATGCCCGTTTTTTTATCAAAACCAAACTTAAGCATATAGTTGTAGAATGTTTCAGCACCCAACCTTTGGGCAACAGCCATAAACACAGGGTTACAACTGTTCTGTACTCCTTCAATAAACGTTTGTGTACCATGTGTACGTGGGTAGCGCCAGCATTTAATCATTCTGTCACCAGCAACATAATACCCATTGCATACAAATGTATCAGTTACCTTAACCTTTCCCTCTTCAAGACCTGCTGATGATGTAACAATTTTAAATGTGCTTCCAGGTTCGTACGTATCATTAATAGCAGTGTTTCGCCACATTTTATTTAAATAATCATTTTGCTGCTCAGCTGTAAAGTTTTGCCAGCTTGCTGCCAACTCATCATTATTAATTTCAAAGGGTGTATTAAGGTCAAAGTACGGATAGTTCGCCATTGCATAAATCTCACCATTTTGCGGATTTATTACAATAATCATTCCACTTTTTGCTTGTTTTGCCTCAACTGCCTTTGCCAATGTCTGCTCAGCATACTGCTGTATAACAACGTCAATTGTTGTTACAAGGCTTCCACCGTTAACAGGCTCAATCCGTTCCTGATATTCGCCTATTTCAACACCCTTGCTGTCGGTAAGTGTTAGTATTTTTCCAGACTCACCCTCTAAGTATTCATCATACTTTGCTTCAAGGCCTATAATTCCCTGATTATCTTTGCCGACAAAGCCTATAACCTGTGCCGCCAAGGTGCTGTATGGATATATGCGTTTAACATCTTCATCTACCACAACCCCTGGCATATTTGCATCACGTATTTCCTGAGCAAGGTCTTTATCCACCTTAGTTTTAATTCTTACCAAAGCAACTCTTTGTGATACTTTTTCAAGAACATTATTATAATCAAGACCTAATTTTTCACTTAGGAACCTAGCTGTTTCTTCTTCATCATGCACCTGCGCATGTATAACACTTACTGCGTTAACCGATTGAGTAACGGCTATTCCAACCCCATTTCTGTCCAGTATATCTCCTCTTTTAGGAGTAATAAGTCTATCTCTGGTTTGCTGTTCATATGCCATTTTTTGCAGTTCGTCCGACTTACAGGTTTGTATGTAAATAACTCTGGCAATAAGCACAGCACCACTTAAAAAGCACATACTTAGAAAAAACAATAGCTTTCTTTTTACTAAAACCGAAACCCTATCCACAAAACACACGCTCCCGAATATATCTTAAATATATTCTATTTGCGTGAATGTTAAGTTATTCACTTCATTGTGGTTCTTCCCTTTTTGCACTTATAGTTATAGTAACCTCCGAGCCTGCTTCAACAGTTATGCCACTTTTAGGTGATACATCAGTTACAACTCCAGTTTCATCACCTTTAAGCACTACTTCAAGTCCTGCGTCAACTAAAGCCGTTACTGCTTCATCATGCTGTAAACCCTTAACCGCAGGCACAATAACGTTTCCTGTTTCACCTTCACCTTTTTCTACATACAAAATAACCTTACTTCCTTCAAGGACCTCTGCTCCACCATGAGGCACTTGATTAACAACATTGTTTCCACTGCCAACCAACTCATAATTAAGGTTATTAAGTTCTAGTTCGGTAAGTACGTCAAAAAGTGTGCAATTTGTGTAATCATTTACTATAACATTTTTTTCATTACTCTTTTGCCCTGCCTCAACGACATAACTTGGCTCTATAGCTTTATATTTAATTATCTTTTCAAACAATGCTTTAATTATTGGCGAAACTGTAGTAACACCATCGGCATAGGTTTCAGGCTTATGTATAAGAGTAATTGCAATATACTGAGGATTATCTGCTGGCAAAAATCCAATAAACGAAACAGTGTATTTATCATCTGACCTAACCCCTTGCTGTGCCGTACCTGTTTTGCCACCAATGGTATAGCCTTGAATTTTTGCCTTTTTACCAGTTCCTATTTCTACAGTTGTAATAAGGTCTTTCCTTACAATATCTGATGTTTCTTGAGAAATTACTTTTCTTATTACCTCTGGCTTTGTTTCCCTAACAATATTTCCATTTTTGTCTACAACTTGGGAAACTATATATGGGCGCATAAGGTTACCGCCATTTATAACTGCCGCCATTGCATTTATTGCCTGCAAAGCAGTTGAATTAAAGCTTTGTCCAAAGCTCATAGTTGCAAGTTCGGTGCTTTTTATTCTTTCTTCGCTGTACATAAGCGAGGAGGCACTTGCTTCACTTGGCAAATCTATACCCGTAAGTGAACCAAACCCAAAATCTCTTTGGTATTTATAAAACAGGCTAGGACCCATTTTTTCTGCAATGTCCATCATTCCAACATTACAAGAATAAGCAAGCACTTGTTCAACTGTAAGAGTACCATGCCCGCTTCTTACGTTACAGTTTATCTTCCTGTCAGCAACCTGTTTATTTCCTCCACAGTAAAAGGTGTCATCATTTTTTATAACCCCTTCTTCCAACGCTGCCGCAACTACCATAGGTTTGAAAATAGAACCAGGCTCAAAGGTTGAAGAAACATTGAAGTTTTTCCACACCCCATCAAGATATTGGTATTGACTTTTTACGTCCATTCCTTCCCAAATTGAAGCAAACGCTTCACTGTTAAGGGCAAGCGGCTCCGCCGGATTATTAGGATCAAAGCTTGGCCCCGCAGCCATAGCAAGTATTTCACCTGTATTGGGATCCATTACTATTGCTGCCGCATTTTCTGGATTGTATTCTTCCATACCTTGCTTTACAGCTTCCTCCGCATAGGTTTGTATTGTATAATCCAATGTAGTTACAATTGTATTACCGTCTTCAGCTGGTATTTCTTGGTTAACAGCTCCATTTATCCCGTCATAAGTAATAAATGAACGTCCTGCAACGCCGCTCATATATACGTTATATTGTTTTTCAAGTCCCCACATAGCATCTCTAATAAAGCCTATAACCTGTGACGCAAGAGTACCTGATGTGTATTTTCTTTGGGTATCTTTTTGATATACAACACCTTTAAGCCCCATGGCTTCAAGGCTTTCTTTCACCTCACGGCTTTGCTTCTTGGCTAAAACTTTCCAACTTGTATCCAGCTTTGGCTTTTTAGTAGCAGGGTCTATTGTAATGTATTCTTTAAGTGTAGAATAATCTACTCCGTCAAGGGTATCACTAAGCGCCTTAATGGTTTTTTCCTGTTCTTCTGCCTTAAACTGCACCAAAACTCTTGTATCTAATACAATGTTATACACAGTTGTGCTTAGCGCCAGTGCTTGATTATTTCTGTCGGTAATGGTTCCACGGTTAGGCGAAATAATACTGTCGTAACGGCTTACCTGCTGTGTTTTTGCTGCCATTTCATAGTCTGCACCATGCACACTTTTTATATAAAATACGCGTGCTCCAAGGCCGCTAAACCCTGTTAATAATACAAAAAGAATAAAAGTCAGCTTTGCTTTTCTACCAAACCCAACCTTTATTCTCTGTCGTTTTCTCATAATCATCAACCCTTTTTTGTCTTGGGCATTTACCCATCAGCTTTTGAATATACTTACTATAGAAGCAATGGAAAATTTATCTTCCTTATCACTTTCAGCTTTCCCGTACTGCACTGTGTAACTTTGCTTCGGCACATCAATGTATATAATCTGATAAGGCTGAGGTTCGGCCATACCAAGTCGATTAACTGCTTCACTTTCAATGTACTCTAAATCAACTTTGTCCGAAATTTCAGCCTGCAATGACACATTTTCGTTTTGTATTGCAATCAATTGGTCATTCAGCTTGGAATTTTCAACCCTTTGCTCAGCCACAAGGGCGTATGACGCCATGGTAACAAAACATCCTGAAAAAACACCCAGTACCGCTACACTAAGCTTAAACCTATGCACGAGGCGTTCTTTTTTTTCAATGCCACTTACTCTTTTAGCTTCAATTTCATCTGCTTTGCGCCTATAGTCTCGTTCTGTTAAAATAGAATCGTCATAAATCGGCTGGGTGGGTAAAACTTCCATTTCATATGCATACGCTGCACTGGATGAATTATAGCTGTTTTGGTTGTATCTGTATTTTCTTTTACCCGACATCTAACTACCCTCTTTCAAAGTCTATTTTCTTTCTAACACCCTAAGCTTTGCGCTTCTTGCTCTATGATTAGCTTCAAGTTCTTCTTCAGACGGAACTATAGGCTTTCTTGTTATAACTTTTGCCAATGGCTTTTTCCCGCATACACAAACTGGAAATTCGTGAGGACATGTACAAGGATTTTCCTGTTTTCTAAAAGCATTTTTAACTATCCTATCTTCAAGAGAATGAAAAGTTATTATGCATAGCCTTCCACCCTTGTTTAACGCCTCAGTCATGTCATCTACTGTTTGCTCTAAAATTTCAAGCTCACCATTCACTTCTATTCTTATTGCCTGGAAAGTTCGTTTTGCAGGATGTGGTCCATCCTTTCTTGCTCCTTTTGGAACTGCCTTTTTAATAACATCAACCAATTCAAAGGTTGTTTCAATAGGCTTTTGGGCTCGCTGTTCAACAATAAACTGTGCAATGCGTTTCGCCCAACGTTCTTCACCATATCTAAATATAACGTTGTTTATTTCCTCTTCGCTGTATTCATTAACAACTTCATAAGCCGACAGAGGCTTAGTAATATCCATACGCATGTCCAGCGGAGCGTCCTGCATGTAGCTAAATCCTCTGCCTGCCTCGTCCAGTTGATGACTGGAAACACCAATGTCCAACAAAAATCCATCAACCTTTTCAATACCCAGTTTTATTAAAATATTTTTTATGTTAGAAAAATTGTCATTTACAAAAGTAACCTTGTCACCAAATTCTTTAAGACGCTCTTTAGCCGCATTTATTGCATTCATATCTTGGTCTATACCAATAAGCCTGCCACCATCAAGGTGCTTGCAAATTTCGTATGAATGTCCTGCTCCACCCAAAGTCCCGTCAACATATATGCCGTCCTTATCTATGGAAAGACCTTCAATGCATTCATTTAATAAAACCGACACGTGATGAAACTCCATTAAAACACACCCTCATATTTTTTAAAATTCATTTTATATACCAAGCTCTGCCATTTTTTCTGCCAGCTCGTTATCAACAAAATTTTCTTCGCTATTGTAATCTTCCCATCTTGCCTTATCCCAAATCTCTACACGGTCAACAACACCAATGGAAACTATTTGCTTTTCCAGTGTTGCGTGTTCTCTTAAATTTTGAGGAATAACTATTCTACCTTGGTTGTCTAGTTCACATTCTATAGCACCGGCAGTAAAAAAACGTGCAAATTTCCTTACATCTGCGCTTGTCCACGGTAATGTTTTAAGCTTTTCAACAAGGGTAACCCAGCGTTCCTGCGAATACACAAAAAGACAGCTATCCAAACCTCTGGTAACAACAAATTTATCACCAAGGTCTTCTCTGAATTTAGAAGGAATAATAATACGTCCCTTTGTATCAATATTATGCTGGTATTCACCTATAAACATAATCACACTCACCATTCACATGAAAACACAAACTAACTGCTATTTCCAACCACTTTGCTCCACTTGTATCCACTTTTAACCACATTGTAATATAAATTTAATAAAAATACAAGCTCTACCAGTAAAAAAGTGAAATTATACATAGTTAATTTGTGTGAAAATTTAACTCTTTTTGACATTTTTATACCATTTTTTATAAAAAATAGTAAAATCCTCGTTTTTAAGAAAAAATCATCTTTTGCAAATGTTATTGATTCAAATAATTAAACATATTAAAAACGGCATCCAAAATCTAATTTGGACACCGCTTCAATTTATATCTTATAGCCTGTATTTTTCAAATATTCTTTCTGCCGTAAGAATTCCGTCTACTGCTGCCGAAACTATTCCACCAGCGTAGCCTGCACCTTCTCCAGTTGGGTAAAGCCCCGAAACATTAATGCTTTCACCTGTTTGCAAATTTCTTTCAAGCCTTATTGGCGATGAGCTTCTGCTTTCAACTGCAGTAAGCAATGCATCCTCATCATCAAAACCCTTAAAACGCTTGCCAATGCCAACGATAGCTTCTTTCATAGCTTCTGCCATAAATTCGGGAAAAAGCTGATTTAGATCTGCACATTGAACGTTAGGTGTGTAAGTATTTTTAACCTCACCAATCGCTGTACTTTTTTTACCATTTAAAAAATCCCCAACCTTTTGCGCTGGCGCATTGTAATTTCTGCCTCCAAGTTCAAATGCCTTTTTCTCCAACTCACGCTGAAAGTACATACCAGCAAGTGGATGTTTGCTGCCAAAATCTTCTTCGTTGATCTGAACCAGCAATGCGCTGTTAGCATTTTCACCGTCACGGCTAAAGTAGCTCATGCCGTTAACTGCAATCATATTTTCCTCACTGGCTGCCGCAACAACAAAGCCACCAGGGCACATGCAAAATGTATATGCGCTTCTCCCACTTTGGGTACGGTAGGTGAACTTATATTCTGCAGAGCCAAGGCTTTTCTCTCCTGCAAATTCTCCAAATTGAACACTGTCAACAACCGCCTGCTTGTGTTCAATTCTTGCACCCATGGCAAACGGTTTTTGGCGTATTTCAACGCCCTTATTATAAAGCATCTCAAAAGTATCTCTTGCGCTGTGTCCAATTGCAAGCACTATGTCACTGCATTCAAGCCATTCACTGCCGTTAATTTCCACCGCAGTAAGTGAATTATTTTTCATCTCAAAATCAGTAAGCTTTGCTTCAAAGCGAATTTCTCCATCCATGCTTTGAATACTTTCTCTTATGTTTTTAACTACGTCGCGAAGTTTATCTGTGCCAATATGAGGATTATGAACATACATGATTTCTTTTGGCGCACCATGATTTACAAACTCTGTAAATACCTTTTTACAACGAACATCCTTACTTCTGGCTGTAAGCTTTCCGTCTGAAAAAGTTCCTGCACCGCCCTCACCAAACTGAACATTAGAGTTTGTTTCCAAAATTCCCTCTTTCCAGAATTGTTCAACATCTGAAGCCCTTTGGTCTACATTTCTTCCTCTTTCTAACACAATTGGCTTTAAGCCCATTTGACAAAGAGTTAGTGCCGCAAACATTCCGGCTGGCCCAAAACCAACCACAACAGGGCGCTTTTCCATAATTGCTTTGCCTTCTGGTAAAAAGTATTCAGTATCAACTGCTTTGGCAACATCCTTGTCTTTTATTGTTCTCAGCAGTCTGTTTTCATTGTCAACCTTAACATCTATTGTATAAATGAAAAATATGTTCCCTTTTTTTCTGGCATCTAGTGACTGTTTAACTATTTTCCACTTTAATATACTCTTTTTGTCCAGACGTAGCTTTTTGCAAGCCTTTTCTAAAATCACTTCTTTTTCTTCATTTGGCTTTAACTTTAAATTTTGAACTCTAATCAATTATTTTCCTGCTTTCTTTTAATAGTATACAACGGCAATCTTAAAAATAAATGCCATACTGCTTTATGTTAGCCCCAAAGAGCACTAGCATCATTTGAGCTTCTGGTCATGCGGGAAAAATCTGTTTTAATAAACGAATTTGTTGATAGTATCAAAAATACTATGCCTATAGCCACAATAATGGTAAAAGACATAAAAGGCGTAACAATAAAACCATTTATATTAACAGCCAATCCTTCCTTCACAAGCTCGGCTGTTGATAAAGTTGTCTTTTCTAAAACAATCATGCGAAAAAAAGCTGTTGCGTAAGTCATTGGATTGATGTAAGCAACATATTTAAGTGTATTTGGTAACATATCCAGCGGTATATATGCTCCGGACAAAAAAGTTAATGGTAATGTTACCGCAGCTTTAATTATTTGAAAAGTTTGACCACTGTGGACAATTGTTGCAAGAAATAATCCAACGCCAGAAAAGGCAAGTCCAACACAAATCATAGCGCAAAGAACAAATATTGGCGTAGTCCATGTTGTAAATTTAATTCCTACAAATAAGCCTAAAATTAAAATCATAACACCTTGCACTGTGGCAACAGTAGAAGCAGTTAACAATTGACCCATTGCTACAGATATCCTTTTAGCAGGTGAAACTAAAATTTCTTTCATGAATCCACTTACCATATCATCAACAGTTGATGAAGCCACATTAAGTGAACTCTCAAACACCGTGGTTATTATTACTCCAGAGAGCATATAAGCAATTGGATTTTCTATAAAATCATTTTTAAAAATTGCACCAAACACATAAACAAAAAAGAAAGGAAAAACAAGGGAAAAAATCAATCCAACCCTGTTTCTTATAAATGCCTTTAATCCTCTTTTCCATAACGCCAAAACTGTATTCATATTATACCTCATCCCTAATTTTTTTCCCAGTTATTTCAAGAAAAACATCATTAAACGTACCTTTTTTTATTTCAATACTAACAATATTTTCTTTGTGCTTACTTACAACTTGCAATAAAACATCAATATTTTCAGCGTCAACTTTATAATAGTTTTCCTTCTTAACATACTGCAATTCATATTGTGCTAACAACTCTTCAAGTTCATTCTCTTTATTGGTAGTAATATATGCCTTATCTTTTGTGAACTGCTTTTTTAAAGCGTATGGCGTATCATGGGCCACAATAACGCCACCATCAATTATGGCAATTTTACTACATATTTCTGCCTCTTCCATGTAATGAGTTGTAAGGAAAATTGTAATATTTCTTTCTTTTTGAAGCTTTCGGATATATTCCCATATATGTGTACGTGTTTGTGGATCAAGTCCAGTTGTTGGTTCATCAAGAAATAATACCTTTGGATAATGAATTAAACCTCTAGCAATCTCCACACGGCGTTTCATTCCGCCTGATAAAGCGCTAACTAATTTCTTTCGTTCTCCTAATAAATCTACTAACTTTAAAACAAACTGTATTCGTTCTTCCACCTCATTTTTCGGAATGTTATAGAAAACACAGTGCATTTTAAGGTTTTCATCAATTGTCATTTTTGAATCTAAGGTTGAATCTTGAAAAACCACTCCAATTGTTGAGCGAACTTCACTTTTCTGTTCAGAAACGTCTTTGCCATCTATTAATAGAGTTCCTGATGTCTTTTCAAATATTGTACACAGAGTGTTTATGGTTGTACTTTTACCTGCTCCATTTGGGCCTAAAAAAGCAAAAATGGTTCCCTCTTCTACTTTAAAAGAAATATCGTTTACAGCCGTAAAATCGCCATATTTTTTAGTAAAATTTTTTACTTCTATTATAGAATTCATTTTATCCTCTTTCCATACTATTAACTTTTATATCACACAAATAAAGTTTAGTAACTATTCCAAACTTCATATTAATATTTACTAAGAAAACATCATTAACACATTTTTTTCATATTATCATAAAAATCTCCATAAATCAAAAATAAAGTACATACTTATATAAAATATATTATAAGTTATATTAATCCCCTTGTTTTTCTCTGCATAACCAAAAATAAACCTCCAAACCTAGTGGTTCAAAATACTAAGTTTGGAAGTTTACACTTTTTTATAATATATCAGCTAAATTACTTAAAAACACTATATAATCAGTCTCTTCTTTAAATAAACAAATTTACGTTGGATTCTTCTGCGTCGCCTAAATAAGCGGCAACGCCTGCAAACTCAACACCGTCAATTAGTTCTTCTTTTGTAATGCCCATAACGTCCATTGACATTGTACATGCAATTAGTTTAACACCATTTGCCATTGCGTGTTTCATTAAATCTTCCAACGAATCAACGTTCTTATCTTTCATTACCTTTTTCATCATTTTAGTTCCCATGCCACCCATGTGCATCTTTGAAAGGGATAGCTTAGTGGTTCCTCTTGGCATCATTGCACCAAACATACTATCAATGATAGGTTTTTTAACATTTTGTTTTTCAGACTTTCTAAGGGCATTCAATCCCCAGAAGGTAAAGAACATAGTAACAGGTCTGCCTAACGCCGCCGCACCGTTTGCAATAATAAACGATGCCAAAACTTTGTCTAAGTCGCCGCTAAAAACAATTAAAGTCTTTCCTTGTGGCACTGAAAGATTGCCAGAAGGAACTTCTTTGGAGCAAGCAATCATATTTGACATATCTCCAGCAGCATTTGTTCCTTTTTGAATATAAACTATATTTTCCTTGCCCTTTCTTTCAGCTTTAAGCAGTGTGTTGCCAGTGCGCCTGCACCATGCATCTATATCACGTGCAAATCCCATATCTGTAGCAGAAATCTGAATTATATCTCCAACCTCAATTTCATTGATTGTGTTAAAAACGCGCATGATAGGGCCAGGGCATTGAAGTCCACTGCAATCTAAAACTTTCTTTGCAACAATATTATCCAAATCCATCTTCGTTTCTCCTAACTCAGCATTGTTTGTTGCATCTTTATGTTCGCTTTCTAAGGTTTTTCCTAAAAGGGTTTCGTGAAATACTGATTTATAAAAGCTAGTACCAGCTGGATAAATTTTCACATTTTTATATCCGTTGTTCATTAGAATTCTTGCAGCATTGTAAGACCTAACACCAATTGCACAATAAGGTATAATCTGCTTGTTTTTATCCAACTCTGATAAATGTTTGCGAAGTTCTCCAAGCGGAATATTGCGTGAGTTTGGCATTTCAAAAGCCATTCGTTCAAATTCTTCACCAACGTCAAGAATAATTTTCTCACTATCAGCTTTTTCTTTAATTTCATCCCAAGAAGTAAAAGAAGCTATTCTGTTTAAGATGTTCTCTGCAACAAATCCCGCCATGTTAACAGGATCTTTTGCCGAAGAAAATGGTGGAGCATACGCCAATTCCAATTCACATAAATCGTAAATAGTTCCACCTAAGCGTTGTGTTGTTGCAATTACATCAATTCTTTTGTCAACACCATCAATACCAACAATTTGTGAACCAAATATTTCACCCGTTGGAGCGAATATTAATTTAAGGGTTATCGGTGTTGCCCCTGAATAATACCCTGCATGTGATTTTTGATTAATAGTAGCAACAAAATAATCTTTATCTATTTCCTTGCCTGACTTAATTAATGCTTTTTCACTTAAACCTGTTGTTGCCACAGTTAAATCAAATACTTTTGCCACAGAAGTTCCTTGCGTTCCCTTATATTTCTTCATTTCCATGGATTTATTGTGGAACTCATTAAAAATATTTCCCGCACAAATTCTTGCTTGTTTATTGGCAGGGCCAGCCAAAGGCATCATAGCCGGCGTCTTTGATACAAAGTTTTCTACCTCAATTGCATCACCAACCGCATATATGCTTGGGTCTGAGGTTTTTAAAAATTTATCCACCAAAATTCCATTGCGGTCATTTAATGCTAATCCAGCTTCTTTCGCTAATTTGCTGTTGGGTTTTACACCAATAGATAAAATTACCAACTCTGCTTCAATTTCTTTTCCGCTATTAAGGTGTATAGTTGTTAATCCATTGTTGTTAGAAAAAGATTTTACGCCATCTCCTAGGGACACATTAACATCGTTCATTCTCATATTTTCATGAAGAATTTGAGCCATCTCAAAGTCAATAGGCGGCATTACTTGGTTTTGCATTTCTACTACTGTAACTTTACAGCCTGTGGCATGTAGATTTTCTGCCATTTCAAGGCCTATAAAGCCTCCTCCTATAACCGCTGCTCGTTTTGGCTTTTTCTGTTCAATAAATGTCTTTATTTCATCTGTATCAGGGATAGTCCAAAGAGTGTGGATATTTGGTCCTTCAATACCTGGTATGCTAGGCCTTAATGGTGAGGAACCTGTTGCTATTACTAATGTATCATAGCTTTCAATATATTCCTCTTGTGTTTTTGAATTCCTTACAACTACTTTCTTTTGATCCTTGTCAACGGAAATAGCTTCATTGCTTATTCTAACATCAACATTAAACCGACTTCTCATTACTTCTGGAGTTTGAAGAAGTAACGCATTTCTCTCTTTTATAACATCGCCAATGTAGTATGGTAAACCACAGTTTGCGTAAGAAATGTATTCTCCGCGTTCTAAAATAATAATTTCAATGGATTCGTCAAGTCTTCTTAACCTTGCGGCAGTGGTCGCACCTCCAGCTACACCACCAATAATTACCACTTTTTTATTCATATATAGACCTCCCCATCCGACTTTGTTACAATTTTAACTATATAAAACTTCCGAATTTAATTTTATCAGTAAAATTAAATTTCGTCTGTTACAAAGTCACATAACTATCAACAAAATCTAATAAAAATTAAACTTACTCTGCAAATAGTAGTTTGTATTAGTGGCTTGAAATATTATATTTTTTTCTTTTCGAATTTTTATTTGCTTTTTGAAATGTAATATTAATCACATAATGTCATTTTTCTTAGGCATAATAATATTGAGGTGAGCAAAATGGATGAAGATAAAAAACAACTTGTTAGAGATGGAGAAATAGAAATTCCCATATCTAAATCTTATCCCGTAATTGATACCGATCTTGCAAGGGATAATATTGAAAACAATATGCCTGCTGCAGACCTTCAAGACCTATAAAGCTGAGGTGATAGAATGCAAAAGTATTCCAATATGTATGAACTGTTTAAAAGTGATTTAAAGGCAAAACAATATTTTGATAAACTTCCAGATTACGTTAGAGACCAGATAAGCACCCGTGCAAGCGGTGTTAACTCATTAGAAAGCCTAAAAGATTACGCTGAAAACCTTCTTAGAGGTGATGATTAAGGAGCTGTGGCTCCTTTTACATATTCCAAATTTTCAAAAGAAAAACCCCTATAAAATCCGCCAAAGCTTGATTTTACAAGGGTTTTAACACTGCGGACGATGGGACTTGAACCCACACCGCTCTTACGAGGACAAGAATCTGAATCTTGCGCGTCTGCCATTCCGCCACGTCCGCATATATAAAGCTGTTATAAAAACAGCTTATATGTAATTTATTTAAGAATTCATTTAAACTGCAACGGTGCCAAAGAAGGAGTAAGTTTTTCAATAGCAAAACCCTCTTCCTCAAGCCCTTCAATAATTCCAGGCAGTGCTTCAACAGTTGTTTGTTTATTTGCAGAATCATGCATAAGCACAACCGCCAAATTTTTATTCTTAGCCCCATTTAACACATTCCAAGTAATGTCGTCGGCGCTTATGTATTTGTATTTTGCATCCTCTGCCGATACATTCCAGTCATAATATGTAAATCCACGGGTCTCCATTTCCTCCTTGATAGGAGTAAATGTCCCATTTCTTTTCATATATGCATTGTTGGAACCACCTGGAAACCTAAACAACACAGGCTGCTGACCTGTTTCATTTACAATTGTTGTAAATAATTGGTCATAGTCTTCAAGAAAACTTTCGGTAGAAGCATATATTTTATTATAAATATGTGTTTGGGAATGCATGCCAAGGGTATGTCCTCTGTCCACTATATCTTTATATAACTTTTCATTCTCCTGATTTTTATTACCAATAACAAAAAATGTAGCTTTTACTCCATATTCATCCAAAATATCAAGTATTTCTTTGGTTCTTTCAGATGGGCCATCATCAAATGTGAGGTAAGCAGTTTTCTCTGAAGGATTATACACTGAATCTTCTCTCCAGTCAACTACCATTTCAGTAAATGTTCCAGAAAGTGCGTATCCGCAAGAACCATAATCCAAATCTCCTTTGTCATACTCCAATGCTGGAAAATCAGTTTTTTTCTGATATTCAATATTTAATCGTTTCTCCTGCTCTAAAAGTATTTCAGACTGCGCCCTATACTGGTCAAATTCTGACACCAGCATTTTTCTGTCTCTATAAGATAAATAGAGCAGAACAGATGGTAAAATTATAGCTGCACAACAAATAATGGTAATAAGTATTTTTATTCTTTTACTTCTGTCGGTCAATTTTTCGTCCTCCAAAATCTAAGTATTTCTTCATACATTTGAATTATAACATATTTATTTAAACTTTAACATATTCATCTTGCTTTAACAATAACTACATAATTCCAAAATTTTTCAAATTGGTGCTTGACAAATCAGGTAAAATAATATAGACTATTCCTTGCACTAAATCGAACCAAAAGTGCGAAATAATATGTGCGCGTAGCTCAGCTGGATAGAGCGTCTGACTACGGATCAGAAGGTCGCGTGTTCGAATCATGTCGCGCACATTTAAAAAGAAATCATCATTTGATGGTTTCTTTTTTGTTTAAGTACACATTAAATGCCTGTCATATAAATTTAAACAGGCATTTTACATATCACTGTGTTTTATTTTTCAAATAATATGCAACCTTATAGTATTCTATATTATATCCTTCTGCTTTTAATTTGCTAGAAATCTTTCTAGGTCCCAGTCCCTCTCCTGCTAGTCTTTCTATCACCAAAGCCGCTTTCTTGTCAATTTTCACTCTGCTGTTGTTTGTGTCACTTTCAGCATCTTCGGCACTTTCCATTATTTCAAAGGGAATATCCTCTATCCCCACAACAGTTGTAAGTTCACTCTTCCCTTTAATATCTTCAATAAGAGGTGATGATGAATCTATGCTGAAATTAATAATATCCCTAAATTGCCTTATGTTACGTGGATACACCGCATCCAAAAGTGCCTGCCTTGCTTCTGGGGTAAACTCAACATGATATTCTATATTATGTGACAAATGCACAGCTGATTCATACTTTTTAATGAAGTGCTGAAAAAGCTGTTGTTTCTCTTCAAAACTTCTTTCTCTAAGTGAAGGCAAATACATTTCATACTGGCCAAGCCTTTGATATAGTTCAGGAAGGAGCACCTCTTGAAGGTTTCTGGTGGATGCCGCAATTATTATTACATTTATGCTAATTTCCTTCACATCGCCAATTCGCCTAATTTTTCCAGACTCAATTGCTTTTAATAGCATATTCTGATAATTTTCCAAGGTATGAGCTTCATCCAAAAACAATATTCCTCCATCAGCCTGTTCAAACAAGCCTTTTTTCCGCTTACTTCCTGTGTATGCGCCTTCTACACTTCCAAAAATCTCCATAGCAGCTATGTCAGGATTTGTGAATTGAGCACAGTTGATTTCAATAAATGGTGCATTTTTATCAATTACTCCTATCTTTTTTGCGTAGTTATAAATAAGGTTTGCAAGCATTGTTTTTCCCGTGCCTGATTCTCCTGTTATTATAGAATGCCTTGGACCACCCAACGAGCCAACTGTCTTTTTTGCTTTATTAAAAACTGTGTTTAAAGTTCCGCCAAAATCCACCACAGCAGTCATGCTATCTTCAGGCTTATTTAAATTAATTTGAAGTTCCAAATACTTTACTTTTTTGTTAAGGTCGTCAATTTCCTGCACATCTCTAAATATAGAAAAAGCTCCTATAAATTCATCATTATTGTAGATAGGATAGCTACTACACATGTACCTCTTTTTGCCTATATAATGAATTTTCTCGTTATGACGTTCATTTTTATTTTTAAGTACATTCATCAGCATAGCATTAGGATAAAAGCTTTCAATGGGCTTACCTGTCATTTCTCTAATTGTTGAGTTACAGTAATCTGCAGAAACTTGATTTACAAAAATTAAATTTCCATTTTCGTCAACCACATTCACGCCCTCATCACTTCTGTTTAAAATTTCTTCATATATTCTAAGCTTGTAAAAAACTTCTCTGTTAAGCTTCATATAACCCCTCCATGTTGTTTTATAACATAATTTTATATCATTCTAACACTTTTTACAACATATTTTAAATATTATTCAAGATTATAAACTTATTTATAACATAATTAATTTTTATTTTTCAGCGACTTATTAATCCAAAAGTCCCGTCTTTATGCACTTTGCCTCTCTTATAAATAAATATATAACACAGTTTTTGCATTAATTTTAATACATATCATTTTTTTGGCACACAGATTGCTTTATATATTTGCAAAATAAATCACAGGAGGTAATTTAAAATGTCAAAAGTTTTAGAAATAAGATGGCATGGTCGTGGTGGCCAGGGTGCAAAAACTGCTTCCCTTCTTCTTGCCGACGTAGCTTTCAACACTGGTAAGTTTGTTCAAGGCTTCCCTGAATATGGCCCAGAAAGAATGGGTGCACCAATTACAGCTTATAACCGTATAAGTGATACACAAATTAGGGTTCACTCAAACATTTATGACCCCGAATACGTTGTAGTGGTTGACGAAACGCTTTTAGCAGCCGTAGATGTAACAAAAGGTTTACAAAAAGACGGCGCAATTATTGTTAATACTGAAAAGACTCCAGATGAAATAAGACCATTTTTAAATGGCTATGAAGGTAGAATACATACTATAGATGCAAGAAAAATTTCTGTTGCCGCTTTAGGTAAATATTTCCCTAACATGCCAATGCTTGCCTCAATTGTAAAAGTTGCAGGAGTTATGGAAGAAAATGCTTTCTTAGAAGAAATGAGAGGTTCTTTCAAACATAAATTTGCATCAAAACCAGAGGTTATTGAAGGAAATATGAAAGCACTTGAAATGTCATTACAGGAGGTGAAATAAATGGTTAAGAAGGTATCAGAAATGTATACAGAAACTTCAAACTGGAAAGAACTTACACCTGCTTGTGATGTTTATGTAGCAGGAACTTCAAAGGAATTTAGAACAGGCGACTGGCGTACAGATATGCCTGTATTTATAGCAGAAAAATGTAAACAGTGTCTTTTATGTGTACCAGCTTGTCCAGACAGCTCAATTCCTGTTTTAGACGGCAAAAGAGGAGAATTTGACTTAGACCATTGCAAAGGCTGTGGAATATGCGTAAATGCATGTCCATTTGATGCAATTAAAATGGTAAAGGAGGAGAAATAATATGGCTATCAGAGAAAGATTATCCGGAAACGAAGCTGTTGCAATAGCAATGCGTCAAATTAATCCAGACGTTATGCCAGCTTTCCCAATAACACCATCAACCGAAATTCCACAGTATTTTTCATCCTTTGTGGCTGACGGTTTAGTAGATACAGAATTTGTTCCAGTTGAAAGCGAGCACAGCGCAATGAGTGCTGCAATCGGCTCAGAGGCAGCTGGTGCAAGAACATTAACAGCTACTTCGTCATGTGGCCTTGCCCTTATGTGGGAAGAACTTTATGTAGCTGCATCAAATAGACTTCCAATTGCTTTGGCACTTGTAAACAGAGCATTATCTGGCCCAATTAACATCAATGCAGACCATTCAGATAGTATGGGTGCAAGAGATACTGGTTGGATTCAGATTTATTCCGAAAACAATCAGGAAGCATATGATAACTTTGTACAGGCTTATAGAATTGCGGAACACGCAGATGTAAGACTTCCAATAATGATATGTCAGGACGGTTTCATTACAAGCCATGCTGTTGAAAACCTCAATCTTTTAGAAGACGATATTGTTAAAAACTTTGTTGGTGACTATGAGCCAGAAAACTATCTTTTAAACAAAAAAACATCCATGGCTGTTGGCCCTTACGCAACACCAGCTTTCTATATGGAAGCAAAAAGAGCACAAAGCCAAGGAATGAATAATGCAAAACAGGTTATTCTTGACGTAGCTAAAGAATTTAAAGCAATTTCAGGCAGAGAATATGGCCTTTTTGAAGAATATAAATTAGATGATGCTGAAACAGCAATTGTTATAATTAACTCTGCTGCTGGTACAGCTAAAGATGCAGTTGATAAACTTCGTAGTGAGGGAAAGAAGGTTGGCTTACTAAAAATAAGGGTATTCCGTCCATTCCCTGCTGAAGAAATAGCACAGGCACTTAAACACTGTAAAGCAATTGCGGTTATGGATAGAAGCGAAGGTTTTAACTCTCAAGGCGGCCCTGTTTGTGCCGAAGTTAAAAGCGGTCTTTACAATATTAACGAAAAACCACTTGTTGTTAACTACATTTACGGCCTTGGCGGCAGAGATGTTAAAGTTGAAAACATTGAAGAAGTATATGCAGCACTTGATAAAATTGTTGCAGACGGAACAGTTGGCGAAGGCTATCGTTACTTATCAGTGAGAGAATAAGAGAGGTGAGATAAATGTACAACTTTAAAGAAACAATGAACAAAAAGGAACGTCTTGCAGGTGGACACAGAATGTGTGCTGGCTGTGGCGGTACAGTTGCAGTAAGAAACGTATTGAGAGGTTTAAAGGACGAAGACAAGGCTGTTATAGGAAGTGCTACAAGCTGTCTTGAGGTATCTACATTTATGTATCCTTACACAGCATGGGAAGATTCTTTCATCCACAATGCTTTTGAAAATGCAGGAGCAACCATAAGCGGTGTTGAAGCTGCCTATAATGTTATGAAGAAAAAAGGCAAAATTGATGATACATATAAATTTATTGCTTTCGGTGGTGACGGTGGTACATATGATATCGGTTTCCAGTCACTTTCAGGTGCTATGGAAAGGAACCATGACATGGTTTATGTTTGCTACGATAACGGCGCTTACATGAACACAGGTATTCAGCGTTCATCAGCTACACCACGTTTTGCAGACACAACAACAACACCACTTGGTAAAGAATCTAACGGTAAAATGCAGGGCAGAAAAGACCTTACACAAATTATGGCTGCTCACCACATTCCATACGTTGCACAAACGACATTTATCAAAAATTTTAGCGACCTTCATCAGAAATCCGAAAAGGCTATCTATACAAAAGGTGCAGCATTCCTTAACATTTTAGCACCATGTCCACGTGGCTGGAGATACCCTACTGAAGACCTTCTTAAAATTACTAACCTTGCAGTAGAAACATGCTACTGGCCATTATTTGAAGTTATAGATGGCAAGTGGATTCTTAACTACAAGCCAAAGAATAAGCTTCCTATTGAAGAGTTTTTAAAACCACAGGGAAGATTTAAACACCTGTTCAAAAAAGGCAATGAAGGCCTTATTGCCGAGTTCCAAAAAGAAGTAGACGACCGTTGGGAACAACTCCTCAAACTTTGCGGCGAGGAATAAAATACCAAAACTCATTCCCTTATTTACTGAAGGACGTTAGCTTAACAGCTAACGTCCTTCCCCTTTTATACGATTCTTAAACAATTTTAAAATTATATATGCAAAAGAGGATGAACGCAGCAGCATTCATCCTCACAATGTATTAATGTTTACTTAGAAAGTAACTCTTTAACCAAGCTACTTACAATTTTGTTATCGGCACGGCCTTTTACCTTAGGTGTAACTGCACCCATAACCTTGCCCATGTCCTTCATGGTTGTTGCTCCAACTTCATTTATAGCTTCCTCAACAATATTTTTAATTTCACTCTCGCTTAATTGTTCTGGCAAATAAGCAAGTAAAATCTCAATTTCTTTATTAAGGTCATCTACCAAATCCATTCTGCCGCTTTTTTCAAAGTCTGGCAGTGAGTCACGGCGTTTTTTAAGTTCCTTGGAGATAACTTCAAGTACACCTTCGTCGTCAAGCTCAACTTTTTTATCTTTTTCAATCTGAAGTACTCCGCCACGAACAAGCTGAATCGTATTCTTACGAATAGTATCTTTGTTTTTCATCGCTTCTTTCATATCTTGCAAAAGATTTTCTTTTAAAGACATAGCAATCTTCCTTTTTAAACTAAATTATTTAAATTTACGTTTTCTCGCAGCCTCTGATTTCTTTTTACGTTTTACACTAGGCTTGTCGTAATGTTCTCTTTTACGAACTTCACCCATAATACCATCTCTGGCACAATTTCTTTTAAAACGACGAAGAGCGCTATCTAAGGATTCATTCTCTTTAATTTTTACCTCTGACATGAATTTCCCTCCCTTCGGTTGTTGAATATCCTTGTTGCAAGGGTTTACCTAAAGGAGCCCATGCCACATACTATAGAATTATACACAATATTCAATCTGTAGTCAACTACATTTGAACATTTATTTACAGTTTATTTACACCTAGTTTATGTTTTCCCTATTTTAATTAAAAATAGGCTTGAATACCAAAAAACTTAAAGGTGGAACGATTATTTCAATACTGTTTTGGCATCGATTGCATGGTAAATGCCTGTTTTGTATTAATTCGCCATTAATTCGCCCAGTACCGCCATATTTAACAGCATCACTATTAAACACCTCTTTATAGTTAACTTTCTCAGGAACGCCCATTAAAAAGTCCTCATAAGGTGTTTGAGTAAAGTTGCAAATAACTGCCAACTGCTGTTCTTTCTTTTTTCCTCGCCTTGTAAAGGAAACAATACTTCTGTCTTTATCATCACACTCAATCCATTCAAAACCATTTGGGTCAAAATCCATTTCCCACAATGCCGGCTCACTTGCGTAAAAATGGTTCAAATCCTTAATATAGGTATGAAGATTTTTGTAATCATCAAATTGCAGTAAATGCCAATCCAAACTTCTTGCTTCACTCCACTCTGAAAACTGCCCTATTTCGTTACCCATAAATAATAGTTTTTTCCCTGGATGTCCATACATAAATCCGTAGGCTGTTTTAAGATTAGCAATCTTCTGCCACATATCCCCTGGCACTTTGTACATCATAGAGCCTTTCATATGCACAACTTCATCATGGCTTAACACCAAAACATAGTTTTCGCTGTAGTTGTACATAATGCTGAAGGTAATGTAGCTGTGGTGATATTTTCGGTGAATGGTATCTTTTTTAACGTAGCTTAAAAAGTCGTTCATCCAACCCATATTCCATTTTAGGCTGAAACCAAGACCATTGTCGTTGACACTGCGTGTAACGCCTTCCCAGCTTGTGGATTCTTCAGCAATCATCATAACACCCTCACAGCTTCCGCTTATAACAGAGTTCATGTGCTTAATAAATTCTACCGCCTCAAGGTTTTCACGCCCACCGTATTCGTTTGGCAGCCACTCACCATCCTCACGGCAAAAATCCAAATAAAGCATACTGCTTACCGCATCAACACGCAAACCATCTATATGATACTCGTTTATCCAAAAAAGAGCATTTGCTATTAAAAAGTTTTTAACTTCATTGCGTCCGTAATTGTAAATATATGTGCCCCACTCCAAATGCTCACCACGGCGTGGGTCTGCGTGTTCATAAAGAGCCGTTCCGTCAAAGCGTGCAAGCCCGTGTTCATCACGTGGAAAATGTGCAGGCACCCAGTCCATAATTACCCCAATGTTGTTTTGGTGAAAAGTATCAATCAGTTCCATAAGCTCTTTGGGTGTACCAAAACGACTTGTAGGTGCATAGTAACCTGTAACCTGATATCCCCAACTACCATCAAAAGGAAACTCTGTAAGGGGCATAAATTCAACATGAGTGTAACCCATTTCTTTAACATATTTAACAAGCTTGTCTGCCGCTTCTTTATAGGTTATAAAACGGTTTTCTTCTTCTGGCACACGCATCCAACTACCCAAATGAACCTCATAAATATTCATGGGTACATTGTATCTATCCGTTGTTTCACGCTGTTTTATCCATTCTTTATCTTTCCAATGATATCCATTTATATTGTAAATAACAGATGCATTAGCTGGCCTAAGCTCAGCAAAATTACCATAAGGGTCGGCTTTATTTACAATAGTTCCATCTTGTGCCTTAACTTGATATTTGTATATGTCAAACTCTTTAATTCCTGGTATAAAAAGTTCCCAAATTCCGCTTTTACCAAGCAAACGCATCATATTTCGTCTGCCATCCCAATTATTAAAATTGCCAACAACACTTATGCTTTTTGCGTTGGGTGCCCAAACCGCAAAAGCAACTCCATCTGTACCGTTAATTTCTTTAGGGTGTGCCCCAAGCTTTTCATATATACGGTAGTGATTCCCTGCACCAAAAAGATACCTATCATACTCTGTCACAGTAGGTTCAAAAGTATATTGGTCAGCAGTTTGCCATATGTTTCCCTCTCCAAAATCCACCTCAAGGGTATAGGCAAAATATTTCGTTCGGCGTGGAATAATCCCCTCAAAAAAGCCGTCATCATGCAATTTCTCAAGGCTGTATTTTTTACCGCTTTTTTTATCTATAACGCTAACACAAACGGCATTGGGAATAAGCTGCCTTACAACAACATATTTTTTATCCCCTCTAACTATTTCGTGCATACCCATAATTCTGTGAGGGTCACCATATTCTGTTTTAAAAAGCTTCATAATTTCATTTATGCTAAGTGAGCTATTCAACAAACATCACCCCTTCGGCTTTTTTAAAGTTATTTACTTATTTGCACTGTGCAAATGCCTGTTCAAAATCGGCAATCAGGTCATCAGCACTTTCTATTCCCACCGAAAATCTTATCATATCTGGTGACACACCGCAGGCAATAAGCTCCTCATCACTAAGCTGTCTATGAGTTGTACTTGCAGGCTGAAGCACACAACTTCTAACATCGGCAACATGTGTAACAAGGGCAACAAGCTTAAGGGCATTTATAAATTTACGTGCGGCGTCACGACCGCCTTTAACACCAAATGTAAGCACTCCACTCGCACCCTTATGCAAATATTTCTGTGCCAATGCATAGTATTCGTCTCCTTCAAGACCTGGATATTTAACCCACTGGCACATTTCATGATTTTTAAGATATGTTGCCATTTTTAGAGCATTTTCAGAATGTCTTTCCATTCTTAAGTGCAGCGTTTCACTGCCCAAATTCATTAAGTATGAATTAAAAGGCGCAGGTGTCATCCCCATGTTTCTCATAAGTTGAACCCTTGCTTTTACAATATATGCGGATGTGCCAAACCTATTTATATAGCTAACACCATGGTAACTTTCATCTGGCTCTACAAGTCCCGGAAATTTTCCATTATCCCAGTTGAAGTTTCCACCATCAACAACTATTCCTCCTAAAACCGAAGCATGTCCATCAATATATTTGCTTGTAGAGTAAATAACAATATGCGCACCTAATTTTAAAGGCTTACAAAGTGCCGCTGTGGCAAAAGTGTTATCCACGATAAAAGGTATATCTAATGCCTTTGATACTTTAGAAAATTTCTCAAAGTCAATTACATTTACAAGTGGATTTCCTATTGTTTCGCCGAAAATTGCCTTTGTATTTGGTTTACCCAATGCAATAATTTCTTCAGCACTAAGCTCAGGATTAAAAAGTATTACCTCTATGCCAAGGTTTTTAAAGGTTGTTGCAAATAAAGTGAAGCTTCCGCCGTAAATAGTGCTTGAAGCAAGTATTCCATCGCCTGCCTGCGCAATGTTAAGAAATGCTAAAACCGTTGCCGACATTCCTGACGAAGTTGCTAATGCACCAACTCCACCTTCCATAAGTGCAATTTTCTTCTCAAAAGCATCTGTTGTTGGGTTTGAAAGTCTTGTATACATATGGGATTCTTGTTCAAGGTCAAACACCTTTGCAAGCTCCTCACATGTATCATATCTGTATGTTGTGCTTTGTATAAGTGGCAACACACGTGGTTCTGCATTTTCAGGCCAATATGTGCCTTGTACCGCTTGTGTTTCTATGCCCCAATTTTCTTTCATATTTAAACTCCTCCTTAGTGGTTATGGTTAAACTTATTGAAATTATATTATACTTCAATCTGTATGTTTTTTCCAGTAATTTATTGCATAGACAAATATATAATGGTAATCTATATCAATAGGAAAAAACTATATCAGGAGGTATAATATGAACAATACAACGTGGAACCTTGACACACTATATACGTCATTTTCATCTGACAAATTTATAAATGACCAAAACCGTGCCAAGGATTATATTGAAAAAATTAATAATTGGTGCAAAACAAACCTAACAGATAATTCAAATTCCGTTGAAAAAACCGAATACTATATTAGTTTTATGAATAGTTTCGGTGAAATTATTTCACTTCTTTTGGAATACTGCCAGCTTACTTTAAGCACAGATGCCGAAAATGGAACTGCCTTAAAAATCCTTGAAAGTCTTGAAGAACTTGAAACTGAAATAACACCTTCACAAATAGCTTTTGAGCATTGGTTTGCCTCTCTTGAAAATGCAAAGAGCATAATATCAGCTTCACCGCTACTTAGTGAACACAGCTTTTATTTAAACCAAATAATAACCAACAGCAAATATCTTTTAAGCCAAAAAGAAGAAATTATTATTTCAAAAATGCGCAACACTGGTTCGTTGGCTTGGATGAAGCTTTGGGATGTTTTGTCTTCTACCCTTTCGGTTTCTGTTAACAATAAAAACTATCCTCTTGCCGCAGTACGAAACATGGCTTACAATGCTGATGCCCAAGTAAGAAAAACTGCCTATGATGCTGAGCTTAAAGCCCTTAAATCCATTGCCTCTTCTTCTGCCGCCGCACTAAACGGAATAAAAGGTGAGGTTATAACCAACTGCAAAATGCGTGGATATTCCTCTCCGCTAGAAATGACTTTGCTTAATTCACGCATAGATAAACCAGTGCTTGAGGCAATGATAAGTGCAATGAAAGAATATCAGCCTGTTTTCAGAGAGTATTTCCACAAAAAGGCTGAAATATTAGGCCATAAAAACGGTTTGCCTTTTTACGATATATTCGCACCAGTAGGTACAGTGGATATGCAGTTTAGTTACGATGAAGCAAAGGCATTTATAATTGAAAATTTTTCACTTTTTAGCAAAGACCTTGGTGACTATGCAAAACGGGCCTTTGATAACCGATGGATAGACGTATTCCCTAAAGAAGGCAAGCGTGGCGGTGCGTTTTGTTCAAACCTTCATACAATTAAGGAAAGCCGAATATTAACTAATTTCAGCGGAAGCTTTAACGATGTAATTACCCTTGCCCACGAGTTGGGTCACGGCTATCACGGTGAATGCTTAAATAACGAAACGTATTTAAACAGCGATTACCCTATGCCAATTGCTGAAACCGCTTCAACATTTTGCGAAACCTTGGTTAAAAATGCTGCTTTGAAAAAAGCAACGCCTGAACAACAGGAAATCATTTTAGAAAACGACATTTCAGACTCAGCACAAATTGTAGTTGATATTTTAAGTCGCTTTTTGTTTGAAGATACCGTTTTTAAAGAACGCAAAAATGGTTCTTTATCTGAAAAAGAGCTGTGTACCCTTATGCTTGATGCGCAGAAAAAAACCTATGGCGATGGTTTAGACGAAAACTTTATGCATCCATATATGTGGGTTGTTAAACCTCACTACTATGATGTGGATTATAATTATTATAACTTTCCATATGCCTTTGGGCTTTTATTTGCTAAAGGCTTGTATGCAATTTATATTGAAAAAGGCAGTGCCTTTTCTGAAGATTACGTTAAACTTTTAAGTTCAACCGGGAAATCTAATCTGAGAGACATTGCACAGATGGTTAATATAGATATAACTGACCCTAAATTTTGGCGTTCTTCCCTAAACGTTATAAAAGCTGATATTGAAAAATATATTAAAAGCTAATAAAATAAGTTTCTTGACCAAAACATGTTTTCAACTAAGGCTGGCGAAAAAACTTTCGTCAGCCTTTCCTTCTATAATTCACGCATAAAATAAAATGTCCTCATTAAATCTAATGTTCCGTATCCCCATTTTGGGTTAGGATACTCCATTGTTTCTGTACGTAGGCAACCTCTAATTAAATAAGCTTTAATTCTAGGCGTGCTAAGGCCTAAATCTCGCCCACTAACAATTCCCCATTGAAGAAGCAATGCACATGCACCTGCTGTAATAGCAGCTGCGGGACTTGTGCCGTTCATATATCCATATCCTGTAGGATAGAAACCACCAACCTGATAGCCGGGTGCTACGAAATCTGGCATATCAGGAGCCAATCTGCTTGGTCCCCATGATGAACTTGGGTATAGGGTATTATTACTACTATTGTATGCACCACAGTGTATAGGTCCAAGACTAGTGCTAGGATATGTCATCGTGCTGTATGGGTTTGATGAGGAAAATTCAACATTGGGTGAAATAAAACCAGTAACTGGCAAATAAGCTTCAATGGTTCCATCAATTACTATATCTCCAAAAACAGTTATAGTCCAAATGCCTTGAGAAGCCTTTAATATTCTTACAATAGTAATTTGGTCTCCACTACCCTCAATAGGAAAATAATATGAAACCGTTACAGTAGCTTGTTCCAGCACAAGCTTAGCTGTGGTAGTTGTTGAGGTTTTGGCTTGAACCCTGCCTACAAGCTCACCTGTAGGTGAACGCACCGATACTGATACTTTGTCGCAAATTCTATTTGTAATAACAACAAATATATCCCCAGCATTTTGTCCAACTCTAATATCAATGCTTTCAGGTGCATTATCTTTAGAAAATCTACTGGTAAAGTGATGTTTTGCTGTGCTCTCATTACCTATTGATGTGCATATACATACGCCAGCTATATTAGCCATAAAAAATAAGGATTCTTCAAGCGGACCAAACCCATCATGGCTGTCATAACTTGCACTAAGACCAAGGCAGATAACCACGGGCTTATGCAATTCTATTGCTCTTTTCATAATATATTCCAACCCAAGCATAATTGAAGAAGACTCGAAAGCATTTTCCTGTTCCTTTGGAACACAAAATCTTTCAAGGTAATGCGGATATGCCTTTTTAAGTTTAACCATTATTATTTCAGAATCCGGTGCAGCCCCTACAAAGTCTCCAACCCAACGTCCAGCTGCTACCGAAGCCATAAATGTACCATGACCTGCAGTGTCTTTATGCGGTACAATCTCATATGGATTATCGGAAGCCAGTGCCTCATTAATTTGTTCATTTGTATACTCTGTACCCAAGGGAAAACCATTAGGCGGTGTCCCTGGAATACTTTGGTCATATATATATTTAATTTTACTTGTTCCGTCTTCATACTGAAAAACCTTCTGCGTATAATCTATCCCTGTATCAATAAAGCCAATAATCACATCTTTGCCGTTAAGATTAAGGTTAGGCTGCTGCTGAACCTGTATTATTCCAGCAGACTCCAAACTTGGTCTATCCGAAAGCCCGACAACCATTGGCACAGTATTTATAAAGTCGTTTCCCATATAATTAACCATTTCATTATAGTCTTTATATTTTGCATAGCATATTATAAAGACATCATAAACGGTGCTGGTAGCAATAAGGCCAGGGTGATTAAGTATATATCGTTCGAAGTAGGAACCTTTTCTTATAATAAAATCTACAATATCTGGCGAATATAAAACGTCGTTATCCGTGAAAATGCGCCTCCTGTTTGAATGTATTAAACACAATTATTAATAGTTTTTTAAATTTAAAGTTTGGCAAAGCCACTGTTTAAATACACAGTTGTTAAATTAAATTTTCATAAACTATATACATATTGTATTTTAGAGAGATATGGAGTGTGAAAGCGTTTCACTAATTATAATAATTCAAACTGTATTGAAATTTTTACATAAAAAATCTCTCGGAAAAACTAATAAAAGTTACCCCGAGAGTTGACCTAAAGAAAACAATAGACTCCTAATAAATTCCTTCATATTACAATTCACGCATATAGAAAAAGGTTCTAAGTAAATCAAGCGTACCAAATCCCCATTTAGGATTAGGATACTCCATTGTCTCAGTGCGAGAACACCCACGAATTAAATAAGCTTTAACTAAAGGCGTGCAAAGGCCTAAATCATTACCGTCAATAAGTCCCCATTGAAGCATTAATGCACATGCACCAGCAGTAATAGCTGCTGCAGGGCTTGTGCCGTCCATATACCCATAACCTGTTGGATAATATCCACCAACTTGATACCCAGGAGCTACGAAGTCAGGCATTTCTGCCGCTAACCGGCTAGGTCCCCAAGAAGAATTGGGATATAGGCTGTTACGAATGCTATTATATGCACCAATATGTATAGGTCCAAGTCCAGTGCTTGGGTATGTCATTGTTCCATAAGGATTTGATGCCGAAAATTCAACAGTTGGTGAAACGAAACCTGTTATCGGCAGCCAAGCATCAATTGTACCTCTTATAATTATGTCCCCATAAACAGTAATAGTCCATATTCCCTGAGAAGCATTTAGTAATCTTACTATAGTGACTTGGTCACCACTGCCTTCAATTGGGAAGTAATATGAAACAGTAACAGTTGTAGGTTCAAGCACAAGCTGAGCTGTTATAGTAGTTCCCGCCTTTGCTTGCACACGCCCTACAAGTTCACCTGTGGGTGAACGAACTGATACTGATACTTTGTCGCTAATTCTATTTGTGATAACAACAAATATGTCACCCGCATTCTCACCAACCCTAATATCAATGTTTTCAGGTGCTCTATCTCTAGAAAAAACACCGGTGAAGTGATGTTTTGCCGCACTCTCATTGCCTATTGATGTACATATACAAATACCGGGTATATTAGCGGTAAAAAATAGGCATTCTTCAAGAGGGTTGAAGCCATCATGACTATCATAACTGGAACTAAGCCCAAGACAAATAACCACTGGCTTATGAAGTTCAATTGACTTTTGTAAAATATAGTTTAATCCAAGCATAACATCAGAAGCCTCAAAAGCATTTTCCTGTTCCTCTGGAACACAAAACCTTTCAAGATAAAATGGATACGCTTTTTTCAACTTCACCATAATTATTTCAGAATCAGGTGCGGCACCTACAAAATCCTCATATGCGCGACCTGCGGCTACGGAAGCTAAAAATGTGCCATGCCCTGAAACGTCTCTATGTGGCACGATTTCGTAAGGATTATCTGAGGCTAAGGCTTCATTAATTTCTTCGTTTGTATATTCAGTTCCCATAGGAAAACCACTAGGAGGAGTTCCGGGAATGCTTTGGTCATATATGTATCTAATTTTGCTTGTTCCATCTTCATACTGAAAAACATTTTGTGTATAATCAATGCCAGTGTCCACAAACCCAATGATTACATCCCTTCCACTAAGGTTAAGATATGGTTGTTGCTGAACCTGTATTATTCCAGCAGCCTCCAAACTTTCTCGATCTGAAAGGCCAAGAACCGTTGGTATAGTATTTACAAAGTCAGCACCCATATACTGAATCATATCTTCATAATCACTTATTTTTGCATAGCAAATTATATATACATCAAAAGTAGTGTGTGTAGTAATAAGACCAGGATGTTGTAGTATGTAGCGTTCATAATAGGAGCCTTTTCTTATAATAAAATCTACGATGTCAGGCGAATATAAAATATCATCGTCCGTGAAGATTCACCTCCTCTTTAAGTATGTAAACTATTCCAATTTATATTATATATATGTTTAAACTTTTATATTTATATTAGAATATTAAAATTTAACAAAAAAATTAGTTAGATTTTTTCATTAGGTATTCACATAAATATACTTGATTTATGCATAGAATATGAAAAAGTTTACTAATAAATAATAAACCTACGAAATTTATGTTGAATTTTTAATTTATATGTGTTATTGTAACGCTCATGAACAAAGGCGTTCAGATGAGGAATCTGCACGCCTTTTTTATTTTGCGCAAAATACCAACGAAATAATTAATAGACTATATCAAAAAAAGTTAAAATACGAAAGGATAGGTTTTATGAACTCAGGGGATACTGCTTTTATGCTGGTTGCATCAGCTATGGTGTTATTTATGACGCCTGGATTAGCTTTCTTTTACGGAGGAATGGAAAGAAGAAAAAATGTACTAAATACAATGATGTCTTCGTTTTTTATAATGGGCCTTGCATCAGCAATGTGGGTGTTGTTTGGCTATTCATTAAGTTTTAGTGGCAATGTAGGTGGAATTATTGGTACTTTGAACCAGTTTGCACTTAATGGCGTTGGAACAGAAGCTGGCGCATACTCTGATAACATTCCAGGGCTTGTGTTTGCAGCTTTTCAAATGATGTTTGCAATTATTACACCTGCACTAATTACAGGTTCCGTTGCAGGAAGAATGAAATTTAAAGCTTTATTTATTTTTATTGCTTTGTGGTCTTTGATTGTATATTACCCTATGGCACATATGGTTTGGGGAAAAGGTGGATTTCTAGGTGAAATATTAGGCTCTGTTGATTTTGCCGGTGGAAATGTAGTCCATATAAGTTCTGGCATTAGCGGATTAGTATTATCAATAGCTTTAGGTAAACGAAAAGGATATGATGTACAAACAGGATGGACACATAATATCCCATATATACTTCTGGGTGCATCAATATTATGGTTCGGATGGTTTGGCTTTAATTCAGGCAGTGCATTAGCGGCAGATGGTCTGGCTGCTTATTCATTTATAACAACTAATACTTCAGCAGCATTTGGAATGCTTTCTTGGATGGCAATTGAAACTATTAGAGAAGGAAAGCCTACCGTTGTGGGTGCTTGCACTGGTGCGGTTTTAGGTTTGGTGGCTATTACACCTGGGGCAGGATTTGTACCTCTTTGGGCATCCATAATTATCGGCGCTGTAGTAAGCCCAATTTGCCATTTCACCATTTCAACGGTTAAAAACCATTTCGGTTATGATGATGCTTTGGATGCCTTTGGGTGCCATGGAATTGGAGGTATTTGGGGCGGAATGGCAACTGGTATTTTCGCCAACCAGTCGGTAAATAGTTCTATTAGATGGAACGGTTTAATCTATGGTGATTTTCATTTATTTGCAGCACAATTTATAAGTATAGTAATTACCATTGCAGTGGCTCTGTTTGGTACTCTTGTCTGCGTTTACATTGTAAAATTATTTACACCACTTCGTGTAACTGATGAGGACGAAATTGTTGGTCTTGATAAATCTCAGCATGGTGAAAACGCTTACCCAGCCTTTAATGGCCTAGATTAGTATTAAAAAAACCTCTTAAGTGATATGCTTATATTATATCGTTTAAGAGGTTTTATAAGTTTTATATAATTATTCCTTTACAAACATCATGCCAAAAACAACTGCAAGTAATACACAAGCGAAATAAATTGCTTTATTTCCAAAAACACCTGTAAACAAAGTACCAATTGCGGCACCCAGTATAAAAAAGGCTATAATAACATAATATTGCAAGCTTTTTATCAAGTCACTTCTGTTTTTTGAAGCTTTATATTCATACAGACTTTCTGTTGCACTCCGTAAGTTTCCTGTACACATTGTTGTGGTATATAAATTACCATGGATTTTTCTAAAACTTTGAACTTGTATTGAACAAACAAATGATACAAGAATATTTGCCAGCACATCTTCGGTGTTTGGAATAAAGGCAATAAGAGCCAGCACAATGGTTTCAAATGCAATTATAACTTGCCGCCAATGTATTTTTTTGTTTTCTTTAAATTTTCTACGAATATATTCCGCTACAACAATGCCTAAAAGAAATGAAAAAACAGGAATTAGGTGATAAAGCCCTTCTCTGTAATCAGCATTTGCAATTTTAATTCCAACAAGAACAATGTTGCCTGTCTGGGCATTTGCAAAAACTCCACCTCTGCAAATATATGTATAAGCATCTAAAAAGCCACCCACCATAGCTAGAATTGTTCCCACCAAAAGTGTTTCTGATATCTGTTTGTTACCTTGCATATGTACCTCTCCGTCCCCATAAAAAATTAATTGCTATTCCTCTAAATTAAAACTGTTAAATGTTTTAATAAATATTATATTTGTTTTTTCCACTTTCTTTTGCAGCGTAAAGCGCCTTGTCTGCCTTTTTTACAATAGTTTCAACGGTATCTGAACTATGTAATAAGGTTATTCCCATACTAATTGTGGTTTTATATTTTTCAAACTCCGTTTTAGTTAGGATTAAATTATAAATTTGGCTAACTAATTTTTTCATTATTTCTTCCTCACCAGTAATATATCCAACAAACTCATCCCCGCCCCAACGGAAAACTTCTCCTCTGCCCTCTAAGCAGGCTTTAACTGTATTTCCAATATTAAATATTACTTCGTCACCAGCAATATGCCCGTAAATGTCATTCACATTTTTAAAATTATCAATATCAAATACAAATATATAATAATTTGTATTCCTATTATCATTTTTAATAATTCCTCCTACAACCTCTTCAAAACCACGCCGATTGGGCAGCCCTGTTAATACATCTGTTTTAGCCATGGTAAGTAATGCTCTATGGTTGTTTTCTACTATTTTTGAAATTATAAAGATAATGAAAAACAGAACAACAAAAAAAATAATCAAATCATTAAACAACAGTGTATGAAAGGAATTAACAAGAACTGATGTATCTTTTTTTACAAGCAAATACCAATTTAAGTCTTCAATATACTTAACTATAATATAACCACTAGATACATCATCTTTATACTGATATAAGGAAATTGATTCTTTACTATTTAAAATAGCATCTTTATTCTCTTCCAAAGATTTATAATCAAAAACATTTTCCTTACCAATAAGGTCTGTCTTTGTATGTACTTGTACAATTCCGCTACTATCAAAAAGCATGGCTTCTAGTTGAAAATCATTCCCAAACTCTGTTAGTAATTCCTGAACTCTATTTAGCTGAAGTCCTACGCCCGTTACTCCCAAAAAATTCCCTTGATTATCATCTATCCTACAATTTATGAAGACTGACAGGTTATTGTTATTTGCTTCGTCCGTATCAACAATTAGGTCATACGTCAAGTTGGACTTTACAAAATCATAATACCATTTATCATGGTCATTCATTTCACTTATAACTTTATTAATTCCGTTAAAATGATAGTAATTCTTTGAATGTTCTGACACAAGAAAAACTGAATTGTAATCGTATTTTTCCTTCAATCCTTTAAGATATCTGGTCATTTTACTTTGATGTTCAATTGAAAAATCATTTTCCCCTTCTTCATTTAGCCAGCCTTCTACAAAACTGTCATTCGCCATAGTTAAAGAAACAAAGATAGGTTTGGTTAATTGATTACTTATATCGGAATAAATATTTGTTGCTGTAAGTTTTGTTATATTTTTAATATCATCTTTAATAATTTTGCTGTATGTATTATAGCTAATGACTCCTACAGCTATAAATCCTCCTAAGATGATAACACTAACTAATAAATTCACCTTTGTCTTTAGCACTCGCTTCACTTTTGCACCCCTAATTGTTATTTGTTTTTATTTCAAAACCATTTACTTTCTGTAAAATTATTTATATTTTAAAAAAACTTCTTCTTTTTAAAGAAAGTTATACATCCAATAACCACTATTGCACTTAAAACAACAACACTAAGATAGCCATATTTCCAATTCAGTTCAGGCATATATTTAAAGTTCATTCCATACCAGCCTACAATAAGCGTTAATGGCAAAAAAATTGTAGTAACTACTGTAAACACATTCATTATTTTATTAAGACTATAGTTTAGCGAAGCATCCAACGTTTCTCTAAGGTGAATTAAATTATCAGATAGTACTTGGGTATTGTTGCTAAGGCGTTCAGCTTTTGTTGCAAAAATTCTAAAATATCTTAATTCTGCCTCATCAAACAATTCATTTTCATTTTCTTGCAATTGAACCCCAATATCAAACAACTGTTCATAATAATTTTTCAGCAATGATAAGTCTCTTCTTTGGTTAAAAATATCTCGATTTAAGCTCTGATCAACTTTACCGTTTACCAAGATTTGTTCCATTTTCATAATTTTCTTTTCAGTAATTTCTATGGACTTATTTCCATTAATCAATAGCTTTTCCAAAATTCCATATATAACTTTGCCCAAAGATGCATTTTGATTAAACCTTCCAATGGCATCTTCAAACATTTGCTTACAACTGTCATCATCATCAATTAATTTAACCAAAATAAATTGGGTTTTCTTTATTATAAAAGCCATTCTATCTTTTGGTTCATGTACATTCATAACATTTAGTATATTAATTATGCCAAAACTAAAATTATCATAAATATCAATACTGTTACGAAAATGTGGTTGGTCTGCCATGCAATCATGAAGAATATTACTGTTTATCCCTAAATTTCCAAAGTTGTCTTCAAGCTCTTCCATGGTAAGATATCCTACGCAATTATGGCAATTATCTAAATCCTTTATATCAACCTCTTTCACTTCGTTTTCACTTAGTATATAGAACATAGCCCCTCCACATTATTTACTTAAACGAATTATAAAATCCCTTTAACTCCTCTTTCTTTTCAACAGATAATTGAGCTTTTTTAACACCTTGGATAGCCCCTTCCAATGCATATAACCGATGGATACAGGCAGTTGGGTCTATTGCTTTTATGTATAACCAAGCTTGTCTGCTTCCAATCTCTTTCAACTGCTCATATGTTGTAATTCCAACTGCATTAAGCTGCTCTTCAACTACTGAACCAATATTAAAAAGGTTAGCTAATTCTCCCATATTTCCCACAATCCTTTCAGCTTCTAATTTTTTCCACAACAACTTTATTTTATCACTTTTTTAAAATATTATATACATCTTTTTTTGTTTAAGAAACAGTTTCCCCCATCTTATTTCATTTATTTTGCACGTGTTTCACTTCACATAAGGCTTAAATTCCCATATCTTTAAAAAAAATAAAAAGCACAGCTACTCTTACAAACATAGTTGCTGTGCCTATATTATTTGCATTACTAAAAAATATAATTCTTCCCTTGTAAAGCTTTTCAGCTTAAACTACTGCTCACCCTATAAAACCCGTTTAATCTGCCGTCGCTGAAGAAATCTCTGGCTGCATTATAACCCTGATGATATAAAAATCTGTATGTATTATCATTTGCACTAACATTAAAATCAAGTGGTGCTACGTCCTTTTTATCAATTATAATAGATCTATCTCTATTCAAAGGGTTGCTTTCGTAGGTTTGTTGTTGAATATATGAGGATACACGAAGCAGACTTTCAATATATTTAAGAAGACTATCTATATCGTTGTACTTTAATCCGTTGGTAAAACGCACACCCAGCGTTTCCATGTTTGTGCCAGAGTATAACTCAGAATTAAACTCTGTAGAATCGAAAATATTTAAAGGATAATTGTTCATTACCCCTCCGTCGCAAAAAACATTGGTAACAGAATCTTTAAATTTATCGTCACCCTCTGTAATCACTGCCTCAAAAAACAGAGGAACAGACATTGATATTCTAACAGCCTGTGCAACTTCCATAGTTGGCGTAGTTTCATAACAAAAAACTTTTGTAGCCTTCATAGACATATTTGTACCTACGATATGTAAATCCAAAAACTGACGATTGTTTTTATGGATGTAAGGGTTTTTAAAATCTTCAAACGTATATGGTGGAAGTTTTTTGGTGAAATCAAACTGGTCATCGATTGCTTCTTTTATCCAATTGTAAAAGTATTCCGTAGAAAACCATCCATAATTATTAATTAATCTGTAAATGCAGTTTATATCCCCAAATAACTTTTCAATAGCATCCTTTATTTCATCCGGAATGAAGTTAATATTATCTAATTCACTTTTCGAAGGAATTTTTTTGTAATCCAAAGTATTAACAATTTGCTTAATATCCGCAAACGGAAGATTAAAGGAAGTAATGCAGGCAGTTATTGCTCCGGCAGATGTGCCCGCTACCCTCATCATATTTTTCATCCATCCATTGTGAAACATATAATCCAGCACACCAAGGTATGCTATGCCTAATACTCCTCCACCTTCAAAAACTAAATTTCTTATCTCTCTTATCAAAAAATCACCCTTTAATATTTAATACTAAATTATATTAAAATATTGGATATAAAATGCATAATGAAGTGTTTAACTAAAGTTAAGCGAGTCAATTTATAAATTTTAATATTATAATTAGCACATAAAAATAACACAGCTTCAAGTTTTCCAAAATTAGCTGTGTTATGATAAATCTTGAATATTAAAATTTTCACTTATTTTTAGAATATAAAGACAACCCAACCAACAAACAGCCCTCAATATATGGCAAATCGTTTTGGTTTAGGTATGTGAAAAGTTCTTCACTTTCTGCACCTGGTTGAATTACAATGCATTTAAAAGGTTTTTTACACTCCTTAACTAGCGAAAGCCCCTTTGCAGGGTTTATACAAAGATCAATAATGTCAACCTCATCTGGAATATTATTTAAAGATGAGAGCTCCTTTCCAACTGGATAAACAGAGTATCCATTGTCTTTCAAACCATTTTTTATTTTGTAAGCATATTTTTCTTCATTAAGTGTATCTCCAACAACCGCAAATTTCTCTTGCTGCATTATTTCTTTTAAATTCATGGTTATAACTTCCCTTCTCTGTATTCTTGGCTTAAGCTAGAAATAAATAAATTTTCTGTACAAATTATATTATAAGCATATCACTAATGCAGCAAGTATTCAATTGGTATAATAACAATATTTCCCCGTATCTTTTAAACCCTGTCTGTTTCAAAATTATTTCTCTTAAGCACAAACTTGTTTACCAAATTTTTTAAAAGCTGTGCCTGAGCTCTTAACTCTTCACTTGCGGCTGCACTTTCTTGGGCTGTAGCTGAATTTATATTTATTGCTGCTGATATTTCTTCAATGCTTGTTGCTGTTTGATTTATTTCATATTCCTGACTTTCAGATGCTACGGATATATGTTCAATGGAATTATTAATTTCAGCCGATTTGTCTAATAAATCTTTTAATATTTCTGCCATTGTATCGGCTTCATTCATTCCTTTTTTTATAATTAGGTTTGAATTCTCCAACATCGTTTCTGTATACTTTGCTGCCCTTGCTGACTTTTCAGATAAATTTCGAACTTCATTAGCCACTACACTAAAGCCTCTACCTTTTTCTCCTGCATGTGCAGCTTCAATGGCAGCATTAATAGCCAAAATGTTAGTTTGAAAAGCAATTTCGTCAATTTCTTTCACTACTGTTTTAATATCTTCAGATGTCTCGAAAATCTGATTCATTATCTCAACCATATTCCCCATCTGCACTTTCCCTTTAGCCATAATGGTCTTCGCATAATTTGAAAGGTCATTAGTTTTTTTAGCATTATCTGAACTATCTTTCATATTTTTAGAAATATTTTGTATAGAGTCAACTATTTTTTCTATTGAATTATTTTGTATTGAAGTTTGACAACTTAATAATTGAGAACCTTGAGATATTTGTTCTGCTCCAACAAATACTTCCTCTGACGTATTCATAATTTCTAATATTGTATCATTAAGAGATGTGATAATTTTAATTAGTGACTCTCTTATCTGTGTAAAATCACCACTATAGTCTTTCTGAAGCTGTACGTCCAAATTCCCTTCAGAAATATAGTTTAATATGCATGATATTTCAAAAATGTATCCCTCTAAAACAGAATTTGTTTCATTAAAAATATTCCAAAGTTTACCTATTTCATCCTTTGACGAAATAGTTTTTTCACTAACATTTTTTAGTTGCCCCTGACCCATTCTTTCTGCACGTTCAACAATGCTTGTTATTGGCATTAAAAATTTTCTTAGAACCATTATGCTGAATATTGCCAGAATAATAACTCCCAAACCACTAATTAAAACCATTAGTTTAGTAATGTTTGCCACTGCGTAAAGTGCCTCATTTTTGTCTGCAACAAATATACTTGCCCATTTTACGTTGGTATTTGAAATATTAAGTGGAATATGCATGTAGAGAGATTCTCTTTTTGTGTCAGGATTAATGCCCTCAACCAAATGTACCTCTGCACCTTTAATAGCTTTTATACTCTCTTTTTCAACCTTTTTACCGGCATAAAGCACCGTACCAACTTTTCCCTTATCCCTTGTATGGGCTATATAAGTTCCATTTTCCGTCATAATATAGCCAAAAGAATTTTCATGTTCACCTTTTTCATAATTTAATGAAACTATATCTTCGGATAAAATATCGCAATTGGCAACACCAATGAACTCACCCTTTGAATCCAAAATTGGCGTACTTAAAGTTATAAGCCATGCTTCTTGCCCATTAGATAAACTCAAGCGGTATGGTTCTGTTATACATGCTTGTTTAAACGCTTTAGTTGGAGCATAGTATACTCCTGTTCTATAATCCTCATAGTCGTTTTTAATGTCTGTTAAAATTTCACCGTTATTTTTAAAAACACGATAGGAAAGGCCCTTTGATGTTTCTTCTAAAAATTTATCTGGCTCAAAAGCATAGTATGCAGAATATACCTTTTCGTCAGAAACAGCCTGCTTCAAATCTTCAATCAATAACTTTTCAACATCATTTGAATCAAAATTTTGTAATTGAGTTGCACTAAAAGCTAAGTTTTTAGTAACTACATTCATATTTTCTAAATATGTTTCAATATTTTGTGCATTAATTGTTGCGACATAAGAAATTTCTTTTTTTACCATATCACTAACAACAGCCGTAGTTGATGTATTAATAACAACTCCTACAATAATCATGATTATGATTACTGCCAAAACATTAAGAACCGGGATTTTTATAGATAATTTTTGGGTCCAAGCAGATAAAAAGTTGAGAATTTTTTTTACTTGTTTGTTATTTAAAAAGCGTTTAAGAATTTTAAAATTCCTAAAATTTATCTTTTTGAATCTTTTTCTCATCATTTACTCCTTTTATGTAATTAGCCTTATGCTATTATTTTTAATTAATTTAAAGACAGAAAAAGCCTTATTTTTTAAATTGATGCTAGTTTCAAAATATCTCCTACACCATTTAAAATAAGACTTGGTCTATACGGATAAAGCTCCATTGATACCCTTGAGGTAACACCACTTAAAACAAGAATAGAATCCAGTCCGCTTTCTATTCCAGCAATAATGTCTGTATCCATTCTATCTCCAATTATTGCTGCATCCTCTGAATGCACGCCAAGCATTTGTAATCCTGTTCTCATCATAAGCGGATTAGGTTTCCCTATGTAGTATGCAGTTTTCCCTGTTGTTGCCTCAATTGGAGCCATAAGGGCACGACACGCAGGAACAATACCCGTTTCAGTTGGTCCTGTTAAATCTGAATTTGTTCCAATTAATTTTGCTCCCTTTTGCACATGCCTAACAGCATGGCAAATTCTTTCATAATTATAGTTATCTGTTTCACCTACAATCACATAATCTGGATTAGTATCAGTAATTGTAATGCCAGCGTTATAAAGAGCATCGAATAATCCTGAATCGCCAATTACATAAGCACTGCAATTTGGATTTTGACAGCTTAAAAATTTTGCAGTTGCAAGAGCACTGGTGTAATAATGGCTTTCATCTACATCTAACCCCATAAGCTGCAATTTGTTTTGTAATTGCTTTTGTGTTCTAACGCTGGAATTAGTTAAAAACAAGAACTTTTTATCTTCTTTATATAACCACTCAACAAACTCTTTTGCACCAGGCAATAGGCGATTTCCGTGGTAAATTACCCCATCCATATCACAGATAAATCCTTTTTTCTCTTTTAAACTATTCATAATTAGTCTCCTTTAATTTTTAGTTAATTATTTTCACTCAAACTTTAACACATGAATGTAAAATTCAAACTGTATTAATATCATTTTTATGTAAAATATATGAAAATTTATCATAACTTTTGTCTTAGCTTTCCCTTTTCATTGTAACAAACAAAAAACAGCCACCATGATAATTCCATAATGACTGCTTTTATTTAATGTAAAAAAATATAAGTTTGTAATTTTTATCTATTCATAAAATTATAAAACATTATTGCAGCTTGTTCTCTATTTGCCACTAAATTTGCTTCAAATGTTTCATTTGCTCCGCCTTTTACCATGCCTAAACCTTGAGCAATTGCTACATAGCCATAATACTCCGCAGGTATGCTTTTTTCATCCTTAAATGAGCATAAATAGATTCCTTTAAGCTCTGCTACCTTTCCATACCCCGACATAGATAAAATGGTTTTTACTAACTCGGCACGTGTAATTTTTTTGCTTTCATCTCGCTGTGATTTGTTTAATATGCCTAAGTTGTATGCATTGTTATAAAGTACATCGGCCGAATCTCCATTTTCTGTAGGATTATAAAGGTAACCATCGGCAGAAACAAGGAGTGCCACCATGTCAAGCTGAGTAAGCTCTTTATCCTTTTGGAACACGCCACCACTAAAACCTATGCCATAACTTGCAAGACCAAGAATTTCTTTGTCAGTTTTTACATCAGTGTAGGTCAGTGTCTCTCTATTGCTAGTTTCGTAATACAAACTCTTGCCTGTTTTAGCATCAACAGCATAAGGTTCATTATTTGCAGTTTGAGTGTATGCCAATTTAAGTTCATACAAATATCTATAACCATAGCTGATATACTTCTCATATTCTGGTGCTGATAAATCCAACTTTTTAGGCACACTAACATAAGCCAATTTTGTTTCAAAAGCATTAAAATATGCATTTTCTGCCTGTTCCATGGTCACAATTCCATCTGGAGAATCAAAAGATACATCTCTAAAATCGCCACCAAAGCTATCAATTAAACCACTTGTTGCATTCACACCTACCTGGTAAGCATTTTCTGGGAAGAAATAACCATTAACCTGTTGTGCAAAAGTAAAGTTTTTATTTACAGTTTCCTCTGCATATAAAACATTTTGTGCCTCTGTATATAATTTGGATTTGGAAAAATTGTCATTGTAGTATTTTGTTAAAAATGCTTCTGCTTTTTTCTGTAACTCTGCTTCTGAAAGAGATCCTTTTTTAGCATTTTCTTCATAAGGATAATTTGTATAAATAGAAATAAGCTCTGCAGATTTTGCGTCTACATTAATATATTTTCTTGTAATCTTGTTTTCTTTATCTGCCTTTGCATATGTTAAATTACAAGAATATTTATCATCATCATTCTTTGAATAAGATGTATCTGCAAGGGTAAAGTCAGACAATCCAAGTTCACTCATTGCTCTTACAGCTGCATCTAGTTTATCTTTAGAAAGCACACCTGCAAGCCTATCAATGCCTTCCTGTTCAGCCTTTGTGAGTTTGTTTTCAGAGCTTAAAGTTGCTCCGCTTCCCATGCCTGCGTCTTCATCATAAGAGCGTTCCTCAATGGCAGAGTATAAATCATCAATGTTAATTAATTTTCCTGTTTGTGCATCTACTAAATAATTCCCTGTAGTTATTGGGAAATAGCGCAAAACCGCTTTATCACTTTTACTGCCATTGCTTGAATTTGTGTTGCTGGTAGTATACTCAAGCTTCAGCTTTAAAGTATCCTTCAATAACCCAGCTGCAAAATCCTTGGTTTTTGTTGGCTTTGCACTAGGCACACTTCCAAGATACTTTGTGTTAAAATCACTTCTTGAAAAATATGATACAGATTTAGAAGCTTGATTTACACGTATAGAAAAGTCAATAGGAGAATATAGTCCATTGAGCTTTAATTTCCCACCAAAATAGTAATTTGTAATATTTTGCGTTCTAATAACGTCGTTAAAATCGCTAAACTCAACTGACTCTTTTGACGTATCCAGTACCTTATCCAAAAATTTCTCTGCAATCGCCTTAGCCTCTTCATTTGTCAATTGTGGAAATGACGGTGTAAAGTTATTGTCATAACGGTAATCATCTGTGTCAGATATAAGGTTATAGTTCATAATTTTGCCTTCTGTGTTTGCATCTACGGATAAACTAGTTCCATCTTCGTTCTCCCATCGTAAATTCCAGTATTCCTGTAGTCCATTATCCTGGGCTGTACCATTAAACTTAGTATATTCATCTCCTATGTTCAGTTGGGTTTTTACTTTTTCTGTTACCTTTGTCAATGTATCCCCAAGATTATTTTCTGCGGCAAAAACCGTAGATACCGTGCCTACAAGCATTGTTGCTGATAATATCAGCGAAATTATTTTTTTCATATTTTAACCTCCTTAAATTTTAATGCAAATTTTTGTATTTATTCTTTAAACGGTATCCAATTCATTTTGTTCCATATATTCTAGCACATTAATAAAAAATTTAAATTAATTTTCAAATATTGTTTCAAATTTAAAAAACTTATTTGATTAACGAATAATTTACTTATAGTTCAATTCTTTAATCGTATAAAATTTATATAAATCCTCAATAATAACATTAGTCTAATGAAAGGAGGAATTTATATGGGTATTGTTACTAATAAAACCGATGGTATGCAGGCATGTATCGATGCATGCGGAAAATGTGCTCAAGCATGTTACGAGTGTTTTGCGGAATGCTTAAACGAGCCTGACCTTTCCGCGAGAAAAGAATGTGTTAAAATGCTAATGGAATGTGCTATGATATGTCAGATGTCCGTTGCAAATATGTCAATGATGGGTGAATATCCAAAACAACATTGTCACTTGTGTGCTCAAATTTGCGAGAAATGTGCACAGGAATGTGACATGTTTAAAGACGAACACTGCAAAAAGTGTGCTGAAATTTGCAAAATATGTGCTGAAAAATGCAAAGAAATGTTTCCTTAATTTACACCAACAAATTAATCCTTTAACCAGTAAACATGAGCAAGCAGACAATTAAATTAGCTGTCCATTTTTACTGGTTAAAATAAAATAATGGTACATATTGACTTGACAAATTGTGCTATATGTCAATTCCCATTATACTATTTTTATATTTATTGAATTTATTGCATTTAAAATAATCATTATCAACACGGCAAAAGGAGATATACTTATGACAATTACAAAAGGATCAAATAGATTAATAAACGAAAAATCCCCATATTTACTACAGCATGCTAATAATCCTGTTGATTGGTATCCTTGGAGTAATGAAGCTTTTCAAAAAGCTAAAGCTGAGAATAAACCTGTGTTTTTAAGCATAGGATATTCAACTTGTCACTGGTGCCATGTAATGGCCCATGAAAGTTTTGAAGATGATTCTGTTGCAAAAATACTAAACGAAAAGTTTATATCTATAAAGGTAGATAAAGAAGAACGACCAGACATTGATAGCATTTATATGAATGTTTGTCAAATGCTTACAGGCAGTGGCGGTTGGCCCACGTCTATATTTATGACGCCAGAGCAAAAACCATTTTTTGCAGGAACGTATTTCCCGAAAGAATCTCGCATGGGAATGATTGGCTTTACTGATTTAATTTTAAGCATAAGCAAAAAGTGGGTTGAAAATAAAACTCAATTAGTAGAAGCAAGCAATGAAATTTTAAAAGCATTGAATGAATATAAAAGTGAAAAACCTACCATTTCAGAGGACTTAGTTGGAGATACCGTTGTTATATTTAAAAAAATATTTGATGAAACCTACGGTGGATTTGGCAATGCACCAAAATTTCCTTCTCCACACAATCTAATGTTTTTAATTTGTTACTATAATCATAAAAATGACCAAATGGCTATGAATATGGTAGAAAAAACCCTTTCGCAGATGTATAAAGGCGGCATTTTCGACCATATTGGCTTTGGTTTTTCAAGATACTCAACTGACAGATACTTTTTAGTACCTCATTTTGAAAAAATGCTATATGATAATGCCTTATTAATGCTTAGCTATACTATGGCTTATGACATTACTAAAAATAAACTATACAAAACCATTGCCCAAAAGACAGCAGACTATTGCTTGCGTGAGCTTTATCACCCAGACGGTGGCTTTTATTGCGCTCAAGATGCAGATAGTGATGGCATTGAGGGAAAATATTACGTCTTTGATTATGAAGAGTTAACAGAATTACTTGGTAATGATATAGGTGAAAAGTTTAATGAATATTATGGGATAACAAGAAAGGGAAACTTTGAAAGAAAGAACATACCAAACTTACTTTCACAAAATGAACTTAAAAGTGACTTTGAAGAATATTTGCCACTAATTTATCAGTACCGAAAAACACGAACTAGCTTACACTTAGATGACAAAATATTAACCTCTTGGAATTCATTAATCATTTCGGCATTTGCCGTTATGTACCGTGTTTTTGGTGATGATAAGTATATAGCAGTTGCAAAAAAATCATGCTGTTTTATTGATAAAAATCTTTCCCACGGAGACAATCTGTTTGTAAGCTACAGAAATGGCAAGGTATCATCCAATGGATTTTTAGATGACTATGCTTTTTACATTTATGCTTTAGTAAATATGTATGAAGCAACACTTGAAAATGCTTATTTAGAAAGAGCCATAGTATTAAATAATAAAACATTGGATGCATTTTATGATAAAGAAAATGGTGGTTTTTTCCTTTATGGTGAAGATAGTGAACAATTAATTTCAAAGCCTAAGGAAACTTATGACGGTGCAATACCAAGTGGAAATTCAGTTATGGCATATAACTTAATAAAATTGTTAGCCTTAACCAATGATTCGCACCTTGAAACAACATTGAAAAATCATATAAACTTTATGTCCTCAGCAACGGCTGATTTCCCTACTGGAAATAGCTTTTACTTGTTATCGCTTTTAATGTATATCCATCCTCAAAAAAGCATAGTGTGCGTTTTAAACAGCCAAACTGATAAAGAAAAACTTAAATTTCCACTAAATTCAAATGTTAAAGTACTTGATGAACCAACTGATGAATATAAGCTTTTAAACAATAAAACTACATTTTATGTTTGTGAAAATTACAGCTGTAAACCACCAACAAATAAACTTGAGGATGTTCTTTCATGTCAAATTTGATTTACATGGTATAGAAAGCATTCCTGTGAAAAATAACTAAACAGTATATATAAATAAAAAGTGTTAAAAAAACAGGCATTATGATAACCACCATAATACCTGTTTTTTATGTTTAGATACTTATCTTTAATACTTATTGTATCTTTCAACTTGATTTTCTTCCACTGCTAAGAAGTTGGTTGATACTCCTAGGTTGTCGCATTTATCTTCTCTTAATTTAAAATTATCAATTAACTCCTTAAGCATTTCAGCTTGTCCAGATAATTCTTCACTTGCTGCTGCGCTTTCTTCTGCAGTAGCACTGTTGGTTTGAACAACCGCTGCAATTTGCTCAACACTCATATTAACTTCATTAGCTGATTGCACTTGTTGTTCTGAAGCCAGTGTAATTTTATCAATTAATACCACTGCTTCACTAGTTACCTTTGCACTCTTATCCAAATAATCCGCCGTTTCATTTAAAATTTTAGAACCGTTTTGCACAGCAACAATGGTTTCTTCAATTAATTCACTTGTATTCTTTGCAGCTTCAGCAGACTTACTTGCAAGGTTTCTTACCTCGTCTGCAACCACTGCAAAGCCTTTACCAGCAGTTCCTGCCCTTGCAGCTTCAACCGCGGCATTTAATGCCAAAATATTTGTTTGGAATGCAATATCTTCAATCACTTTAATAATCTTGGAAATTTCAGAGGACTTAGAGGCAATGTTATTCATAGCACTAACCATACTTTTCATCTGCTTATTGCTACTATGTATTTCTTTTCCTGCTGATTCAGCACTTTCGTTTGCCAACTTAGCATTTTGTGCATTTTGCTTAATTTGCTCTGTAATTTCAGAAATAGCCGCAGACAATTCTTCTATTGAACTTGCTTGTTGTGTTGCTCCTTGTGAAAGTGCCTGCGCTCCACTGGCCACTTGGTCTGCTCCACTAGACACTTGCTCTGCCGCCTCATCTATTTGAACCAACGTGCCATTTATATTCTTTAAGAAAGCTTCCATATTATCTTTAATTTTTTGAAATTGCCCAACATAATCTCTTTCCAGTTTAACCATTAAATTACCTTCTGAAATAAGAAGTAAAGACTCAGATATTTCATCAATATAACCTTGGTAGTTAACTAACTGATTAATTGTTAAATTAAACGCTTGGGCCAGTTGGCCTACTTCGTCTTTAGAATTTACAGAAAGTTCTACATCAAAATATCCATCAGCAATTTGCTTTGCTGCTACTGTTATATTTTTAATAGGTTTAGAAATACTTCCACTTACAAAATAAGTAATAACTGCACCTATTGCAAGAGCTGCTGCACAAAGTATTAAAAGAAGGTTTCTAAGAACACCTACTTCAGATAAAGCTTCTTTCTCATCAGAATTAATTACTATAATCCACGGACTATTTTCTATTGGTGCAAATCCAACCAAATTAGATGTGCTCTCAAACTGGTATTCTCCGCATCCAGCCTGTCCGCGTAAAACTTCACTATTAATCAAATTAGATAGATTTACATACTCAGGACTTCCTTCTCCGGCTTTTGCCAAATTAAATTGATTTAAAACCAGTTCAACGTCTTTATGCCCAACAACAATGCCCTCCTTGTTTACTATATATCCATAACCAGTTTCTCCATATGTAACTTCTTTTATTATATTAGATAACGCCTGTCCGTCTCTTCTGCCATATAATACACCAATTACTTTGCCATTATCATAAACTGGCGCTGCATATATAAGCACAAGCTGACCTGTTGCACTGCTTATAAGCAAATCTGAAGTTGCAGTTTTACCTTGCATAGCCGTTTGAAAATACTCTCTGCTGGCTATGTTAGTCTTTTCTTTTTTTGCGTTAAATACCGTACTATCGCCATTTTTATCGGCGAAAGCAAAAGCCAAATACCCATTTTTTTCTGCCTCTGCCTCAAAAAACGCAATTTTTTTATCCATTGATATTAGTTTATCTATTATGATTGGATTTTGCGCCATTCCATCTACATATTTTAATTCTGCATCTCTCCTAGCTTTAATATACTTTGCATTTGACTCAGCTATTTCTTGTAATTCACTGCGTGTACTTTGTTCTATGTTTTTGCTTACTAATTGAATCGACACAACGCCAATTCCTGTCGTTAAAAAGAGTATTACTCCTGTGAAAATAAGTACCAGCTTTGCTCTTAACGATTTCATAATGCATTCCTCCTAAATTTTACTATTCCTTTTCTTTTCGCTTCGTAACGTGTTAGAACTTTTCTGACAATTTATTCTTCATAACTAGTTGTGTCATCATTTAATCTTGTTTTTGCACCTAATATAGACCCCTTTCGTAAAAATTCAATTCATATCCCTTTCATTGCATACCAATTTATCCCAACAACAATTGAGAAATGCATTTCCGATTATAGCATTTAAACTGCTAAAATTCCACAAAATTAAACAAAAGATATTATTTTAATTAAAATCAAATTTTATCACTCAAATTTTATCTTTTTAATTAATTTTCTAAATTCAAGTATATCATCCAAAAGATATTTGTTCAATTATCAACAATATATTGTGAAATGTTTGTAATTTTATAATTTAATCCAAATTATTCTTTGTAACACAAATTTTAATTTAGTGAAAAATGTATTTTTGTTTTTCTCATATAATTATTAAAATTGAAAGAAAAAAATAAGTATGTTATACTACAGAAATTGATAGATTATTAGATTTTTTAGAGAGGGCATAGAAATGACAGAGTTAATGCAAATACAAAGTTTTATTCAGGCATATGTTAAAGCTGTATCATCAATTCTGGAAACAGAAGTAACCATTATTGATAATGAACTAATTAGAATTGGCGGTACAGGTGAACATCTTAATAAACTTGGGCAAATGATATCACATGATTCATTTTTTCAAAAAATAATCGAAACACAAAAACCTGGTATTATACGTAATGTTCGTGAGGAACTTATGTGCAATACATGTGAAAAAAAGAATCAGTGTAAAGAACTTGCTAATTTAGGTTATCCTATTTTTTTAGAAGGTAAAGTAATTGGTGTTATTGGAATAATTGCGTTTAATGAAAAAACACGTGAGCGTTTAATAAGAAATCACGAAAAACTGGAAGAATTTTTGAAGTATATGAGTGAACTTATTGAAAGCAAAATAATGACCCATCGAGTAAGCTTAAACTTGGAATACCAACTTAGAGAAGTAATTAATATTGAAAAAAACGCAACCAAAACACGTCGCTTTTTAGGCGAAGATGAAAAAACCATTGAAATGCTTAACATGGTTAAAAAAATTAGCCATTCCAATTCTACAATACTTCTTACAGGTGAAAGTGGAACTGGTAAAGAAGTTATTGCAAAGCTTATTCATGCCCAAAGTGACAGAAACGATAGACTCATGATTTCTCTTAACTGCGGTGCAATACCAGAACACCTTGTTGAAAGTGAGTTATTTGGCTATGAGGAAGGCTCTTTTACAGGTGCAAAAAAAGGCGGACACATTGGTAAGTTCGAACTTGCAAACAAAAGCACCCTATTTTTGGATGAAATAGGAGAAATGCCTTTGCATATACAAACCAAACTTTTACGTGTATTGCAGGAGCAAGTGGTAGAACGAATTGGAGGTAAAAAACCTATACCTGTTGATGTAAGAGTTATTTGTGCAACAAACCGAGACCTTTTAAAAATGATTGATGAAAATAAATTCCGCAGTGATTTGTATTACAGACTTAATGTTATACCAATAAATATTCCTCCACTTCGTGAACGTAGAAAAGACATTCCAATTTTAGTGCGTCATTTCATTCGGGAATACAATGCCCAGCTAAATAAAAATGTGCATGGAATTACCTGTGATGCGGAAAAAATTTTATCTGCGTACAATTGGCCTGGCAATGTAAGAGAACTTAAAAATGTTATTGAATATTTAATAAACGTTGTAGACTCTGATGTTATAAGTGTTTCAGACTTGCCAACTAACCTCCTTGTAAGCAACAGCACAAATACAAAAGACCGTAGTTTAGCTGAAATCATGAGCCGTTACGAGAGAATGGTTTTGGAGAATTTAATAAAAAAAGCTGACACTCTGGAGAAAAAAGACAAATTGGCATCACAACTTGGTATAAGTCGTGCTACTTTATACAGAAAGTTGTCAACTTATAATTTGTTATAACCAGCTTTGTTACGAAAATTATGTTAAGCCAGCTTTTCCAAAACATTATTATCATTTATGATAAACTATTCTCAATTTTGAGAATTCCAATGAACTAAGGCTTGCATAAGCATAATTCTTAAAACGCTAAAAACTCATTCTCAATTTTGAGAATGAGTTTTGCTATTTTATCTCTTAAAACATAGAAAAATAAGCACTCCATATTTGGCACGGTTCTTGCTTTATATATAAGTGTAAAAACAAAGTTGAAATTTACAGTTTAAAACTAAGCTACTATTAATTTAAAACCGAACAAAGACGTTTGAGGAGGAACCTAAACTATGGATACAGATAAAATTATAAAAATGATTAAAGCAGAAATGAAACCTAGTATGGGCTGCACTGAGCCTGTTGCAATAGGCCTTGCTGTTTCCAACACATGTACATACTTAGCGCAGCCTGCAAAAAAGTTAAAACTTAGGATTAGTTCTAATATTTTTAAAAATGCATACTGCGTTAAAATTCCAAATACAACTGAGGCAGGTATTCCACTTGCCGCAACATTAGGATATTTGCTTACAAAGCCAAACAGCACAATGGAAATATTTGCAGGTGTAAATGACAACCTAGTTAAAGAAGCATATGCACTTATTGAAGAGAATTTTGTTGAAATTGAAGCAATTTCAAGTTCTGAATTTTACATAGAAGTTACAGCATCAAATGAAACAGAAACTGTAACCACTCTTACAGTGGATAGACACGATAACCTTGTAAAGGTTATTAAAAACGATGAAATTGTTTTAAACACCCTTACAGATAATATAAATAAAGATGATGAAGATGATTTTGATATAACACAATATACAGTGGCACAGCTTGTAGAACTTGCTGAAAATATTGATATAGAAAAAATTAATTTTTTAAACGAGGCAAAAGAAATGAATTTAATAGCCTCCAATGCAGGTTTAAATGGTGACTATGGTATGAATATAGGTAAAAACATTAAAACCATGATGGATAAAGGCATATTGCCAAAGGATTTATTCTATTATGTAAAAATGGTTGTTACTGCCGCAAGCGACTGTAGAATGGGTGGTGGTCCATACTCTGCAATGACAGTACTTGGCAGTGGAAATCAAGGCTTCCAAGCAACCTTGCCTGTAGTTGCTACAGCACAGTATTTAAATATTGATAGCGAAAAAACACTAAGGGCAATGTTTATGAGCATCGTAATAACCTTCAGACAAAAATTTAAAGTTGGTAGGCTTTCACCAATTTGTGGTGCAACTCTTTCTGGTGCTGCATCCTCAGCAGCAATTACTTGGCTGCTTGGCGGTAATGTAAAACAAATTGAAGGTGCAATGCAAACAATGTTTTCTAACCTTACAGGAATGATGTGTGACGGGGCTAAAGACGGATGTGCAATGAAACTTAGTACATGCTCTGGTGAAGCTGTTATGGCAGCACGACTTGCTCTTTATGGAAGCATTGCTTCAAAAACTGATGGCATTGTAAGTGAAAGTATTGAAAAAACAATTTCTAACGTTGCAAGGCTTTCTCAAGAAGGAATGAAGGCAGTGGATATGAATGTTATAAATATAATGATGGCTAAGTAAACCTATAACAACGAAGTTATTATTACATCCATCTTTAGTATACATAAAAATTCATAAGAAAAGGAGGATAGCTAAAATTCTTTCACTAGGGGTAAAACAAATTTAGAAGGAGTGAATTTATGGAAACTACAGATAAAAAAAGTGGCAATAAACTAATTGGCTACCTGTTAATTGCAGCAATGGTTATTACAATTGGGTACTTCGGAGTTTACAAAATTGCAACAGGTCAAGAAACAATGAACACACAGACAGCGTTTTTAACAATGCTTATGGTTCTTGTAATTGGCGAGGTTATATCTACCAAAACAAAAGCTTTTGTACCATCTATGTTTATTAGTGCAGTAATTTTTGTTATAGGCTTCTGGACTTATTTCCCAAAAGACATTCTTCAACTTGCAGGTGTAGCAACAAACTTGCCTGGATTCCTTGTAATGATGATGGTTGTACACCTTGGCACAATGCTTGATATTCAAGAACTTGTTGCACAGTGGAAAACTTGTATCATTACCATTGCTGGTATGCTTGGTATACTGGCAGCAATATTAACAATTGGGTCTTTAATACTTGGTATGGAAACAGCAGCAATAGCGGCACCTCCGCTTACAGGTGGTTTAGTTGCAGCACTTATGATGCAAAATTGTGCAGGAGAAAACCAGCACTTATTTATACTTGCCATGGCTGTATATGTAATGCAGGGATTTGCTGGATATCCACTTACAAGCATATGTCTTAAAAAAGAAGGAAGATCAATTATATCCCAGTATCGTGCTGGAACATTAAAGCTTGAAAAAACAGAGAGTGTTTCTTCATCAAAATTTGATACTAAACACATTTTCCCACAAATTCCTGAAAAATATAAAAGTGACTTTACTTATATATTATTGATAGTTGTTATTGTAGTTATTTCTGGTTACCTGGAATTATTAACAGCAGGCAAGGTTTCAAAATTCGTTTGGGCATTAATTCTTGGCGTATTTGCACAAGCATTTGGATTTATTGAAAGCAAAGCCCTTCTCCGTGCAAGGTCTATGGGCTTGGTATACACACTTATTATGATGTATGTATTCTCAAATTTAAGTGCCGTAACACCAGAAGTTTTAGTTCAGCTTATAAAGGATTTCGCAATATTAATTGTTCTCTCTGTTGCAGGTGTTGCTTTATTCTCAATTCCTGTAGGTAAAAAGCTTGGTTTAAGTGCACCAATGTCTTTTGCTCTTGGGTTAGGAACACTTGCCGGTGGCTTCCCAGCTAGCTATACACTTAGTGTTGAAGCAGCAAAAGTTATTGCTGAAACAGATGAAGAATATGAATTACTTGAAAACCATATGCTACCAAAAACACTTGTTGCAGGATTTATAAGCGCTACATCTGGCTCCGTTATAATTGCAGGCTTGGTAATGAGTATTTTCTTTTCATAAAAAAATAAATGAAATTTAGAAATACAATTTAAGTTTTTAAAGGCTATAGTAGTGCAATAAGTACTATACAAATATAACTATACTATTACTAATTTTAAGGAGGAAATCACTATGTCAAACATTGATAACAAACCACACGTAGCAGACAACGAAAAAGCAAACATTCAAAGAGGTGCAATTGGTCACCGTGCAACATGGATGGCACTTACATACCTTGCAGCAAAAGAAGCAGGTCATGAAGAAGACGGTGAAAAATTTGCGAGAACAGGGATATCAAAAACAGGTCTTCGTGATGGCCAGTCATTCAAGTGCAAATGTAAGGCAGTGCCAACTGATTGCGGTGAACTAGCTGATGTATTCTTAAGCGAGACAACACGTGCATGTTTTGAAATTGATTTTAAAACAGTTACTCCTGAAAGACTTGATATGGAATTTCATCACTGTCCATTATTAAAAGCATGGCAAGACCTTGGTTTAGATGATGATACCTGTGCAAAATTATGCGACATGGCAATGGATGGAGACCGTGGCATTGCAAAGGGTATGGGCTTAAACTTCCACTTAGGCGATACTATTGCACAGGGAAAACCAACTTGCCAGGTTTCATTTTTCAGATAACCGGCAGTAATTCTAAACAAATTGTAAAATTCAACTTATAACTAATCCACGGGGAATTTTCAGCTCCTCGTGGATTTCCTTCCTACTATTGATTACAACTTTAAGCGATTTCTAAATATCCTCACTATAATGCCCATTCACTTGCTTGATTCTGAATTGACCATAGCCTGTTGTAAAGTCCATTCTTTTCTAAAAGCTCTACATGGTTGCCTTCCTCCGCCACTGTTCCGTTTTCAAGCACCACAATTTTATCCGCCCCAGCTATTGTTCTCATTCTATGGGCAATTACTAACACAGTTTTGTCTTTTACCAAATTTGCAAGCGCCGCCTGAATAAATGATTCATTTTCAACATCTAAAGAAGCTGTTGCCTCGTCAAGAAGAATTACTGGAGCATCCTTTAATAATGCTCTGGCAATTGAAATTCTCTGTCTCTCTCCGCCTGAAAGTGTTGACCCATTTTCTCCAATTACTGTTTGATATCCTTGTGGCATTTGCTTTACAAATTCATCGCATTGTGCCGCTTTCGCCGCCGCCAAAACCTCTTCATCAGTGGCATTTCGCTTTCCAAGGCGAATATTCTCCATTACAGTGTTGTTAAAAAGCACTACGTCCTGAAAAACAATTGAAAAATTGCGAAGAAATGTTTCTGGTTCCACACCGCTTATATCTGTACCGCCAAGGGTAATTTTCCCCTTTGTAACATCCCAAAATCGTGCTGATAGTTTTGCCGCCGTACTTTTTCCACCACCAGACGGTCCAACAAGTGCTGTAATCTCCCCTTGTTTTGCAGTAAATGAAACATCACTTAGAACTGTTTCACCATCATTGTATGCAAACCCAACATGGTCAAAACAAATGTCATATCCATTATAGGCTGCATTTTCTTTTCCTGTTTGAATAGGTTGTTCTTCAATTTTTTTCATGCGGTCAATTTGGATTAAAGCATTAAACATTGCTGCGAGGTTTATAAGTGAAGCTGAAAGCGGATCAAAAACACGGGATGCCGCTATCATAAACATTAGAAATGTAAGGAAATCTGTTGCGCCATTGATTAGCAGCATTGAACCTACTAACACCACTGTTGCAACGCCTACTCGCAAAAGCATTTGTGCAGAAACTACAAACATAGCTACGTGAAGCTCTGCTTTAATGCTTGTTCTCTCTGAAGCCTTCAGCTTTTCATCGAGCTCAGACAAGTATTTTTCCGTTTGGTTATTGGCCTTAATTTCCCTAACCGTTTCAATGCATTCCTGAATACCATCGGCACGATTAAGCTGAGATTGCTTATTCATTAAATTAATTTTATCTTGATGTGCCTTTCCGCCAACGGTTATTATAAACGCAATTGGTACTACCCATAATAGGGCTAAAGCCATTCTCCAATCTGTAATAAACAGACCAATACTTATTAAACTTACAGATATTACAGCCCCAATAAATTCAGGAATATAGTGTGAAAATGCCGTTTCTAATCCTGCACAGTCTGCCATAATTGTAGTTGTTAAATCCGACAAGTCTCTTTTGCCGAAAAAGGATAGCGGTATTTTCCTCAATTTTTCTGCAAGGGAAATCCGTTTGTTTGCACTTTCTTGGTATGAAGAAAGGTATGTTTTGTTGTATTGGTTATATTCCAATACAAAAATAATAATCAAAATAAACAAAGAAATTCGTACATACGCCCATATGCTAATTTCCACTGCTTCGCCACTTATTAACGGTGAAACAAAATCTTTTAACAGCATATACAAAACACCCACAGGGAACATTAGGCTTATATCTGTAAGTGTGCAGGCTATAATGGCTTTAATTAAATCCTTTGCGCCTTGTTCGCTTAGTGCAAATCTTTTTCTAAAAAAATTAACCATTGTAAGCAACCTCCTTACCTACTTTCCAATTAGTTGAGGACTTGTAGTCTGTCCACATTTTTGAATACAGCCCCTTTGTAGCAACAAGTTTGTCATGAGAACCTTGCTCAGCAATAACACCGTCTTTAATTACAATTATGCAGTCCGCATTGCGTATTGTTGAAAGACGGTGAGCAATCATTAGCACCGTCTTACCTTTCGTCAACTCTTTGAAAGCTAACTGAATTTGGTGCTCATTTTCAGGGTCTGCAAAAGCAGTCGCTTCGTCAAGCAATATGATTGGTGCATTTTTTAATATTGCACGGGCAAGAGCTATGCGTTGCGCTTCTCCTCCTGAAAGATAAACACCTTTTGTGCCAACAACTGTATCTATGCCATTGGGCATTTTTGCAATAATATCTTCGCATTGCGCCGCCTTAGCCGCTTTCATAATTTCTTCTCTGGAAGCATTAGGTTTAGAAGCGCGAATATTTTCCAACAAACTGGTTTTAAACAAATGTGTATCCTGAAAAACGAAAGAAACATAATTCATTAAAACTTCGGTAGCTATGTTACGCACATCAACTCCACCTACCAAAACACTTCCACTGTTTACATCCCAAAACCTTGGAATTAAACTTGCAACTGTTGTTTTTCCACCGCCAGATGGACCCACCAACGCATAAGTTGAGCCTTGTGTAACATGGAAGGAAACATTATTTATAGCAGGCTGGCTTGCACCATTATAAGTAAATTGCACCTCATCAAAGGTAATAGATGCATCCTTAGGAGAAATAGGATTGCTTGGTTCTTCTAGTGGGTTTTCATTTATAATGGTGTTTATCCTACCCAAAGCATCTCTTGCAAGCATTGAATTTTCACTTGAAAAAAGTATGCGTGTCATCATAACAGTACAATACGGTGTAAATAAAACATAAAAAATAAAATCAAGCAAAAACTTTTGGTAATTTACGGCAGAAGCTATTAAAAGTATGCCAGCAGGAATTAAAAAAGCAAAAATTGCATTAATACACACCGTAAAGCAAGTCATTGGTACACGAAAAGAAAGTGTGTACTCAACTACCCATTTTTTATAACGCATAATTGCGTCGTGAAAATTTTTAAAAGAAAAAACACTTTGTTGAAATGTTTTTACAACGGGAATGCCACGAATATATTCTACTGCTTCATTGTTCATATTCTCCAGTGAATTCTGATACTCTGCCATTTTGGCTCTAATGGAAGGGCCAGCCATTTTAGTCATAAAACAAAATCCAATTAAAATTGGCAACAAACTTATCAGTCCAAGACGCCAATCAAAAGTAAAAAGTAACACAATCATAGCCACTGGTGTTACATATGCACCTGTTAAGTCTGGCAACTGATGTGCTAAGAATGTTTCTGTTTGTCCCGAGCTTTCATCAATAATTCGGCGCAGCTTTCCACTACCTTGACTAGATAAGTATCCCAGTGGCAATTTAACTATATGGTGCAAAGCTCTGCTTCTCATATTTCTTGCAATACGGAATGCAGAAATATGTGTACACATCAAAGCTCCAAAGTAAACCACTATGCTTGCTAGTGCAAAGAACACCGTCATCCATCCGTAATGAACTAGATTTATTGCTTGAGACACATTTGGAAATACAGCAAAAATATCTCTTACAATAAACCATATGTACACAAACGGCATAAGAGAAAGCACTGCACTGATTCCCGAAAGGATACATCCTAAAAACGTTAGTACTCGAAAATTCCCTCCAAAAGCAAGGATTTCTGAAATTTTCACTTTATTATCATTCAAAATAACACCTCCAAGTTTAATCAAAATAATTTGTTAGTTTAAACTAACTTTACCGTCAATAAAAAGCGCCAATTGGGCGCACTATCTTCTTAACAATTATGTATTATACTCTAACAATTATTTTTTTTCTACTCCAAATGGTCAAGTGTTACTCCATTTAGGCGATTAATTTTACGATATTTTAATGGAGACATTCCCATAACTTGCTTAAAAGCAAAAGCAAATTTGCTGGCATTAATATACCCAACCTTATTTGCAATAGCCGTAACACTTTCAGTTCCTTGGCGCAACAAAACCGATGCCACCTGCATTCTATAGGAACGCATAAAGGCATATATTGAAGTGCCATAAACGCCCTTAAAGCAAAGTTTCATTGCAGTAAGTGGTATGCAAAAGTTATTGGAAAGTACCTCTAATGTATAATGTTCCTCCAAGTTATGGGTCATAAATTCCTTTATTTCTTTCACAATTTCCACCTGATTTTTGTTAAAATACTTGCGTTCGTTTCTGCTATCGGATACTTCAACTATACTTAGAAACAATAGTAATTCCAAAACTTTAAGCTTAAAATAACCATACTTAACTTGGTCTGGCACCGTGTAAAGCTCCGAAAAAATATGTTCTACCGAATCCTTCGCCCTCATAATAAAACATTGATCACCAAAGCACAATTTATCCCTTAGTGCATGTAGGTCAATTGATATATCATTTAACACAGATGAAATTGAACTGGCCGCCTCATCAATGTCAATTACAACAGATACCCCATGATAGTGTTCCAGTGGAAAGCATGAATTCTTAGTTTTGTTTCCTAACATATTTACAGAAAGGTCACCTTCCTCCAAATATGCACAAGCTCCATTTTGAAAGTCACATTCAAAGCGTCCTTCTCTGCAATGATTAATTTCCATAATGTTTAACAAAGCTTGTTTATTGTTAAAGCAATTCCCCATATGAAAATCATTGTAGAGAATTTCAATTCCAGGAAACACGTTATAACTGGTCATAACACCTTCGCCACTGTCACTTTCCATCTTGTACACAGAACATTTATCTGTTTCAATAACAACCTTAATTTCGGGTCCATATAAACCCCTTTGTTTTGATAAAATACTTATTGCTCTCGCCTACTTTCAACTACATCTAGCCCAACGCAACATCCAAAATCATCATAATTAAGAAGCCGCTCATAACACCCATTGTACCAATATTAGAATGTTCACCAAGATGAGCCTCTGGAATTAACTCTTCTACCACTACATACATCATTGCTCCGGCTGCAAATGCCAAAAGCCACGGCATGTAAGGAGCAATGATGCTTGCAACTAAAACAGCCAAAATTCCAAATATGGGCTCAACAATTCCTGTCATGCTGCCAAGGAAAAACGACCGTCCAACGCCCATGCCTTCTTGTCTTAACGGCAAGGAAATTGCCGCCCCTTCTGGAAAATTTTGTATGCCAATGCCAATGGCAAGCGCAATTGCAGAAGCATATGCTGAAGATTCGCCTAAGTGCTGTGCTGCCAATGCAAATGATAACCCAACTGCCATTCCCTCTGGAATATTATGTAATGTTACAGCCAGCACAAGTAAAGAAGTTCGTTTCATCGACGATGAAATTCCTTCCGTTTCATTTGCACCTGGATGAAGATGCGGAACCAAAAGGTCAAGGCCATATAAAAATGCAATTCCAAGCACAAAACCACCTGCCGCAGGAATCCATCCAATTTGCCCGTTTGCTTCAGCTTCCTCTATGGCAGGTATCAAAAGGCTCCACACTGATGCTGCTATCATAACACCTGCCGCAAAGCCAAGAAATATTTTTTGTACTCGGTCGTTCATTTCTTTGCGAAACATAAAAACCATAGCTGAACCCAAGGTGGTCATTAAAAAAGTAAACCCTGTTCCACCTGCCGCCCATAATAAAGCATTCATTATTTTCACTCCATTCGATGTAATAGCTATAGTCTAATTCATTCGTTAGCGTCCTCTTCATTAACATTCATTTATACCATTATAAAAAAATTTTCAATAATCTCTATAAATTCTAGTGAATTCTTCACTTTTTATTACTGGTTCAGCATTTTATTCAATAGTTTTAACTTTATCATAAATTTCTTCAATTTCTTTTTCAGACACCATTCGAGACAAAATTAAAGCAATTATTATAATGCCTGGTATATCAATAAGAAGTCTTGCAACTGCGAATTTATTACCTAAAGCTGCCATTTCAAAGAGGAACATAGGAATTTTAGTTGTAGACCAAGCCCCAATAAAAATCAAAATATTAGTAAACTTAACCCCTTTTTTCATGAATACAGATGCGATTGGAAACGCACCATACAAAGGACCTGCTGCCGCAGAGCCAATGAAAATAGCCAATAGTATGCCTTTTATGCCAGAACCTTCACCCATGTATTTTATCATAGTTTCTCTTGGCACCCAAACATCAAGAAGACCTAAAAGCACAAAAATCGGAGGAATTACAAGCAGCATTTCCTTTACAGAATTGACAGTAATACCAAGTGCTTTAAGCCCTAACTGACGATTAAAAATCAATAATAAAATTATTGCAAAAAGTACAATAAAAAACACCCTATATCTCTTAACTATTTTTTTCATCTACATCACCACCGCTCCTATAATCAGTGCAACTATAAAGGAAAAGAAAAATGCCAATAAATTTCTCATAAGGGAAATTTTTTTTCCAAAGTATTTAATTTCAACAGGCATTGTTACTATTCCAACCATCATTAATGTTGAAATAAAAGCCGCAATCTGCATATATCCTGCACCGTTTTTCAAAAGAATGGCAGCAGTTGGAAAAGCCACAAAGCCCGGAATAAGTGTAACAGACCCAATAATTGCAGCTAAAATCACACCAACCCAGCCAGATTCTGACCCAATTATTTTTGATATTGTTTCTGGGTTAAGGATTGCAAGCAAAAAACCCACCAATAATATTACCACAAGAAATTCCGGCAGAATATTTTCAAATGCTTTCCATGCTTTTTTTAGAGCCATTTTTGTCTTTTTCTTATCTTTTATGAAGGAAAGAATTAGCAAAATTATGGCTAGACTGTAGAAAATATAAGAATCCATTGTGATGCCTCCTAGTTAGTTCACGTTTTATATCGCAAATGACATATGTCAGTATCTATTATATCAAACATTTTCCATTTTGTAAATTGCAGCTTTTTAATTATACAATTAGTTGCATTTATAATGATTATTAATTTATTTTATAGTAATATTCTTTTCAGCCATATAAAAAACCTTTACCCCGAAGTAATTACTCTTACATCAGATTAAAGGTTTACAAATTTTGCTCATTAAATATTATTTAATTTTTAAATAGACTAACTACTTGCCAAAGTCATATCTCTTTATCATACCATTGTACCAAAGCCTGTACAAAGCACAACTTGGCCGTTATCATAATAGACCCTTTGCGGACGGCTTGTTATATGGCAATATATTTCTTCTTCACCAGATTGAAGGAACTGTGACATATCTTCAAATGTAATTTCATTTTTATCATATCTTCCAAGTATAACCGCAGTATCACCTGCATTAACCTCACCTGCATGGGTTATATCTACAACCATTTGATCCATACATACGCCGCCTATTACATTACAAAATTTATCATTAATAAGTACTTTCCCTTTGCCTTGACCCATCCTAAGTATATCTGAATACCCTATAGTTAATACTGCTGTTTTAATGTCCTCTGTAACTGTAAAGGCTCTACTGTAACCAATGTAGCTGCTCTTTTTATTAGTGCTTACTTTTGCTACTGTAGCTTTTATCTTTACAATTGGTTTAAACTCTATCCCGCTGTGGTTATACATATCTGGTAATGCGCCATAAATCAGCGTGCCAGGGCGTACCATATCCAGTGCCATCTGTGGCATATTTGCAGTACCTGCGGAATTAAGGCAATGCAGTAGACCAAGCTTTAATCCAATATTTTTTAGATAATCCGTAATCCTCATAAAACGTAAGTATTGTATCTTTGTATATTCAAGGGAACTCTCATCATTTTCATAAAGTGTTGATATATGTGTATAGCAACCTGTTATTTCAAGATTCTCCATGCCAAAAATTTCATTAACTTCTTCAACAGCATTTTTAAAGAATTCGTCATAACAAACAATTCCAATTCTGCCCATACCAGTATCAAGCTTTACGTTTACTTTAGGTTTTGCATTCATCTCTTTTGCCATGATGTTAAGCTGTTGTGCATATTCAAAAGACACTAAAGTTTGGGTAACATCATACTGAAAAAGTTTGTTTGCAAGTTCCGGCGGTGTATAACCCAAAATAAGTATAGGGTTTTTTATACCACCGTTACGTAATCCAATTGCTTCATTTATATTTGAAACTGCAAACTGAATTTTCCCGTCAAGCTTAGCTAACTCTCCTGCAATTTGAATATCTCCACAGTTATATCCATTTGCTTTAAGTACAGCCATTATTATTGTCGTTTCAGGTATCAGAGATTTTATCTGCTTATAATTATAACGTAAATTATCTAGTGAAATTTCAATCCATGCTCGTTTTAATAATTCCATTTTTCTCTTCTCCATATACCAATGTGGCAGGGTTTATAAACCCTACCACATTTACTATTTTTTATAAAATCTTATTCTTTCTCTATGGTTTCATACTCAACTCTTTCTGGATTCTCTCCACGTTCAATTGCAGGTATAAAACGATTCCAAAAATCATTGTATAATCTGAAAATTTCTTTTCTCTTTGCATATATAAATACAAGCGTAATTAT
>JAYFNB010000017.1:0-428044 GCA_034933685.1 Lachnospiraceae bacterium | reverse complement strand
TTCATCACCCTAAATCTTTTAAAAAGCTGATTAGTAATAATGGCGAGCCGTGTACATCGAGAGGTGTAAGCACGGTTCTGGGAGGGGTTTGGACAAACCCACCACAGCAATGTGGTAAGGCGGTTCTCTCCTACTCTACGACCTGTATAGAAACTATGGAACTATCGCCCGCAACCACTACGGCTACCATGTGGCGGTCATCGACCTAAGAAACCCCACCCGCTCGGACGGCAACAATATGCTCCATCTGGTGAACACCTACATGGATCAGTACCTTGCCGATGAAAACAACATTGTGGCAAAGGCAAAAGCAGAAAAATACGCCAAGATTATCTCCAAAACCATCATCAACGCCAGCAACGAGAATTACGGACAGAATCAGTTTTTTTATGATGCCGCAGAAGGACTCCTGTCCTCAGTGATTCTGCTGATTGCCGAGTATTTGCCCCCCACTGAGGTAGATGGGAAAAAGGTGGACTGCCGCCATATCATCAGCGTGTTCAAATTGGTTCAGGACTTACTCGTGCCCAGCAAGGTAAAGGGGAAAAGTCAGTTTCAGCTATTAATGGATAAATTGCCATCCGACCACAAGGCCCGCTGGTTTGCAGGAGCAGCCCTAAATTCCGCGGAGCAGGCTATGGCGTCGGTACTTTCCACTGTGCTATCCCGTTTGAATGCCTTTCTCGACTCCGAAATGGAACAGATTCTGTGTTTTGAAACATCCATTGATGCGGAGAAATTCTGTAACGAAAAATCCGCTCTGTTCATCGTATTACCAGAAGAAGATTTGACCAAATACTTTATGGTCAGCCTTATGATCCAACAGCTCTACAGGGAAATCCTTGCGGTTGCGGATGAAAACGGAGGCAAGCTGAAAAACCGAGTAATGTTTTACTGCGATGAGCTCGGAACGCTTCCAGCCATCGAATCGCTCGAATTAATTTTCAGCGCCTCACGCTCTCGCCGGCTTTCTATGGTACCAATCATACAGTCCTTCGGCCAGCTCGAAAAGAATTACGGCAAAGAGGGTTCAGAAATAATCGTGGACAATTGCCAGGACACCATCTTTGGCGGCTTTGCCCCCAACAGCCAGACCGCCGAAGTGCTGAGTAAAGCATTGGGCAGCCGCACGATCATGAGCGGCAGCGTGAGTCGTGGTAAGAATGACCCCAGCCAATCCTTGCAGATGATGGAGCGCCCTCTCATGACACCGGACGAATTGAAATCCATTCCAAAGGGCAGCTTTGTCGTGATGAAAACCGTCACCCATCCCATGAGGACAAAGCTGCGGCTGTTCCTTGAATGGGGCATCCGTTTCGGAGAGGCTTACACCATGGAGGAAAAAGCTCATCGAAAAGTGGTCTATGCCGATAAGCAGATGCTGGAGGAAAATATCGTCCGCAAGCACACGGCCTGCCTTATGGTGGACGAAGAAACCGGGGAGATATTGGAGCCGCCGTCCAGAACAGGAACCCTTCATACCCCGGTAGCAGAACCATCTGAAAACACCATGCGCCGCCGTAATGTACTCAAAACGTAAAGGAGGTTCCCATGAGCTACTTCAACCACATTTATACCGCTTCGCCCGATGAGATTCCCCATCGGGCGAGGGCTGTTTATATATATATTTGTGACCGGGCAGGAAAAGGAAAGGACTGCTGGCCTGCGGTAAAGACCATTGCTTCCGATCTGCAGCTTTCCCGCAGCACCGTCAAGCGTGCCTTACATGATCTGGTGAGGGCGGGACTCATTGAAAAGGAGCCTCGCTTCCGGGAGAATGGGAGCAATACCAGCAACAGACTTATTTTAAGAAAATAGCAGGATGCGGCAAAGCGAAAAGACAGAGTTCCCGCCAAGGGGGTACTCCGTTTTTTTGCTGGACCGAGGTGCGGTTCGTGGTGAACCCACCGGAATCTCTCACTCTAAGAAGATATTATCACAGAAAAAGAACAAGGTGTATCTTACTATGTTTTTATGTAACATTTTGGAGATCTTCTGGAACATCCCGTGATACCTGACAGCGTGGAGCAGCTCGGAAAGCAGTTTAAACATTTGATACCGGAACAGATTGAAATGATTAGCGAAATGGTGGAGGTAAATGATCAAAAAGCACACCACCTCAAAAGAAAAATGGCAGTAAACGAATAAGAGTCTCTCTCAGAGGCTCTTTTGCTATTGATAAAGTGATTGAAAGCTATCCTTGATGTGCGAAAAAACTTTCTATAAAAAATCATGACTTCACATTGACGAATTTCGATTTGAAACATATAATATAACATATCAAAGTATTTAGATTTGAGGTGTTGGTATGAACTATTACTTAGAGAACACAAAAGTGTTCAAAGCATTGGGCGATCCCAAAAGAGCCATGATTGTGGATATGCTCTCCTGTGGAGAACTTTGTGCCTGCGAGATTTTAGAGAAGTTTGAAATGTCCCAATCCACGCTGTCCCATCACATGAAACTCCTCTGCGAATGCGGACTTGTCAAGGCACGGGCAGAAGGCAAATGGACGTATTATTCTTTGGATGATGATGCCATCGGCAAAACAAAGCAGTTTTTCTGGGCGATCACATCCGATAAAGAAAATTGTATTTGCAGAGATAAAACAAATTGTTGTAAGGGGTGTAACGAAAATGAGTAAATGTTGTTGTTCTTCTGAAAATTGCTGCCAGCCAGAGCCGAAAAAGTCAATAAACATTGATTTTCTTTATCTGGACACGACCGTTTGCGGCAGGTGCCAGGATACGGAAAAAGCTCTGGACGACGCAGTTTCCGGCGTAGCCGTGGTGCTGAATGCGTCAGGATATGAAGTCAAGGTAAATGAAGTGAACATCACAACGAGAGAGTTGGCGATACAGTATCATTTGGTCAGCTCACCGACCATCCGTGTGAACGGAAACGATATTGCCGTGGAATCGCGGGAATCAGTCTGCGAGGACTGTGGAGAACATTGCGGTGATACCGTAGATTGCCGTGTATGGGTATATAACGGAGTCGAATATACATCCCCTCCGAAGGAATTGATCGTGGATGCCATTCTACGGGAAGTGTATAACCCCAATCAGGGCGAGCCGGAGCGTGAAGCCTATTGGCTTCCAGAAAATCTGGAAACATACTTTATAGCCAAGACACACAAGGATGAAACGGAACGTCAGGGAAAGGGCGGTGATGTGATATGAGCCAAGAAAAAAATAAAGGTATTGGCTTTTTTGAAAAATATCTAACCGTGTGGGTGCTGCTGTGCATGGCGGCTGGAATCCTTGTCGGAAAATTCCTGCCCGGCATTCCAGATGTCTTGGAAGGATTTCAATACGCCGGGCAGAACCTCCCGATTGCCGTACTCATTTGGATTATGATTTTCCCCATGATGATGAAGATTGATTTCCAGTCTATCAAGAATGTGAGGAAAAATCCTTCAGGCATCCTTATTTCCAGCGGTAGCAGCTGGCTCATCAAGCCCTTCCTCATGTTCGGGTTAGCAACCCTGTTTTTCAAAGTTATCTTTCAAGCCTTCATCCCAGCGGATTTGGCACAGGACTTCGTAACAGGCGCAGTATTGCTGGGCGTAGCACCCTGCACGGCGATGGTGTTTGTATGGAGTCATCTGACCAAAGGCGATCCGGCGCATACGCTTGTACAGGTTTCGGTCAATGACCTCTTGATTCTCGTATTGTTTGTGCCATTGGTACAAATCTTGTTGGGAGTAAACGGCGTTACGATTCCTTGGGATACGCTCTTCTTTTCCATCGTATTATTCGTTGTCGTTCCGCTGGCTGGCGGCGCACTTACGCGCTTTCTGATGATACAGAAAAAAGGCATAGAGTATTTCAACGAAAGATTTCTCCCCAAGTTTGACGGCATCACGACCTTGGGGTTGCTGCTCACCTTGATTATCATTTTTTCCTTCCAAGGTGACATTATTTTGGAACAGCCTCTGTTCGTTTTGCTGATCGCAGTACCGCTGGTTCTGCAAAACGTAATCTCCGCCAACTTTACCTACTTGATATGCAAGTGGACAAAGCAACCACACAATATTGCGGCTCCGGCTTCTCTGATTGCAGCCTCGGACTTCTTCGAACTTTCTGTAGCGGTAGCAATTGCCCTTTTCGGTCCAAATTCGCCGGTTGTGCTTGCTTGTACGGTGGGCGTATTGACCGAAGTCCCCGTTATGCTTTTGCTAGTACGCTTTATTAATAAGACCCACCACTGGTTTCTAAAGGAGGTTTAAATGGTGTATATATGCTATTGCAACAAAGTCAAAGAAGCAGATATCATGAAAGCAATTACAGAAAAAGGTGCAAAAAATGTAGATGATGTTATTAAGATTACCGGAGCCATGCAAAACAGTAATTGCGCTGTAAATAATCCGAAGGGAATTTGCTGTTACTCAGATATTGTGAAAACTTTTAATAAATATAGGGAGAAAATTATTATGAAAAAAATGAAAATCTTTGAACCCGCCATGTGTTGCCCGACCGGGCTTTGCGGCTTGGGTGTTGACCCTGAACTGCTGCGTATGTCCACGGTACTGGAAACACTGAAAAAACATGGCGTTATTGTTGAACGTTTTAACTTGGGCAGCGCACCGGCAGAGTTTATCACCGACCAGACCATCAATGCCTATATTAATGAGAAAGGCACAGAGGGACTGCCCGCTGTGATGCTCGATGGCAAAATTGTCATCACAGGTCGGTATCCCACCAATGAAGAATTCACAAAGCTGCTCGACCTTCCTGAAAATGTGCTGGGCAAGCAGAAAAAATCCGAGTCCGGCGGAGGCTGTTGCAAGGGAGGTTGCTGTTAAATGAATCAATTCGATCCCGGCAGTATCAAACTGACAAAGTATCTTTTTTATACCGGCAAGGGCGGCGTTGGTAAAACCAGCGTTGCCTGTGCCACCGCCGTCTCCCTTGCGGACAGTGGGAAAAAGGTGCTGCTTATCAGCACCGACCCTGCTTCCAATTTACAGGATGTCTTTTCGATGGAACTGACAAACAAAGGAGTGCCCATCTCCGATGTGCCGAATTTAGTGGTAGCGAACCTTGACCCCATACAAGCGGCGGCTGAGTACCGGGAAAGCGTGATCGCGCCTTATCGCGGCAAGCTGCCCGCATCTGTCATCACGAATATGGAGGAGCAGCTTTCTGGCTCCTGCACCATAGAAATTGCGGCATTCAATGAGTTTTCCAATTTCATTACGGACGGTAAGGTTCAGCAGGAATACGACCATATTATTTTTGATACCGCCCCTACTGGACACACCCTGCGGATGCTTCAGCTTCCGTCCGCTTGGAGTAATTTCATCAGTGAAAGCACCCACGGTGCATCTTGCCTCGGTCAACTCTCCGGCTTGGAGAGCAAGAAAGCCATTTACAAGCAAGCCGTGGAAACACTGGCCGACGGAAGCCTGACCACGCTACTCCTTGTCACCCGCTCGGAAACCGCGCCGTTCAAGGAAGCGGAACGTGCTTCCGGCGAATTGTCCGCGCTGGGCGTCGACAATCAAATGCTGGTTGTCAACGGAATATTGATGGAACATAACGATGATCTATCTTCCAGTCTGTACGAAAAACAGCAGTCTGCACTTGCCGCGATGCCGGAAAGTCTGAGGGCGCTTCCAATCCATAGCGTTCCTCTGCGAGCTTACAATGTCACAGGGCTGGAAAATATCCGCGCCTTGCTGAACACCGATTATTTTACTGCTCCCGTGCAAACGCTAAATGCCACGCATATTCCTGCGCTGAACGATGTGATAGATGAGTTAGCGATGGAGGGCAAACGTGTTATTTTCACGATGGGCAAAGGTGGTGTGGGTAAGACCACCGTCGCCGCCGCCGTTGCGCTGGGGCTTGCGAAGCGCGGAAAGAAAGTCCACCTCACTACCACCGATCCCGCCGCGCACCTGAAGTTTGTGCTGGATGAAACTGGCGGCGTGTCCATGAGCCATATCGACGAAGCCGAGGAATTGAAAAAGTATCAGTCCGAGGTGCTTTTCAAAGCCCGCGCGTCCGGCATGGGCGATGAGGATATTGCTTATGTCGAGGAAGATCTACGTTCGCCCTGCACACAGGAGATCGCCGTATTCCGCGCCTTCGCCGAGATCGTCGAAAAAGCTGACGATCAGGTGGTGGTAATTGACACCGCCCCCACAGGGCATACCCTGCTTTTGTTGGAATCCACACAAAGCTATAACCATGAAATTCAGCGTACCAAGGGCGAAATCCCCGAATCGGTGGCGCAGCTGTTGCCGAGGCTGAAATCCGAGGAAACCGAGGTACTGATTGTGACCCTGCCGGAAGCGACCCCTGTTTATGAGGCGCACCGCTTGGAGGACGATCTGAAACGGGCGGGCATCGCCGCCAAATGGTGGGTGGTCAATCAATCCCTTTATGGCACGAACACCACCAATCCTATGCTGGTGTCAAAGGCGGCTGGCGAAGTGGAATGGCTCAACCTCATCGACGAACACGCCGGTGGCAAATTTGCCCTGATCGCGTGGAGCGCAGAGGAAATCAAGGGCGACAGTCTGCTGGCGCTGTAAGGAGGTAAAAATGATAAAAGTTGCATTTATTTGTGTTCATAATTCTTGTCGCAGCCAGATTGCAGAGGCGCTGGGACGGCATCTTGCCGGCGACGCTTTTGAAAGCTATTCGGCGGGAACGGAAACGAAGCTGCAAATCAATCAGGATGCCGTGCGGCTGATGAAACAACTTTATGGCATTGACATGGAAGCGACACAGCGCAGCAAACTCTTGTCCGAAATCCCGCCTGTTGATATTGTCGTTACAATGGGCTGCAATGTCGAGTGTCCGTATCTGCCCTGTAAACACCGCGAAGATTGGAGGCTGGATGATCCAACGGGCAAAAGCGACGAGGAATTTATTCAGGTTATAAAACAGATTGAGCAAAAAATGCTTGAGCTAAAAAATTTTGTGGGGGTTCTTTAGTAGTAAAATCATTGGCTGTAAATGCTAAATTCAAAAAAGCCAATTAAAGTCATTGATTTTAATTGGCTTTTTTGTTTAGAGCAAAACAGAATTTCCATTCAAATTCCTTTTGGATGAATATAAAGTTAAGAGATTTACACTCACTCAATCGAAAAGACTTGCATTGGTATCCCGCACTTTTTTTGCTTAATTGATTGTAAACTTCGTGCCACATGACTTCCGTTCCACGCAGCAGATAAACTGCTACGAACCACTACACAGCCTGATCTCGTGTTGGGATGATTTTAAAAAAATATTCTAAAAACCCCTTGACAATTGAGTATATATTCAACTATACTATATACAGTTGAGCGTTTGCTCAATTAAAATTTCGGAAGGAGGACTAATTATGTCTGTCAGAAGCGATGTTTGCGATTGTGATGTTATACACGAAGAAACCGTCACCGCAGTAAAAACAAAAATGCTTTCAGATGATACTTTTAATATTTTGACGGAATTTTTGAAAGCTGTGGGAGATGGTACAAGGATCAGAATTTTATGGGCTCTGGATGTCAGTGAAATGTGTGTCTGTGATTTGGCAGTCTTGCTTGGTATGACAAAATCCGCTATATCACACCAGCTACGCACTTTGAAACAGGCAAATCTTGTCAAATTTAGGAAAGATGGTAAGATTGCTTATTACTCTCTCGCGGATGACCATGTGAAAATCGTTTTGGAACAAAGTTTAAGCCATGTAACTGAATAAAATTTAATTATAGGAGGAAAATAACATGAAAAAGTCATTTAGGTTGGAAGGACTGGACTGCGCCAACTGTGCGGCGAAAATCGAAAAGGACATCAAGGCGCTGGACGGCGTAACCGAAGTAACCGTAAACGCTATGACGACTAAGATGGTTCTTGTGGCAGACGACGACAAAATGGACGAGATTATTAAGACCGCTGAAAAAATCGTCAAGAAGCATGAACCTCATGTTGTCGTAAAAAAGGCGTAAACATTTACCGGCAATAATTCCAGCTTTTGGCGTAACACTTCAAAGCGATACGCCAAAAGCGAAGGAATTTAAAAAATTCAAATTTTTTTGCGACAATAGTTGAGCGTTCACTCAATGTTACTCGTCATTCTCTTATAGCAAAGATAAGAAAGGAGTTCAATATGAACAAGAAGCTTGTAAGAATTATCATAGCAGCGGTTATTTTCGTAATCGGGCTGCTAGTAAAAACCGACATTGTTTGGCTTAGTCCCGCTATCTTCATTGCCGCCTACATTGTAGTGGGCAGCGAAGTCGTAATAAAAGCCATCAAGAATATTATGCAAGGCCAAGTTTTTCAGGAAAGCTTTTTAATGACCGTGGCGACCGGTGGCGCACTTATCATTGGGGAATATCCAGAGGCCATTGCCGTTATGCTGTTTTATCAGGTTGGCGAATATTTTCAAAGTTATGCCGTTGCGAAGTCGCGGAAATCCATTGCAAGCTTAATGGATATACGTCCTGATTACGCAAATGTTAAGAGGGGCGATGAATTGGTAAAAGTCGACCCTGACGAAGTTGCGATTGGCGATATCATCGTTGTCCGTGCTGGTGAAAAAATCCCGCTTGACGGCAAGGTGCTTGACGGCAATTCAATGATTGATACGTCCGCTTTGACCGGCGAATCTGTTCCGCGCGAAGCTGGTGTTGGCTCTGATGTTTTGAGCGGCTGTATCAATGTGAACGGCGTACTGACGATTGAGGTCACAAAAGAATTTGGGGAATCGACGGTCAGCAAAATCCTTGATCTCGTGGAAAACGCCAGTAGTAAAAAGGCGAACACCGAGAATTTCATTACAAAATTTGCACGAGTTTATACTCCGATTGTTATGGCTGCCGCACTGTTGCTTGCAATTATCCCGCCTCTGTTCTTTGGTGGTACTTGGGGCGACTGGATTTACAGGGCTTTAACTTTCTTAGTGGTTTCCTGCCCTTGCGCTCTGGTTGTTTCTATTCCACTCTCCTTCTTTGGCGGTATCGGCGGCGCGTCAAGGCGTGGTGTGCTTGTTAAGGGTAGCAACTATTTAGAAGCTTTGGCGCAGACTGAAATCGTTGTGTTTGATAAGACGGGGACATTGACAAAAGGCGTATTTAAAGTACAAGAGGTAAATGCTATCGGCATTTCCGAAGCAGAACTGCTGGAACTTACCGCACATGTTGAGAGTTATTCCAATCACCCCATTTCACTCTCTTTGAAAACTGCTTATGGGAAAGATATTGACAACGAAAGGATTACGGATGTTGAGGAAATCGCAGGCCACGGCGTCAGCGCAACGGTTGATAGTCGTAAAGTTTTCGCAGGAAATACAAAACTCATGCAAAAAATCGGCGTTAAATTTTCTCAAGACGAAATTATTGGAACAGCCGTACACGTTGCTGTTGATGGCAAATATGCGGGATATATTGTAATTGCTGATGAGGTTAAGGAAGATGCAGCGGAAGCGATTAGATTGCTAAAAAAGGCAAATATCCGTCAAACGGTGATGCTGACGGGCGACGCCAAGAGTGTGGGAGAAAAAGTTGCCAAGGAATTGGGGTTAGATAAGGTTTACACAGAGCTTCTTCCCGGTGACAAGGTAGATAAAGTAGAGGAACTGCTGGCTCAAAAATCAGCTAAAGGCAAGCTGGCCTTTGTAGGCGATGGGATTAATGACGCACCAGTTTTAGCTCGTGCCGACATTGGTATTGCGATGGGTGGCTTGGGTTCCGACGCGGCTATAGAAGCCGCCGATGTTGTAATAATGACCGATGAGCCGTCCAAACTAGCTACAGGTATGAAAATTTCACAGAAAACGCTAAGAATCGCACAACAGAATATATGGCTGGCTTTGTCGATAAAAGCAATTGTGCTTGTACTCAGTGCACTCGGTTTTGCTACCATGTGGGAGGCTGTGTTTGCAGATGTTGGTGTGACGGTTATAGCGGTATTGAACTCTTTCCGTGCTTTAAACACAAAGAAATTATAATCAGGTCAAAAGCCTGTTGTATCGGAAGCGATAAGTAAAATGTTAATTGTCCTGATTGCCTTGTTAGTTGGGATTTTGTGAACTTGCTTTGGTAGCGCAGTTGCTATTATAACAAAAGAAGTTTTCTGAAAATATGGCGAATTGCCTTTTAGTTTTCGCTGGTGGCGTAATGATGAGCCTTGTGTTCTTTGAGCTTATGCCGGAAACTTTAGAGGTATCAAATGTGTGGATGGTGGCCGGCGGCATCCTCATTATTCACTGAGATAAGGGGCAAAGTGAGAATCATTATATGAAGATTATTTTATTCGGTTTATTGGTGAAAGCAGTTGAGCTATTGAGCGCGATTGAATTAAAGCATAAACAGAAAATATGTTGTATGGAAAGGTGTGTGGCATGAAAAAGCAATGGCTTATCACAGGAATCTTGGCAGCAGTTGATCAAACAATAAAACTGCTGATAGCTCATTTTGCGATAGATAAGATGATTATCTGGATACCGAGTGTTTTGCGTTTTGAGCCTTTCCAGAACACAAATTTGAATTGGTTTGCAAGTATGGCTAATTTTAAGACTCCTGTAATCGGAATGATCTTTTTACAGATAACGGCTATAGCAGGATTGCTTTTATTCTATCGATTCCAAACATATAAAGTTGGTGCAAAGAGTCGCTTGTTGAGTGGAGCATTCTGTTTTGCATCTGCTGGCATATTATGTTCATTTATTGATGTAGTGTTCTGGGGCGGCAGCCTTGACTTTATTGGTTTATTCAATTGGTTTATTTTTGATACAAAGGACGTATTTCTGAACACGGGATGGATTTTGGCTCTAATTTGGACGTGGCGGCATGAAAAAAAGCTAAAAAAGTCTTATTCAAACGATCTCAATACAGAAGATATAGCTTTTGCTATATGGTTTCGGAGCGGATGCAAACTCCTTCCCAACACAACGTCTGAATATACCAGAATATAAAATATATAAACACAATTGAGAGGTGGTCACAGTGAAGCGAAAAGAAAATAGAAACTTGACGGGCATATTTCGTATCGGTTTGGCCACCCTTGTTGTGATTTTACAACTTTTATTTATCTATTTTATCATCAATATACTCAAAAACTATGCGGTATATTTTTATGCACTCATTCAAATTATAGCGGTAATAAACATCTTTATTATGGTGAGCAAAAGTAAAAACACATCTTACATAATCGTATGGCTTATTATAATATTTATCCTTCCGGTTTTCGGTTATTTCCTATATCTCTTATGGGGTCGTTCCGATGTGTTCGGACGATGTATAAGAAATAATCGAATAAGAGCGGCTATCCAGCACGGTTCCATGTATTTATATAAGGACCCGGAAGTTTACGCCGAACTCGATCAAATCCATCCGTCAAGAAAAAGAATAGCAGGATATTTAGGCAGGAAAGGATTCCCTCTTTATAAAAATACAACGTGTGAGTATTTCTCGCTTGGCGAGTATCAATTTGAAGCAATGATAAAGGATATTGAAAACGCTGAAAGATACGTTTTCTTGGAATATTTTATTTTAGATAGTGGGGAGCTTTGGGACAGGATTTCAGAAGTATTGATTCGCAAAGCCGAACAAGGAGTGGAAATACGGCTGATGTTCGATGACTTTGGGAGTATTGTTACAGCACCAGATAATCTGATTAAGGCTCTTAACAGTCACAATATTCAGGTGTTGCGTTTTAATCCAGTTCATCGGTATATTTCATCCTTTTGCTTCAATTGCCGTAATCACCAGAAAATTACGGTCATAGACGGCTGCGTTGGGTATACAGGGGGAACGAATCTTGCTGATGAATATGCCAACATATACCCAAAGCACGGCCATTGGAAAGACACGGCAATCCGGCTTGAAGGCGACGCGGTTTGGGGTCTGACCTCAATATTTCTTCAGATGTGGGATGCTGAAAGTGGAGGAACTACAGATTACGAAGCTTACCGGTCTGTAGTGAACTACGAGGGTCAAGGCTTCTATCAACCATTTTCAGACGGGCCTTCAAATAATCCCGATAACCCTGCCGAGGTTATGTACCGCACGATGATATATAATGCAAAGAAATATGTTTATATATCTACCCCCTATCTTGTCATTGACAACTCCATGAAGGAAGCGTTGTGTACATCCGCACAGGGAGGTACAGATGTCAGGATTATTACTCCAAAGATATGGGATCATTGGTATGTGCATATGGTAACGCAATCGAATTATGGAGAGCTGCTGGAATCGGGTGTTAGAATCTATGAATATACCCCGGGGTTCATCCATGCAAAGACTATCATAAGCGATGATGATCATGCCATTTGCGGAAGCATTAACATGGATTACCGGAGCTTTTATCTCCACTTTGAAAACGGTGTGTGGATTTGCGGATCGCCTGTACTCCAAGACATAAAAAATGACCTCCAGCAAACATTTGATGTTTGTGAAGAAATAAGTCTTGATGAATGGCGTCGCCGTCCCTGGCACATAAAATGCGTTCAATCGTTCCTTAGATTGTTTGCTGTATTCTTTTGAGATTAATTTGTTATGAAGTCAAAAGAATAGCACTCATGTTGTCCCTATCATCTTGGCAATTTCAACGGATCTATAAGACGTAGTTCATCCCAATTTGCCGGAAATCGAGGGAATGTATCTATCCACGAAAATGACGGATATAAAAGGTAATTACCGTTATTTGACTGAATTGGAGTGCTTAAAAAAGAACAGAGAGCTGTTCTATCAGTATTGCTTTAAGGAACTGAAGCTATGTATATGGCAAAAGCAGAAGGAAGAAATAGAGTGAAGGTGTTATAAAATACCTGTTCAATGCATGAAGTTTAACGATGCATAGAGAAAGTCCAGTAAAAATAAAAATAAAGCCAAGGGCAAACCCATCAAAAGATGGGGACGCAAAGCCATAGGGTCTAAGGTGCTTTACTGCGCTATGATAGCCTGGCTGCCAAAAACCATGCGGAGCCTGCCCTCATTCAAAGGGCAGGCTCTATATCTGTCTGTCGGTTTTTGACGGATAAACAGGATATCGGGATACCGGCTTTCGCCATGCTCCGGCGAGAGGGGTATCCTATGGGGTTTTATACTTATAAGAGGTGGCAATAGAGCAGACAGAGCTCGTACATATTACCCACCACCCAAACAATCTCATATTGTAATTTTGAAAAAGTCAGCATTTCGCCATGGGCGCAGTGCTGACTTTTTTCTTTCGACAAAAAAATCTATACTCCGACCATATTTACCATATTCAGGGGAAATGTGGCATGTTTCTAATATAAGCAGGTCGTTTCCACGCTGCCGCTCCCCTCCGCTTCTGACATTTTGACTCACCATCAAAATTTCAGAAAACGGAGGACAAGCCATATGGCAGAAAAGAAAGAGTATCAAATCAAAGTTCAGGGGCAGCTCGTCCCTGTCACCGAAGAAGTCTATTTAACATATTACCGCATGAAACGCCGTGAACTACATCTGGAGGAAAAGGACGCAGCACATGGTGTGTTTTATTACAGTGCCTTGGATACGGAGGAAACCAATGGTGAGGATGCGATTTCAGATCTCTCTTCTCCCCGTGTGGAGGATATTGTCACGGACAAGCTGATAGCCGAAAAACTCCACTTGTGCCTTTCCCAGCTTGCCAAAGAGGAACAGGAACTGATTTTTACTCTGTTTTTTAAGAATAAAAGCGAGCATCAACTGGCAGCGGAAACTGGTATCCCGCGCATGACAATCCACGACCGAAAGGTTAAAATTCTGCGTACTTTAAAAAAACTTATGGAAAAGTAAAAATTTTTCCGTCCAACCCCCTCACGAAACCGGATTAGTAGTGAGGGGGTTTTTCTCATTCCCTCCATGGTTCCTTGAAAACTTAATATCCGATGACCTGAACACGTTAGCTGACGGACCCCGAAAGGGTAAAGCGACCTCGGAGGATGCGCCAAGACCACCTGTAGGCAGGCAGCAAGAAAAGTGAAATCACTCATTTTTCTGTTCGCTCGTTTCTTCCTGCTCCTATCAAAGACGGCCAAATAAGGTGCAAAGCGGTACCCATCCGACCGGAAAACAGGCTGTGGCGGCCTGTCTCGCAATGATCCCGTCAGCCTATAATGATACTTTTGCTCCGTCATAGCCCCCCGCGACCGGGGGATCACGCAATGAGAGCAACCGGCAGAGATCCTGGCGGGGGTGAAATTCCCATGATGCGGCGAAGCCAGCCGCAGTTCAGGCCATCGCCTTTGTTGTGCAAGACTCATACGCTTTGCACAGTGCGCTTGGGGAGTAGTGTCGAATTAAGCGCCTTGATTATAAAAAAAGACTTAATGTCAGCCTGCAAATAAAAAGTCAAGGTGGTAAATGGAAATTTTCCATTGCCACCTTGATAAAAAATCATACTTTCTGAAAAGAGTCAAGTGTAAAATGAACGTGCTTACGCACGCCCTTGACACTTTTCAAAAAGTATGAGGACGGTCGAACAAGCGGCAATGGAAAAAAGTGCAGCTGGACTGCTATGGTGACTATGTTGTAGATGTTGTTTCATCTTGAATCGTAAGTAAATGTTCTTTAAGCTTTCCATAATATATTCGCAAAAACTTATTGGCACCTGCAGTCATATAAACATAGTAGGGCTTACCTTCGGCACGTTTTTTGTCCAGAAACCGAAACACAGGATCGTCATAAGGCGCCTTTTGCAGCAGAATAGTCATCAAAATAAACAGTGTTTTTCTCAGTTGCGGAGAGCCTCTCTTAGATGACTTGTTACTCTTACTTTCTTTAGTACCTGATTGATTTGCACCAGGATCGACCCCTGCAAATGCTGTGAGAGCGCCTTTGTGAGCAAAGCGTCTTACATCACCAATTTCGGCCATCAATTGCGGTCCCAACGATTCCCCCGTGCCATACAGTTCCATGACTTTAGTGTATTCAGGAAGTTGCTTTGCCAACTTATTCATCTCTGTGCGATACAGCTCTACCGTACTTGAAACAGAGTTTAATTGTGTTGCTGCTTCTTGAATGAGCATTTTTGACAGAGAATCTTTAGGAATCAAAGCAATCAAATCTTTTGAGGCTATGTAAATTTCAACAGCCTTGTCCTTTCTGAACTGATAGCCTTGTCGCTTGCACCATTTTTGATAATGCTCAATAAAAGAGGCTAAGCTCATGCTACGTACACAGTCTACATGCCAAAATGTCGTAACAAAGTCCACCCATTTTTGGTGTCCATCACTGCGGGGAGGACTATCAAAAAAAGTATTTGCACCAGGGTAAGATTGGTCAACTATAGCAATGAGGTTATTCTTAAATGCACCCTTATGCTTGTTGTACAAATCATACTGCCGATTTAAATTTTTCAATTGATACCGCACCGTATCTACTCCGCTGTGCTTTCTCAATTCGCCCCAATTATCGAGGCCATAACGAGCAATTTTGATAGCGTCCGCCTTGTCTGTTTTTACTTTCCGTAAGGAATTGTTTCCGTATTCTTTGATAAGAAGTGGATTTATAGCACTTACGAAAATGCCGGCATCATGAAGCATTTGGGCTACTGGTTCGTAATACCTCCCTGTATGCTCCATAATTACTCTGGTTTCGCCATCAAGACTTTTAAGTTCATTTGCCAGTGTTGTCAGTGCGCTGGCCGTGTGGCGTACCTCATATGGCTTTGCAACTATTTCGCCAAAAGGCCGTATTATTGCAACCATACTTTTTCCTTTGGAAACATCAATGCCTACTGAATTATTCATAAAATATACCCCCATAAAAGATTGCAATTGGCATACCCACCTTTACTCATTGCCGATTCTATCTGTTTGGTGACACGAGCGCTTCTATCGGAAGGCTCTACCTGCATAAATCGAACGCTGCGAATAAGAGGTGGTTGACTGACTGACATACGGACGTGATAGTCCTTGAAGCTATATGTCAAACCAATATCCTCTTAATTCTAACAGCTTAAACAATGAGATGGTGAAAAAGGCACGGCTGGTTGCCGTGCCTTTCACCGTAATTATATAGTAACAGAAGCGATGGGGATCGCTCTGCTTATACAGCAGGGCGATCCCTATATTTGTGCCATTAAGAAAAAACAGAGAATCTCGAATCAAGGAGGTGTAAAGTTTGAACACGATGAAGCAAGGCATCAGCCGCGGCGATATTTACTACGCCGATTTAAACCCCGTTATGGGCTGTGAACAAGGGGGCATCCGTCCTGTACTTATCCTGCAAAATGACATAGGCAACCACTACAGCCCCACCACCATCGTCTGCGCCATCACCGGCAAGCCGAAAAAGCCCTTACCCACCCATACGGCTATTGCCGGGGCGGGCAGATTGTCCAGAGAGTCCTTTGCACTTCTGGAGCAGATACGCACCATTGACCGGACTCGACTTCGGGGCTGGATCGGCAAACTGGATGAACAGGAGATGGAAGAAATCAACCAGGCACTTTCTATCAGCATCGGACTTAGTCCGGCGCTTTTTTTATGAAGGGGGGAATTTTTATGAGCAACAAAACAATCATGTTTGAAAAATACCCCGATGTAGTCGAGGTAAATCAATTACGAGAAATGCTCGGAGGCATCAGCCGGAAACTGGCTTATAAATTGCTTTCGGAAAAAGAGATACATAGTGTTCGCATTGGACGGACCTATAAGATTCCCAAAGCATGCGTTATTGAATATTTACTGAGTGAAGAAATGTGCCATATCAAGATTGGTTGATATGGTTTTTTGCTTATTATTGGCCCAAGACCGTAGAAAAATCCGTTGGGTTGCTTCCGCGTAAAACAGTAGCTATCCCATGCCTTCTGTGGTATTGTGATGTTGTCAATGGTAGGCAAATACGCTGTTATTTCAAAGGAGGATAACCATGATAACAGGCTGCCTACAAGAAAAAAACAATACTTTTTATGCTGTCCTTTATATCAAAGTAGACGGAAAAAGAAAAACCAAATGGATTCCCACCGGACTGCCGGTAGCGGGAACCAGCGACAGAAAAGCTAAAAAAGCCTTTGACCAAATTCGGTTGGAATACGAACAGGAGCAGGAAGAAAAGGAGCGTCGGGAGGCCGAGGAACGGGCCAGAGAGCTGATCGAGGGCAAACGTAATCCCCATGCGGAGGTGCTGTTTACCGACTACCTTCAAAAATGGCTGATACAAGCAAAGCCCACGATAGCCAAAACAACATTCAAAGGCTATCAAACCATGCTGGATGGGCGAATCAGCCGGTACTTTACTGAACTGGACATCACCTTGGCGGAGGTTACTCCACAGCATATTCAGGACTTTCATCAATCAATTTTTGATGAGGGTCACACACCGAATACGGTCATCCATTATCACGCAGTCCTCCGCAGAGCATTGCAGAATGCGGTGAAAAAGGAGATCATCGGCAGTAACCCCGCTGACAGGGTAGACAGGCCAAAGAAGAATGTATACCATGCTCAGTTTTATTCCGCAGAGGAAATGATGGCGCTGTTTGATGCGATATCAGATGATCCCTTGGAGATTTGTGTGAAGCTGGCAGCTTACTATGGCTTACGCCGAAGTGAAGTCCTGGGATTAAAGTGGGATGCGATCAACCTCGAACAAAAAACCATCTCCATCAAGCACAAGGTGATTGAGGACACGGTAGATGGCAAATCCATAGCGGTCGGGGAAGATGTACTGAAAACCAAGTCCAGCTTCCGCACCCTTCCGTTACTGCCATCGGTGGAAAAGCTACTGCTTGCAGAAAAGGAAAAGCAAGAAATGTATCGAAAGCTGTTCAAGCGCTCTTACTGCCGGGATTACCTCGACTACATCTGCCTCGACCAAACAGGGAAGCTCATGCGCCCTAATTATGTGACGGATCACTTTAGCTGGGTGCTTGAAAAAGCCGACCTCAAAAAAATCCGGTTTCACGATTTAAGACATTCCTGCGCCAGCCTACTGCTTGCAAATGGGATATCAATGAAGCAAATCCAGATATGGCTGGGGCACAGCACATTTTCGACCACAGCGGACATTTACTCTCATCTGGACTTCCACGCACAGATCGAATCTGGCTTGGTTATGGATGGGATGTTTGAAAGAAACTAAGTGGCAGAACCTACTGGACTTGCAGCGGTCAACTGATTTTCTACGGACTGCTTTATGGGAATACGGAAAAGCCTTATAGAGTGAGGACTCAGGCATATCCGTTTTCTACACAAACAAAAAAACGCCCTCAAAAGAGAGCGTAGAAAAGGTAAAAAAATGGAGGGCCTGTTGCGGACATTGACCGCAAACAGGCCCCTGGCGGAGGCGGTGAGATTCGAACTCACGTGCCCGTGAGGACAACCTGATTTCGAGTCAGGCTCGTTATGACCACTTCGATACGCCTCCATGCTATATTTTTATACACCAAGCCCCGCGTAGAAGTCAAGGCAAAGTGTAGAAAAACCGTAGAAATCGCTAAAACACTAAATTTTCAAAATCCCGAAAACCCGCGGAAACTCAAGGGTTTCCGGCATTATCAAGGCAACTGACCGAGTGGATTTCGAGTTTCGCACCTTAAACCGCTCGGACAACTCTCCACAGGGTTGTATTATATCATACCCTTACTATCGCAAGCAAGGGTATAATAATATATGTATTTACGCAAAATCATTGCTGGCTATCTCTCGCAATGCTTTTTTTATACTTAAAACCTCTTCCTGTTTAAAATCTTTAAGTACTTCAGCATTTACATCATCAATAATCTTAGAAATAGGTTCCTCCAAAGCTTTACCTTTTTCAGTAATAATAACTTGAACCTCTCGCCTATCTTCTTTATTTATAACGCGGTCAATAAGATCCTTTTTCTGCATTCTATCTAGCACGCCAGAAATAGTGGATGTTTCAAGGCAGAGTGTTTCGGCGATCTGCTTAGGCGTTGCGTGTGTTCTTCCCCATAAACAGCTTAAAACACCATACTGGGAAGGCGTAACATCATATTCAGCAAGCTTTACACTTAAAAGCTGAAACACATTATGTTGCGCAGTTGTAAGTAAAAAATTAATACATTCTTTAAGTTCCATAATAATTCCTCTTCCAAATTCGTAATAAAAGCATTATATAAAAAATGATGACCCATGTCAATTTTTAAATTATAAAAACCTTGTTTTTTTAGTCACATCTTCACTCATTTCCTTCAGTACACTGTTCACTTCTGCGCCCATAAGCAATATAGATGCCATCATATAAAGCCAAATCAACAATACAATTATCGCCCCAATAGACCCAAACAACACGGAATAGTTGCCCATGTTTTCAACATAATAAGAAAAACCTGCCGATAACAAAAGCCATAAAAGCACTGCCGTTGCCGCACCTGGAAAAGCCTGCGTAAAACTTACACTGCAATTTGGTGCAAGTATATAAAGTATTGTTATTGTAACAAAGCATATAACTGCCATAGCCACAAACCTATTCATAACCCATGCATCAATAAAATTTGAAGATATGCCTACAAAATTAGAAATGAAAGATAATATATCTCTTCCAACAATTAACAATGTTAGGGATGCAAATATTGTAAAAACAAATAGTGCTGTAAACATAAACACGAATAGTATTTTTTTAAAAAAATGACGTTTGTTTTTCACTTTATAAACCCTGTTTATTTCATCCATAATTCTTTTAACCGCCCTAATGGGGAAATACACCGTAAAAAACAAACTTACCATAAGAATGTTGGCATTTTTATTTGTACTTACATATATCAAGTATCTGTTAATAATATTAATTACATCATGTGGTAAAATTCCTGAAAAAGCCTGCGAAACATAGTCTGATGAAATATTTGCATAGCCTAAAAGCGTACTTCCCAAAATAATCAGTGGAAAAAAAGAAAACACCATATAATAAGATAACGCCGCCGCACTACTACCAATATCATCATTAAAATAGCGCTTAATAAGCCTAATTAAAAACTGAACAATTTCTAAGTCAGCAATTTTCATAGATCACATTCCTTTTGGGTACATTTTTTTATAATATTACCCTCACAGCAAAATTTATTTATTTATTTTACCACATAAAAAAATAAATATAAAGAGAAAGACCCTAAAACAGTCTTTCTCTTTTAATATTTGAATGTTTACTTTAATGCACTTCTAATTAACTCTCCCATTTGTGACGTACCAATTGGCTTAACACCCTCTGTTGCAATGTCTGCTGTTCTGCTACCACTATCCAACACTTTTGTAACTGCCCCTTCAATTGCACTTGCCTCTTCATCAAGCTTAAATGTATAACGAAGCATCATAGCCATAGAAAGTATTGTTGCAATTGGGTTGGCTATGTTTTGTCCCGCAATATCTGGTGCAGAACCATGTATAGGCTCATACATACCAAAAGCACCTTCTCCAAGACTTGCTGAAGGAAGCATTCCGATTGACCCTGTTATCTGACTTGCTTCATCGGATAAAATATCACCAAAAATGTTAGATGTAACAATAACATCAAAATGTTTAGGGTTACGTACCAACTGCATTGCGGCATTATCCACGTACATATGGTCAAGTTCAACCTGTGGATAATCTTTCGCCACCTCAGTTACAACCTTTCGCCATAAACGTGAGGTTTCCAAAACATTAGCTTTATCTACACTGGTAAGGCGTTTATCTCTGCTCATTGCGGCCTCAAAGGCAACCTTTGCAATTCGCTTTATTTCCATTTCACTGTAGGCTTCTGTATCGTACGCCTCTGTTCCATACTTTCCATCTCTGTAGCCACGGTCACCAAAATATATACCACCTGTAAGCTCACGCACAATAAGTATATCAAGGCTGTCACCAACTATTTCCTTTTTAATTGGCGATGCATCACTTAAGGCGTTATGTATAATGGCAGGTCGGAGATTTGCATAAAGTCCAAGCTGTTCTCTTAGCCCTAAAAGTGCCCTTTCTGGACGTTGGTCACCTGGAACATTATCCCACTTAGGGCCGCCAACCGCACCCAAAATAACAGAGTCTGAAGCTTTACAAACCTCAACCGTCTTTTTTGGTAAACATTCTCCACAAGCATCAATGGCATTTCCACCAGCCAAGACCTCTGTAAAATTAAATTTATGGTGAAATTTTTCACCTATTACTTCAAGTACTCTTAATGCCTCATCTACTATTTCAGGGCCTATGCCATCACCCTTAATTACCGCCAAGTTGAAGCTTGTCATTTATTTTCCCTCCTAATTGAATTAACACTTGGATGAATTTCTTAACCTATTTTACTGCTTGTGTATTTAACCAAACCGCCTTCGGCCATAATTTTCTGCATAAAATCAGGAAAAGGCTCTGACTTATAGGTTTTCCCTGTTGTAACATTTGTAATTACCCCTGTTGCAAAATCAACACTAACCTCATCATCTGCTTTAATGTCATTTGCCGCTTCCTCGCACTCTAAAATAGGTAACCCAATGTTAATTGCATTGCGGTAGAAAATACGGGCAAATGTTGAAGCAATAACACAGCTGATGCCTGCACATTTAATAGCCAATGGTGCATGTTCACGTGATGAACCACAACCAAAATTTTTAGTTGCAACAATAATATCCCCTTTTTTTGCCTTATTTACAAAGTCTGCATCAATATCAATCATGCAATATTTTGCAAGCTCTTCACCACTGGATACATTAAGGTATCTTGCAGGAATAATTACGTCTGTATCCACGTTATCGCCATATTTAAAAACTTTTCCCTTTGCCTCCATTAGTTCATACCTCCTGTAATTTTTTCTGGGTCTGCAATATATCCAACCAGTGCCGATGCCGCCGCAACTGCTGGGCTTGCAAGGTAAACTTCGCTTTCTGTATGACCCATTCTGCCTACAAAGTTACGGTTAGTTGTTGAAATTGCTCTTTCTCCTTCAGCAAGAATACCCATGTGACCGCCAAGGCATGGTCCGCATGTTGGGGTAGAGAAAATTGCACCTGCTTTAATAATATCTTCCGCATAACCAAGCTTAATACAGTCCAAATAAATCTGCTGCGTTGCAGGAATTACAATGGTTCTTACACGCTTGTGTACCTTTTTGCCTCTTAATATGTCTGCGGCAATTTTCATATCCTCTAAACGTCCGTTTGTACATGAACCAATAACAGCTTGGTCAAGAACCACTTTTTCTTTTTCGGCTTCATCGATGGTTCTTGTGTTGTCTGGCAAATGAGGGAACGAAATTGTAGGACGCAATGTGCTTAAATCAATTGTAATTACCTCATCATACTCTGCATCTTCATCAGCCTCAAAAACTTTATACTTCTTTGTTGTGTGGTCATTTTCATATGCAATGGTTTTGTCATCTACAGGGAAAATTCCGTTTTTAGCACCTGCTTCAATTGCCATATTTGCCATAGCAAATCGGTCATCCATAGAAAGATGGTTTATGCCGTCGCCAACAAACTCCATAGATTTATATAACGCACCATCAACGCCAATTTTGCCAATTATGTGTAAAATAATATCCTTGCCACTAATCCATTTAGCCGGCTTGCCAGTAAGCACAAATTTAATCGCACTTGGTACTTTAAACCACGCTTCACCTGTTGCCATACCAATTGCCATATCTGTAGAGCCAACACCTGTGGAAAAAGCACCTAATGCGCCGTATGTACATGTGTGGCTGTCTGCACCTATAATAACTTCTCCTGGTGCAACTATTCCCTTTTCAGGAAGAAGTGCATGTTCAATGCCCATTTCTCCAACATCGTAAAAATGCTTTATGTCCTTTTCCCATGCAAATTCTCTACTACACTTACATTGCTGTGCTGCCTTTATATCCTTGTTTGGTGTAAAATGATCTAATACAATTACCACTTTTTCTTTATCAAAAACCTCTGTTGCACCTGTTTTTTTAAATTCTGGTATAGCTACAGCAGTTGTAATGTCGTTACCCATAACTATATCCAGTTTTGCTTGTATTAACTGCCCTGCCTTAACGCTTTCAAGCCCTGCGTGTGCCGCCAGTATTTTTTGTGTCATTGTCATTCCCATTTAATTCGTCCTCCTTATAATTTTCAAATTTTCATTACCAACTACCAACTACTCTATAATTTTGTTTACCGCACTTACAACTGCCCTAAGTGATGATTTAATAATATTGCTTGATGTTCCTGCACCGAAACCGATTTTTCCACTGCCATCTGAAATTTGTACATAGGAAATAGCTCTTGCCTTTGTTCCATATTCCATGGAATGCTCACGGTAATCGTTAATTTCAAGTTTAACCTCAAAATGCTTTTCCAATGCATGGGTAAAAGCGTCAATAATACCGTTGCCACAACCACAAATTGTTAATGGCTGTCCATGATAAGTAATTTCTGCCTCAACTGTAACCTCCTCGTCGTCACTTTTATTAATTTCTCTATACTTTTCAATAGAAATTGGGTTTCTTCCGTCAACATAAGTATCGAAGAAAACGCTTCTTATGGCGCTTGGCGCAACATCCTTATGGCTCCTGTCTGAAAGTTTGGTAATAACAAGGCTGAAATCCTGCTGGAAGGCTCTTGGTAAGAACATGCCATAGTTTTGCTCTAATACAAACGCCACGCCACCTTTGCCAGACTGGCTGTTAATCCTGACAATAGGGTCATAGGTTCTTCCAACATCCATAGGGTCAATTGGTAAGTAAGGAACTTCCCAGTTGTCTGGATGGTCTTTCATTCTGTCCATTCCCTTTCTTATTGCATCTTGATGTGAACCCGAGAAAGCTGTATAAACCAAAGCCCCTGCGTATGGATGCCTTGGGTGAACTGCAAGCCTTGTAGTTCTTTCATAAATTTCCACTGCAGAATCAATATCACTAAAATCCAATTCCGGGTCAATTCCCTGAGAGAAAATATTCATTGCAACCGCCATAATATCGGTGTTTCCCGTTCTTTCTCCATTACCAAATAAAGTCCCCTCAACCCTGTCTGCCCCTGCCATAATTGCAAGCTCTGTTGCGGCTACGGCAGTGCCTCTGTCGTTGTGTGCATGAAGGCTGACAATAAGATTTTCTCTGTTATTAAGCTTACTGCACTGGTATTCAATTTGGTCTGCATATATATTTGCCGTTGCCATTTCCACAGTGGAAGGAAGATTGATAATCAGCTTCTTTTTTGCTGTTGGTTTAATCACATCAATTACAGCATTGCAAATTTCAACTGCGTAATCCATTTCTGTTCCTGTAAAGCTTTCTGGTGAATATTGAAAATAGAATTCTGTTTCAGGTATTTTTTCCGCTTCAGAAATTAAAAGCTTTGCGCCCTCAACTGCAAGATCTGTTGTCTGTTCCATGCTGTTGCCGAAAACAACATCTCTTTGTAAGGTTGAGGTTGAGTTGTAAAGGTGAACGATTGCTTTTTTTGCACCCTTTAACGCTTGAAAAGTTTTCTTAATAATTTCTGGACGGCTTTGGGTAAGCACCTGAACTACAACATCATCTGGTATTAATTTTTCGTCAATAAGCTTTCTGGCAAACTCAAACTCTGTATCGCTTGCCGCTGGAAAACCAATTTCTATTTCTTTAAACCCTATTTTCACCAGAAAGTTAAAAAACTCCATTTTTTCTTCAAGACTCATTGGTATTTCAAGGCTCTGGTTCCCATCTCTAAGGTCTACGCTGCACCAGATGGGTGCTTTTGTGATAATAGCACTTGGCCATTTTCTATTGGGCATATTCATTGTTGGGTATTGACGGTACTTTGTGTAATTCATCATAATTTTTTGCTCCTTCGCTTTTACTTATTTTCATATTTCTTTGAAATTCAAATAAAAAAAGCCCTTCGTCTCCTATAATAGAGACGAAGGGCATAACCTCCGTGGTACCACTCTCATTTGTTCCCAAAGGAACACACTTAATACGGATACAGGCAGTAAACCTAATCAATTCTGCTGTATATCCTGTCATTATAACGGTTGACCTCCGATTCCACCTATTAACATTCCGTAATTGGTTGTTTTTTCAGCGAATCACTCCAAGGCGAGTTCAATTTCTCTTGTATTACTGCCTCGCACCACACGGCAGCTCTCTGAAAATCTTAAGAAATTTACTATTCCTCTTCACAGTGTTGTTAAAGCTATTCAATTGATGTTGAAAACTAATCTACCACACTTGTGCTTTGTTGTCAACATAAAATTAAAATAAATTTTCTACAAATTTTATGCTATGAATTTCATAGCTATCATTAAGAGAATTTATGTTACACACTAGTTCTATGCAATAGAAAGCTCTTCATCGACCTACTGATTATGTAGTTTACTTCTGCTTTCAGACGGTTCACTAAAGGTGTTTTCCTTAAAAAATCTACTGAATACAGGATACAAAACAATTGATACAACTCCGCCGCAAAATCCGTTGTTATAAAGGTTTGCACCTGCTGCGGGCATTCCTGTTTTAAGCACAGCCGAGGAGTGAATAATTCCTGTTATTATACCTGCTGCAAATCCATATGTGCCTGCCATTGGCGCAAGTGTTGTTCCCAAAAATACCGCCATTTGAACTCCTGGGGTTGCAGGCGAATAGCCAGGGCTAATTACAGCACCAATAAAAATTCCAAGAATAATAGGTATAATATTTTTAGCATGCTTTCCGTTTCCGCTAAACCCAATAATTGTGAAAATTCCGCCAAGGGTAGGTCCATTTAAATCACCCTGAACTAGAAGAACATAAGTAGTGCAAATAATTGTGTTTACACCCATGTTCACAAGTACAGCACCCATTCCGTCAAGCTGAGTAAGGTCATCCTTTCCAACACCTGGTCGTTTAAGCAGTGTTTTATAATTTTTGAAAGCATTTTCCTTGTCTGCTATGTACCCCGCTAAAATGAATACCAGTGCTGTAATGTATAAGAAAATTGCAAACTTTGTATTGTTTCCCGTTGACCAACAGCCCTCGTTTTCAAACGAAAAATTAAAACCAATCATAACAGGCACCATTACCAGTGAAAGTAATCCAACCGCAAAACCTGCGTTATAAAGGTTTAAGCCGCGCAAAATTCCGTTTGTGTGTGCCGCAAGCAATGGTATTACAAAACCGATTACAATACCTGCAATAAGTGCATAAAATACAGAGATTGGTGTGATTCCGTTGTGCAGATACGCAACACCCACAATAGGGCCTAAGGACGTTGCCAGAAGTCCGCTTATAAGATTTTTTCCAAATTTTTCTTTGCATACAACGCTAAGTAAAAAGCTTCCCAAAAGAATAAACCACATTGTATAAACATTTTTACCAAAAAATGCAAATCCAGCCATAAGCCCCAATGTAAAAAGACTTCTTCCATGCATTGGCAAATGATTCAGCTTCATCAAAAATGCTGAAAAAAATGTTACCAATGCAACATTCAAAAATGCAGCCGCAACACCAGCAAGTGCTATATAATCGGTAATAAGTATAGCTTTACTGTAAAAAATTGCTTTCATTCCTTCTGGTATAGTGCGGTAATCTCCCATAACAACTCCCGCAATGGCAATGCATAGTGCCGTAAAATACACCCACTGATAATGCTTTCTGGATTCCCTGTCCATTTTCCTAAAACTCCTTTTTCCCACTGAATTGAGTTGCGCAGTTTTTTGCATAAATTGAATTTTTATGCTTACAATACTAAAATATTGTAGTATAATCGTGAAAGGTAGTCAACCTTTGATTGAATTGTATATAAATAAAACCCATATATTTAGGAGGAAGAAAATGGCATACGTTAATATTCAGTACGAAACCATGAAAAAATTCAGCAACCATGTATTTACTAAATTCGGCTTTACAGATGATGAAAGTAAAATTATTACCGACGTTTTGCTTATGAGTGATATGTTCGGCATTGAATCCCACGGTGTCCAACGAATGGTTCTTTATTACAAAACCATCAAAAATGGAAGAATTCATATGGACAGCAAATGGGAAATCGTTCATGAAACACCGATAAGTGCCGTTATTGACAACCATTTTGGTGTAGGGCAATTGGTTGGGCACTTTGCAATGAAAAAAGCAATAGAAATGGCTAAGAAAAATGGTGTTGGCCTCATTTCCGTGCGTAATTCCAACCACTATGGAATTGCTGGATACTATGCAAAATTAGCATGTGATGAAGGCTTAATTGGCATTTCAACTACCAATAGCGAAGCCATTATGGTGCCTACATATGGTAGAATGGCTATGCTTGGTTCTAACCCAATTGCAATTGCTATGCCTGCCCAGCCTTATGATTTTTTCTTTGACGCATCCACAACCGTTGTAACTCGTGGCAAAGTTGAAGTTTATAACAAAAAAGGAGAGGACCTGCCTCAGGGATGGACACTTAACTCAGCTGGTCAACCCAGCACAGATACTGCTGATATTCTTCACAATATTAATGAAAAAAATGGCGGAGGCATTCTGCCTCTTGGTGGCTCAACTGAAAAATTCGGCGGTCATAAAGGCTATGGCTTCGGTATGATTGCAGAAATTTTCTCATCTATTCTTTCACAGGGTCTAACCTCAAACCACACGCATATTGGCTCAACAAGCGGAACTTGCCACAGCTTTATTGCCATAAATCCTAATCTTTTCGGTGACCCAGCAGCTATTAAAGCACATTTTAGCACATATTTAGAAGAACTTCGCCAGTCCCCTAAGGCAGAGGGGCAAACAAGAATTTACACTCATGGTGAAAAGGAAGTTGAAGCCTATGCACTTCGCCTTAGCGATGGTATTCCTGTAAACGAGAACACCCTTAAAGAAATGAAAGAAATCTGTAACGAGTTCAAAATTGATATGGAAAGTTTTTTAGGTAAAACAGGTTTCTAACTGTTCAGAAATAAATATTCAGTTTTGTTATTCTAATAATAAACAGTTTGTCTTAGCATAGAAAAACATATTAAAAGAGTGCTAAAGTTTTTAATCTCAAAGCTTTTCGCACCCTTTTAAACACACTTCACCAAATTATACTATACAAAAATTTTAGGAAAATTTATTGCTAAGCCTTATGAAACGAATAAATATTAGCAGAAAAAAACGCATATTAAGATATTTTTTCCGCACACTAACACTCTAATACTAGAGTGTTTTTTTTATTTACAGAAAAACTGTTCTTTTCAATTATAAACAGATTATATATAGATAATTTATCATAAAAAACAAAATTAAGACTTTGTTTGTAATGCAATGTTTGTTGACATGTTTGCTTATATATGTTATATTTCGAAGTGACAACTTTGTTTTTTTATAAAGTTGCTTGTTTGTCTTTTTTATTACCTGTGGATATTTGCATTGAATAGAACGAAAGGAGGCTATAACTTATATGACTAAACTTGAAGTAAAAAATCTGTATAAAATTTTTGGTCCATCACCACATAAAGTGTTGGATATGCTAAAAAATGGGAAACCCAAAAAACAAATACTAAAAGAAACAGACCACGGAATCGGAGTTAATAATGCCAGTTTTACTGTTGAAGAAGGAGAAATATTTGTGGTTATGGGATTATCTGGCAGCGGTAAATCTACTCTAATAAGATGTCTTAATCGTCTAATCGAACCAACAAGTGGTGTGGTATACATTGATAACCAAGATATAACTAAATGTGATAAAGTACAATTAAGAGAAATTAGGCGAAAAAAAATAGGAATGGTATTTCAAAATTTTGCCCTACTGCCACACCGTAGTGTAGCGGAAAATGTAGCATTTGGCCTTGAAATACAAGGGATAGGAATTAATGAGCGTAATGAAAAAGCACTGGAATCCCTAGAACTAGTTGGCCTAAAAGGTTATGAAAAATCAATGCCTTCGGAATTAAGCGGAGGTATGCAACAGCGCGTTGGTCTGGCAAGAGCTTTGGCAACCAGCCCTGACATTTTACTTATGGACGAAGCATTTAGTGCATTGGATCCATTGATTAGAAAAGAAATGCAAGATGAATTGCTTACGTTGCAATCCAAGATGCAAAAAACAATTATTTTTATAACACACGACTTGGATGAAGCTTTAAAAATTGGTGATCGCATAGCTATTATGAAAGATGGAGAAATTGTGCAAATTGGCAATCCTGAGGAAATATTGAGGCACCCAGCAAATGATTATGTAAAAGAATTTGTTCAGGGCGTAAACCGCGTGAAAGTAGTAACAGCAGGTTCAATTATGAAAAAAGTTGATACTATTGTGTATTCCAAAGATGGTGCCAGGATTGCAGTAAGAAGAATGAAAGATGCAAATTTATCCAGCGTATTCGTTGTTGATAAGCAACGAAAGCTAAAGGGAATTGTTACTATAGAAGACACAATGAATTTAATTAATTCAAACAAGGATGATTTAAGTGAGATAATTGATAGTGATATAAGCGTAGTTTCCCCAGACATTTTAATACAAGATATCATACCATTATTCATGAATTCTAGATATCCTGTTGTAGTAGTGGATGAGGAACATAAAATTTTAGGTATCATATTCAAAGTTTCAGTGCTCGCAGGAATAATGGGAGAGGTGGAAGAAGATGATTAGACTACCTATAGGATTTTATGTAGAAAAAGGCGTGGATTGGTTAACTGATAATTTTGCTGTCTTTTTTGAAGGAATAAAATATGCAATCGAATCTATTATTAATGGATTTGAATTTATTTACATTGGCATTCCTTTTGTTGTAATGCTAATTTTGATTTCAGTTGTTGCTTACTTCACAGCTGGAAGGAAAACAGCCATTTTTGCGATATTTGGATGTTTATTAATTAAAAGCATTGAATTATGGAATATGACTATGAAGACATTTGCCCTGGTTACAACGGCAACCCTAATCGCACTTATTATCGGTTTACCACTTGGAATTTGGATGTCCAGAAGTGATAGATTGAATAGAATTATGCGTCCTGTGCTTGATTTTATGCAGACTATGCCCGCATTTGTTTACTTAATTCCTGCAGTATATTTTTTCGATTTAGGGCCAGTGCCTGGTGCTGTTGCAACAATTATTTTTGCAATGCCACCAATAGTACGTTTAACAAGTTTGGGTATTAGACAGGTTCCATTTGATGTTGTAGAGGCAGCAAGGTCCTTTGGTGCAACGCCAAAACAAATGCTATTTAAGGTACAAATACCATTGGCTATGCCTACAATTTTAGCAGGCTTAAACCAGACTATTATGCTATCACTTTCTATGGTAGTAATATCTGCAATGATTGGTTCAGGCGGACTTGGCGATGTAGTTTTAAAAGGTATTTCCCAAATGAAGATTGGAGACGGTTTTGAAGGTGGTTTGGCAGTTGTTATTCTTGCCATGATACTAGATAGAATTACGCAAAGTGTTGGAAAGACTAAGGGCTCAAGTGTAAGAAACAAATAATTTTGAATTAAATAATAATTAAAGGAGCGGATTTTATGAAGAAATTTTTATCATTAGTTTTAGGATTAGTTTTAACTTCAAGTATTGTCAGTGGTTGTTCACCTGCAGGCAAAAATGAGGCAGTTAATGCAGAAACTAAGAAAGTGACAATTGGATATGTAAACTGGTCGGAAGGCATAGCAATGACAAATCTTGCAGCAGCTATACTAGAAGATAAAATGGGCTACGAAGTTGAATTGGTATTAGCAGATGTTGCGCCTATTTTTACTTCACTGGCAAGTGGAAAGACCGATGCCTTCTTGGACACATGGCTTCCTGTTACACACTCAGATTACCTAGAAAAATACGGTAATGATATAGTGGATTTAGGTGTTAGCTATGAAAATGCATTAATTGGCCTTGTTGTGCCATCTTATTTAGATATTAACAGTATTGAGGAGTTAGAAAATAGCAAAGACTTATTTGATGGTAAAATTATAGGAATCGATTCAGGTGCTGGAATTATGAGTGCCACTGAGAAGGCAATTGATGAATATAATTTAGACTTTCAATTGGTTAGCGGAAGCGGTCCAGCAATGACAGCGTCTTTAAAAAAGGCAATTGATAAGAATGAGGCAATTGTTGTTACCGGGTGGACACCGCATTGGATGTTTTCACGCTGGGATTTAAAAGTATTGGAGGACCCAAAAAATGTATATGGAAATGCAGAAAATATTCATATATACAGCAGGAAAGGATTTGAGGAAGATTTACCAGAAGTAGCTGAGTTATTCAAGAATTTTAAATTTACAGATGAAGTATTGTCTGATTTAATGGGTGCAATTGAAGAAAGTGATAAAGATCCTCTCGATGTTGCAAAAGATTGGGTTAACAGTCATGAAGAACAAATAAACTCTTGGCTTGGTAAGTAATCGTTAAAATAGATTTAATAGATTTATTAGAAATATTTTGTTGTCACTCCCTTGCAAAACTACAAGAGTAAATTCCAAATCCTTCATTACTTATAAATTAAATGAAGCGGTATTTAACTTAATTAAACAGCCATTTTCTTTTAAAAGTGGGAAACCTTACTAACCATAAGGTTTCCCACTTTTTATACATACTTTACTTTTTTTATATCCTTGGCAGTTCTGAAAGCTCTTATCATTTTTTAACTATTATTAGCAATTAGTTTTTCAAACTTATTTTCAGAAAGGATTTCATTTGTTACAAACTTTCCATTAAAAAACAGGCTATATGAAGTAAATGGAGCGTTAGCACTTTGTGCTTGCTCAGTTGTTTCAAATCTTACTGCCTTAAAAGGCACACCCTTTTCTTTTGCAGCAGCTTCAATTAATGGTACATATTTGGCAGTAAAAGGGCATTGGTGCGTATAAAAAAGCACAAACCCGTCTTCATCAATTTTTGGCGCCTTTACTCGTGCATTAAAACATGGCTTGTCCGCCATCTTGTCAAAAGGTAAGTACAATAACTCATAAAACGGTTCTGCTGTATCCACTAATTGAAATCCTTTATATCTTAAATACTTGCCATCTGAAAGATATGGACTTTTCTTTTTTGATGACAGAACCACAAGCCCTTGCCTGCCTTTTTTTTTGCTATCTCTAATGCATTCTTCTAACAAGATATTAGAATTTCCATATCCCTTAAATTGCCCTGATACCCAAAAGCAGTCTATATACATATATCCATCTGCTTTAATTGGTGCCCATGCTTTTTCAGCAGGAATATATTCAATAAAGCATTTGCCACGTACATTGCCTTTCTTAAACACAAGCCCATCATCAAATCTTTCTGCAAGCCATCTTTTTTTTGCAACCACCTGGCAGTCTTTGTTATTTGAAATCGCGCAGCAAATATGCTCTTGCTCCAAGTTGTCCTTTGTAACGGTAACTATTTCCATTGGTTTCCCTCACCTTCACCTAATTCAAAAGGTTTTTGCATAAGCAACATTTAGTTCCAATTTCATCATATTTGTTGTTACAAATCGGGGTGACGAGACTCGAACTCACGACTTCTGCGTCCCGAACGCAGCGCTCTACCACCTGAGCCACACCCCGATATACTATTTTATTTTAATACAAAGCCAAAATATGTCAACATATTTTCTGCATTTTTTACCTTTGACAAGCCAATTTAGTAACAACCTTCTCATTTTTCTCATAATATAAAACTGCAACCAACCTTTAGGAGGTTATTAAATTGACCCAGAACTACCAGGATTACTATATGGCTTTTGGTTGTCAAAAGCAAAAATACAACGAAGATTGCAAGTGTGTAAAAAGTAGAGTTGAAGACGCGTGTGCTATGACGCCAGAGGATTTCTGTTATGAGGTTTTAGACTGCAACGATTGTGTTATGGAGCACGTTGGCTTGGCTCAAGCCTACGTTCCCTATCAAACAGAATTTAAAACGTTTTCACAAGAGGATGGCCTTGCCTGCGGCACAATTTTCCCTCAGCTGGTAATACCATATGTCCCAAGCAGATGTCTAGGAAGGAGGTAGCTTAATGGAAAGAGATGCTCTTTTAAAAACACTAACAGAATTGGATTTTATGGCAACAGATTTGGCCCTTTTCCTTAATACTCATCCAACGCATGAAGAAGCTATTTCAATGTACAACAAAATTATTAAAGCAGCTGATACAGTACGTGGCAAATACGAAAAAATTGCTGGTCCTGTTTGTGGTAGCAGAAGCATGAACCGTTGTGATGATAAATGGCTCTGGGACGATTGCCCATGGCCATGGCAGAACTCTTTCAATTTTGAAGCTCCCAAAGCGAGGTGTAAATAAATGTGGATTTACGAAAAAAAGCTTGAATTTCCCGTTAAAATAAAAACTCCTGATGCCCGTCTTGCTAAAATTATGATAGAACAGTATGGTGGTGCAGATGGCAATATGATATGGTAAAAATAACGCTATAATGCTGTTTTCTAGCATTATATTAAAACTACTCTATCTTTTGTGCTGTTTTCATTTTATTCCACTTTTTCACAATTAACTCTCTCTTGTTCTTCCTCTATCTTCATATGTTTTCTTATTATTATAGCTAGCCAAATGTTGTAAGCTAATGCACTCAATATCAAAATTAATAGAAGCCATTCCGTCACCCATTCCACTTCAGGAAATAATAGTACAACTGCACAACCTAATCCCATCAAAATAAGTCCTCCGTATGGTGCCACTGGTTCAAATTTTCCAAACAACTTACGGTACACCTTTTTCATTTTTGCTTCTCTTTTTTTCTCCTTATCATATTCTTCTTTTGAAATTGAAATACAAATCCCTTTTAAAACTAAATATGCAAATATTATTAACCAAATATAATCAGTTGCCTCTTTAAAGTGTAATAATATATATATAATGGCACCACCGCCACCAAATATTGATACTAACAGGTCTTTCCAACTATAAATTTTCATAATCAACCTCCAGCTAAATAAATATTCTGTCTACCACTATATCACTTTTCTAATAGGCAAGCAAACAGCGGCAATCACTTTGTATGTGATTGCCGCTGCTATAAATTCCTTTATTTTTACTAAAAACTTGAACATCTTTCTCTATTGCTTATTCTCTTATTACGTTTTTATATTCCTCTGAAGTCATTTCCTTTGTTATCTTTCCGCGTTCAATAAAAAGCACTCGGTCCGAAACATCCCTAACAAATTTCTCGTCGTGGCTTATTATAAGTATGCCTATTCCCTTTTCACTTGCAAGGTTTCTTATAATTTTAATCATTTCCACAACCAATGCGGAATCCAATGCCGCTGTTGGCTCGTCAAAGCACAGAAGTTTAGGGTTTGTAACACAGCTTCTTGCAATTGCAACCCTTTGTTTCTGCCCACCACTAAGCTGTGACGGCTTACTATTTATTTTCTCTCCAAGACCAAGGCTTTCAAGCATTTTAACCGCCTCTTCGTTAGCCTGTGTCCGTGAAACTTTATAAACATCTGTAAGTGCAAGGGTAACGTTTTCCAGCACTGTCATGTGGGGAAAAAGATGATATGCTTGAAAGACCATGCCTAATTCATGGCGTATAAGTGCCAACTCATTTTTAGTTGCATGGGATGTAACCCCATTTTCTGTTTTACATATAAATTTATCGTTTATGGATATATTCCCTCTGTCGCACTTTTCAAGACCTGTAATACATCTAAGTACCGTTGTTTTGCCTGCGCCACTTTGCCCAACCAGGGAAACAACCTCACCGCATTCAACATTTAGGCTTACATCATTAAGCACAACCGTATCATTAAAGGCTTTAAAAAGACCTTCTGCTTGTAGTAACATATTTTCACCTACTCTTCGTAATTAACCTTTCTCTCTATTCCCTCAAACCCTTTGGTAATTATGTATGTAAGCACCAAATATATGCAACCTGCAATTAAATATGGCGTAAGGGTTGCGTCTCTTACAGCTATACCTTTTGCATATTTTAAAATATCGCTCCAGCCAACTGCATACACCAAAGATGTGTCTTTAACAAGGGTTATAACTTCATTACCTATAGATGGCAATGTGCGCTTAATTACCTGTGGTAATACTATTTTTAAGTTAATTTGACTAGGAGAAAAACCAAGTATACTTGCAGCCTCTTTCTGTCCTTTTTCTATAGACTGAATTCCAGAGCGAAAAATTTCACCAAAATAGGCCGCATAGTTAAGCACAAAAGCAATAACTACAGAATTAAACCTTCCAAAGCTTATGCCTATACTTGGCAAACCGAAAAATACAAACATAATTTGGAGTAATAACGGCGTACCTCGAAGTACCCAAATGTAAACCTCTGTAACCTTACTTACGGCCTTAATTTTTGAAAGCCTTAACCCCGCCACCAAAACGCCAAGCGGCAGTGAAAGTATAAGGGAAACAGTAAATACACTTAATGTTAATCCCAATCCTTCTAAAATTTGAACAAGATAATTCATACGCTTTTCCCCTCTGAACTGCATTCCCTATACGCAAATTTAGCCACCAAATATTTTGGCAGCCAAATTCAGTTTACTTTTTTATCACTTATTTACTGCAAAATATCCTCTGCAAACCACTTTTCAGATATTTCTTTGCCTTTCCCGTTAGCTTTAAGCTCTGTTAATGCACCATTTATAGCTTCTACTAAAGCTGTATCTTCTTTTCTTGCACCAATACCATATTCCTCTTCACCAAAATTTTCTTCCAGCACTTTATACTCTGTTCCTTCGTGCTGAGAAATATAATATCTTATAAGCACTTCATCTGCAACAACTGCATCTGCTCTGCCTGCTTCCATATCAAGCAAGCATTCTTCATATGTACCAAAGGTTACATATTCACCAAATGTGTCTGTAATCTCAGGCATTGCCATCATCGCTTCCTCACTGCTGGACTGTGCCTGTGTTGCTACAGTTTTTCCACTAAGGTCTGCAAGTGTTTCAATTTCAGAGTCGCCAGGAACAAGTACAATCTGTCTGTTTTTAAGGTATGGCTGTGTAAAAAGTACCTTTTCTTTTCTTGCATCCGTAATGGTATAGCCATTCCATATAAGGTCAATATTTTTGTTAGTAAGCTCTGTTTCTTTCATCGCCCATTCGATTGGCTGGAATTCAACTTCAACGCCAATTATTTCACCTACTGCCTTTGCAAGCTCAACGTCAAAACCAACAAGCTCATTGCTTTGGTCTCTAAATCCCATTGGTGCAAATGTGTCGTCAAGACCAACAATAACCTTTTCGTAGCCAATATCCTCTGTTGCTGCTTTTTCTGCTTCACCTTCTGTTTTACCTTCCGCGCCAGAAGCTGCTGGTGTTGTTGGTGCTGATTTTGCTGCACAACCTGTTAATGCTCCAAATACCATTGTAGCCGCTAAGCCCAATGCTAATACTCTCTTTTTCATTTTAAAAACCTCCTAAGCTTAATTACCAATTATGTGCTATCGCATTACCATACTAAAGCAGCAACGCAGTTTTGTCAAGCAATTCAACAAATTTTACTATTGACTAAACGAGATATTTCACATAGAATGTATTGTGCATTTAAAAACAGCTGTATCTTGTTATAAGCCATATAAATTGTAATCACCATCAACAGCGTATTCGTGTTTCCGTAGCTCAGCAGGATAGAGCACTCGCCTCCTAAGCGAGGGGTCGTGCGTTCGAATCGCATCGGGAACATACAAAAACCGCAATCCTACTATAAGGAATGCGGTTTTTTAATTGCATTTAAATGTTTGTGCAACAGTATTCATGTACAAATAAAAATAAAAATTGCATACATTCACCAAATATATTACAATCATATTAATATGTGAAAATATACCTTTTATTGAATTATATTCTACCAATTGTGTATAAGGAGGCTCTTAATGAAAAAAATACCCCACTTCACAACCCTTTTTCTGGTTTTCATGTTTACATTTTCAAGCCTTACACCTGCCTTTGCTGATAAACGGGAAACAACTTTGCGTGTTGGATACATAGAGCTTGAAGGTTTTATTTCTGAACAAGAAGACGGAAAATTTAAAGGCTATGGTGTTGAATACTTAAAAGAAATATCCAAATACACTGGCTGGAAATATGAATATGTGTTTGACACCTGGGAAAACAGCCTTGAAATGCTTAAAAATGGAGAAATAGACCTTGTGTGCATGGCCCAATACACTGATGAACGAGATAAATTCTTTGATTATTCAAAATACCCTATAGGGGTTGAAAGCACCATTCTTTATACCCTTCTAGATAATGACAAAATGTACTATAATGATTATGCCTCCTTTAATGGCATGACGGTAGCCGTTTTAAACGGAAGTTTTCAGCATGAATCTTTTGACACTTACTCAAAGGAGCACGACTTCACTTATGAAACTAAAACCTATAGTGACTATAGCAAAATGATGGATGCTTTGGAAAACGGTGAAGTTGATGCCATTGCTACTGGAAGTCTTGCGCTTCACAAAGACTTGAGAACCCTGTGTAAATTTGGCTCTGACCCATTTTATATTATTACAACCAGCGGAAGTAGTACTGTACTAAATGGAGTTGACAGAGCACTTGATAACATAAAAAGCCTTAATCCGTATTTTGAAAGCAATTTATATGCAAAATATTACAGCACCAGTGCCTCATCTACAAAGCCTCTTTTAACACGTGAGGAGGCTGAATTTATTAAAAGACAGCCTGTAATTACAGTAGGTAATATCCAAGACTGTTCTCCGATTTCATACTATAACCCTAAAACGCAGGAGTTTTCAGGCATAACCATAGACATTTTAAACCTAATTTCTAAGGAAACAGGTCTGAAATTCCAATATGAGCCTATCCCTAGTAACACTTGTCCATCTGAATTTCTTGAAGGCAATAATGTTAATTTGGTTGCAGGTGCATTTTATGATGAGGAATTAGAGGACGGAAAAAAACTAATATTAACCCAACCTTATTTAACAAGTTCCCTTGCTATGGTCGGAAAATCCAATAAGTCTTTTAATTCCTCACACGCCCTCACCATGGCAATACCCAAATCATTTAGCTTAGCAAAGGGATACATAAAAAGTATTTATCCTAATTTTAATATTGAAACTTGGCCTTCAAACGACCTATGCCTTGAGGCCGTTTTAAACGGAAGCGCAGATGTTATGCTTCAAAATTCATACTACATAAGCCATAAACTTCAAAATCCTAAATATGACAGTTTAGGAGTTATACCTACATATTACGCACAGGAAAGTCTTTGTATTGCCTCACCTAGCAACACAAACAACGAAATGCTAATATCCATCATTTCCAAAACAATTGAAGTTTTGGATAAGGATGAGATAAACAAACTTGTTGTTAATAACACCTTTGCAGACCCATACAGACTTTCCTTCAACGATTTTTTTGTGAAATACAAAGTGCTGATTTTAACAACTTCTATACTTATTGCAATTTGTATTTGGCTTTTACTAATGGTAGCAATGCTTAGGCAAAAACATAACAATGAATTGCTAAAAAAGAATAATCAACTTACCCAAGCAATAGAACAGGCACAACATGCGAGCCATGCAAAATCCAACTTTTTGTCAAGAATGAGTCATGAAATACGCACGCCCATGAATGCAATTATAGGTATGGCATCTCTTGCCGCAAATTACGTTTCTGATGAAAAAAGAACAGCAGATTATCTGAACAAAATTTTATTTTCATCTAAAATGCTTTTAAATATTATTAATGATGTACTGGATATGTCTGCAATTGAAAGCGAAAAGCTTAAAATAGCCAAAGAACCTTTTGATTTAAAACATCTTTTAAATTCTATTTCTGCACTTTATTACAGCCAATGCAAACAAAATAATGTTAGTTTTGAACTCTTGCTAAACGATATTACATACGAAACTTTATGCGGCGACCAGCTTAGGCTTAATCAAATTTTAATAAATTTATTAAGCAATGCAATTAAATTCACAGAAACAGGCGGTAAAATAACTCTTACTGCCACACAAATTAAAACCCAAAGTGACAACATTTTTATGAAGTTTGTTGTAACAGACACAGGGTGCGGAATAAGCGAGGAATTCTTAGACCGTATATTTCAGCCATTTGAACAAAACGATGCAACAACTGCACAGAAGTATGGCGGAAGCGGACTTGGTTTATCCATTGCAAAAAACCTTACAGAACTGATGAATGGCAAAATATCCGTTTCAAGCAAACTTGAAGAAGGTTCAACCTTTACCGTTGAACTTCCATTTGGTCTTACAGAATCTCATGTAATGTTTCCTGAAAATTCCTTTAACAATATGAATGCAATAGTTGTTGATGATGATTTAGTTACGTGCAAATATGCCTCTTCAATTCTGGATAGAATCGGCTTGCGCCATAGCTATGTTACCTCTGGCTACACTGCCATTGAAACAATAAAAGAAAGTCATGATAAAGGTGATGATTACAACATTTGTATTATAGACTGGAAAATGCCTGATATAGACGGCATGGAAACAACAAGGCGCATTCGTGAGCTTTATGGTAAAAATACAATCATCATTATTGCATCTGCTTACGACTTAAGTGAAATTGAAGACGAAGCCAAAGCCGCAGGTGCAGATACTCTTATTTCAAAGCCATTATTTCAAAGTTCACTTTTTAATACCCTTGTAAACGTAGTGGGCGGAAAATATAACAAAAAGGAATCTAAGGAAATAAGCTATAATTTTAACGGTAAAAAGGTGCTGCTTGCAGAAGACAATGCACTTAACCGTGAAATAGCAATAGAACTTCTTTCCATGGTTGGTATTGTGGCAGACTCAGCCGAAAATGGAAAATCAGCTGTCGAAAAATTTGAATCTTCTACTGCCGGCACATATTCTGCAATATTAATGGATGTTCAAATGCCTGTAATGGATGGCCACGAAGCAACTCGTTTAATACGTGGCCTTAAGCATGATCAGGCAACTTCAATACCTATCATAGCAATGACAGCAAATGCATTTACCGAAGATATAACAGCTGCTATTTCTGCAGGTATGAATGAACATATTTCAAAACCAATAGACACTCAAGTACTTTTTGCCGTACTAAACAAATATATTTAAAATTGCTAGTAAATAAATACATTCAGAAAGAGATGATGACAATATGAAACCTAAAGTATTAGTAACCCAGTGGATACCCGATGCAGTAAATGATAAATTCAAAAATGAATTGGATTTAGTTTACCCCATCAAGGAAAAAACTTCCTTTTCACACAATGAAGTTCTTGAAATGGTAGCTCAATTCGATGCACTTCTTACTATTTTTAACAAAGCTGATACAGCAGTAATTGATGCAGGCATAAACCTGAAAGCCATCGCAAACCTTGGCGTTGGTTATGATTCCATAGACGTTAATTATGCCACAGAAAAAAATATAGCAGTTATAAACTCGCCCACAAGCGTAACAGAAGCAACCGCCGAACTTACCATCGGGCTTATTATGGCATCAATGCGTAATATAGTGGCTTATGATAAAAGCATACGAAAAGGTGAATGGACAAGTAGAGCCTTTGAAGATAAGGCAGTTGAGGTGTTTGGACATATCCTTGGAATTGCAGGCTTCGGACGCATTGGTAAATCTGTTTGCAAAAAAGCACAGGTTTTAGGTATGAAGGTTGCCTATTACGACCCATTTCCATTAAGCCCAGAGGCTGAAAAAGAAATGAATGTTGAATATATGTCATTGGAAAAATTGTTTTCACAGTGCGATTGTATTTCATTGCATATGCCATACACCACGGAAAATCACCACTTAGTAGATGAACGACTTTTGTCCACAATGAAAAAAGGCAGCTTCCTTATTAATGTAGCTCGTGGGCCAATTGTTAAAGAAAGCGCATTGGTAGATGCTCTTAATAACGGAACCCTTAAAGGTGCCGCATTAGATGTATATGAGTTTGAACCTACAATCGGTCAAAACCTTCTGGCTTGTGAAAACGTTGTGCTTAATCCCCATGTAGGTACACAAACAATGCAGGTGCGTATAAATATGTGTAATGAATCTTTAAGCGGTGTATTAACAGTGCTTAAAGGTGAAACTCCATACAATCTTGTTAATAAAAATATAAAAATCAGATAAAAAAACACCGTGGTGGATTAGTGTTAATCCACCATGGTGTTTTCTTAAAATATGTCCTTATGTTGATTCCTTGAACCAAATATCCTCTCGTCCAAATCGCAATCTATCTCTTTGTTTTTACCAATACCACCAAAAAACCTTCCAGTGTTCTTTCGTTTTTCGCTGGAAATAAAGTCATCATGTTCTTTGCCCATGCCAAAACTGTTGTTTAAATGGGTTGGGTTCGGAAATCTTGTTGCTGCTGTTTGCTGTGACTTTGGTCTCATCGGTACAGATGTTCTTTGTGTTGTATTTACGGTGGTTCTTGCCCTATGATACGACTGCCCAGGACTGCCAACCTCTCGATTTTGCTGCGAATAATCGCCGCTTCTTCGCATTTTTGCTCTACCAACAAACATAAAAACCAGTCCATATACAACTATAGTTAGAAATAATCCGCTTCTCATAACAACCCTCCTAAAACATTCTAATCTTTTATATATTCTACACCATATCTAGAAAAAAGTCTATTGTACGGATTAGTATTTTGTGCTAACATATACTGATTAATGAATTATTTTTTCAAAGGAGTAACCTACTATGAATGAAAATGAAGAAACCGCAAGACTTTTGCGTATAAACGAGCTTGCTCACAAAGCAAAAACAGAGGGCTTAACTGCCGAAGAACTTGCTGAAAGAGATATTTTAAGAAAAGAATACCTTTTAGCCTTTAGGTCAAACATGATGGCAACCATGGAAAAAATTACTATTGTTGAAGAAGATGGCAGCCATACACCTGTGGCAAGAAAAAATAAATAATATAAAGTTCTTGAGGTTTTTCCTCAAGAACTTTATATATGCCTACTCTTGGTGGCTATCTTCCCACTCCAGCATTAATTCTTCTATCCGCTCCTCAAGCTTTGTTTTGTCCTCAAAAAGCTGCTGTGCCTTGCTGGCATCTGTTGCCACCTCTGGCAATGCAAGCTGTTGGTCAAGATTGACTATTTTTTCCTCTACTTCTTCTATTTCCTTTTCAATCTTGGCTATCTTGTTTTTAACTTTTCGTTCTTTTGCCTGCTGTTCCTTCTGGCTCTGCCAATCCTGCTTTGTTGCGGAGGTTGTCTCAATTTTTGTTTCTGCCCCTTTATTTCCAAATAACTGTTCTTCACGTTCTTTCAACGTTTTCTTTTCAATATAGTAATCATAATTGCCAAGGTATTGATTCATTCCGTTTTCCGTAAGTTCTAATACTTTCTGGGCAGTTCGGTTAATAAAATATCTATCATGGGATATATACACAACCGTACCCTCATATCTGTTTATTGCATCTTCAAGTATTTCTTTGCTGAACATATCCAAATGGTTTGTAGGCTCATCCAGCATTAAGAGATTTGCCTTACTTAGCATTATTTTTGCCAGCATTACCCTTCCTTTTTCGCCGCCACTAAGGGCATTTATTGGTTTGAATACATCATCACCTTCAAATACAAACGCCGCCAGAACATTACGAATTTCACCATTTGTAAGGGTTGGGTATGTATCGGCTATTTCCTGAAAAATAGTTTTTCTTTCATCAAAATTCTGTTGCTCCTGGTCATAATACCCAATATTAACGTTTGCACCCAGCTTAATTCTTCCGCTGTCACTCACTTCTTTGCCTAAAAGCATTTTAAATAACGTACTTTTGCCAATACCGTTAGGTCCAATAATTGCAACCTTGTCTTCGCGCTTTATATCCAAGTTTACTCCGCCAAAAAGTCGTCTGTCTGGAAAACTTTTACTTAAATCTTCGGCAAAAAGTACATCATTGCCGCTTATAATTCGTGGTACAAGGGTAAGGCGCATTTTGTCTGGCAAATTGTCTGGTTTTTCAACCCTTTCAATTTTATCTAACTGCTTTTCACGGCTTTCCGCACGTTTTATAGACTTTTCCCTGTTAAATGAGCGCAGTGTTTTAATTACGTCCTCTTGATGCTTAATTTCTTTTTGTTGGTCGTTAAAAGCTTTAAGCTGAATTTCTCTGTTTACGGCCTTCTGTGTTGCATAAAACGAATAATTTCCTTCAAACACGTATGTTTTTTTATTCTCAATCTCTATGGTTTTTGTCACTATTTTATCCATAAAGTATCGGTCATGGCTTATGATTACCACTGAGCCTTGATATCCACGCAAGAAGTCTTCAAGCCAACTTATAGAATCAATATCCAAATGGTTAGTTGGTTCGTCCAGTAATAATAACTCAGGCTTTGCCAAAAGAAGCTTGGCCAAATGTACCCTTGTTTTTTGGCCTCCTGAAAGCTGCCAAACTGGTTTTTCAAACTCTTCTTCTGTAAAACCAAGGCCTTTTAATACCCCTTTAACGCGGCTTTTATAACCATAACCATCTTTTTCTTCAAAACTGTGTTGAAGTTCAGCATAATTCTCCATATGCTTTGCCAATGCTTCACCGCTAAGACTTGCCATGTCTTGCTCCATTTTTCTCAAGTTCTTTTCTGCCTTTATTACTTCTGCAAAAACTGAAAGTGCCTCATCAAAAATTGTTTTTTCGCCCTCTACAACCGCATTTTGCTTAAGATATCCTGTTTCGATTCCCTTTTTAATAAAAATCTCACCACTGTCGTGGCTTATCTCACCTGTAATTATTTTAAAAAGCGTGGTTTTGCCAGCACCATTGACACCAACAATTGCTGCTTTTTCCTTATCTTCAAGGTTAAAAGTTATTTTTTCCAGTATTGTTTCTATTCCGTATGCCTTTGCAATATCTTTGCATGCTAAAATCATTTCAAGCAACTCCCTTCAATCCACTAAAGTATACCAGAAATCAGAAACAAATAAAAGACAAAACATTGACAATAAATTGAATAAGGTGGTATACTCTAAGTTACTAAGGGGTGGTTTTCACATGTATAATGAAAGAAAAATTTCTAGTGCTGTTATTAATAGACTGCCTAGATACTACAGGTATTTGGGGGATTTACTTGAGAATGATATTACTCGAATTTCTTCGAAGGAACTAAGCACTAAGATGAATATAACCGCTTCCCAAATTCGTCAGGACCTTAATAATTTCGGAGGGTTCGGACAACAGGGTTACGGCTATAATGTAGAATATCTCTATAACGAGATTAAAAAGATTTTAGGTCTTGACAGGGTTTACAACCTTATTGTTGTTGGTGGCGGCAATATTGGCCAGGCTCTTGTTAATTACACAAACTTTGAAAAACGTGGCTTTGTTATTACGGCCGTGTTTGACGTAAACCCTCGTCTTATTGGCATGACCATACGTGGCGTTGAGGTTTATGATGTTGACTGTATGCAGGAATTTGTTAAAAATAATAAAGTAGATGTAGCAATACTTACCCTTCCAAGGTCACAGGCAAGCAAAGTTGCCAGCGATTTAGCCAATTGGGGTGTTAAGGGCATGTGGAATTTCTCTCATGTAGACCTTGATATGCCTGAAGACGTAAAGGTTGAAAATGTACATCTTACAGACAGCCTTATGACACTGCTTTACAAAATTAACGAAGTTGAAATTGATGAATCCTCAAATATACACATCAAAGATGATATTGACGAATAGAAAGTACCTTAAGGCCTGTATTTATTTATACAGGCTTTTTTACATTAAAAAACAAATTAATTTTAGGAGGCTTTTTATACAATGAACCCTAACTATATCATTACCCCTGCCGCAGGTGCGGTTATTGGTTATTTTACAAATTGGCTGGCAATAAAAATGCTTTTCAGACCGCACAAACAACTATATATAGGCAAAATAAAAGTTCCGTTTACCCCAGGGCTTATCCCAAAAGAAAAGGAACGGATTGCGCTAAGCCTTGGCGATACTGTAGGCAACTATATCTTAACACAGGATGTAATGCTGGATTATTTAAACAAGCCTGATGTTATTTCAAGTCTCTCATCCTCATTAGACAAAGGTTTCAACTCCTTAAAATGCAGTTATCTTACTGTAGATGAGGCTATTAGCAATATTTTAGGACAAGATAAGGATAGCTTTATTAATACTGCAAAAGCAGGTGCACTCTTAACATTAGAAAACTTTTTGATTAAACCAAGCCTTAAGGCGGATGTAAATTCCATAATATATAATAAGGCATATACTCTTCTATCAACCAATATTAAAGACCTTCCAGCAGACAAGCTTCTTGAGGTGCTAAAAGTAGCTGTAAAGTCTTGCACTAAGGATATTGCTCAAAAAGGAATTGTACGCAATATTATAGAAAAAAGCCTTTGGGAATTTCTACTCAATTTAAAAGAGGACGAGCGTAAATTATGCACAGTTGCCTCCTACTCTAGTGTTCAAGGGGTAAAAGATTATCTTGCCATAAAAACACCTGCAATAGTAAACGCACTTATTTCCCTTACAGAAAATCCAGAGGTTGAAAAACTAATTAAGGCAAAAATAATTGGCATTATTCAAAGCTTTGCAGGGCCGTTTATGGGAATGTTCATAAATGCAGATGATATATATGTGCACCTTATTGAAAGCCTTACAGTTTATATTAACAACCCTGAAAACATGCCTGAAATAGAACACGCTGTAAGTCTTATAGTTGATAAAGCAATGGATATGACCGTTGGTGAAGTTTGCGGAATTATAACTGGTGAAATGCGTGAAGCAACAATAAATAAAGCCGTTGGTTTTATAATCGATGAGGTTACAAAAAGTGAAACCATTGATGGTCTTATTAACAAACTTTCCTCATATCTTGCTGAACATGGAGATAATAATATTCTAGATATTTTAAACACCATTGACAATAATGCGGAAAAAAATCTTAAAATTTTTACTGATTCCATTACAAACAGCATGTTCTCCAAGACAACTATTTCTTTTATAACAGAGGTTATCAATAATCAAACAAACCGACTCCTTGAACAAAAAATTGCTTACCTTGCACAAAAAGTAAGCGAAAACACGTTTGAAAGCTTTAAAAAATCTGTTTTCTCACTTTATAGCTTTAGTCTGAAAACAATTGCTCCTAAAATTCTTACCGCATTTAATGTACCAAAAATTGTAGAGGAGCGTATTAATTCTTTTAGCATCCAATACACCGAAGAACTGATATTGGCAATAGTTAACAAAGAGCTTCAGGCAATCACCGCTGTTGGCGGTGTTTTGGGCTTTATTATAGGCCTTTTGCCAGTTTTAATTGACCTTATATAAATAATAAACAAATATTTATATAAATAATTTATACTTTTTATGATACAAAATTCACACAAGTTTTTGCAAGCTTATTGACTTTAGCAATAAGCTTTGTTAGAATATAAGTGAAAGTTTGTGGATTGCATTCTGTATTATCGGACAATGTGAGGTTAAACTATGGGGAAAACTAAAAATATTCAGTCTTTAGAACGTGCTATGTCCATTTTGGAACTTTTTGAAGATGGAAACAGAGAAAAAAGTGTTAAAGAAATTGCAATTAAGCTTGATTTAAGCAAAAGCACTGTCTTTGGCTTAATCAACACCCTTGCAAACCTTAATTATCTTCACCAAAATGAAGACAACTTGAAATACAGCCTCGGTCTAAAAGTACTAGCCCTTGGCAGTGCGGTGTCACAAAGCAATTTGCTTGCAAAAGCAGCAAACCCTCATTTGCAAAAGCTTTCCTTTAAGTTTCAAGAAACCTGCCTTTTGGCAATTGAAGAAAATGGATTTGTTGTTTATATAGACAAAACCGAATCTTCAAGTTCAATTTCAATCAACACACGCATTGGCACAAAAAAAGAACTGTTCTGCACAGGCGTTGGCAAATGCTTTCTTGCATTTATGCCAAAAGAAAATTCCGACAACATTATAGCCCTTGGTCTGCGTAAAGTTACACCAAACACCATTGATAATGCACCCGACCTTGAAAAAGAGTTGAATTCCATTAGAAAACGTGGTTTTGCATTTGATAATGAAGAATACGAGCTGGGTATAAGCTGTGTTGCAGTGCCTGTTTTCAGCAACGCTGGTAAAATGATTGCCTCTGTAAGTCTTACTGGTCCAACTGCAAGAATACGTGGCATAGACCTATCCGAATTAAGCGAAAGCCTTAAATTTACTGCAAAAGCCATTTCGGGTGATTTAAATATTTAATTATTTTAAATTTAGGTAGTAAACGGCGAAAGCCTGCTAATAATATGTATGTTGTTAATATTTTAAGGGGGAAATAAAAATGGAAAAATTCCGCAGTGAAGAAATTATGGAATTATCATGTAAAGGTTACTTTAAATCCATGGGTTATTCTGAAGATGAGTTAGGACACAAACCAAGAATTGGTATTGCAAATTCTTGGAACCAATTAGTACCTGGTCACTATAACCTTAATCAGGTTTCTGAATACGTTAAAAGAGGTATTTACGCTGCTGGCGGTGTAGCTTGTGAATTTGGCGTAATGGCTGCTTGTGATGGTATTGCACAGGGTCACGTTGGAATGAAATATATTCTTCCATCACGTGAAATTATCTGTAACTCAGTTGAAATTATGGTACAGGCTCATCAGCTTGATGCAGTTATCCTTGTTGCGTCATGTGACAAAATCGTTCCTGGTATGCTTATGGCAGCTGCAAGACTTAACATCCCTGCTATCCTTATCAACGGTGGTCCAATGCTTGGCGGTATCCAGTTCGACGGCAGAAAATCTGATGGTACTTCTCCTGATGAAGCTAAAGGTATGCTTGCAGCAGGCAAAATTAATCAGGATGAGCTTGATAACCTTATTGACGCTTGTGGCCCTGGCTGCGGATCATGTTCTTTCTTTGGAACAGCAAATACAATGGGCTGTGTAACTGAAGCCCTTGGTATGAGCCTTACAGGCAGTGCAGTTATTCCTGCTGTTTATGCTGAGAGATCAAGATGCGCATACGCAACTGGCGCAAAATGCGTTGAACTTGCTAAAAAAGACATTAAACCACGTGACATCATCACAAAAGAATCTATTAAAAATGCTATTAAGGCTTGTCTTTCCGTTTCAGGCTCAACAAATGCGGTTCTTCACTTAAGTGCTATTGCTATTGAAGCTGGTATCCCTTATGAAGAATTTAACGTAGTAGATGCATTTGATGAATTAAATAAAACAACACCACAGCTTGCTAAAATTAACCCTGCAAGCCACTGGAGCCTTGAGGACTTCTATTTTGCAGGCGGTATGCCAAGAGTAATGCAACATTTAGGTGATTCTCTTGACCTTACTGTTATGACTGCAAATGCTATGACACTTGGTGAAACACTTGCAAAGGTTAAATACACATATCCAGAAAACAAAGAACTTATTAGAACAAAAGAGACAGCTTACAGCCAAACTGGCGGTCTTGCAGTGCTTAGAGGTAACCTTGCACCTGAAACAGGTGTTACAAAACCAGGTGCTTTCGATCCATCATTGTACGAATTTACAGGCACAGCTATCTGCTTCGATTGTGAAGAAGATGCTGAAGAAGCAATCCTTGGTGGAAAGGTTAAGCCTGGCAATGTAGTAGTTGTTCGTTATGAAGGCCCTAAAGGCGGCCCTGGTATGAGAGAAATGTACAAGGCTATGAAATACCTTTACGGTATGGGTCTTAACATGTCTACAGCCCTTATTACTGACGGTCGTTTCTCTGGAACAAACAACGGCTGCTTCGTTGGACACATTTCTCCTGAAGCTGCTGATGGTGGTCCAATCGCTATTGTTGAAGACGGTGACGAAATCTACCTTAACGTAATGGAAGGCAAACTTGAACTTCACGTATCTGACGAAGTTATTGCTGAAAGACTTAAAAACTGGAAACGTCCTGAAAAGAAAGACATTCCAAATGGATATTTAAAACTTTACTCAAGAGTTGCATCTTCAGCAGCTAGAGGGGCAGTTATTGATTGCTAATTAATTGCTAATTAATTGCTAATTAAAAGCGGTTTCATCTGATTTATTTCAGAAGAAACCGCTTTTTTATGTCACTTTTACTAGTTTAAAACCTTTCTAAAGTTTAAAACGTAATGTTGTCAATAAGCCTTGTTTTGCCAACAAATACTGCCATTGCAACTAAAACCTTTTTCTCAATGTTTTTTACATCTTCAAGTGTATCACTATCAACTATTTTAACGTAATCAATTCTGGCCAGTATTTCTTTTTCAATAATTGTCTTCATTGAATCCACAACTACTGTGGCATTTTTTTCTCCACCTTCAAGAATTTTTCTGCCTTCTGCAAGTGCCTTGCTAAGTACCAATGCCGCTTTTCTTTCTTCTGCACTTAAATATGAATTTCGTGAGCTTATAGCAAGTCCGTCATCTTCACGCACAATAGGACATTCAATAATTTCTGTATCAATATTCAAGTCCCTAACCATTCTTTTAATTATGGCAAGCTGTTGCGCGTCCTTTTTACCAAAATAAGCCTTGTTGGGCGTAACTATGTTAAAAAGTTTATTTACAACAGTGCATACACCCCTAAAATGTGTAGGTCTGCTCATGCCACACAAATTGTGTGTAAGGCTTTCCATGTCTGTATAGGTGCAAAAATCTTTAAAATACATTTCCGATGCCTTTGGGTGAAAAATAACGTCAACTCCTGCCTCATCACAAAGTTTGCTGTCACCTTCCAAATCCCTTGGATAAGCATCTAAATCTTCATTAACACCAAATTGAATTGGATTTACAAATATACTTACTACCACCTTGTCGTTTTCTTCGTGTGCTTTTTCAATAAGACTTTTGTGTCCGTCATGAAGGTATCCCATTGTAGGCACAAGCCCAACTGTTAAACCATGTCTTTTCCATTCCTTAATACTTTCACGCACTTCAGCAATTGTAACCAATGTTTTCATCTGTTCCCTCCAAAAAATAGTTAGAATCTAATTTTTTTCTACCATATATCTCAAAACTGTTTTTCTCTTTTCTTCAACAGTTTTTCTGGCGTCATTTATATAAATCTCCCTATGGAGCAAATTTTTTCTTTTAAGTCCATTTTTCTCAACAAAAGTATTCAGTTTTTCCAAAGACAACTTTTCGTTGTCATAACTGCCTGTATGCATGAGCTGCACACACATGCCATCCTCCACCGCGCCAAACTTCACCTCTTTAATAAGCTGATGTGGTTTAGTGGAAAGAAGCTTAATTACAGTCATTCTTGCAATTGCTTCTGTCACAAATTCAGGCTGTCGTATCATAAGTGTATATTTTAACTCTTCCTTATTAATTTCTCCTGCTTCATTAAAGGCATCTCTGCCATCCCATATTCCCTCAAGAGGATAAACCGTATAATCAAAATATCCTCCTGGTATAAAACCCTTTTTAGGAAGCATTTTTATAGAATAGCTAAGGCTGTACAAAACTTCAATTCTGCTTGCAAAGTCATCACCATTAGGATTCCCCTTACCCTGTATCATAAAATAATTATATTTTGGCACATTTATCAAAATTGGTTCATCTTTTGGTATATATATCTCCTTTTCATTCTTTTTCCATTCATGTTTCATTTATTTACCTCCTCAAGAACCGCTCTTACAGTCACGCCGTCCAGCCCATCCATTTTAAGTGGAAGACAAATAAGGCGATATTCTCCATCCTTCACATTGAAAAGTTCAAGTCCCTCAATGATGGGTATTCCATGCCCAAGTAATATTTTATGGCAGCAAAAATCTTCGTTGCCGCTATCTTCTATATCCATTGAATCAGTACCAACAACTCTTATTTCAAGGGCAGAAATATATTTTGCACCATCCTTTGTTATGCCAAATTTGCCTTCTGTTTTAAATAAAATTCTGTTTTTAGGTTCAAGTTGCAAGTTTTTTAAAAAAGCCTCGTCTATAGGCTGTTTTGCACTAACCACAAGGCACTTGCCGCAAATTAAATCTATATCCAGCTGAGATACATCTGCACCTTCATTAAAAAAGTGTTTTGGCGCATCAATATGTGTACCAAAATGACTACCCATTTCTATTTTGCTTACATTAAACTGATCCCCGTTACTAATGGAGAATACATTGTTTGCAAAATATTTTGGGTCTTCATCATAAACCTTTGTTTGCCTGTTTATATTTTTTGTTATATCTATAAACATAATCTTCACCTTTTTTCAAAAACGTGGTATACTAAGTACCAAGCGAAAGCTGTCAAATTTATGTCATGCTGTGCTTAATACACTTTATTTAGGAGGAATATCAATGGCATTTCAAGTTACTAAGGAATCAAAAATAGGCGAAATTTTAATGCAGGATAGAGGTATTGCCGCTATCTTAATGCAATCTGGTATGCACTGTGTAGGCTGTCCATCATCAGCAGGCGAAACCCTTGCAGAGGCTGGTATGGTTCACGGTATGGATGTAGAAAAACTTGTTGCAGATATAAACGCATACCTTGCAATGAAATAACTTCAATTTTCATTAAAAATAAACCATCCTTAATATAATGGAGGGTTTTTTATATTTACTTTAACCGTTCAACGCCTGGATAGTATTTTAAAAATACTTTTCCTAATATTTTTTCTTTTTGAACAAACTTGTTTACCCAAAATCTTGAGTCCAACGATTCATTTCTATTGTCGCCCATCATAAAATAACACCCTTCCGGAACTTCATAAGGGCCATAGTTGCCATAAGCTGTTTCCTTTATATATTCATCGTCAAGAGGTGTATCCGCTCCATTTATGTACACCCTGCCATCTACAACCTCAACTGTATCTCCTGGTAAACCTATCACACGCTTAACGTACAATATTTCTTCATCGTCAGGATACTTAAACACTACTATATCTCCTCGTTTTGGACTATCAAAATAGTAGGTAAGCCTAAGTGCAATTATTCTGTCTTTAGGCATTATTGTGTTTTCCATAGACCCTGTTGGTACAGTTGCATTTACAATAATAAAATTATTTATTAAAAAAGCCAACACCAAGGCAAAGGCAATGGTTTTAATCCAGCTGATAACTTCAGTTTTTGCGCTTGTCTTTTCTTCTTTTTTCTCTTCTGCTTTATATTCTTCTGACATTTAAATTACTCCCTATTTTATATTTGACTCATATAATACCACAAAAAAATCAATCTGTGCATAAAAATAAAAAATAATTTAAGGTGACAGTGAAAACTTTCCCCTGTCACCTTGAACATTACATCTCGTCTTTCTTTTCTTCTTCCGCTGATGGAATAATTACTACGTCCTCTACAAAGTCATCATCTTTGGTTTGGGTATCTTCTTCGTCATCTTCAAAGCAATCATCGTCGTCAGCCTGTTTTTTTGCTTCATATACGTTTCTTATTTCTTCTGCTTTTTCAGCAACAGTATCAGCCGCCTTTTTCATAATAGGTTTTGCATCTTCAACTGCCTTGTCTATTGCATCACCTGCTTTTTTCATAACAGGTTTACTCTCTTCAACAATTTTATCAGTTTTTTCACTAACGGTCTTTGCTAAAGAACTTAAACCGTCACCAGCCTTAGATAGAAGTTTACTTACCTTTTCACCTACATCAAGGTTATCTTTCCTGTCAATAGCGGCAAAAAGTCTTTCAGCATCGTCCACACTAATAATACCTTTTTCAACCATGGATAAAATAGCCATTCTTTCTTCCTTCATACTATTACCTCCTTAAAGATTTTATTTTTCAAATAAAGTAAACGTATTAAAAGCCTATTCGTCTGCTATTATCTAAAACTTTTTTATTTTTATGCAAATTTTTTTGAAATTTGGTTTAAATCTTTTTATTTAAACAAATACTTCTGTGTTTCCGCAAAAATTGCCTCAAAACCCAATCCAAACTTAATTCTTACAATAAAAAGTATTAATACAGCAACTGTAAGAACCGCAAATGCACATTGTCTTATCAAAATTCTGTTAATGCGTTTTTTTCGCCTATCATCGTCCTTATATAAGTTTCCTGTTACGTATACCCCACCAAAAATTCCTAGGTGTGCTTCCATAACAAGGGATTTCTCCGATTTAAGCATAAAGAAAGCCTTGCGCGTCATGTTAAACACATAGTGTTTCCCGTTTTGCACACCTTTTATGGTATATTTTCTATTCAACCCTGTTTCGCTAAACCTGCCTTTTCCAACAGGATGGCACTGTATAAGCACAAAAGTTTCCTTTTTTGAAAAGTATTTATCTATTGCAGTAACAATAACCTTGTTCATAACTAACGCAACATAAATACTTAAAACCACTGTTATTGCCGCTATAAATGGTATGTCGGTGCTTATATTTAAATATTTAATATATCCAAGTGTTACGCACTGGTAAAAATAGTATTCAATAACTGCATAGTTTATTGCAAATAAAACAGCACTAAAAACATATTTTTTTTTACGTCCAAATACATACCACGCTTTTATTCCCCAAAGGGAATATGCTGTAATTATTATCATAGCCGCACTTACTACAACAATAAGTCCATTTATTTGCAAGTCACTCGGTGCAAAATATGCCATCCCAATAATAGGTATGCACCAAAGCCAAATTATAAGCCATTGTTTCCTGCCCGTTATTATCATGGCCAAAAGGCTCAAAAAAATTACAACCATCGAAACACTGCCTATTACTGCCATGTTTTCCCCCTGTACCTAAATACCTCTATACATTTCTGGCTTAAATATTCCATCTTTTTCTGCCTGCTCAATTTGTTTAAGCATAAATGCATTATCTCTGTTAAACGTTCCCTTAAGTGAAATGTAGTTGGATGCATGGTTAGACCTGAAGACAGTACCTTCAGCATCTACATTTTCTATAAATAACCGCATTTCCTGCAAAATTTCATAAGGGCCCAAAAGTTCAAATTCACCTGCTCTGTGCTGAGTATAAAGCTCTGTGCCTGGTTCTACCATAAGGGTTAAAAATCCAACATATTCCGGCTTTATTGCACTTATAACCTTTGCTGAATTTATTGCATGCTCCTTTACTCTTTTCTTGCCACCAAGGCCTGAAATAAGTGTAATAGAAACAACCATTTTTGCTCTTTTAAGCTTAATTCCTGCTTCAATAATTTCTGAAGATGTAACACCCTTTTTAACATCTTTAAGCACTGTATCGTCGCCGCTTTCAGCGCCCATATAAATCATATCTAACCCAGCAGATTTAAGCATCGCAAGTTCTTCATCACTTTTTAAGTTAACGTCTGCTGGCGTACCATAAGCTGAAATCCTTTCAACCTCTGGAAATATTTCTCTTATTTTTTCAAGAATATACAATAAATCTTTTGTTTTTACGATAAGCGCATCTCCGTCAGCCAAAAAAATCCTTTTTACCGCAATACGACTATAGTATTTTCTTGCCATAACAAGGTCTTCAATAACATCTTCAAGCTTACGTATTCTGAATTTTTTATCTTTAAACATAGCACAGAATGTGCATGTATTTCTTGCACACCCAATTGTAAGCTGAATAATCAAACTGCCCGCCTCACTTGGAGGTCTGTACACAACACCTTCATATCTCATTAAATTAAATACCTCTCTTATTCAAATTTCTGTATCTTATTCATTATAATTTTTTTATGTTCTTTTATCAACATAAATTTAAATCAGCGGGCTAAAAAGCCCGCCAATTTTTAACTTTACAACGTTGTGGCATTAATTCTAACAACCTGGCCTTCCTCAATTGTAAGTATAACCGAATAGTCATTTTTACTTACATACCATAAGGAATAAAAATCATTAAAATCATAGGAAGTTTTTGTATCATCAATGCGTATATTTAAATCTTCATCATCTGCAATTGCATAAGTCCTTGTTCCTGCATCCGTATTTAGTTTAATCTCACCATATTTCAGTGAATATACCTTTCCGGATGCGCCTGTAAGCTCTGCATTTATATTTTTTACAATGTTATCAGCAAAGATAACTGTTGCATCATATGTTTCTCCGCTTTGCCATCCCTTATAAAGCAATGCCCACGTTGACTCATTATCATCAATTTTTACAACCGTTTTGCTTGAAGAATAAACAGTCTTTGTTCCAATCTTAATGCTGTCGCTACCCATTTTGACAATCTCGCCACTTATTCTGTCATAGCTATCTTGGTCAAGATCAACCAGAATCTTAACAACCTCATCTTTTTTGTTAAAAGTAAGTGTTACTCCTGTTTTACCAGTTTCATAAATAGACTTAAGGTAGGATATGCTTTCTGTTGTTCCACCGTTAAATTTTATAACTACGTCCTTATCCAAAAGACATCTTCTGCTAACCCCTGCACTTGTAAAAATTGTAATATATGTATCTGTAAGGTTTGTTATAACGCCAGTATCATTGTCCTCAATTTTTGCCTCAATTTTTGAAACCTTTTTGTTGCTGTTAAGGTAAACAGTGGCTGTAAATGTATTACCATCCTCAAATTTGTCTACAAGTTTACTATAGGTTATATCTTCATCTTCATAGGTTACTTTAGGGTCCTCAGCAATAGAATATGTTTTTGTTTCCGTGTCTGAAATTGCAACTACAATTTTCTCATCTGTAACTTTTTTCAAATATCCAGTGACACTTCCGCCAAGCTGAGAGACTTTAATAACCATCTTTTTTATGTCATTGTCATCATCCAATGTAGCTGTAATATATAGTTCCGTAGAGTCATCAAAAACATCAATAATCTTGTTTATTCTGGAGGTTTCGCCTTCATATTTCACTGTTACAGAGTCTGCAATACTATAAATTTTCGCAGTTCCTCCTGTTCGTTTAATTGTAATATCCTTTGAAGAAATTTTCGTTATTGTTCCCTGTACTGTGTTCTCGAGCCCTGAGGCAGAAACCGCGGTCACTGTCCCGTTAGAAAGTTTTATAACTACGTCAACAGTAACACCATTGTCAATCATCTTTGTAATTCTGCTAATAGTCGCCGTTCCATCATTAAGTGAAATTGATACATTTGTGGCAAGGGGATAAATTGCTGTTCCGCCTTTTTCAAGGTTAACAGTGATTTTTTCACTTGTCATATAGTTTATTGTACCTGTAACAGAATCACTTGATTCATTAATAAAATCAAAATTAACCACTACGTTTGTTATTGTATCATTTATGTAATCTACCGTTACATTGTCGCCTGCAGTAAGCCCCGTAAAGCTTACCTCTTTGCCATTATAAGTTGTTGGCGTTGATTTGTCCCCATTAAGCACAAGCTTTGTTCCATCGCTAAGTGTCATTGTAATTGTTCTTACTCCATCATTATCCAAAACCGTAATAATTGTTCCTGTTGCACTTGAGCCATCTGTATTCACTTTTTCACCCGAAACAACAGAATATGTTTTTGTGGTAACAACTGCCATTTCAGCCCTGTTTATAAGACTTTTAGGGTTAAAATTTTCATCATCATCCCCAACAAGAATATTCAGCTCTGATAAAAGATTTACATATGGTGCCGATGAAGAAAAAATCTTATCTTTGTCTGCAAATGTAAGCACTGGGTTATCCTTGATTTCATATTCTGAACTTAATGCCCTACCAAAAATAACAGCAACATCCTCACGTGTTGCATTGTTATTTGCTCCATTAGTAGTCATAAACCCTGCTAAATCTGTAACAGAAATCATTTGTTTTTCTAATGCATAGCTTACAGCTTCGTGTGCCCATTCTGGTATCTTGTAACCGCTCATTACACTTTTCCACTTAGCTGTAGTTGCCTGCGACGATTCTGTCTTTCCCTCATTTTTAAGTATATTGTAAGCAAGCTGAACCGTTTCACAGTATGTAACCTTATCCTTAGGTCTAAATAGACTTGTACCATCTCCATTTTCCTCTCCTACCATAAGTCCCAACTCAGCAACCTTTGTTACATAGTTTTTTGCACCATCCCATGGCACATTATTAATATCCGAAAATGTTATTTCTGCCATGCTGATTGTTGCAGAACTAGCCGCAATCACCGCCGACAATACGACCGCTATTATTTTTTTCATGTTAAGCCCTCCTGTGCAAATTTAATAATTGTAGGAAAATTGTAGTTTCCTTTACTAATATTAACACAATCGGTTGAATTTTCCTATATTAACAGACTATTTAATTCTTAAAATTTTAAACAGGGGTTGGCACACAAGTATCAAACAGATAATGCATGCCAACCCTTAAAGTAATTTTTACCAAATATCTCCGGACATATCTTCCATCATATTTTCTGCTTTATTTATTGCTTTCTTGCCTTTTTTCATAAGTTTGCGCTTGGCGCTTGAATTATGCATGGTAAACTCCAAGCCAACCATTCCTAATACAGAACCAATAAGCATACCTCTAGCAAATTTATTCATAAAATTTCATCCCCTTCCATAAAAATACACCATTAACACAACTATAAACTACAAAGTTATTATTAAAAAAAACCTTTGTTTTTAAACAGCCAATTATTACTGCTTTCACATTTTTAAAATTTTTTTAATTTTTCTATTGCAAAATTATTTTAGTGTGTTATAATGGTCACTATCTTCAAAAAAGACAATTGTACACGGTAAAATAACAGTGACAGAAGCTAAACCTATTTAAGCTATACAGAGAGTCGGTGGTTGGTGCAAACCGATTGGCAAATTAGGCGTTCCACTTTTGTAGTTGCCGATGATAAATCGGAAGGGGCTGCCCTTTACAGCAGGAAAGAGCGGATGCGCATATTTACTATGCAAGTCAATTCGGGTGGCACCACGGGAGAAGAATATACGGCTCTCGTCCCTAATATATCTATAGGGACGAGAGCCTTTTTTTATACAAAAATATTAATTTAAATATCTATTTCAAGGAGGAAAATATATGAACAGAGTATTTAATTTTTCAGCAGGTCCATCAATGTTGCCATTAGAGGTGCTTGAAAAAGCCCAAAAGGAATTTGTATCCTACGGTACAAGCGGTATGTCTGTTATGGAGATGAGCCATCGTTCAAAAACATATGAAGACATTATTTTTGGTGCAGAAGCAACATTAAGAGAACTGATGGCAGTGCCAGATAACTACAGCATTTTGTTCCTTCAAGGCGGAGGAAGTACACAATTTGCCATGGTTCCACTTAACCTTATGAACAAAAATAATAAGGCTGATTATGTTAAAACAGGTCAGTGGAGCAAAAAAGCAATTGAAGAAGCAAAAAAATATGGCAAAGTAAATGTTGTTGCTTCATCTGAAGATGCTGTTTTTAATTACATTCCAGAACTGGATCCAACAAAATTTGATAAAGAAGCTGATTATTTTTACATGACACTTAATAACACAATTTACGGCACTCATATTCCAGATAGCTTAATTCCAAATACAAATGGTGTTCCTGTTGTTGGCGATATGAGTTCTAACATTCTTGCAGAGCGTTATGATATTTCAAAATTTGGTCTTGTTTTTGCAGGTGCACAAAAAAATCTTGGTCCTGCAGGTCTAACAATTGCAATTGTTCGCAACGACCTTATGGGTAATGCAATGGATATTACACCAACAATGCTTAAATATGATATTCACGCAAAAGAAAAATCACTTTATAACACACCACCTACATATTCAATTTACTTTGCATCTCTTGTGTTTGAATGGGTTAAGTCACTTGGCGGCATTGATGCAATGCAGAAAATTAATGAAGAAAAAGCAGGAATTCTTTACGATTTTCTTGATAACAGCAAATTATTTAAAGGAACTGTTGTTAAAAAAGACCGCTCCCTCATGAATGCACCGTTCATTCTTCCAACAGAAGAGCTTAATGCAAAATTCATTAAAGAGGCGTCATCAAAAGGTTTTGTTAACTTAAAAGGTCACCGCACTGTTGGCGGCATGCGTGCATCAATTTATAACGCAATGCCTGTTGAAGGCGTTAAGGCACTTGTTGAGCTTATGGGTAAATTTGAACTTGAAAACAAATAAGGAGAGAAAATTAAAATGTATAATATATTAACACTTAACTCAATTTCAGAAAAAGGACTTGTTAAACTTCCGGCAAAAGACTTTGTAATTGCAGATAAAATGGAAAACCCAGATGGTATTATGGTAAGAAGCGGTGACATGCACAGCTATGAAGCACCAGAAACTCTTCTAGCAATTGCACGTGCCGGTGCAGGCACAAACAACATCCCTGTAGAACAATGTGCCGAAAAGGGTATTGTTGTTTTCAACACTCCTGGCGCAAACGCCAATGCCGTTAAAGAACTTGTACTTACAGGAATTCTTATTTCTTCAAGAAAAATTGTTGAGGGAATTGAATGGTCTAAAAGCCTTAAAGGCAAAGAACACATAGATAAACTTGTTGAAAGTGGAAAAGGTCAGTTTGCAGGCCCTGAAATTAAGGGTAAAAAACTTGGTGTAATCGGTCTTGGTGCAATTGGTGTTATGGTTGCAAATGCTGCTGTATCTCTTGGCATGGAGGTTATGGGTTACGACCCTTACCTTTCAGTTTATTCAGCTTGGAGCATTTCAAGCGATGTTGAACTTGCTGACAGCGTTGCTCAAATCGTTGCACAGTGCGACTATGTTACATTGCATGTTCCACTTAACGACAGCACAAAAAATATGTTTAACGATGAACTATTCGACATGATGAAAAGTGGCGCTCGTCTGCTTAATTTTGCCCGTGGTGGTCTTGTGGAAACATCTGCACTTAAAAAGGCTCTTGCTAACGGAACATTGGATAAGTACATAACCGACTTCCCTGGCGAAGAAGTATTAAACCTTGATAACGTACTTGCAATTCCTCATTTAGGTGCTTCAACACCAGAATCTGAAGAAAACTGTGCAGAGATGGCAGCTATTGAACTGAAAGCCTTCCTTAAATATGGAACAATTAAAAATTCAGTTAACTTTCCTAACTGCGAATCCCTTTACACAGGTAAAGCAAGGGTAACTATTGCGCACAAAAATGTACCAAACATGGTAGGTTCAATAACAGCACTTTTTGCAAAAGAGAACTTAAACATTGACAACATGCTTAATAAATCTAAAGGTGGTTGGGCATATACTATTTTAGACCTTGACTCACTTTGCGGTAAAAATGATACCCTTATTGATGGGCTTAAAAAACTGCCAGGTGTTGTGAGGGCAAGAATTGTTAGAGAAAAATAAAATGAGGTGTACATATGGCAACAATAAGAGAATTTAAGGCAATTCGACCCACTGCTGAAAATGCAAAACATGTAGCCGCACTTCCATACGATGTTATGAGCAGTGAAGAAGCTAGACAAATGGTTGAAGGCAACCCATTATCTTTTTTACACGTAGATAAAGCAGAAATCGACCTTCCCATTGAAACAGACCACTATAGCACTGCTGTATACCAAAAAGCCGCCCAAAACCTTAATTCGTTAATTCACGATAAAGCGCTTGTGGCTGATGAGGCACCATGCCTCTATATCTATAGACTTACAATGAATGGTCACAGCCAAACAGGTCTTGTTGCCTGCACTGCCATAGATGAATATATAGACGGCACAATTAAAAAGCACGAGCTTACCCGTGAAGATAAAGAGCAGGACAGAATTAACCATGTTGACTGTTGCAACGCCAACACAGGTCCTATTTTTCTTGCCTACAAGGGCGAAAAAAATGCAGATGAAATAATAACCCAATGGGTAGCTAATCATGCCCCTATTTACGACTTTGTTTCATCTGACAGAGTTGGTCATACAGTGTGGGTTATAGAAGACACAAATGTTATTTCTCAGCTTAAAAGCGTATTTAAAGATATTGCAAACTTTTATATTGCAGACGGACACCATAGAAATGCATCTGCTGTAAAGGTAGGGCTTAAACGCCGTAAGGAAAACCCAAACTATTCTGGTAACGAGGAATTTAACTATTACCTTTCGGTGCTTTTCCCAGCAAGTCAGCTGAATATACTGGACTATAATCGTGTTGTAACCGACCTAAACGGTCTTACAGCAGACGTATTCATTGAAAAGCTTTCTAAAAAATTTTACATAATGCCTTACACTGATGAAGGCAGCTTTAAGCCCAAAATGCCACATCAGTTTGGAATGTACTTAAAAGGAAAGTGGTATATTCTCAATGCGGACCCAGAGCAAATACCATCTGACCCAGTGGGCAGTCTTGATGTATCAATTTTGCAGGAAGATTTGCTTATACCTATTTTAGGCATAAAAGATGTACGTACTGACAGCCGTATAGATTTTATTGGCGGAATTCGTGGTTTAAGCGAGCTTGAAAGAAGAGTAGATACAGGTGAAATGGCAGTTGCCTTTTCTATGTACCCAACTTCCATGGAGGAACTTATGAAAGTTGCGGATGCAAACCTTATAATGCCGCCAAAATCCACATGGTTTGAGCCAAAGCTGAGAAGCGGACTGTTTATTCATTCTTTAGATAATTAAATTTTAAAAAAACGCTTTCAGTTGAGATAAGCCCAACAGAAAGCGTTTTTTATTACTTTGTAATTGTATTAGTCTTCGTCGAAGCCTTCAACCTTTGTGTTGTATGAATACTCAGGTGTTGGGAAAGCGCCTGTATTTACTTCATCAGCAAATGTGTCAAGAGCGCCTACGATAACTGTTCTAAGGTCTGCATATTTTTTCGCAAATTTAGGTACCCAATCATTAATGCCCATGATGTCTGGCCATACAAGGTCCTGTGAATCGCAATGAGGGCCTGCACCAATACCCATTGTAGGTATTTTAAGTGTTTCTGTAATTTTTTTAGCAACGCCTGAAGGCATACCTTCAAGGTTGATAAGGAAAGCACCTGCAGCTTCAACAGCTTTTGCTGTTTCAACAAGGTGTAAAGCAGCTTCGTTGCTCTTGCCCTGAACTTTGAAACCACCCATCATAGCTGATGTTTGTGGTGTTAAACCGATGTGACCCATAACTGGTATACCAGCTTTAACAACTGCCTCGATGTAAGGGACAGTGTTCATTCCGCCTTCCATCTTAACACAGTCACAACCGCCTTCAGCAAAAATTCTTGTAGCATTTTCAACAGCTTTGTCAATGTTGCCATTGTAAGCACCAAATGGCATGTCGCCAACTACAAAAGTTTCAGGAGCACCTTTAACTACGTTTTTGATGTGGTAAACCATATCGTCAACTGTAACGCCTACTGTTCCGTGCATACCAAGCATGTTCATGCCAAGTGAGTCACCAACAAGTATCATGTCAACTTTACTTAAGTTAACAAGTGTAGCTGACATAAAATCGTAGCAAGCTACCATAGATACCTTTTTGTCGCTGTTTTTTGTTGCCATAATCTCTGGTACTGTGATTTTCTTCTTCATTTTCTTTATCCCCCTTGAAAATTGAATGTTTTAATAGCTTAACAAAAAAACAAGTTGCTTATACATTAAATATGTACCAATGCAAACCTGTACTTATTATACATTATTGCCAAAATAAAATATATACTATATTATGCCGAAGTTTTTCGGCTTTACATATACTTTTTTGTCAATTTGTGTTTAACATACTACTGTTTTTGTTGCAAACGCCCTAAAATCCAGAAGAAATATGTTTAATTTACTTAAAAAGGGCCGCATGAAATAAAATTCACGAAGCCCTCTTCTCAATTATTTTTGTACTGCAAGTGTTACTTTTTCGCCGTTAATATTCCATTCCTTTGTGTAGCCTTCTGTTTTGTCAAAAACCATATCATCTGCAAGTACATCGCTTTTAATCATATCTGCATTGCGTGCCGCAACTTCTGAAACCTTTGTATTACCCATTACATAAACCTTAATTCTATCTGTAACTTCAAAGTCTGCTTCCTTACGCATTGTTTGAATTTTACTAACAATTTCACGCACAAAGCCTTCTTCAATAAGTTCTTCTGTAAGGTTAGTATCAAGGACAACTGTTACTCTAAGGTCGCCTTCTGTAACAAAACCTGCTTTTTCAGTGGTTTCAACAAGCACGTCACTTTCAGCCAAAGTAACCTCTGTTCCTTCAACCTCAAATGTAACTGTATTTCCAGCCTTAAACTTGGCAACGTATGCACTACCATCACACTGAGCAAGGTACTGACCAATTTTTGGCACAAGCTTGCCAAATTTTGGCCCTAAAGTTCTAAGTTGTGGTTTAAGGTTATAGCCTGTAAAATTGTCTGTATCCTGTGTAAACACAACATTTTTAATGTTAAGCTCATCTGCAATTGTTTCCACAAACATTTCAGGCAACTCCTGTTCAGCCTTTACATACATTGTGCCAATTGGCTGACGGTTTTTGATGTTAGCTGTGTTTCTTGCCGCACGACCTTTAACAACAATTTGAAGAACCATATCCATGTTTGCCTCAAGGTCTTTATCAATCCAAGTCTCGTTTGCAACAGGATAATCTGTTAAATGAACGCTTTCCGGCGCATTCTTATCAAAGTTTTTAACAAGATTTGCGTAAATGCTTTCCACAATATAAGGCACAAAAGGTGCTGCAAGCTTGCTCATAGTTACAAGCACTGTGTAAAGTGTCATGTAAGCATTAATCTTATCCTGTGGCATATCCTTGCCCCAGAAACGCTCACGGCTTCTTCTTACATACCAGTTACTAAGTTCATCCACAAACTCCTGCATAGCCCTTGCTGGCTCTGTAATTTTATAGGTTTCAAGACCTGTGTCAACACTCTTAACAAGGGTATTAAGCTTGGATAAAATCCATTTATCCATTGGCGCAAGTTTATCATACTCAAGCTCAAATTTTGTTGGGTCGAACTGGTCAATTTCTGCGTAAAGCACATAGAACGCATAGGTGTTCCAAAGTGTGCCCATAAATTTTCTTTGCTGTTCGCTAACTGCTTCTCCGTCAAAACGGCATGGCAGCCAAGGTGCACTGTTAACATAGAAATACCAGCGAATTGCGTCTGCACCCTGATTATTCATAACGTCCCAAGGGTCTACAACATTACCCTTGTGCTTGCTCATTTTAACACCATTTTTATCTAAAACGTGACCCATTACAATACAGTTTTTAAAGTCACTTTGCTCAAAAAGCAAGGTTGAAATAGCCAACTGAGAGTAGAACCAGCCTCTAGTTTGGTCAATAGCTTCTGTAATGTAATCAGCAGGGAAACGTGACTCAAAAACCTCTTTGTTTTCAAACGGATAGTGCCATTGTGCAAAAGGCATAGCCCCAGAATCAAACCAACAGTCAATAACTTCTGAAACCCTTGTCATCTGCTTTCCACACTGTGGGCATTTAATGTGTACTTTGTCAATAAATGGCTTGTGAAGTTCAATTTCCTCTGGGCAGTCATCACTCATGGATTTCAACTCTTCAATACCGCCAATTACGTGGCGATGTCCGCATTCACATTCCCAAACAGGAAGTGGAGTACCCCAGTAACGCTCACGGCTAAGACCCCAGTCAATAACGTTTTCAAGGAAGTTTCCAAAACGGCCTTCTTTAATGTTATCAGGATACCAGTTAATTGTTCTGTTGTTTGCAACAAGCTGGTCACGAACCTTTGTCATTTCAATAAACCATGTGTCACGTGCATAGTAAATAAGTGGCGTGTCACATCTCCAACAGAATGGGTAGCTATGTTCAAAAGGAAGTGCCGCAAAAAGAGTACCTTTTCCCTTTAAATATTCAAGCACAAGCTTGTCACCGTCTTTAACAAATGTTCCAACCCAAGGTGCAACCTCTGCTGTAAAATGACCTTGTGTGTCTACATACTGGCGGAAAGGAAGTCCGTTTTCTCTGCCAAGGCGAGCATCATCCTCACCAAAAGCAGGTGCAATATGAACAACACCAGTACCATCTGTAAGGGTTACGTAGTCGTCATTTACAACCTTAAATCCCTTGTCATCATCATTTACAAAATCAAAAAGTGGCTCATAGCGAACGCCTGCGTAATCTGCACCCTTCTTTGTTTCAATAAGCTCATATTCTGTATCCTCGCCCAGAACCTTCTTAACAAGTGCCTCTGCAAGAATATATATTTCGCCGCCTGTTTTAATTTTTACATAGGTTTCTTTTGCATTCATTGCAAGTGCTACGTTAGATGGAAGTGTCCAAGGTGTAGTTGTCCATGCAAGAATATATTCGTTTTCAGTTCCTCTTGTTTTGAACTTTGCAATAGCGGAAAGCTCTTTAACATCCTTGTATCCCTGTGCAACCTCGTGGCTTGAAAGTGAAGTTCCGCAACGTGGGCAGTAAGGCACAATTTTATGCCCTTTGTATAAAAGACCTTTTTCCCAAATCTTCTTTAAAGCCCACCATTCGCTTTCAATGTAGTTGTTGTGGTAAGTTACATAAGGGTCTTCCATGTCCGCCCAGAAAGCAACACGGTCGCTCATGTCTTCCCATTCACCTTTATATTTCCAAACGCTTTCCTTGCATTTCTGAATAAATGGCTCAACTCCGTACTCCTCAATTTGAGGTTTGCCGTCAAGCCCAAGCATTTTTTCAACCTCAAGCTCTACAGGCAGTCCATGTGTATCCCATCCAGCTTTACGAAGAACATCGTAACCCTTCATTACACGATATCTTGTTATAATGTCTTTTACACTTCTTGTGATAACGTGACCAATATGTGGCTTGCCGTTGGCTGTAGGCGGACCGTCAAACCATGTGTATTTCGGACAGCCCGCTCTGTTTGCAGTGCTTTTTTTGAAAATGTCATTTTCTTTCCAGAACTTTAAAACTTCTTCTTCTCTGGAAACAAAGTCTAAATTAGTAGAAACCTTGTTGTACATTCTATTTTTCCTCCTTAAAAATTGTCTGCTGATTTTAATATTTTAAAAGCAACTTAAAATTTGAAATAAAAAAACGCCCTGCTAAAATTAACAGGGCGTAAATACGCGGTACCACCTGATTTGGCATTAATTAAATAATGCCCACTTTATAGCGTAACTATAATTACGCTTTCCATGTAACGTAGGAAAAACGTCAGTAACTACTAAAATATTTTTTCGCCACTGCCACTTAGGGGTGATATTCAATATTTTTATACTAAGTACAGGCTCTCACTATCCCCGTCTCGCTTTGCCCTTCAAAAATATCTACTGTCCTCTTCAACGTGTTTAACGATAAATATTATATAGTAAGCAAATTATTTTGTAAAGAGATTTCCTCTTTTTTCATGTTCTTTCGTAAAATTATTTTAAGAAACTTCAGTTAATTGTTTATTTTATTTGAATTTGTCAAAATATAAGTGTATAATGGTGAGCAATAAAAAAAAAGTTGAATTTTTGCGAACCTCGCAGTAAATTGTGAGGTTGTTATTTTATACGAAAAGGAGTATATACACATGGATATTCAAGACTGGTCTCTGCTTACAGACCTTTATGAACTTACAATGATGCAGGGGTACTATAAATCACCCCAACAAAGCAAAACAGTAGTATTTGACCTATTCTACAGAAATAATCCTTCTGATGGCGGTTATGCCATTTCCTGCGGACTTGCGCAAGTTATTGAATACATTGAAAATCTTCATTTTTCTGAAACTGATTTAAGCTACCTTAAAAGCCTTGGTATCTTTACCGACGACTTTATTGATTATCTTAAAAACTTTAAATTTACAGGTGATATTTACGCCATTTCAGAAGGTACAGTTGTTTTTCCAATGGAACCTCTTTTGCAGGTGCGTGCTCCAATAATGGAAGCACAGCTTGTGGAAACGGCATTGCTTAACATAATTAATCACCAAAGCCTTATTGCAACTAAAGCATCCCGTGTTGTTTGGGCTGCAGAAGGTGAACCCGTACTTGAATTTGGTTTACGCCGTGCCCAAGGCCCTGATGCAGGAACTTATGGTGCAAGGGCGGCTGTAATTGGCGGCTGTGTTGGCACAAGCAACGTGCTTACAGGGAAACTTTTTGATGTGCCAGTAAAGGGAACCCATGCCCATAGTTGGGTTATGAGTTTTAGCAACGAATTGGATGCATTTCGCTCATATGCAAAGCAATTCCCAGATGCGTGCATACTGTTGGTAGACACCTACAACACCCTTGAACAAGGTGTGCCAAACGCAATACAATGTTTTAAAGAAATGAAAGAAGCCGGCTATAAACTTCCAGGCTATGGGATACGACTTGATAGCGGTGACCTTGCCTATATTTCTAAGCGTGCGCGCCAAATGTTAGACGATGCTGGCTTTAAAGACGCAATTATAAGTGCATCCAGCGATCTTGACGAAAACCTGATTGCCAGCCTTAAATTACAGGGTGCGAAAATCACCCTTTGGGGCGTTGGAACAAAGCTTATTACTTCTGATGACTGCCCTGCCTTTGGCGGTGTATACAAATTGGCGGCAGAAACTGACGGCACTGGCCGGTTTATGCCTAAAATTAAGCTTTCCAACAATCCGCAAAAGGTTACATTACCTGGAATAAAAAAAGTAATACGTATTTACGACAAAGCTACAAATAAAATTAAGGCAGACCTTATTGCCCTTAATTATGAAAATTATGACGAGAGTAAAACCCTTACTCTTTTCGACCACACAGCAACTTGGAAACATATGGAGCTTGAACCTGGAACATATTACCTTCGTGAACTTCTTGAGCCTATTTTCATTAACGGGAAGTGCGTTTACACTTCACCAAAAACCATGGAAATACGCCAATATGCAATGAAGGAACTGGATACTTTATGGGATGAACACAAGCGACTTGCTAACCCACACATTGTCCCTGTGGATTTATCGGAAGATTTATTCGTTCTTAGAGAACGACTTATAAGAGAGTTGAAATAAAACCTTGGGCGTTGCCCAAACCCACTTGCTTTTTGAAAAAAGCAAGACCAAAAACTTAATTAAACCCGCATAGATATGCGGGTTTAGAGTGTCAAGGGTAAAACCCTTGTGGGTGTTTGAGGGCAAAGTCATCAAGGTTTTGTCTTTATTTAACGCAGTTTATTTTTAAAGCAATCCCAGTTGATCTGGGTTTCCTTTGTGAATCCCTGTTACTGAGTATTCCACCCATTCTGCAATGTTTGTGGCATGGTCTCCTATTCTTTCCAGATACTTAGAAATCATAAGCAAATCAATGGCATACTCTCCGCTTTTTCGGTCACTGCTTATGCGTTCTATTAAGCATTCTTTAATTTCATCAAAATAATTGTCTGCCATATCGTCATTTACTATAACTTCCTTTGCAAGGGTGATATCGTTGTTTACATAAGCGTCAACACTTTGCGTAACCATTTTCATTACCACTTTGCTCATTTCCTCAACCGGTATCGTTTTCGCCCATTTTGAAATATCATTTAATTTTGAAATCTCTGCAATATCCTCGGCTTGGTCTCCAATTCTCTCCATATCCGTTATCATTTTAAGTGCGGCAGAAATCTGCCTTAAATCCCCTGCCACAGGCTGCTGTTGCAAAATCATTTTAAGGCAGAGGCTTTCAATAGCACGTTCCTTTTCATCAAGCTCATGTGACAACTGGGTTGCCCTGTCAGCTTGCTCTAAATCTCCTGTTAAAAGGCCTTGCACTGCATATTTAATTGAGGCTTCGCAAAGTTCGCCCATCTCTACCATCTCGCTGTGAAGTATCTCAAGCTGCTGTGAATAACGCTTTCTCATTAACCGAACCTCCCCGTTATATAGTCCTCTGTACGCTTGTTTTTAGGCATAGAAAATATTTGCTCGGTTTCGCCAAACTCCACAACCTCGCCTAAATGAAAAAACGCTGTTTTATCTGAAATTCTTGCTGCCTGTTGCATGTTATGGGTAACCATAACAATGGTATAGTCTTTTTTAAGCTCTGCCGCCAAATCCTCAATTTTCAAGGTGGATATTGGGTCAAGGGCACTTGTTGGCTCATCCATAAGCAAAACCTCTGGTTGCACTGCTAAAGCTCTTGCAATGCAAAGCCTCTGCTGTTGACCACCAGATAATCCTAAAGCACTTTTTTTCAGCCTATCCTTAACTTCATCCCAAATAGCCGCATCCTTAAGTGATTTTTCAATAAGTTCATCTAGAATAGCCTTCTTTTTTATGCCATGTGTGCGTGGACCAAACGCTATATTATCATATATGCTCATTGGAAATGGGTTTGGACTTTGAAACACCATTCCCACTCTTTTTCTAAGTAAATTCACATCAATATCCTTGTATACATCTGTTCCAGAAAGAGTTATTTCACCTTCAATTCTGCATCCTACCACTAAGTCATTCATTCTGTTGATGGATTTTAAAAGGGTACTTTTTCCACAGCCCGAAGGCCCGATAAAAGCAGTAATTTCTTTTTCAGGTATGTTCAAATTTACATTTTTAAGTGCTTTAAATTTGTCATAATATAAATCAAGGTTAGAAACCGTTATTTTATCCATTTGTTTTGTTCCCTCCGAATTTCTTTGCCATAAAGCCAGACAATACGTTTATGCCCATTACCATAACCAGCAATACAAATGCTGTTGCATAAGCCTTGTCTACATATAGCCCCTCGCAAGAGAGGTTATACATGTGTACCGCAAGTGTTCGGGTGGAATCCAGCAAGAAATCCTTACCCATAGGTATTTGTGCCACCGTGCCTGCAGTATACATAAGTGCCGCTGTTTCACCTGCAATACGCCCTGTTGCCAAAATTATTCCTGCCATAATGCCAGGCAGTGCCGACGGTAAAACTATAAGAAAAACAGTACGCAGTCGTCCTGCACCCAATCCAAAGCTCCCCTCACGGAAGGTTTTTGGTACTGCCAAAAGTGCCTCTTCTGTAGTACGCATAATAAGCGGAAGTATCATAAGGGCTATGGTACAAGCACCTGCAATTAGGCTCATTCCCCATTTCAGTGCTGTTACAAAAAACAGTAATCCAAACAATCCGTAAACTATTGATGGTATTCCTGATAAAGTTTCTGCCGTAATACGAATAATTTTCACAAGCCTGCTTCCCTGTGACGAATATTCCACCAAAAACACAGCCGCAAAAATGCCGACAGGTGAGGCAATAAGAAGTGAAAGCACTGTCATAATGAGTGTGTTAATAAGTGCTGGAAGAAGAGACACGTTTTCTGTGTTATATTCCCATGCAAACAGGTCTAAAGAAAGATTTGGAACGCCTTTAACAAATATGTAGCCAACAATAAGCACTATCACGCCAACTGTTAAAACTGCTGAAAGCAGAACTAAAAATCTTAACACAATACTTAAAGAGTCCTTTTTTGTTTTCATTTATTTTCTGCCTCCTTAAGTATTGTAAAAACAAGGTTAATAATAAGTATAAACACAAACAGCACAACACCTGTTGCAATAAGTGCCTCTCGGTGAAGGTCTGCCGCATACCCCATTTCCAGCACTATGTTACTGGTCATTGTACGCACACCTTTAAGTATTCCGTTAGGCATTCTAGCTTGATTGCCTGCAACCATAATTACTGCCATTGTTTCCCCAATTGCACGACCTATTCCAAGCACTATTCCTGCCATTATGCCTGATTTTGCCGCCGGAAGTGCTGCAAAAAAAATACTTCTCTCGTGAGTTGCCCCAAGTGCCAACGCCCCTTGATAATATTTGTCTGGCACTGCTTTAATTGCCGCTTCACTTACACCAATAATTGTAGGTAATATCATAATGCCTAGTAAAAGGCTTGCTGTAAGCATACTGCTGCCATGTCCGCCAAATACATTACGAATGAATGGTACCATTACAACCAAGCCAAAGAACCCATAAACAACCGATGGTATACCTGCCATAAGCTCTGTTAGCGGCTTAATAACCTTGTAAAGCCTCTTAGGGCAAAAGCTCGATAAAAATACAGCCATAAGTATTCCCACAGGTACACCAACAATAATCGCTCCTGCTGTAACATAGATACTGCCTACTATCATTGGCAGTATTCCGTATATATTATTTTTAGGCTTCCAAGTTGTACCAAAAAGGAAATTGGAGACTCCAATTTCCTTTATAGCGGGAAGACCACCTGCAAAAAGAAAGATACATATAGTTGCTACCGCCAGCACCGAAGTGCATGCTGCCAAGCAAAATACCCACTTTGCAATTTTTTCACTTTTTTTGTTCATACGCTACCTCTTTAACTGCGAATTCATTTGGTGGTTACATTCTCTTTTTCTTTTTTCAAATATTATTTAGCAAATTCGCTCCACTGTGTTTTTTCACCCATAAATACTGCTTTTACATCGTCTGCTGCAAGTTCTTCTGTTGGATTGTTGTTGTTTACAATTACTGCAATACCATCAATTGCTATTACTGTAGGTGTAAGACCAGCACCTGTTTCACTATCTTTAAGTTCTCTTGATGCCATGCCAATGTCGCAAATTCCAGAAATTGCAGAGTTCATACCTGTAGTAGAATCGCTTTGCTGAATTTCAATTTCAACATTAGGGTTTACAGCCACATATGCCTCTTTTAGCTTTTCCATAACAGGTGTTACAGAAGATGAACCAGCTACAATTATCTTTCCAGATACTTTGCCACCTTCAAACGCACCTGCATCAGATGCTGAAATATAGCCTGCTCCTTCAACTACTTTTTGTCCATCAGCACTTAAAATAAAGTTAATAAAATCCTGTGCAACTTCTGTTACGTTTTTACCAGTTGCTATATTAAATGGTCTTGCTACCTTGTAGCTTCCGTCTTTAATTGCCTCAACGCTTGCTGGTGCACCATCAATTTTAAGTGCTTTTACAGTATCGTTAAGTGAACCTAAGGATATGTAGCCAATAGCTGATTCATCGCCTGCAACTGTTGTTATAACAACTGATGTGGAATTTGTGATAGTTGCTTCTTCTGTTGTGTGGTCAATCTTCTCTCCTGCTTCGTTTTTCTGTTCAATGCCGAAAAGTTCAATAAATGCTCCTCTTGTTCCAGAACCTTCCTCACGGGATACTACTGTAATTTCACCGTCAAAAGTTTTTGGCTCTTCTTTTGTCGCTGTTTCTGTTTGGGCTGGTGCTGTTTCTTTTGCTGGAGCTGCTGCCTCTTTACTGCTTGTTGAACCACATCCAGCAAACATTGCCGCAATAATTACTGTACTAAAAATCATACCTGATATTTTTTTCATTTTTTTCATTCTCCTTCATCGTCAATAGTTTTGTTTACGGATATGATGATAGTGTTAATTTGTAAAATCCACACTCTTCCATTTGTTAAATTAGTGTAAAGTTAATTTGCTAAATGTAAAAACTTTCAACGAAAAAAGGCGCAGCCCGCAATAATATGCGTTCTGTGCCTTTTTAATTTTTACATTTTTTTTACATAAGCTTCCTTAGTGTAATTTTCTTAATCTGTCATATTCTTAATATAGGTTATTACAGATTCCAAAACTTCCTCCTCATTTTCACCTTCAACCCGAACTGTAACTTCACTGCCGCAGTTTAAGCTCATCATAAGAAGATTTAGTATGCTTTTTGCATTGGCTTTTTTATTATCTTTTATAAGCGTAATATCACATTTAAATCTATACACAAAAGACACAAATTGAGCCGAAGCCCTAGCATGCATGCCTAGCTTATTCACAATAGTAACATTTCTTTCAACCAAATTATTCCCTCCTGAACTAAAATAACCCCAATCCTTTTCATGGCACAATGTTATCATAACTGCTCTAAATTTGCAATTAAAATTATAGATAATAAAATACTATTAAAGTAATATTTTTAAGCTAAAATCTACAAATAAATGCACCTATTAAAATATATTTTATGTGTTAGCCTAATAATTTGTACCAGAACTCAAATATTTTTGCAATTAATAAAAGAAAATGGAAATTATTTTGCTTTTTTTACACAAAACAGCTATAATAACTACAATAAATGCTAAACTATATAAATAAGTTACTTTGGAGGGATTATTTTGCAGGGAGAGAAATTTTATATAACTACACCTATTTACTACCCAAGCGATAAACTACACATAGGTCATTCCTACTGCACAGTTGCAGCAGACGCAATGGCTCGCTATAAAAGGCTTCGTGGCTACGACGTTATGTTTCTTACAGGCACAGACGAACACGGGCAAAAAATTGAACGTATTGCAACAAGCCAAAATGTTACACCTAAACAGTATGTAGATAAAATTGTGGATGGAATAAAAGAACTTTGGAGTGCTTTGGATATTTCATACGATAAATTTATTCGCACAACAGATGAACAGCACGTTGAAGCAATTAAAAAAATATTTAAAGCCCTTTACGATAAAGGCGATATATATAAATCGGAATATGAAGGTTGGTACTGTACTCCTTGTGAAACTTTCTTTACAGAGCACCAGCTTGTTGATGGAAAGTGTCCAGACTGCGGACGTGATGTTGAAAAATTAAAAGAGGAAAGCTACTTCTTCAAGCTTTCAAAATATCAGGACAGACTTATTAAACATATTGAAGAAAATCCAGGTTTTATTTCACCTGCTTCACGCCAAACAGAAATGCTTTCCAACTTTTTAAGACCAGGCCTTGAAGACCTTTGTGTAAGCCGTACTTCTTTTAAATGGGGTATTCCTGTCGATTTTGACCCAGGGCATATTGTTTATGTTTGGGTTGACGCACTCTCAAACTATATTTCTGCCCTTGGCTATGGCACAGAGCATGACGAATTATTTAAAAAATATTGGCCGGCAGATGTTCACCTTGTTGGCAAAGAAATAGTTCGCTTCCACACAATCATTTGGCCTGCAATGCTTATGGCGCTGGATTTACCTCTTCCAAAGCAGGTGTTTGGTCATGGCTGGCTTATAATTGACGGCGGAAAAATGTCAAAATCCAAGGGTAACGTTGTAGACCCTAAGGTTTTGGTTGATAAATATGGTCTTGATGCCATTCGTTACTTTCTTTTAAGAGAAGTTGCCTTTGGACAAGACGGAAACTTTACCAATGAGGCACTTATTCAGCGTATAAATTCAGACCTTGCTAACGACCTTGGAAATCTTGTTTCCAGAACAGTGGGCATGATTGAGAAATACTTTGGCTCTACATTGCCATACGAGCAAGATAGCACAGAATTTGATTTAAGCTTGATTAAAACCGCAGCCACAACTGTTGAAAAGTTTGAAGGCTACATGGACAAAATGCTATTTAGTGATGCTTTAAGTGAACTTTGGACACTTATACGCCGCACAAACAAATATATTGACGAGACACAGCCTTGGGTACTTTGCAAAGATGAAGATAAGCAAGCGGTTCTTGCAGGCGCATTATATAACGTAGCTGAAAGCATACGTATTATTTCTGTAATGATTCAGCCATTTATGACAAATGCACCAAAACTTATATGGCAGCAATTTAACATTACTGACCCTCGCCTTACTGAGTGGGAATCAATTAAAAGCTGGGGCTTGCTTGCCCATGACCTTACTGTTACAAAAGGCGATGTAATTTTCCCACGTATTGATATGAAAAAAGAGCTTGCAGAACTTGAAGCTGCCCTTAAGCTTGCGCAGTCCGAAAGTATTGCAAACCAAACCAGTAAAGACGAAGAAAAAGAAAAATTTGAAGAAATAACCATTGATGACTTCTGTAAAATTCAGCTTGTAACAGGTGAAGTTATCGAAAGTGAACCAGTTAAAGGCAGTAAAAAATTGCTTAAAAACACAGTTAAGCTTGGCCACGAAACCAGAACGATTCTCTCTGGCATCGCAAAATTTTATTCCCCAGAGGAAATGGTGGGCAAAAAAGTTATTGTTGTTGCAAACCTTGCACCACGTAAAATGATGGGTGAAGTTTCACATGGAATGATTCTTTGTGCCGAAGACAGTGAAGGAAATCTCTCACTTGCAACAGATGATAAACAATTTACAAGCGGATGCGGAGTAAAATAAAACAATTTAAACCTTGGGGCTTTTGCTCCAAGGTTTTTTAGAAAAGGAGAAAAAAATGTATTTTGATAGTCATGCACACTATGATGATGCACGTTTTAACGAAGATAGAGATGAACTTATTACAAAAATGCATGCTGAAAGCGTAAGTTATATACTTAACTCTGGCGAAAGTATGCGTGCAATAAAAACCGGATTGCAGCTTGCCGAAAAATATCCTTTTATATATACTGCTGTTGGCATTCATCCGCATAACGTAAAAACTATGACTGATTCTGACCTTGCAGTTTTAAAGTTATATTCAAAAAAAGATAAGGTTGTTGCAATTGGCGAAATCGGTCTTGATTACTACTACGATAACTCACCAAGGGATTTACAACGCCAATGGTTTAAAAAACAACTTCAATTGGCAAAAGAAGTGGATTTGCCTGTAATCATCCATTCTCGAGATGCTGCGCAGGAATGTTTTGACATAATTAAAGAAAGCGGTGTAAATAAAGGTGTTATCCACTGCTACAGTGGCAGTGCACAAATGGCACTGGACTATATCTCAATGGGTTACTATCTTGGCATAGGTGGTGTTGTTACGTATTCAAACGCAAAAAAAACTGTTGAAGTAGTTGAGGCTGTGCCCATAGAGAGAATTGTTATAGAAACCGACTGCCCTTACCTTTCTCCTGTACCAAACCGTGGGAAACGTAACGATTCTCTTAATCTTAAATTTGTCGTAGATAAAATTTCAGAGATAAAAAATATGTCCCACAATGACGTTGCGCGCATAACCACAGAAAATGCCAAAGCGCTGTATTCGATCAAAGGTTAAATAAATCCTATTGTTTTTAGTTATTTTTAACAAATTTAACTGAAATGATTTAAAGTATTTTTTGCACTTTTTATTGTGATTTTTACCAAACCATATACGTCACTTTCGTTGAACCTACAGATAACCCACTTAAGTTTTCTTGATATATTAAGCTTTTTGCATTGAATGTTAACAAAATTTTATGCAATCTGTCTTATTTTTAAAGATTTGTTGCATAAATGTTACAGATGTGTTAAAATAATAGTCGTAAAGATTAATGGAGAATATATCTAGCACGGTATATTCTTTTTTCCTGCAAATGATTAATCTTACAAAAATGGTCAATAATAAACTAAGAGGATAAAAACGGTATTGAAATTAAAGTTGTACCATATACTAGAATAACCGAATATCCGAGGAGGTAAAAATGACAAAACGACTAAGAGTGCTTTTAATGGTAATAATCTCACTTATTATCTGCACAGGCACAGTATCCGCCTATAACGGCGACAAAAAGACTGTTGAGGTTGTAGACCTTGATTTAGACGAAAAATTCTCCACTTCCACTGAAACTGTTGGAGAATTTTTGACAGAGATTGGAATTACCCTTAAAAATGAAGACTACATCTCTAAGGGACTTGATGACAAATTAGTAGCCAACGATTATATTGAAATAAAAAGAGCATTCCCAATTACCCTCAATATCGACGGCTCACCAAGAATGATTTACACAAGCAAGCAAACTGTTGGCGAAGTTCTTGCCGACTACAAAGAGAATATCGGTTCAAAATACACTTTAAACGATATTACTGAATCAACTAAGACAAACGCAAAAATGACCATAAACATAACAACATTGAAAGAAACTATTGTAACTGAAATGCAGGAAATTCCTTTTGGAACGGACACCGTTGAAACTGACAGCCTTGTAAAGGGCGAAGAACGTGTTATTCTTGAAGGTATAACAGGAGAAGCAACAATAACTATAAAAAACACTTATGAGGGTACTGAACTTGTTTCCTCAGAAGAAATATCAAAAGTTGTTGTGGCTCAGCCCGTAAATAAAATTATTGAGGTGGGTACTGCAGACCCTGCCCCAAAAGCACCAACTATTGATGGATATGAGTATACATCTGCTATTAGCGTAACTGCTACAGGCTATACACCATATGATGCAGGTTGCAGCGGCATTACAGCAACGGGTACAGTTGCTAAAAAAGGTAGTATAGCAGTTGACCCCAACATAATTCCTTACGGAACCGAACTTTACATACCAGGCTATGGCTATGGTATTGCTGAAGACTGTGGTGGTGCAATAAAAGGAAACAAAATTGACCTTTGCTATGAAACAAAAAATGAAGCCTTCAGTTGGGGCAGACGTAACGTAACTATCTATATTCTTGGTTAAAATTAGGGAGCAGACAAAGTCTGCTCCCTTTAAAACAAGGTGCAAGCTGACTTGTTTTAGGTATCGATATGCCAAAAGGCAGTGTTTTCACTTCAGGCTAAAGCCTTGAAAACACTGCCTTTTTTTTGCGTTTCGGTGGAAATGAATTCCGCCTACACGATTTAAATCTGCGATGCTAAACAAATTCAATTTTGGTTCAATGCCCTACTCTACTGTTACGGATTTAGCCAAATTTCTTGGCTGGTCAATATCTGTGCCAAGAGTTTTTGCAACGTAATATGCAAACAATTGTGTTGTTACGTTTGCAATAATCGGTGCTGTCATCCACCCACTGCGCGGAACATAGATAACGTCGTCCACTTCACTTTTGAAGCTTTCGTTGCCTTTTAATGCAATGGCAATAACTTTTGCTCCTCTTGCCTTAACCTCCTTAATGTTGGATAAGGTCTTCTCAAAAAGTTCTTCTTGTGTAAGCATTGCGATTACCAGTGTGCTATCCTCAATCATAGCTATAGGTCCATGTTTAAGCTCACCTGCGGCATATGCCTCGCTGTGCAGATATGCTATCTCCTTAAGCTTAAGTGAGCCTTCCATGCTTACCAAATAATCAAGACCTCTACCAATGTAGAAAACATTTTTACTTTGAATATATTTCTGGGCAAGCTTGCTCTCTGTATCACATTTTTGTATAACCTCAGCAATGCGTCCAGGAAGAGCATATAATTCATCTCTTACAGCTGCAAATTCTTCCTTTGTCATTTTACCCATCTCCATGGCAATATGCAAACAAATAAGCTCCATAGCCACTACCTGTGCTGTGAATGCCTTTGTTGATGCAACAGAAATTTCAGGCCCAGCAAGGATATAGAAAACGTCGTCTGCCTCACGAGCAATAGAACTGCCAACTGCGTTAACAATAGCTAAAACTCTAGCCTTATTTCTCTTTGCAATTCTAAGTGCTTCAAGAGTATCTGCTGTTTCACCACTTTGAGATACAACAATAAGCAGTGTTCTTTCATCTAAAATTGGGTCTTTATATCTAAACTCACTTGCAACATCTGCAACAACAGGTATTCTTGCAATTTTTTCAATAAGATGCTTTCCTACTAAGCCTGCATGATACGCTGTGCCACAAGCAACAATATAAATTCTATCTATGTTATCTAAGTCCTCTTTTTTAAGGGTTATACCTTCAAGATTTATCTCCGTTTCGTCCTCTTTCATTCTTCTTGAAAGTACATCCTGAACAATTTTAGGCTGTTCATTAATTTCTTTAAGCATAAAGTGGTCATAGCCACCTTTTTCTGCAGCATCGATATTCCAATTAACATGGAAAATATCTCTTTCTACCTTATTCTTTTCTCTGTCAAAAATATCAATAGAGTCTTTTTTAATCACTGCAACTTCATTGTCATTAAGGAAATATACCTCTCTGGTATGGTGCAAAATTGCAGGTATGTCAGAGGCAATAAAGTTCTCACCCTCACCCTTGCCAATTACAAGCGGGCAATTCTTCCTTGCCGCAATAAGTGTATCAGGATAGTCTTTGCAAAGAATACCAAGGGCATATGCACCTTCTATTCTCTCCAGCACCATAAATACGCTTTCCAAAAATCCGTGACCCTGCTTATAGTAGTAATCCATAAGATGGGCAACTGTTTCGGTGTCGGTTTCGGAAACAAAACGATATCCCTTTTTGCCAAGTTCCTCTTTTATTTCCATATAATTTTCTATAATGCCGTTATGAACTACGGCAATCATTCTGTCCTCACTCATGTGTGGGTGCGAGTTAATATCGCTAGGCGCACCATGTGTTGCCCATCTAGTATGCCCAATACCTGCCATGCCCTTTACTGGGTTCATCTCAAGCCTTTGTGCAAGGTTAACAAGCTTCCCTTGCGCTTTAAGCATGTTTATTCTTGTACCATCATGCACTGCTATTCCAGCAGAATCATACCCTCTGTATTCCAACTTACTTAAACCATCCATAAGTATTGATGGTGCCTGCTTAGATCCTATATACCCAACTATTCCGCACATAGTTTTGCCTCCTCAATGTTTACTGAAGCTTTTCTTCAATAAGCCTTGCAAGCCTATTGGCTTCTTCGTTCATTAAATCTATATCTTTTCCCTCTATCATTACCCTTACAAGTGGTTCTGTACCCGATGTTCTTATAAGAACCCTACCTTCATTAGCAAATTTTGCTGAAAGCTGGTCTATTGCAGTTTTAATCTCTTCAACTTTCATGTAGACATTTTTTCTAAGGTTATTTACTTTTGCATTAACAAGCACCTGTGGCATAACTTCCATCACGCCTGCAAGCTCGGATGCTTTTTTACCGCTGTTTTTAAGTACAGTAAGCATTTTAATTGCTGTAAGAATCCCATCTCCTGTGGTGTTATGGTCGAGGAAAATAATATGCCCAGACTGCTCTCCGCCAATGTTATAATTGCCCTCAATCATTTTTTCCAGCACATATCTGTCTCCAACGTTTGCCTGTTCAATACTAATTCCGTTTTCCCTGCCCATCATAATAAACCCCAGGTTGCTCATAACTGTGCCAACAATGGTATTATTTTTTAATATACCATTGTTTTTCATATCCAAGCCACAAATGGCAAGTATTTTGTCACCATCTATTAATTCACCATTTTCATCAACAGCTAGGCATCTGTCAGCATCACCGTCAAAAGCAAAGCCAATATCTGCGCCATTTTCTACAACAAATTTTTTCAAATCCTCCATATGTGTAGAGCCACAGTTTTTATTGATGTTCATACCATCAGGCTCATTATGAATAATGCACATAGACGCTCCAAGATTAAGTATAGAAATAGGGCCTGCCTTGTATGCCGCCCCATTAGAGCAATCCAGTGCCACCTTAATTCCATCCAGCCTTATAGGGCAGGACTTTGTTAAGAACTGAATATAATCCTCTATTGCGTCCTCCGAAATGGATTTTGTGCCTACATTACCACCAATAGGCTGCGGAAGAATTTCTATTCTATTAAAAAGTATGTCTTCAATTTCATTTTCAAGCTCATCACGTAATTTATAGCCTTCTTTATTAAAAAACTTAATTCCGTTATATTCAACAGGATTGTGAGATGCTGAAATAACAACACCAGCATCCAAATTGTACTTTCGCACTAAATATGCGACCGCTGGTGTAGGAACAACACCGGCTAATACTGCGTGCGCCCCAACTGAGCAAATGCCTGCCACAAGGGCACTTTCCAACATATCTCCGCTCATTCTTGTATCCATACCAACCAAAATTTTAGGTGCATGGTCTGTTTCCTTTGTAAGAACGTATGCGCCTGCCCTACCTAAATTATATGCTAATTCACCTGTCAGTTCCGTGTTAGCAATCCCTCTAACTCCGTCTGTGCCAAACAACTTTCCCACGGGGTAAATTCCTCCTTAAATGCAAATATGTAACCTCTAACTAAAGTATTATATCACTTTATATACATTCAAACAACTAAATTCTATGTTTTTGCCTGTTTTACGCAAACATGTTGACGTTATGAAAAACAGTGCTATAATTGTGAATAAAAAATACACTTGGGAATTGAGGATTTTTTTATGGATAATAAAAATAGAAGTTTATTAATTGTGCATTTGGCGGTTGCCATGTTTGGTTCTGCAAGCCTGTTTGGAAAGCTAATTGACCAACCAACCTATGTTATTGTGGCAGGAAGAGTGTTGTTTTCCGCTGTAATAATGGGCATATTTTTTAAGGTAAAAGGCATCTCAATCCGGCTTAACTGTAAAAAAGATTATCTTCTTGTACTGCTTATGGGTGCAATACTGGCTGTGCATTGGCTTGCATTTTACCACAGCGTACAAATTTCAACTGTAGCAATAGCATTACTCACTTTTTCCACATGCCCCATTTTTGCAACCTTTTTAGAGCCATTATTTTTTAAAGAGCGCCTAAAAAAAAGCGATGTTTTAGTTGCAATAGTTGCATTTTCCGGTGTAGCCTTTGTTGTGCCTAAGGTTGAAATAGGAAACAATATGTTCATAGGCGTTATGGAAGGCATATTTTCTGGCGTAACTTTTGCCCTCGTTTCGATTCTGGAACGAAAATACATTAAAAACTACAAGGGAATTGTTATTTCATTTTACGAACAGGCAATTGTTTTTATAATCCTTCTTCCCCTTGTTATTATAGTGGGCATTAAACCAATGAGTTCCACACAAATAGGTACATTTATGATATTTAGTATTATATTCACCTTGTTTTCAAGGTTACTGTACATAACTGGGCTTAAAGGCGTCAGCGCTCAAACAGCCAGTATTATAACCTGCTTAGAACCATTATATGGTATTTTTCTTGCTTTTATATTTGTTCACGAAGTGCCAAGTGTGCGGGAGCTTATAGGCGGAACAATAATTCTTACCGCCGTTGGATATTCCTCATTTAAGGCAATGCGTGAGGTTAAAATCAAATCCTTAGAAAATCTTTCGCAAGCTACTGCAAAGCCATAAATAAATCTAAAAGCCACAAGCAAAATGCTTGTGGCTTTTGTACGTTCATCACAACTCTTCAAATCAGTCTATCTGTAATCGGTTTTACTTTGTAAGTTTTGGCTTGTCATCAACTGCCAACTCTTTAAATGCTGTTGCCAACCCTGCAAGCCCCTGAATTTCTGACGGAATAATAATCTTTGTTGCTTGCCCATCAGCGGCTTTCTGAAATGCTTCAAGGCTTTTTATAGCAATAACACCTTTCTGTGGTGATGCCTCATTAAGCAATTTAATACTTTCAGCCGTTGCTTGCTGAACTTTCATAATCGCTTCAGCTTCACCTTCTGCACGTCTTATTGTAGATTCCTTCGCTGCCTCAGCCGCAAGTATGGCAGATGCCTTCGAAGCTTCAGCGCGAAGAATTGTACTTTCCTTCTCACCCTCTGCCACAAGGATTGCGCTTCTCTTTTCACCTTCTGCCTGAAGAATTTTCTCACGTCTTTCACGCTCTGCCTTCATTTGTTTTTCCATGGAATCTTGAATTTCCTTAGGTGGCATAATATTTTTAAGCTCAACACGGTTAATCTTAATGCCCCATGGGTCTGTAGCCTCATCAAGTATAATACGCATTTTAGAATTAATTATATCACGTGATGTAAGTGTCTGGTCAAGTTCTAAGTCACCAATAATGTTTCTAAGAGTTGTTGCTGTAAGGTTCTCAATGGCTCTAATTGGGTTATCAACACCGTATACATAAAGCTTAGGGTCAGTGATTTGTAAATAGATTACTGTATCTATTTGCATTGTAACGTTATCTTTTGTAATAACAGGCTGTGGTGGAAAATCAGCAACCAATTCCTTTAAATTAACCTTTTTAGACACACGGTCTAAAATAGGAAGTGCAAAATGTAAACCTGTACCCCATGTTGTATAGTAAGCTCCAAGTCTTTCAATAACATAAACATATGCCTGTGGAACCACTCTAAAATTACTTACTACAACTACAAGTATTACTACTACAAGTACAATGATAGGTATTAATTCCATACTTCATCTCTCCTTTTTATACTTCCTCTACCAACACCTTAACCCCTTGAATTTTAACAATTTTAACTTTACTGTCTTTTTGTATCTCTCTGCCATCTTCAAGGCTTCTTGCTGTCCATATCTTGCCATCAATTTTAACGGCACCCTTTTCTTCAAGGTTGTTAATATTCTCAACAACCACACCAATACGCCCAATTATTACATCGGCGTTTGTAGGCTCATTTTTTTGTTTCAGCACCTTCTTAATAAATGGTTTGGTAAGTATAAGCAGTGCAACTGATACTACTAAAAAAACAACGACCTGCACCATAATATGTGTGCCTGCCCTAGCGGCAACCATTGCTGCAAGAGAGCCTATGCAAAACCATATTGACACCAAAGCTCCTGCCGTTACAACCTCTGCCACAACAAAAATTACAAATAAGATAAGCCAAACAGTAGTTAAACTTAAATCAAAACCCATACTAGCACCTCCTTATAAGGATAGCTTTTATTTTAAAAAGCCATTAACAATTTGTGCTTCTGCCTCTTGCTCTGTAAGACCCAATGTCATAAGCTTTATAATCTGTTCTCCAGCAATTTTTCCTATTGCCGCCTCATGTATTAGCGATGCCTCTACATTGTTTGCAGTTATTTCAGGCACGGCGGTAACCACTGCATTATCCATAATAATTGCATCACATTCTGAATGACCTATGCAACGAGCATTTCCATTTATAATAGACACAAACTTCTGCTTTGAATCATCCTTTGCTACTGAACGAGACACAAGGCTTACACTTGAATCATCTCCATCCATATCAATTTCAAACCTTGTTTCTGCAAACTGTTTTCCATGGGTCAATATTTTTTCTTTAACAACAACCTTTGCCCCTGCCTTGGCATGTGCCTTTGTTGTTCTTATTGTAGAATCAACGCCTTTAAGCTGTGTTGTTTCAAGCTCAATATAACTGCCTTCTTCAGCCTCAATAACTGTTTGAGGATTTATTATTCTTTCTCCCGTGCCTTCACCTGTTCCAATATGCTTTTCAACATATTTAACTTTGGAATTTTTGCCAAGGAAAAATCTATGAATACCATTATGTTCACTGTTTTGGCTTCCATCATTGTGTATGCCACAACCTGCAACAATAAGAATATCTGCATTTTCACCAACGTAAAAATCGTTATAAACAAGGTCATGTACTCCAGCCTGGGTTACAAGGGCAGGAATATGAACACTCTCGTTTTTAGTATTTGGTTTTATTATTATATCAATACCACTTTTATCTGTTTTTCCAACTATTTCAATGTTTTTTGTGGAGTTTCGTCCATCAAGCTGGCTGTTCAATCTTATATTGTATGCACCAACTGGTACTTTATGCAAATCCGCAACTTCTGCAAGCAGAATATCTCTAATGTCGTCGTTCATAATCATTCCTCCTCCCTGTAATATTGACATCCGGAATACGCCATTTCCGCCTGTTCAAGTAATGCTGGCATAATTTCCTCTTTAGTGCCACGGCTTGCAATCACTCCATTTGCAAGCACAATAATTTCATCAGCAATATTAAGTATTCTTTCTTGATGAGAAATTATAATAATAGAACCTTTAATTTCACTATGAATCTTTTCAAAAACATCAATAAGGTTTTTAAAACTCCAAATATCAATGCCAGCTTCTGGTTCATCAAAAACTGAAATTCTTGTTTTTCTAGCCATAATTGTTGCTATTTCAATTCTTTTAAGTTCTCCTCCTGAAAGTGATGCATTCACCTCTCTGTCGATATAATCTCTTGCACAAAGACCAACCTCAGAAAGGTATTGACAGGCATCAGCCGTAGAAAGGTTTTCTCCACTTGCAAGGTTTATAAGGTCTTTAACTGTAACTCCTTTAAACCTCACCGGCTGCTGAAATGCAAAACTAATGCCCCTCTTTGCTCTGTCCGTAATGCTCATTTGGGTAATATCTTGTCCATCAAATAAAATTTGACCACTTGTAGGCGTAACAATGCCTGCAATAATTTTTGCAAGGGTGCTTTTACCACTTCCGTTAGGCCCTGTGATAACAATAAATTTTGCATCCTCTATCTTCAAACTAACATCATTAATAATATCTTTTTCACCTTCAACAGTGTATGATATGTTTCTTAACTCTAACATAATTGTTCCTCCTCAAAGAGTGTAAATCTTCTTAATCTATAAATTATACCAACTTGTACAATTTACGTCAATAAATACCTTTAATACCACCATTATATTGCACAAAAAAAGGAAAGTATGTTGCAAATGCAACACTTTCCTTTTTCTCAAAAGTACTTATACTCCTATTATATATATTCTACTAAAAATTAAACAATCAAATTTTGTGGCATTCCCTGTTCCCACTGAAGAATGTTGTTAACAACTATGCCTGCACGAGTATATAATGCTTCTTCCGACGCAAAAGCAACGTGCGGTGTTACTACGGTGTTTTTACTGTTTATAAGCGGATGTGATGAAGGTATTGGAGGTTCCATTTCAAAAACATCAATGCCTGCACCAGCTATTTTTCCATCGTTAAGTACCTTAGCCAATTCTTCGCTGTCCACAACTCCGCCACGAGCAGTGTTTATAAGTATTGCAGTATCTTTCATAAACCCAAGCTGTTCAGCTCCAATTAGCTTGGCTGTAGTACCATTAAAAGGGACATGCAATGATACAATATCACTTTGTTTAAGTAATTCTTCAAGAGAAACAAACTTAACACCTTTAGCTTCAAGTTGTGGTTTTACACTTCTGTTATAGGCAAGAACCTCACACCCAAATGCCATTGCAATTTCTGCAACCCTTGCGCCTATAGCACCTGTACCTACAACGCCGAACTTTTTACCGAAAAGCTCGCAACCTACAAGCCCTGCTTTGGTTCCTTCTACACGTGTAACTGCATCACATTTTGGTATGTTTCGTAAAACCGATAATGCAAGACCAAACGCAAGCTCTGCCACTGCATTTGTGGAATAGCCTGCCGCATTACATACGGTAATGCCTTTTTCCTTGCAAAATTGGGTATCAATATGGTCTACGCCTGTAAACGCTACAGAAATCATTTTTAATTTAGTACAATTTTCAATAACGGCTTTTCTTAAAGGCAAATTCGCAACAATTATTATTTCTGCCTCCTTGCCACGCTCAATTAATTCCGACTCATCTTCGGTACGGGTTTCGTAGTAAACAACTTCATGCCCTTCTGCTTTAAGTGGCATTATTGCCTCGTTAACCTTATCATTGGTAATGCCAAGTGGTTCAATAATAACTATTCTCATCCATTAATCCTCCTGCTATTTCACCGACAACATTCTGTAAATCTTCGCCTTATTTAGTGCTGCACCAATAACTAAATAAATTACAAGACCGCCAACACCCTGCACAACATTACTTGGCACAGAGGTAAGTGCAACGGCAAAACTTCCCTTAAGTATGGTTCCGCCAATTAGGTATCCAAAAACCATCCATACAATACCTGCTGAAGCAGCAATTATATTTCTTGCTGAAAAAAAGTTCCCTTTTGCCCCTTCGTAATTAGCAAGCTTACCAATTATTAAGCCCATAATTGCCTTAATAACCAAAGTAAACGGTGCCCAGTGAGCATACCCACTAAGTACATCTGCAAGCATAGAACCAACTCCGCCGGCAATAAGACCATATTCCCAACCAAAGAATATACTGCTTATTAAAATTACGCTGTCTCCCAAATGAATATATCCACTTGTAGCCGCCACAGGCACATTAATTACCATTGTAGCCACCGCAACCAACGCAATTAAAAGCCCCTTAATACATAACTCTTTTGCTGTTAAATTTTTCATAATGCTATACCTCTTTTCGTATTATTTGTTAGTGAGATAATAGCACAAAAAAAGTTGAACTTCTATGAGTTGATGAAAAAAATGAACAATTGTATGGGTACAATATTGGCATTGTATTGAAAAAACCACAAACAATAAGCTTGTGGTTTTAAGTGGGAATTACAGGGCTCGAACCTGTGACATCTTGCTTGTAAGGCAAGCGCTCTCCCAGCTGAGCTAAACTCCCATGATAACTGGAAAAGAAATATGAAATTAATTGACCCGTAAGGGAATCGAACCCTTGTTTCAGCCGTGAGAGGGCCACGTCTTGACCGCTTGACCAACGGGCCAGAATAGCGGAGAAGGGATTTGAACCCCTGACACCGCGGGTATGAACCGCGTGCTCTAGCCAACTGAGCTACTCCGCCAAATCAGTTACTTGCACTATTATAGACGTGCTTGCGGAAAATGTCAATAGCTTTTTCAAATTTATTCTGATCGATTTTTAAACACCATCTCATCTGGCATAATAAGTCCTAACTGTTCACGGGCAATTTTTTCTATATAGACATCGCTTGTATAATATTCCTGCTGGTTTTTCAGCTGAATGTTCTCAGTATTTGCATCATCTATTTTTTGTGCCAAAATGGTTTCCTCTGCTTTTAAGGCATACAAATTACGGCTCTGGGCAACCAAATTAGCACAAACAGCCGTAATAAAAATAAGCATAAAGCAAAATACCATTATGCTTGTAAATGATTTTTGTTTTTTTGTTTTTGCCCTTGCTTTACCCATATTAACACACTCGCTTATATTTTTTTCAAAAGTATACCAAGGTTTTTAACCCACTTCTTTGTGTATATTTTTGCATACATTCCAGATAAATGCAATGCTTTTTTAGAATTTTTGGTTACAAAATTACCTGTTTTTTTGCAAGGCACTTTAAAAATATGCCACAAAAGTCGAAAAGGGGTAAACAAAATTTCTAAAAACATTCTTATTACCCATTTAACTGCATTAACCACCATTTCTGAAACCATTAAAAACAAAGGGCTGACGGCCGAAAAATACAGTGCCATACCTAAAAACACACCGGCAACACAAAACACTCGTATTTCCCCAAAGCTTACCCCAAGCAGTACAAAAAACACAACAAAAATTACAGTTACCCAATATAATGCGTCCTCAATATGTACAAGTAGTTTTTTGTGCTTAACTGCAATGCGAAGTACCTTTATGGCATCGTAAAAAAAAGCTAAAATAAAGCCCCAAACAACTGTTGTAATAAAAAGTTTTGCTTGATAGCTTAGTGAAAGTATCATCTAGCCACCTCATTTATTTAAAAATTCTGCCCAAAAGGCCGCCATTGTTTTTAGACAATATACCCTCATCGCTGTATTCCAAAGATTCAATATCTCCCTGAACAATAAGCTGACCCTGTTCCAAATTAAGTCTTTCCACATGCATATCCTTGCCCTTTAAAACTAAAACACCCATATCAGTTTCACAAACAATACTTTCCTCATCAAAAGAGATTACTTCAGTAACTCCATCCACTGCCACAGTTGAACGTTCCTCAATAACTATCCTATGTTTGCAGTTTGCTCGTCTGTCTTCAGCCATAGTCAACCTCCAAAATATATTTATACATTATATGACGGAGCAAAAAAAAAAGACTAAACCATTGGCTTAGTCTTTTCTTTTACAAGCTTTTATACATATTTGAGGCTTCTTCTTTACGCGGATTTTCTGCCAGCGATAAAACTTCAACCTTTGTAGTATTGTTTCCAAAGCGAATTTCTATTACATCCCCTACCTTAATATCTACCGACGCCTTTGCCGCTTTTCCATTAATGGAAACGCGTCCTGCATCACAAGCCTCATTTGCTATGGTTCTTCGTTTTATAATGCGTGATACTTTAAGATATTTGTCCAATCTCATTTCTAATTCCTCCGCACAAAAATACAAAAAGCCTGTACTAATTTAAGTACAGGCAGGTTAAATTAATTATTCGTTTACAGCATCCTTTAAAGCTTTGCCTGCTTTAAATTTAGGTGCCTTTGATGCGCCGATTTCCATGTCTTCACCTGTCTGAGGGTTTCTGCCAACTCTTGCAGCTCTCTGAGCAACTTCAAATGTACCAAAACCAACTAACTGGATTTTACCGTCATTTTTAAGTTCTTCTGTAACAACCTCTTCAAAAGCTTTTAAAGCCTTTTCTGCGTCTTTTTTACTGATTTCAGCCTTTTCAACCATAGCTGCTATTAATTCCGCTTTATTCATTATATTTCCTCCTTAAAAAAAGATAGTTATGAAGCTTATTGTTTAGACTGTTCCCATAGCGCGTCCATCTCTGAAATAGTCAACTTCTCTAGCGTCCTTCCCTTGGAAAGAGCAGTCTTCTCAATATACCTAAATCTATTTATAAACTTTTCTGACGAATTTGTCAAGGCAAACTCTGGATTTAGACTCAAAAATCTGGAAATATTCACGCATGAGAATAAAATATCACCATATTCTTGAAATATTGCTTCCTCGCCCATATTCAGTGCATTTCTAAGCTCTTCTATCTCTTCTTCAAGCTTTTTAATAGCATCTTCAATTGTTTCTATGTCGAAGCCCACATTTGCCGCCTTAGCCTGTATCTTCCTTGCACGTGTAAGGGCTGGCAATGATTTTGGAACACTTTCAAGCACCTGCGTTTGGGTTTCAAACCCTTTTTCTTTTTTCTTGTTCTTTTCCCAATTTACAAGTACCTCTTCAGGTGTATTTGCAACGTCCTCTGCAAAAATATGGCTATGTCGTGAAATCATTTTTTTGCTTATGCCGTCATATACATCTTCCAAAGTAAAGCCGCCTTTTTCCGCCTCTATCATTGCATGGAATATAACCTGCATAAGCACATCTCCAAGCTCCTCACAAAGGTTAGCCATATCCTTATTGTTAATGGCCTCCACAACCTCGTATGCCTCTTCAATCATGCTGTCCCTAAGAGTTTCATGGGTTTGCACCTTATCCCATGGGCAGCCGTTTTCACTGCGTAGAATGCGTATAATTTCTACCAAATCGTTAAAGTCATACTTTTCCTTCAAAGCATATCTCTCCTTGTAAATTCCATATTATGTGAACACATAAAGCTTAGCTCACTTTATTATTTTATCCATCATTTCAATTAATTCATCAATTTTTTTGTCTTCATTTCCATCCTCAAATGCCTCTTTTACACAGCCTTTAATATGCGCACGTATTACCTCTTTGTTTGCTTTGCGTAAAATTGCGTCTGCCGCCAAAAGTTGATTGGAGATATCCATACAATATCTATCTTCTTCCACCATTTTAATTATTCCGTCAATTTGTCCTCTTGCCGTTTTTAAAAGACGATTTATTGTTGCCTTATCTGCCTTCATACTTCACCTCATTTTATGGAAATAACGTTATACCCTGCTTCTGTAACTGCATTTTTTAATACCTCATCACTTATATCTTTGCTTAATTTAACAAAAGCACTTTTTTCATCAAGACTTACTGTTGCTGTTACACCTTCAATTTCATTTAATGCCTTATCTACTCTGCCTGTGCAATGTGCACACATCATACCCTCAATTATCATAGTTTTTTCTGCCATTTTATTTTCCTCCTTAGGTTTAATATCCAATATATTTTCATCATCCACTGTGAAAGATGGTTTGAAAAATCTTAATCTTAAAGCATTTGTAACTACAAAAACCGAGCTAAGACTCATTGCCGCCGCCGCCAACATTGGGTTTAGTTTTATACCCCAAATTGGATACAAAAGACCTGCCGCAACAGGAATCCCAATAACATTGTAGAAAAATGCCCAAAACAGATTTTCCTTTATGTTTTTAATAGTTGCTCGGCTAAGCTCAATCGCTTCTACCGCACTAATTAAATCACTTTTCATAAGCACAATGTCTGCCGATTCTATTGCAACATCTGTGCCTGCACCAATTGCAATACCAACATCTGCTCGTGCAAGCGCAGGCGCATCATTAATTCCATCACCAATCATGGCAACTTTTTTGCCTTCTTCCTGTAAACGTCTTATTTCAGCTTCCTTATCCTGTGGCATAACTTCGCTTACAACCCGGTTAATTCCCATTTCTTTACGAATAGCCTCTGCTGTAACAGCATTGTCTCCTGTAAGCATAACCACTTCTATGCCTGCTTTTTCAAGCTGACTTATTGCCTTTTTGCTGTTCTTTTTAACCACGTCTGCGGCGGCAATAATACCTGCTAATTTTCCATCTACTGCAAAGTATAAAGGTGTTTTGCCCTGTTGTGCAAGACTTTCTGCTTTTTCTTTATATTTTTCAGCCTCTACACCGCCTTCAAGCATTGCCTTTATGTTTCCCGCAAGTACTTTTTTGCCATCTACTGTACACTCTATTCCACGTCCAGAAAATGCCTTAAAGTCTGTTACTGCATACAACTCTATTCCTTCAGCTTCTGCCTTTTTAATGATAGCCTCTGCCAATGGATGTTCTGAATATTTTTCTGCAGATGCCGCAATTTTTATTAGTTCTTTTTCATCTATATCTGACGTGGTTATAACATCTGTAACCTGTGGCTTTCCTTCTGTTATTGTGCCTGTTTTGTCCAGCACCACTGTGTTTATAAGATGGGCTGTTTCAAGGCTTTCGGCAGATTTTATCAGTATTCCGCTTTCTGCACCCTTTCCCGTGCCAACCATAATAGCCGTTGGTGTTGCCAAACCCAATGCACATGGGCAAGATATAACCAGAACCGCAATCCCTATGGAAACTGCAAAATTCACTCCAAAACCTGCTAATAACCACGCTATTGCAGAAACTATTGCTATGCCTATAACTACAGGCACAAATACGCCTGAAACCTTGTCTGCAAGCTTGCTTATTGGCGCTTTACTGCTTGCCGCTTCCTCCACAAGGCGAACAATTTGTGCAAGGGTTGTATCTGCTCCAACATTTGTTGCTTTAAATTTGAAACTGCCTGTTTTATTTATTGTTGCACAAATAACCTTATCTCCAGCCTGCTTTTCAACCGGTATGCTTTCACCGGTAATTGCCGCTTCGTCTATTGCCGATGAACCCTCTGTAATTACTCCATCTACCGGTATGCTTTCGCCTGGTTTAACAATAATTAAATCTCCTGTTACAACTTCTTCAACTGGAATAATCACTTCTTTTCCATCTCGTTCAACCGTCGCCTTTTTAGGTGCCAAATCCAAAAGACGGCTTATGGCTTCGCTAGTTTTACCCTTAGACCTTGTTTCAAGAAATTTCCCCAAAGTAATAAGGGTAAGTATCATACTTGCAGACTCAAAATATAAATCCATAATGTTCTCATGTGCTACATCCATATGCCCATGCCCCAAATGATAACCCATTTTGAATATTGCATATATGCTGTACACTGCCGCCGCTGTTGCACCTATGGCAATAAGTGTGTCCATATTAGGCGCGCGGTTTGCAAGACTTTTAAAACCAACCTGAAAGTATTTTCGATTAACATACATAACAGGTAATGTTAGAAAAAGCTGCGTGAGGGCAAAAATCATCATGTTTTCATGCCCAGTAAGTATTGATGGAAGTGGTGCACCAAGCATGTGACCCATAGAAATGTAAAACAACGGAATTAGAAATACAAAGGAAATTACAAGCCTTTGCTTCATATTCTTAATCTCGTCAGTGACATTCTGGTCAGCATTTTTTGAAATTATAGTATTTTCACCTGCAATTTTAGCACCGTAACCACCCTTTTCAACCGCTTTTATTATTTCGGCTGAACTTGTCGCCTGTCCATCAAACTCTACCGTCATGCTATTTTGAAGCAAACTGACAGCTACCTTACTAACACCGGCTACTTTTCCTACGCTTTTTTCTACATGGGCACTGCAAGCACTGCAAGTCATGCCAGTTACATCAAATTTTTCTTTCATATATACACCTCCCAACACCCCACAGGGGTATGGTATTATTATATTCCTTCTATTATAATTTGTCAATTATAAATAAATATGCAAAAAGCCTCCGATTTTTCGGAAGCTTAAAATGGAAGACAAAGTCAAAACCTTGAGAGCTCGCCCTCAAACACTCATAAGGGTTTCCAGTCAGCGCTTTTCTTTGCAAAGCTTTCCTGCGGACAGATAACACTTCTTTGCTATTGCCACCTTAACCCTTTTAAAACCGCATAGATATGCGGTTTTTGTGAAAGTTTTTGGTCTTGCTTTTTTCAAAAAGCGAGTGGGTTTGGGCAACGCCCAAGGTTTCTCTACAAAGTAAAGCCTACGATTTTTCGTAGGCTTTACTTTACATACAACTTTATTTATTTAATTCTTCGCAGTTTCTGTCAATGTACTTATCGATTTTATCATTTATTGTAAGAATCTCGTTTTCGGGATTAAAAAATATTTTCACATAGCTTTTAACGCTTGGTGCACCAGCTTTAACGGCAATCAACTGACATTGCTTAACTATTTCCATCAACTTATCGTAATCTCCCTCAACGGTAGTTTCAAAAGGAGAAACAAAAAACTTAAGTCCAGTGCCTTCTATGTAGGCAATAACTTCGTCTACAATGCGTACAGTTTCCTTGTCATCTAAAACATCGGGTAAAACCTGTATTGCAATACTTGCATTAATCATACAAAACACTTCTTTCTTTTATTTTCTTTTATAGGTAACAAATCTAAAATTAAGGCCGTTATGCTCATTTAATTCACTTTCCTCTGCAACCACCCATTCCTCCATTGTATCAAGGTTATCAATAAAGGTATCTGCCTCATCAAAGGTTTTAAATATCTTTGTTATATAAGCCGTATCGCAGTATTTAAGCATTTGTCTGTAAACTGTTCCGCCACCTACAACAAAAACTTCTTTATCAGTATAGTTTTTGCTCACTTCTACCGCTTCTTCAATGGTATGGCAAACTATACAGCCTTCTTCGCTGAAATTTTTATCCGTTGTAATTACGATATTTACACGATTTTTAAGTGGCTTTCCGTTAGGAAAAGAGAGCAAGGTTTTTCTGCCCATAATTATTACGGAATCTTTTGTTTTTTCTCTAAAAAACTTCATATCCTCTGGCAATGGCGTAAGCAAATCTCCATTTATGCCTATACCCCATTTTTCATCTGCCGCAACTATCATTATCATTTAACTTCACCTCACACTGCCACAGGTATTTTCCCAAGGCTTTCGCCATGATTATAATTTAATATTTCAAAATCCTCAACTTTAAAGTCATAGAAATTTGTAATATTCTTATTCATTTTAAATATTGGCGCAGGCAATGGTTCTCTTGAAATAAGCTTCTTAACCATCTCTATATGCCTGTCGTAAATGTGCATATCACTAATAACATGCACCAATTCTCCTACTTGCAAACCGCTTACCTGAGCCAGCATATGCACCAAAACAGAATACTGCACAACATTCCAGTTGTTTGCCATAAGGGTATCTTGGCTTCTTTGGTTCAAAATGGCATTAAGGCGTCCGTCCACAACATTAAAGGTCATGCTGTAGGCACATGGATACAAATTCATTTCATGCAAATCGCTGAAGGTATAGATATTGGTCATAATACGACGGCTATAAGGATTATTTTTTAGGTCGAAAAGGACTCTGTCTACTTGGTCAAACTCTCCTTCTTTGTACTTATGCTTAACACCAAGCTGATAGCCATAGGCTTTGCCAATAGTACCATCCTCGCCCATCCACTCGTCCCAAATGCGGCTGTTAAGTTCTGATATTTTATTACTTTTTTTCTGCCAAATCCAAAGAATTTCATCTATAGCGGCTTTCCAATTTGTGTATCTAAGGGTTGTAATTGGAAATTCCTTGGAAAGGTCATAGCGGTTTACGACTCCAAACTTTTTAATTGTGTAAGCATATGTTCCATCTTCCCACTTTGGTCTTATTTTTTCATTTTCTGTTGAAAATCCGTTTTCAATTATATCCGTACAGTTTTCAATAAATATCTTATCAGCTATGCTCATAATCTTCGGTGCCTCCTACATTTCTCTTCGTCCCTCTAAGGCTCTTGAAAGGGTAACTTCATCAATGTACTCCAAATCTCCGCCTACAGGCACACCATTTGCTATACGTGTTACCTTAACCCCAAGCGGTTTTACAAGCCTGCTGATGTACATTGCAGTTGCCTCGCCTTCAACATTTGGGTTTGTTGCCAATATAAGCTCGTCCACTTCATCTTCACCAATACGTGCAAGCAGTTCTTTTAACTTTATATCCTGCGGGCCTATGCCTAGCATTGGGCTTATTGCACCATGCAGAACATGGTATACTCCGTGAAACTCTTTTGTTTTTTCATATGCCACCATATCTCGCGGGTCTTCCACAACCATAATAACCCTGCTGTCTCTGCTAGGATTACTGCACACAGGGCATGGGTCTTCATCTGTAAGGTTTTGGCATACAGAACAGTATTTCACATTTTCTTTTGCTTCCTTAATAGCGGAAGAAAGGTTTTCAACTCTTTCAAGTGGCATATTTATAATATGAAATGCCAACCTTTGGGCACTTTTGCCGCCTATACCAGGCAAAGAACTAAGTTCTTCAATTAAACGTGTTATAGGATTGCCATAATAATTCATTTACATTCTCCTTAAAAAGAGCAGTATAGCAAACACCCCTACCATAGGCAGGGGATTTATTGCATTTATTTAGAATAAGCCGTTGCCCATTCCTCCTGTAATTTTTCCTAAAGTGCTATTTGCCATTTCTTCCGCCTGACGAACAGCCTCGTTTACTGCTGAAAGAATTAAATCCTCAAGCATTTCAACATCATCTGCATCAACAACTTCTGGATTTATTTTAATTGACTGAATTTCTTTTTTGCCAGTAATAACAATTTTTACTGCTCCGCCGCCTGATGTAGTTTCAAGGGTTTTTTCTGCCAAAGAAGCCTGTGCTTCCTCCATTTGTTTTTGCATTTTTTGTGCCTGTTTCATAAGGTTGTTCATGTTCATCCCGCCCATGCCAGCCATTCCACCAAATCCACCTTTTGCCATTTTCTATTCCTCCATTATAATTTATTATTTTCCAACATATTAAAATTTGCAACCTGTATTACTATTCAAAATCTGCCTCTGGAAAATACCCACCCATAAGGCTTTCAAACTCTGGGTCGCTTTCTTGCTGGCTATCGCCGTAAGTAACTCGCTCCCATGCTTCAAATTCAGCCTTAACAATTGTTTTTATGTCAAATTCCTTTTTAAGCCTTGTATCAAAAGCCTCTTTAATACTTGGAATTTTATCCTTTAAAAGTCCCTCTACAGCTAAATTATCACAAACTATTGTTAACCTTCCGTCTTCCATATATCCAGGCTTTGTAGCTGACATAAGCCCCTGCAAAATAGGGTCAAAGTTCGAAATCAAGTCACTCCAAATATCAATTGCTTCTGTTACATCCCCTGGAAGTGCCTTTGGACGTTGTTTCTTCGGTGGTGATTTTTTAACCTCTGCCTGCGGTGATGTAGCCACATTTTGTATCGCTACGCCATTTTTCACCTGTCGCTCTAACCCTGCAATTCTTGCAATCACGGCGTCAAAATCAGTTTTTTCTGATGGTGAACACAATTTGATAACCTCCACCTCCAGCAAGATACGCTGATTATTTGCATATTTCATTTCTCCGCTTAGGCCAGAGAAGGTTTTAATAAGAAATATCAGCTCCTCTGCAGACATAGCCTTGCCCTGCGCTGTAAGGCGATCAATATTTTCCTCTGCCATATCCAGTATTGCGTCTGCTTCTTTAACAGTAAGCGTAATAAGCAGATTTCGCAAATGTGCCGTAAGCTCATTTACAAACTGACCAACATCACGTCCGTCATTTATCATATCATCTATAATGTCCATGCATTTTGATGTATTTTTATTATTCAGTGCCTCAGTGATTTCAAAAAACACCGATGTGTCTACTGCCCCGGCAATATCCAAAACCTTTTCAAGGGTTATTTCTTCACCATAGTAAAATGCCATACACTGGTCTAATATGCTAAGGCTATCTCGCATAGAACCATCTGCAAGGCTTGCAATATAGTGAAGTGCTTTGTCCGTTACATTACCGCCGTCTTTTTCAATATACCCTCTAAGTGTAGCCACAATTTCACCAGTAGAAATCCGCTTAAAATCGAACCTCTGGCAACGTGAATGGATAGTTGCAGGTACTTTTTGAGGGTCTGTGGTAGCAAGTATAAATATAACATGCTCTGGTGGCTCTTCAAGGGTTTTTAAAAGTGCATTAAACGCCCCTGTAGAAAGCATATGCACCTCGTCTATTATATAAACCTTAAAACGTCCTTCTGTAGGTGGATATTTTACTTCCTCACGAATTTCTCGTATATTATCAACACCGTTATTAGATGCTGCATCAATTTCAATAACATTAACACTTCGTCCTTCTGCCATTGATGTGCAAAGTTCACATTCGCCGCAAGGTTCGCCGTCCTGTGGGTTAAGGCAGTTAATTGCCTTTGCAAATATTTTTGCTGTAGAAGTTTTTCCTGTTCCCCTTGTGCCGCAAAAAAGATAGGCATGGGAAACCCTTCCTGATATCATCTGGTTTTTAAGTGTACGTACAATATGGTCTTGCCCAACAACACCTTTAAATGTAAGGGGTCTGAATTTTCTATATAAAGCTGTATATGCCAAAACTCAAAACCCTCCTTTAGAATTGATTGTAATTTTCAATTCTTGTTCTACAAAAAAATAAGCACACAGATTATAATTTCTGTGTGCTGCGGATTCAACGCAAAATATATGAATCCGTGCGCCTGCTTTTGACTCTTCTTCCCTAAGCGTTACCTTTGTCCTTAGCTCGGACTAAGCTACCTTGCGGCACACAGAAGTGGTTATTTAGTGCTGCTTCCTTCCGGACCTGACACGATTCATAAGTTCCTGTTGCACAAGACTCAATCGTCAACACTCTCTTCAAAGGGCAGACCTTAAAAAATTAGAGCCTAGAGCAGGCGTCACCCCCATTATAGCGGATTTAAGGGTACAGGGAGCCGCTAATTCCCCGGCTAGCACGGAAATTTTATGACATATTGATATTGCCTAATAATTATAACCGCTTTCTTCAATTATGTCAACACACTAATGCAGGTTAAAATTTACTTATTTATTTAAAATATTTATTTTTCACTATTTTCTGAACCGTTTAAAAAAATCCTTCATCAGTCCACTGCATTCATCAAAAAGCACACCTTCTATTATTTCTGCCCTGTGGTTTAAGCGAGGCTCTTGCAACACATTTAAAACCGAACCTGCACACCCTGCTTTTTTGTTTGCCGCACCAAAAACAACCGTAGGTATTCTTGCCTGAACAATTGCACCTGCGCACATAGGGCAAGGCTCAACAGTTACATACATAGTGCAGTTTTCAATACGCCAGTCGCCCATAAACTTTGCTGCTTGGTTTATTGCTATTATTTCAGCATGACACAGCGGATTATGGTCTGTATTTCGCCTGTTATACCCACGTCCAATAATTTCCCCTTCATGCACAATAACCGCACCAATTGGAACTTCATCTATGGCAAAGGCTTTCTTTGCTTCTTCAATTGCTTCCTTCATATATTTCTCATGTTCCATTTTTCCCTCACTATTGCTGTGCAATATAAATTGTTTTTGTGTATTTTTCTTCTCCCTGACTTTTAATATAATCCGAAAGACCGTCGTTATTAAAATCACTTACATAAAATCTGTCGCTGTAGCTAATATCATCATTTTTTGCAGCAAGCCCGCTTGGAGCTAATGTATACCTTATGGATGTGCCAGTATTGTCACAAATATAGACTTCCTTTGCTCCGTCATTATTTGTATCGCCTGCATAAATATATCCGTAAAAACTTTCAACCGATATGTTTGTACGCCAAATGCAGTTAAGGCTAATACCATTTTTGCGATACATGTACAAATCCTTTCCATCTGTAAGCAAATATTCCTTAACTCCGTCGCCGTCTAAATCGTCGCACAAAAAGGCCGTTGCCTGGACATTTGTATAGTAGCTGGTTTTGCCTTTCCATGTGCCTTCCTCACTTGAATATATTTCCGTATTTTTGTCATTTATTAGTATCAGTTCACCTTCAACTGACGCTACACAAGAGTACGCACTGTTAGTAAGCGCCATCTCCTGGTTTGTGAGGCTATAGTATTCATTTAGAAACACAAGTTTTTCGGCCATAAAGCGTCCATCGTTGCATTCATCTCCGTCACATGCCTCTACACCCAAAAGCACTACAATTTTATTGCCATCATAAAATGTTGCTGACATGGCTTTTCTTCCGTTTCCACCCCAATAACTAATGTCTTTCACAAGAGAAAACCTGTCATTTTTGAATTTGTAAACCAATAAAGTTCCATCAACAATATTTAAATATTGCTTATTCCCTGCATCATCTAAGCTTTCCGACATAAATCCGTCAGGTATATTGGCTGAACTAATATTTTTATACTCCATTGATTCATTATCTGTTTCATAATTAGAAAACTGTGTGCCATCTGCAAAAACGTTACGGCTTTTAAATCCATAGGCACTCTCTGTATTTTCAATGCCCACGTAATACGTACCTACAATAGAATTTTTAACGAAATAAAAATATGCTGTTCCCGCTTTATTTTTATTAAAATGCATTAAATCTACCGTGTAAACTACAGCCCCACGTCCACTGTATTTTTCCAAGTCGTAGCCATTTTCTTTGCTTGCTTCAAATATTGATTTTGTAGAATCTTCAACTACAGGCACTGTACTTTGAAAGTAAGCTATGCTTTGCTCATCATAATACCAATAGAAGCTTCTTAGCTCTTCATCTATTAATGCTTTATAGTTTTCCTGTTGTGTTTGGTTTAATGTAAACCGCTTTTCCTCTTCTTCTCCTGAATTTGAAGAACACCCAGAAAAAATAAAAATTAGTACCAACAGCAAAAATATTTTTTTCATTTGCATCTCAACCCCAGTCATTTATCTTCATTAGATTATAACACAAATTACTAAAAAGCAAAATATAAGTTATACAACTTGAAAAAAACTGTAACAGTACCAAGGATGAGTAAACTTCTACTGGTAAATTATTTTAAATTTAACCTATGCTATCAAGCTTAAATTTTCCTGCTTCTGAACGCAAGGTTTCTGCTTGGGAATACATTTCTTCACTTGTGGCTGAGTTTTCTTCTGCTGTTGCGGCATTTGTTTGCACAACTGATGAAACCTGCGATAATCCTAACTGTATTTGTTCAATGGCCTGAGCCTGCCCAGTTGATGCCTCCTCAATTTTTGCAAAACTTTCGACTACCTTATTAGTATTTTCAACTACATTCTTTAAAATCTGAGATGCCTTTTCAGCAATTTCTGTTCCTGCGCATACTGTCTCTACAGAATTTTCAATTAGCACTGTTGTTTGCCTTGCAGCCTCTGCGGATTTTGCAGCCAAATTTCTAACTTCGTCAGCAACCACCGCAAAGCCTTTTCCTGCAGTTCCTGCACGGGCTGCCTCTATTGCTGCGTTTAACGCAAGAATATTTGTCTGGAAAGCAATATCATCAATCACCTTTGTAATTCCGGCTATTTCTTTTGACGCAATGCCTATATCCTCCATCGAATGGGTCAATTGTTCCATATAGTCACTGCTCATTCCGATTCCTTTATTGGATTCTTCAACAAATTGGTTTGCAATCTTCACATTGGATGCATTTTCAACTGCATGAATAGCAACATTTCCAATGGATTCACTTAATTCTTCAATTGATGCCGCCTGCTGTGTTGACCCTGCCGCCAATGCTTGTGCTCCGCTTGAAACCTGCTCTGCGCCTGTGCTAACCTGCTCAGCAGCAGAATTAATTAAGCTGAGTGTGTTATTCAAAGATTGAGAAATTCCAAGGAGCCCTGTTTTAATTGCAGCAAATTCACCTTCATATGCCTGAGTTAGGGTGATACGCATATCTCCATGCTTCATTGTATCCAACACTTGGGTTATTTCACGTATATAATCGTAGTATTCCCCTAATCTGGATAAAATTTGACCCATGGCATGAGAAAGCTGTCCAACTTCATCCTTCGTAAATGTTTTTTCTTCAATGGAAAGAGTTAGCTCTCCTTCAGCAATTCGCCTGCTGATACCAGTTATGTACTGTATTGTTCTTTTGAGGTAAAGCAGCACCCACACCTCCATCAGGCTTAGAATTAAAACCAGGATACCCACACCAATCATTGATGTAACCGTAATGTTTTCAATCCTTCCTTGAATAATTTCTGTGTTATTCTGGGCATATGACTCAAGCAGCTCTGTCATTGCATTAATATTTTCCCTTGCCGCCTCAAATGTAGCAATATGCTCCTCATAATTGCCTGTCCCACTTACAGGGTCATAATTCTTAAGCCATTGGTCATAGCTTGCCGTAAACTGCTGGCGAAGTTCTTTTAATGTCATCCCATTATCAGAATGCTTAAAAGTTTCATATAAATCTGAATTTCCTTGAATATCAGCATATGCTTTTTCAACACGATCCTTAACCTGTTGTGCATTTTCTTTAAAATCAGCAGTAAGTTTATCTTTTTTATCTGCTGGAATAGTTCCACCTTTACCATTTAAAATCAACAGTTCATCTTCTGCAACATACGCTTGGTAAAAGTCCCTATCTGCATTAAGCAGTGTTGCTGTCGGAGAAAAAAGCTCATCATAAAGTGCTTTTTTTGTGCTGTTATTTACCGAATTCAATTGAAAAATGAATCCTGCGGAAACCGCAATCAGTGCAACCAGCGCTGGAACACTAATTAGTAATAGTTTTAATGTAATAGAAATGTTTTTCATAAAACCGCCTCCAATCATAATTAAACTTTAAAAATATTAACTTTTTCTTTCAATTTTAAAGATAATCAACTTTTAAACATGAGATGTTTACCAAATATATCATAAAAACTTTTACCTTTCAACAAAGTTTTCTAATTTGAAAATAATAATTTTAATAACATTATTAAGCACAAAAATTTAGTTGTAACTTTTTAAAATTTTAAAACTAAAAATGGCTTTGCCTGAAAAATCCAAGCAAAGCCATTTCAAATTTAATCTATATTTTATTATTGTGCAGCAAGTCTTTTGTAGCCTTCAAGTCTTTCCTTAGCATCTTCTTCTGCTTTAAGGAAAAGTTCTTCCGCAATTCCTGGGAATGTTCTAAGAAGTGAAGTGTAACGAACCTCTCCTCTTATGAAATCCTGGAAACTAGCTGTTGGCTCTTTGGAATCCAAAACAAATGGGTTTTTACCCTGTGCCTTAAGCTCTGGATTAAAGCGATACATATGCCAGTAACCTGCTTCAACAGCTTTCTTAATTTCTGTCTGTGCACCTGACATTTTAATACCGTGGTTAATACATGGAGCATAAGCAATGATCAGTGAAGGACCATCATAAGCTTCTGCCTCAAGTAATGCTTTAACAAGCTGTCCCTGATTTGCACCCATTGCAACCTGTGCAACGTATACATAACCATAGCTTATTGCCATCATACCAAGGTCTTTTTTCTTAATCTTCTTGCCACTTGCAGCAAACTGCGCAACAGCACCTGCTGGTGTAGCCTTAGAAGCCTGACCGCCTGTGTTAGAGTAAACCTCTGTATCAAATACAAATACGTTTACATCTTCGCCTGAAGCAAGAACATGGTCAAGTCCGCCGTAACCGATGTCGTAAGCCCATCCGTCACCACCGAAAATCCACTGGCTCTTCTTAGCAAGCTGGTCTTTATTTTCAAGTACGAAATTAACAATAGTCTTAGCCTCAGCACTGCCCTCAAATTTTTCAAGAAGTGCAACAAGGTTAGTTGTAGCTACTTTATTAGCTTCGCCATCGTTCATTGTGTTAATATAAGCATCAATTGTTTCAGACATAACTTCACAGCCCTTAACAGCTTTAAGTTCTTCAAGTTTAACTTTAAGACCCTCTCTCATCTGTTTAACAGCCATTGCCATACCTAAACCAAATTCTGCATTGTCTTCAAACAAAGAGTTTGCCCAAGCAGGACCATGTCCCTTGTGGTTTGTTGTATATGGTGTAGATGGTGCAGAACCACCCCAAATTGATGAACAGCCTGTTGCATTAGCGATATACATTCTATCACCAAAAAGCTGTGTAATAAGTTTAGCATAAGGTGTTTCGCCACAACCTGCACAAGCACCACTGAACTCAAGCAATGGCTGTACAAACTGGCTACCCTTTACGTTATCTTTAGGAACAACATTTTCCTTAACTGCAACCTTCTCAACTGCATAATCCCAGTTATCAATTTCTACACTCTGAGTTGCAGCTGGCTTCATAACAAGAGATTTTACTTTAGATGGGCAAACTACTGCGCAACTTCCGCAACCCATACAGTCTAGTGCAGATACCTGAACTCTGAATTTAAGTCCTTCAAGACCTTTACCCTTTGCATCAACTGTTTCAAATGCTGAAGGAGCAGCTTTAGCCTCTTCCTCTGTAAGAAGGAATGGACGAATTGAAGCATGAGGACAAACATAAGAGCACTGGTTACACTGAATACATGTATCCTTATTCCACTCTGGAAGGTCAACAGCAACACCACGTTTTTCATAAGCAGCTGTACCCTGTGGGAATGTACCATCTTCACGGCCAACAAAGGCACTTACAGGAAGGAAATCACCTTTTTGTGCATTGATAGGCTCAACAACATCCTTAACAAAAGCAGGCACTTCCCTCTTAGAAGTAGCAGCAACATCTGTAGCATTTGCCCAATCCGCAGGAACTGGAACTTCAACAGCACCGTCAACGCCCTTATCAATAGCAGCGAAGTTCATGTTAAGTATTGCATCACCCTTTTTACCATAGCTCTTTTTAATAGCTTCCTTCATGTAGCCAACAGCTTCATCAATAGGAATAATGTTTGCAAGCTTAAAGAATGCTGCCTGTAAAACAGAGTTAATTCTGTTGCCAAGGCCAATTTCTTTAGCAATTTGTGTACCGTTAATTGTGTAGAATTTAATATTATTTTTAGCAAAATATTGCTTCATAGCTGCTGGAAGCTTTTCGTTTAATTCTTCTGTTGTCCACTCTGTATTAAGAAGGAATTTTCCACCTGGGTTAAGTTCAGAATGCATATCATAAAGATTTACATACTCCTGCTTATGGCAAGCTACAAAGTTAGCAGTTTTTACAAGATATGTTGAACGGATTGGTTTTTTACCAAAACGCAAATGGCTCTGTGTAATACCGCCCGATTTCTTTGAATCATATGAGAAATAAGCCTGAGCATACATATCTGTATGGTCACCAATAATTTTAATAGAATTTTTGTTTGCACCAACTGTACCGTCAGCACCAAGACCCCAGAATTTACAAGCGATTGTACCATCGTCGCCTGTTACATTAACTTCTGCGCCTACATTAAGTGAAAGGTTTGTAACGTCGTCAACAATACCCATTGTAAAGTGGTTCATAGGCTTGTCTGCTTTAAGGTTTTCGTACACAGCAATAAACTGTGCTGGTGTAACGTCTTTTGAACCAAGACCGTAACGGCCTGCAATAATCATAGGCTGTTCTTTAGCTTCAAACATAGCGGTACAAACATCCTGATATAAAGGCTCGCCAAGTGCGCCTGGCTCTTTTGTTCTGTCAAGAACAGCAATCTTTTTAGCTGTTTCAGGAATGGCTGCAAGTAAATGCTTAGCTGAGAATGGTCTGTAAAGGTGAACTTTAACCATACCAACTTTTTCGCCCTTAGCTGTTAAATAGTCAATTGTTTCTTCAATAGCTTCACAAGCAGAACCCATAGCAATAATAACTCTGTCTGCATCTGGTGCACCATAGTAGTTAAATAATTTGTAATCTCTGCCTGTAAGTTTGCTAACTTCAGCCATATATTTTTCTGTTGTTCCAACAATATCATCGTAGAATGGGTTACAAGCCTCTCTTGCCTGGAAGAAAATATCAGGGTTCTGTGCTGTACCACGAAGAACTGGATGTTCTGGATTTAAAGCATTTCTTCTGAATCTGTTTACAGCGTCAAGGTCTGTAATGTTTTTAAGGTCATCATAATCTAGACATTCAATTTTCTGAATTTCGTGTGATGTACGGAAGCCATCAAAGAAGTGAAGGAAAGGAACTCTGCCTTCAATTGTAGCAAGGTGTGCAACAGCTCCAAGGTCCATAACTTCCTGAACACTGTTAGATGCAAGTAATGCAAAACCTGTCTGACGGCAAGCCATTACGTCTGAATGGTCACCAAAAATTGAAAGTGCATGTGAAGCAAGAGCACGTGCGCTAACATGGAATACACATGGTAATAATTCACCTGCAATTTTGTACATGTTAGGAATCATAAGAAGTAAGCCCTGGCTTGCGGTATAAGTTGTTGTAAGTGCACCAGCTGCCAGTGAGCCGTGAACTGTACCTGAAGCACCTGCTTCAGACTGCATTTCAATTACTTTTACAGTCTGTCCGAAAATGTTTTTCTTGCCGTTTGCTGACCAATCATCTGTTTTTTCAGCCATAGGAGATGATGGTGTAATTGGGAAAATACCAGCTACCTCTGTAAACGCATATGATGCGTAAGCAGCAGCCTCGTTTCCGTCCATTGTTTTCATTACTTTAGACATACTAAAAACTCCCTTTCAACTTTAAATATTAACATTAAATTTAATTATTAAGCATTAATTGTAAATTTAATATTACAATGTATTTATTATAGAACAAGAAAGAAGATAATTCAATGCTAAATTCCCGAAACCGGTTTCGGCATAGGCGAAAAATATTGTTTTGGTGCTTTTTGAGCATTTTTCGCTTTATTTTTCACTTTTTTCGGTAATTTTATTACTATTACGGTCAGTCCACCAGTACACTACCCCGTCATTATAGCTTAAAAAATCAAATGTTCAGCAAGTATTTTTGCCCCTATTACTATAAGTACAATTCCACCTAAAAATTCAGCTCGCTCTTCAAATACTTCACCTAATTTTTTCCCAAGGCTTCCTCCAACAAAGGATATAACAAAGCATACCAAGCCTATAATAATTGCCGCACTTATTATATCCACATTAAGCATTGCAAAACTAATTCCAACAGCGAGGGCATCTATGCTAGTAGCAATTGCCTGTAAAATCAGTTTCTTATTTGTTAGTGCAAAATCACATTTGCTGATATCTTCATCACAGTCTTTACTTAATGACTCTTTTACCATATTTCCGCCTATAAGCAGAAGAAGTATAAACGCTATCCAGTGATCCACAGCCTCAATATACACGCGAACACTGTTTCCCAAAACCCAGCCAAGCAAAGGCATCATGCACTGAAACACTCCAAAGAAAGTACCCATTTTAACGCCATCAGACACCCTAAAATTTTTCATTGCTATCCCATTAGATACTGAAACTGCAAAAGCATCCATTGCAAGGCTTACCGCTATTAAAAAAACCGTAACTATACCCATAGAAATCTCCTGAAATTAAAATTTTAAAACAGAACCTAGCAATGATAGTGCCTATTGTGCGAGTGTTTCATTCCCTTAATGCAATCCATTGCAACATCAATAGCCTCGTCAATCATCTTTGGCATAGAATCGGTATTCACACCCACTACATATAGACCACAGCGTTTAAGCGGTATTAATATTTTCATAGCTTCGCTCTCGCTTATAGCATTAGCCATTTCAGGTGACAGTTCCCCAAACATTGCGTTTGCAGATATTATGCCAACACTGCCTATTATTATGTCAGCTCTTTGTGCATTATATTTAACTGCATTTTCTCCTGTTGCAACATTAACTGCCCCAGCCTTCATCATATTTGCTGATGCTATAGAGTTTGTTCCTACAGCCACAAGCTGATGTTCCTCTGGAAGTATGGGCTTTAACTTCTCGATAACAGCTTTTCCAACACCGCCGCCCTGCCCATCAATAATCATAATTACCATAGGTTATTTCTCCTCTCACATTATTTTCTTAGGACAAAAGTCCAAAAAGTCCGACGATACCAAATGGTATTCTATACCATCGTGAATGCCTTTTATTCCTACTGCAAAATTGTCCATGCCATGAAGATGTCCGTAAACGACGGTTTTTACTGGATACTCTTTTAGTATATCCACAAACGCATTTTCCGTTGCGCCAAACATGGCAGGCGGAAAATGCATCATAAAAACTATTTCCTCATATTTATTTTTTGCAGCACGCTCCAGTGACAGCCTACACCTTATGAGCTCTCGTTTGTAGGTTTTTATGTCATTTGCGTCAAACCTCTGCTCATTTGGCAACGTCCACCCTCTTGAACCGCATACAGCTTTTCCATTATACTCCACATAGTCATTCTGAATAAAGTACATTTTTTCATACATGGAATTAAGGCGTGACACACTGCCCCACCAATAATCATGATTTCCTCTTAACAAAAGCTTTTTTCCAGGTAACTGCGCCAAAAAATCCAAATCACATTTTGCTTCGCACAAATTAAGTCCCCAAGAGATATCTCCGGGGATTAAGATAGTGTCATCTTCTGTAATGATTTTACACCAATTATCTTCTATTTTTTTTTGATGCTGATGCCAATTTGTTCCGAATATGTCCATGGGCTTTGGCTTAAATCCCGATAAATGTAAATCTCCTATTGCAAATAAACCCATAAATTCTATACTCCATATACCTTCGCCATTTCACTAAGTTTTTCTTTGAAGGCTTTAAGGCTTTCTATGTTTCCGTTGCTCCACAGTTCAACAAACTGTTTGTTAACATCTTCCATTTCGTCTAGCTTTGCCACAAAATACAAATTTTGTATGTGGTCTATAATATCAGCAATCAAGTTATCTTTCAGCTTGTTTATGCGTTGCGCATACATTATTTCATTTCGAATGGTACTCATTTCATTATCCATGTTAAACGCGGCCTCAGCGCAGTTCAGCAATCTGTCTTTAATATCCTGTGGTATATTTCCACTATATTTGTATTTAAGGGAATGCTCTGTAACTGCCCAAAAATTCATTGCAAGGGTGCGTATTTGTATCTCTGCCAAAATTTCACGATAGCCCGCAACTGAATTTATTGGGTACTTAATTATAATGTGATAGCTTCTGTAACCGCTTGGCTTTGTATTTGCAATATAGTCTCTTTCTTCAAGTATAGTAAGGTCTCGCCCATCACGACGATGTATAAGGGAAATAACCTTTGGAATATCCTCCACAAACTGGCACAAAATTCTGACTCCAGCTATATCCTCTATCTCCGTCTCTATTTTATTAAGTGGTATGCCTTTTTTCTTTGCTTTTTCCAATATGCTTGATGGCTTTTTAACCCTGCCTGTAATACTTTCCAAAGGTGAATACATACCAAGGCTTTTATATTCCATCATAGTATACTCCAGCTTAAGTGTAAGCTCTGCAACAGCCTGCTCGTATGGGTAAAGCATTTCTTTCCAGTTAAGTATTTCCAAAACTACAGCTCCCTTATTATGTATTCTTTGTATTTATTTTTATACAATATCATTTTACTATCTTTTGTGGCATTAATCAATGATTTAAACCTTATAATTCCAATAAAGTTCGTTAATTTGTATAATTGCTATAGACTTGTAAGAATTTTTTGTATAAAATACATAGCTATAGACACATTTACCTAGGAGGATTATTATGCCAGCTTTAAGTAACAGAACCGATACCTTTACTGAATCCATGATACGAAAAATGACCCGAATTTCTCTTGATTATAATGCCATAAACCTTTCTCAGGGCTTTCCGGATTTTAATCCGCCGAAACCGCTATTAGATAGGCTTGCTACTGTTACCTATGAAAACCATCATCAATATGAAGTTACATGGGGTTCACAGCGTATGCGTGAATCATTGGCAAAAAAACATGAACACTTTACAGGTCAGAAAATAGACCCAAACAAAAATATAGTTGTTACCTGCGGTTCTACTGAAGCAATGATGGCAACCATGATGTCTGTGTGCAATGTTGGCGACAAAGTAATCGTATTCTCACCATTTTACGAAAATTATGGTGCAGATGCTATTTTAACTGGCGCAGTGCCAATTTATGTACCACTTAATCCACCCAAATTTACCTTTGACGCTGATGTTTTAGAGACAGCATTTAAACAAAAACCTAAAGCACTAATTCTCTGCAATCCTTCAAACCCATGCGGAAGGGTTTTCACAATGGAGGAGCTTAAAATTATTGCAGAATTGGCACAAAAATATGACACTTTCGTTATTACCGACGAAGTATATGAGCATATTGTGTATGAACCTAATAAACATATATATTTTTCAAACCTGCCAGGTATGTTTGAAAGAACAATAACCTGCAACTCTCTTTCAAAAACCTATTCCATAACAGGCTGGCGTTTAGGCTATATAATTGCACCTCCACATGTTATAGACGTAGCAAAAAAAGTTCATGATTTCCTTACCGTTGGTGCGGCTGCGCCTTTGCAGGAAGCCATTGTAACTGCACTTAATTTTGATGACAGCTACTATGCAGAGCTTTTAGATGTTTACAAAAACAAAAAAGATTTATTTATTAATGGAATGAAACGGCTAGACCTTAGCTTCACCGACCCACAAGGTGCATACTATGTTATGGTTGATGTATCAGAATTTAAAGTTAAAGATGACATTGAGTTTTGTACATGGCTTGCACGTGAAGTTGGCGTGGGTGCTGTTCCCGGCTCAAGTTTCTTCCGCGAAGGCATAAATAACTACATTAGGTTTCATTTTGCAAAAAGCGAAGATACCCTTACACAAGCACTGAACCGCCTTGAAAGCTTAAAGAAAAAAGCAACTTTAGCCAATGGTAACTTCAGATAAAGTGTCAAACCATTAAGTTATTGTATCTCTTTGAAATATGATAAGCTTATGAAAGGGGAATTTTATGATTATTTTAATCTTTCTAGAACTATTATTGATAGGTATCCCCGCTATTTTAAATTATAAGCTTAAAAACTCTTTGTCATCGGGTTGGCAATATCTATTTAATGTTGGATTTTTAATGATTTTGTTAGTTGTTCGTCCTTTTGTTATAAATGGAGCAGACTGCTTTATTTTTATTAAATTTTCTCTTTTAATTGGCAGTGCACATTTCTATGCAACTGATTATATTAAATACCTAAAGGATAAAAATAATATTGAACTAGCTAAAAAAACTGCAAGAAATGCAGCATTAAATCATTTCGCATACATAATTTTACTTGCAGTAGTTTTCTATTTTGAAAATTACTACAGCCTATAGGTAGATACATTCATAAAAATAAGAACTGATAAAAATTAATATCAGTTCTTATTAGTTTCCTAATCACACAAATAATCATACCAGTCCCACTCTTGGCTCATAACAGCCTCTGCCGTTTTTTCCTCCGGCTCGTTAAGAAGCTCAAACTCCACTTGAAAATCGTGATAGGTTTCGCCGTCTATTACAGCACTGCCTGTAATCACATAGCTTTTGCCTTCGCCTTCAATGTATTCACCCATTATAAGCACATTATCATCTTCAATCATAACCTTGTTAATTTCTCGTTCTTTTTGGTCTTGTGTAAAGTACTCCTTCATACTAAAGTGCCTCCTTTCTTAGCTACTAAACTTATATTAATATAACATCACATTGTAATATAATTCAATAAAAAAATTACCTTTTACACATCGTAACATTTTTGGTATACTGTTACCATTAAAGGAGAGTTGTTTATGAATTATATTGTACTGGATTTAGAATTTAATCAGCCTTACAACTTCAAAAGCGGTAATCGCACTGTTCTTGACCCCAAATTGCCATTTGAAATTATTCAAGTAGGCGCAGTTAAATTGGATGATAATTTTAACATTACCGAAAGATTTAATTATTTTATTAAGCCCCAAATATATAAACGTATACACCCTATTGTAGAAAAACTTACTGGCATAACCTTAGATAGGCTTAATAACAGCGACGGATTTTTGTGTGCATATGAAGCATTTGTAAGCTTTATAGGCAGTGATGATGCTATCCTTTGTTCATGGGGTACAGACGATATAAAATCTCTCTTTCGCAATATAATTTACCATAAATGCGACCAAAGCAAAATTACAAAAAATTATATTAATATACAAAGCTTTGCCACAAAACACCTTAACTTTGAAGCTGGCAACTCCATTGGTCTTAAAAATGCAGTGGAACTTTTAAATATTCCAGAGGAAAGTCAGTTCCATGATGCACTAAATGATGCATACTACACCGCTTTGGTATTTCAGTTGGTTAAGCCTGAAAAACTTGAACCACTTACTTTTACACCAGCAGACCTTGAACCAAAAAAACCTGCCGCTACAAGACTTAATACAAGAGCACTTATAAGCTATTTTGAAAAAGCTCTGGAGCGTGAGCTAAACCCAGATGAAATAGCCATGATAAAAAAAGCTTACAAGTTCGGGAAAAAAAATACCTATGAAATACCCAATAAAAAAACTGTAAAAAATGAAACTCCTTAAGAATAAATGCCTTGAGGAGTTTCATTTTTCATATAAGTTCTACATAATTAACGGCATACAAATCCGCAGTACTTTTGATTTTTTCCTTATCATTTTTAGCCGCCTCGTCTTCTATGGCAACTGTGTAAAATCCTGCCGCCTTTGCATTAATAACAGCGTGAAGTGCATCCTCAAAAACGGCTGTTTCCGCCTTGTTTGCACCCATTTTTTTTGCTACAAAATCGTATATGTCACTTTTGCTTTTGCTCATTCCAAGCTGTGTACAGGTATATACATCTGTAAAAAATTTATGTATGTTTAATCGCTTTAATGCTGGTAATACATAGTCTTTTTCAGAGGCTGTAAGTATGCACATTTTTGTTCCTTTATTGTATTGCTCTTGCAAAAATTCATATGCCTTTGGCTTAAGTGGTATATCCGTTTCATATCTAGTCTTAACCATACTAACTATTTCCGCAATCATCTGCTGCGGTGTAATTTGTAACCCAAGCTCATTCTTAAAATACTTTGCAGACTCCTCAAATGACATGCTTTTAAAAATTTCATCTAGGTTGTCTGGTGGTGTAATGCCGTGGTTAAGCAAAAAATCTCTACTCACATTGTTCCACACAGGCATACTGTCTATCAAAGTTCCATCTAAATCAAATATTATATTTTTCTTCATGCTTCCACCATCTTTTGCGCAAGCTTAAGCATATTTTTTGTAGCCTCTTCCACATTGTTTTCTGCAAAAATAGCAGATATAACAGCAATTCCGTCTACTCCACTGCCACTAAGCTTAAGCACATTGTCCTTGTTTATTCCGCCAATAGCTACCACAGGTAAGTTTACTTTCTGCGTGATTTCCTTAATTTCTTCAAAGGTAACACTTGTTGCGTCCTGTTTTGTGTCTGTGTGGAACATTGCACCTACTCCAATATAATCAGCACCATTTTTCTCCGCCGTCAAAGCTTCATCAAGGTTGCCTGCCGAAATACCAATAATCTTGTCCTCGCCAAGAATATCTCTTGCTTTTTTTGCCTCCATATCGCTTTGACCAATATGCACACCGTCAGCATTTACAGCTTTTGCTACCTCAATATCATCGTTAATTACAAAAGGAATTTTGTATTTATCTGTAACCGACTTTATTTTTTTTGCCTCTGAAATAAATTCCTCGTCTGTTATACCTTTTTCCCTTAGCTGAATAAAGGTAGCCCCTGCCTTGCAAATTTTTTCTACTTCACTTTCAAGACTTTTTCCATTAAGCCATGTTCTGTCTGTAACTGCATACAGCAACATGCTTTTTTTATCTGCTTTCAACCTTTGCTCCCTCCTTAAGACGTTTTGCATTCATCTTGCTTACATAGTCAATTAAGTACATGCGGAAACTTCCTGTTCCACCATCTGTCTTCACCATTTTTTCATAAGCAAGTTCACCTGCATATCCATATGCACTTACAGCCACCGCCGATGCCTCTAAAATATTTTCAGGATTGGCTCCACAAAAAACCCCAAGCACGCTGGAAAGCATACACCCAGTTCCAGTAACCTTAGCCATTTGTGCATGACCGTTTTTAATTACGTAAGCTTTTTTCTCATCTGCTATTATATCAGTTTCACCGCTTATAGCAATAACAGCACCTGTTTTTTCGCTTAGTTTTTTTGCAAATGCAATTACGCTTTCAATATTTTCATCTGTAACAAGGTCACTTGCGTCAGCGTCAACGCCTTTTGCTGAGCCACTGCCTGTTGCCAAATACTTAATCTCCGAAATATTACCTCGTATTACCGAAAACTTTATGTTGTCCATCAATTTAAACAGAACTTCATTTCGTGCTTTAGCCGCTCCTGCCCCAACGGGGTCTAAAACAACAGGGTGTCCTAGTAAATTGCTGCGTTTTCCTGCACGTATCATGCTTTCCACCAAATAATCGTGTATGTGACCCATGTTTATAACAAAGCCATTGCACATACTTGTTATATCTTCCACCTCTTGAGGATTATCTGCCATGGTAGGTGAACCGCCACAAGCAAGGGTAATATTTGCACAATCGTTAACAGTTACAATGTTAGATATGTTGTGAATTACCGGCTTAACCCTTTCTATATTTTCAAATACCATTTCTGCTGTTTTATTAAAATCCATTTAATTTGCCTCCCCTTGTAACTTAGCCAAAAGTCCCGATTTTTTCATAAATTTCAAAAGAACAACTGCGCATGCACTTCCAAAGCAAGTGCTTATTAAAAATGCTGGTATATATGTAAATAAAGAAACCCCTGCATTACCATAATAAAATGCCGAAAGAGGATACGAGCACATTGCACCTAAAATACCTGTGCCAAAAATTTCACCTGCAACTGCAAAATATATGTTTTTAGTCTTTGCAAAAAGCACAGCCGCCAAAAATGCACCAATAAGACCGCCTGGTACAGAAAATAAATCCTCACCCATTATAATAAGCTTCATTACCGTAAGTAACGCAGAACAAGCAAAGCCATACACAGGCCCTAAAAGTACCACGCCAGTTACGTTAATAAGGTGCTGCATAGGTGCGGCGTAACCCGGTATTCTTAAAATAGGTGTAAGCACAAAGCCAACCGCCGCTAAAACTGCTGTTAAAACCATCTTTTTTGTTTTTGAATTCATAAAAATGTCCTCCTTCATAGTTGTAATATTTTACAATATTTTCCATAAACACAATAAAAAATGGGCCACACCCGTGGTGGTGTGCCCCATAAATTTACTACGTTTATTAAATTCCATGTTATTGTAACCAACGTAAGGCTATTTGTCAACTATTAATATCGATTTTTGCCCACTCACTTTCATCCTTGGACACTGTTGAGGCTGAAATCCACTTTTCTAGTTCACGACTAAATATTTGCTCTTGTATAGTATTAGTGTAGTCTTCTCTAAGTTTCTGAATTATTTCCTTTTCCTCGCCATTGGCTATGTTAACCACCTTAAAAATGCCATACACATTTTCCAGTTCTATAGGACGAGAAACAAAGCCTATTTGCGTGTCAATTAGCCCTGCAAGTTCACCCTCAAGGTCCTTTTGATTTGCCAGAAAAATACGATTTTCACCAGTTTCATTGTTTTGGTCAAACAAAGTTTCGAAACTTTCTCCATTTGTAATTTTATTATAAAACTCCTGAGCAGTCTCCTCTTTAAAGAAAAACATTGCCTTAACTGTAATTTTTTTCATTTCATTTGCAACTGTATCATAATAGCTTTCACTATAAGCATCGTATTCTGCTTCACTTATAACATAATCCTTAACAACAGTTTCCCTTAACTTTGAGTATTGGCTTTTTTCAAGCATTATTTTCTCCACAGCTTCCTTATATGCACTTGTAAGTTCACGTCCATAGGCTTCAATAGTTGCCTGCGCATCACTTAATGCCGTCTGCCGTTCCTCCGTGGTAAGGGTTATATTTAATTCCTGTGCCTTTTGTGCTGATATCTTTACGGCTATCATGGAATTTAATGCACTTTCCTTTGCAACGGTAACGGCACTTCGTCCATCAAAATCTGTTTCCCAAATATCTGTACCGCCTATTTCCTCAAAATTTCGCTTTGCCTCATCAAAATAAACCATATATTCTTCAACACTACAGTTTTCTTTGTTTATAGTGATAAAGGAGCTTTCCGACACTTTGTTGTTTGCTGAACAACCTGAAAGCATTACCAGCGCAATTGTCACCAATATTAAATTAAATAATCTTCTATAACGCACCCGCACCCTTATCACCTGCTTTCTTTTTAAAAATCACTGTTTTGTTTCTTGGGTTTTAACTGCATTAATCTCATCAATCAAGCCTCTAATGCAGCCTAAAATATCCATGCTAGACATATCGCCTGTTTTTATTGTAATATATGGGTTTGTTGCCGATGTAAATAAATAACGCCTTGGATTTTTTGCTACCACTTTAATTATAACAGATGGGTCAAGGCTTGCATCACCTCTAAAAGTAACTAAAATATTTGATTGTTTTTGTGCTATAGATATAATATCTAGTTTGTGTGCATCCACCTTAAGCAAAACAATCTCCAAAAGCATTTGCACACTTTTAGGCAAATTGCCATATCTATCTTCAATTTCCTCTTGAACGTCAAAATAGTCATCTGCGTTAGCAATAACCGAAATTTTCTTGTAAATCTCCAGCTTTTGTTCCTCATTTTTAATATAGAACGGTGGAATATATGCATTGATGTTAAGGTCAATAGTAGTCTCAAACTCCTGCTCCACAACTTCGCCTCTAAGCTCCTTCACAGCCTCGTCCAACAGCCTGCAATACATATCATAGCCAACGCTTTCCATATGACCATGCTGTTGCGCACCTAAAAGATTTCCCGCACCTCTAATTTCTAAATCCCTCATAGCTATTTTAAACCCCGAACCAAACTCGGTAAATTCTTTAATGGTTTGCAGTCTTTTTTCAGAAACCTCTGTAAGAACCTTATCCCTGCGGTACATAAGGTAGGCATAAGCTATTCGGTTACTTCTGCCAACACGCCCTCTAAGCTGATATAACTGGCTTAAACCCATTCTGTCTGCATCCTGAATAATCATTGTGTTTACATTCCGAATGTCCAGTCCTGTTTCTATAATTGTTGTACATACCAAAACATCAATTTCGCCCTCAATGAAGTCCTTCATAATTACCTCAAGCTCTCGCTCGGTCATTTGCCCATGGGCATAGGCTATGGTTGCTTCTGGAACCAGCTTTTGCAACTTGTATGCCTCTTGAGAAATACTATCCACTCGGTTATGCAGATAGTACACCTGTCCTCCACGCGCAAGTTCTCTTTTTATGGCGTCTTTCACAAATTCAGGGTCATTTTCCATAACGTATGTCTGAACAGGGTGTCTTTCCTGTGGTGGTTCTTCCAAAACACTCATATCACGAATTCCTGCAAGGCTCATGTGAAGCGTTCGGGGAATAGGTGTTGCTGTTAACGTAAGCACATCAAGATTCTCTTTCATGGCTTTCAATTTTTCTTTGTGAGCAACGCCGAACCTTTGCTCCTCGTCCACAATAACCATTCCCAAATCTTTAAATTTAACGTCCTTAGACAAAATTCTGTGCGTTCCTATAACTATATCCACAAAACCCTTTTCTAATTCTTTAAGTGTTTCTTTTTGCTGTTTCGGCGTTCTAAAACGGCTCATTAAAGCTATTTTTACCGGATAATCCTTCATTCTTTGGCTAAAGGTATTAAAATGCTGTTGGGCAAGAATGGTTGTTGGAACAAGATATGCGACTTGTTTTCCATCTTGCACGGCTTTAAATGCGGCACGAATAGCAACCTCTGTTTTGCCATAACCAACATCACCACAAACAAGTCTGTCCATTACCCTTGGGCTTTCCATGTCTTTTTTTACATCATCAATGGCTATAAGTTGGTCATCCGTTTCCTGAAATGGGAAGGTTTCTTCAAATTCCTTCTGCCATAAATTATCTTCAGAATATCGGTAACCAACTGCCGCCTGACGCTTTGCATACAGGTTGATTAAATCCTGCGCTAAAATAGCAACAGCTGCACGAACCTTTGCCTTTGCCTTGCCCCAGTCCTGTCCACCAAGTTTATTCAGCTTCACATGCTCAGCATTACTGCCAATATATTTTTGAATTGCGTCCATTTGGTTAACAGGAACGAAAAGACTTCCGCCGTCTGAATAGCTTATTTTCAAATAATCCTTGTTCACGCCATCAACAACAATTTTTTCCAAACCTCTGAAAACACCAATACCGTGGCTTTGGTGAACAACATAATCTCCAACCTTTAGGTCTGTAAAGCTTTCAATTGAAGTTGCTGTTTTCTTTTTCTTTCTTGCTTTCTTTCTGGTTTTTTCGTCGAAAAGCTCGTGGTCGCTGTACACTGCAAGCTTAATATTTTGATATTCAAAACCACGGCTAAGGCTTCCCCTTGCTACACTTACTGTTCCCGGCAAAATCTGTGCGTCATTTAAGTTTTCTACAAACCCTGCGGTAATGCCCTGCTCAAACAGTTCTTTAACAAGTCTTTCTCCTCGGCTTTGGCTTCCTGTTAGAACCAAAATGCTATAGCCATTTTTCTTTAGTTCTGTAATTTCCTCGCAAAACAAATTGGTTTGGTTATTAAAAGCAGAAGTACTTTTAACTGCAAAGCTAATAATATCCTTTATGTTAAATTCCCGAACAGTTTTGGTTATGGTAGTTAAAACAACTTGTCTGTAGCTTTCAGCCATCTTAAGCACAGTGCTATAATCAAAAATAAGACCACTTTCTTTTTTAAGCATGTATCCCTTTTCTATTCGGTTTTTAATACTTTCAGCAAACTGCCTAAAAACAGTTTCCGCCTGATTTGCAATACGCTGTGGTTCATCATAAAAGATAATAGTATCTTGTGGCATGTAGCTAAGAATGCTTACGGTATCATCATAAAAATATTCAATGAAACTGCCTGCACCTGTTATATGCTTTTGGGTTCTAAGCTTTTCTATAGCCTCTCCAACATGTTCATCAAGTTTTTCAATAGCCTCCGACATCTCTTTTTTTAAAAAAGACATACGAGTTTTTTTATACTCTTTTTCTAGCAACAAAAGGGCATTTTCCAGTTCTTTCTCTTCATAAACAATTTGGTCTGCTGGAAAAAACTGTGTACTTTTAATTTTTTCCAAGGAACGCTGTGAATAGCAATCCATAGTTCTAATGGAATCAACTTCATCATCCCACATTTCAATACGCACAGCCGTTTCTTCCACAAGCGAAAATATATCTATAATACCGCCACGCACTGAAAACTGACCTGCACCTTCAACAAGTTCGGTTCTCTCATAGCCCATAAACACCAAACGTTCAACAAGCTTTTCAACATCTATTACCTGTCCTTCGTTAATGGTTATTATGTGTTTGGCAAAAGCTTCTTTTGTAACATGCCTGTCAAACAGTGCATCAACCGAAAGCACAACTGTTGGGTGTTTATCATTTATAAGGGCATTCACTACCTTAGCCCTTTGCATGTCAGTTTCTCGACTGTGAACATCAGCACTATAAAAAATAAAGTCCCTTGTAGGATAATGCATCACGTTTTTATTGAAAAACCGCATATCCTCGTAAACTTCCTTAGCCTTAAGCTCACTTTCCACAACAATAAGGCTGGGTGCGTTAACACAGCTTTCAACACCTGCAATAAGATGTACCGTCTGCACATCAATAACCCCTGTTAAAAGCACAGGAGTATTTTTTGTTTTTATGTCTTCTACAAGGTTTTTAAAGCCTGAAAGCCCCAAAAGGGGTGTTATAAGTGCATTCAACTAAATCATCTCTTTTCTTTCTGCAAAACAAGAACCTTGAGAGCTTCGCCCTCAAACACCCACAAGGTTTTCCTGTCAGCGCTTTGCTTTGCAAAGCTGCCCTGCGAACAGATGTCACTTCTTTGCCATTGCCACCTTGACCCGTCTAAAACCGCATGAATATGCGGTTTTAATAAAGTTTTTGGTCTTGCTTTTTTTAAAAAGCAAGTGGGTTTAGGCAATGCCCAAGGTTTGTCAACACCCTTGTATCATTATTTTGCTTCGCACTTTGCTGTTACATTAGTTTTGTTCATAGCTACCTGTGTTCCCTCTTTTACAAGTATCTCCACAGCCTTTGCGGCTCTTTCATATCCTGCCAAAATAAGTGGCTCATCATCCTTATCAAAACGGCTAAGCACGTAGTCTGCTAAATCCCATCCGTTAGGCTTTGCACCTATGCCCACACGTATTCGTGTGAAATTATCTGTTCCTAAATGGGCAATAATATTTTTCATACCATTATGTCCGCCTGCACTTCCTTTTTCACGTATACGTGTTGCTCCAACAGGCAGGCTTGTATCATCATAAATTATAACAATATCTTCAATTGGTATTTTGTAAAAAACTGCAGCTTCCTTAACACTTTCTCCACTTAAGTTCATAAAGGTTTGAGGTTTTAGTAAAATCACTTTTTCTGTACCAATAAATCCATCTCCAACCATCGCCTTATGCTTAACTTTATTAACAGCAGTACCTATTCCCTTTGCAACTAAATCTATTACCTCAAACCCAACGTTATGCTTAGTTCCAACATAATTTTTTCCAGGGTTTCCAAGTCCAACAATCAGTTTCATGTTTTTACACCTCCGTACATTTGAACATAACAAATGACTCCCAGTTAAACTTAGGAGTCATTTCATTGTAATGTATATTCAGTTTTTTGTCTATTATTTTGCCTGATATTTTACTTCGTTTTCAAGCGGCGCTCCATCTATGAATGCTTTTAAGTTATCGTAAGTTGTTCTTGCAATTGCCTCAAGTGCCTCATTGGTAAAGAATGCCTGATGTGATGTGATAAGCACATTAGGGTAAGCCATAAGTTTAATAAGCTCATCATCTTTAATAATATCGTTTGAACGGTCTTCAAAGAAGTATTCGTCCTCTTCCTCATAAACATCCAACGCAACGCCTGTGAACTTGTTTGCACGCAATCCATCATTAAGTGCCTGTGTATCCACAAGACCGCCTCTTGATGTATTAACTAAAAATACGCCGTCTTTCATTTTTGAAATGCTGTTTTTGTTTATTATATATCTTGTTTCAGGTGAAAGAGGGCAGTGTAAAGTTATAACATCACTGTTTTTAAGCAATTCGTCAAGTGTAACATAATTAACATCAAGTGATGTATCTGGATATGGATCGTATGCAAGTACATCCATTCCAAAGCCTTTAAGAATTTCAATCATAACCTTTCCTATTTTGCCCGTTCCGACTACACCAGCTGTTTTTCCTCTTAATGTCATGCCCATAAGGCCACTAATTTTAAAGTTGAATTCACGAGTTCTTGTATATGCTTTATGGGTTTTTCTGTTAAGCGTAAGGAAAAGTGCTGCTGCATACTCAGCAACTGCAGTTGGAGAATAACTTGGCACTCTCATAACAGTTATCTTACCTTCACAAGCCTTAAGGTCTATATTATCGTATCCTGCACACCTTAAAAGAATTGCCTTAACACCCATGTCACTAAGCATGTTTATGGCTTTTTCATCTATAACATCATTAACAAACAAGCAAGCTGCGTCACATCCATTTGCAAGAATTGCAGTATCCGCAACAAATCTGCTTTCATAGAAAACTATTTCATATCCGTATTCAGCTGCAAGCTTTTCAAACCAAATTTTATCATATTCCTTGGTGTCATAAAATGCAATTTTCATTTTAAATTTCCTCCCTAAACTATATCATCAATTTTATTATACCCATAAATTAAAATTATTTTTATTAGATATACAATCCAAAATAAAACTCTAGAAATAGGATACAATATGGTTAAATATTTGTCAATAGAAAAGCGAATAATTTGTGAAAAAAATAACTCATATTTGTTGGTATTACCACCGTACCACTTATGTTTTTACGATATTCCCGAACATCATGTAGATTCCAGTCATTTACTTGTTAATAATATTACAAACTCAATGAAATTAGAAACATATTATCTTAAATTTTTCCAGTGTATCCTTTACTTATTTTATTGAATTTTAACATTTATTGTCTTCATAACAAACAAATAATATAAAATTAAGGATGTCATTATTTAAAACGACACCCTTAAAAATTATTAAAGATTAGGACAAATTGTCATCTGTCAAATTTGAATTTTAATCAAATAGTTTAGAAACCGATGTACCTTCGTGAATGCGATTAATTGCTTCTGCAAAAATTTTAGCAACTGAAAGGTCAACAATTTTACTGATTTTCTTCTCTGGTGAAAGACTGATTGTGTTAAGTACAAGCAGTTCAGAAATTGCAGAATTTTCAATTCTTTCAATAGCAGGGCCAGAAAGAACAGCATGTGTACAACAAGCATCAACTTCAATTGCGCCTCTTTCCATAAGGGCATTAGCGGCATTTGCAATAGTACCTGCGGTATCAATCATGTCGTCAACAAGAATTACCTTCTTGCCTTCAACATTACCTATTATATTCATAATTTCAGACACATTTGCCTTTGGTCTTCTTTTATCAATAATAGCGATAGGAATTTCCAACTTTGTAGCAAATGCTCTTGTTCTGCCTACACTGCCAAGGTCTGGTGATACTGCAACAAAATTATCAAGGTCATCACCATATTTTTCACGGTAGTAATTTGTAAGCAAAGGTACACCAACAAGATGGTCTAATGGAATATCAAAAAATCCCTGAATTTGTGCACAGTGAAGGTCCATGGTAAGAACCCTGTCTGCACCGGCAGTTGTAATAAGGTTAGCTACAAGCTTAGCACTAATTGGGTCTCTTGCTCTTGCTTTTCTATCCTGTCTTGCGTAGCCATAATATGGCATAACAGCTGTAATTCTTCCTGCTGATGCACGCTTCATAGCGTCAATCATTATAAGAAGTTCCATAAGGTTGTCATTAACAGGCTGTGATGTAGACTGAATAATAAATACATCAGCACCTCTTATGGTTTCATCAATTTTTACAGAAATCTCACCATCGCTGAAATGTGTTACTTCAGACTGGCCAATGTTAAGTCCCAGATTTTTTGCAATGGCTGCTGCTAAATCTGTATTAGCATTACAAGAGAAGATTTTAATATTGCTTCTGCCTGTATACATCATAATTATGTTTCCTCCCAACAATTCCAACAAAAATTAGTATTGTACAAATTTGTACCTACAGAACCATGTTACACCTCAATACCCTAAATTTCAAGTATAAATGGCAAAATATTTATTTTTTTGTCCACCCTTCTAAGTTCGTCTGCCTATTTCTTGCAACTGCAAGAGCTTTTTCAGGAACATCTTTTGTTATGGTTGAGCCTGCAGCAACGTAAGAGCCCTTCTTTAGGGTAACAGGGGCAACAAGGTTTGCATTACAACCAATAAATACGTCATCCTCAATAACCGTTCTAAACTTTTTCTTTCCGTCATAATTTACAGTTACCGTGCCACAGCCAAAATTAATGTTTTGGCCAACATCACTGTCGCCAATGTAGGTAAGGTGTGAAATTTTTGTACCATCACCAATAACCGAATTTTTAACTTCAACAAAATCTCCAACCTTAATGTTATTACCAATTTTGCAGTCTGGACGAATATATGCATATGGTCCAACAGTTGTATTCTCACCTACTTGGGAATCTATTGCTGTTGAAAACTGAACCTTTGTACCACTACCAATTTTCATATTTGATAGTTTAGCATATGGGCCAATTTTGCAATCTTCATCAATTACTGTTTCGCCTTCCAGCACGCACCCGGGGTAGATTATGGTATCACAACCTATTTTCACACTGTCTTCAATATATGTTTGCAAAGGGTCTATGATGGTTACACCGTTTTCCATGTGCATACGGTTAACCCTGTTTTTAAGTATTGCCTCCGCTTCCGCAAGCTGAACACGGGAATTTACACCAAAAAATTCAGTCACATCCTCTGCATTCATAGCATTAACCTTGTTTCCTGCTGAAAGTATAATTTCCAATGTATCAGGAAGGTAGTATTCACCTTGTGCGTTGTCATTTTTAAGCTTACCAAGTGCCTCTTTAAGCTTGTTGCCTTTATAGCAATAAATGCCTGTATTTATTTCTTTAACTTGTTTTTCTGCCTCGGTTGCATCTTTGTACTCTACATTCTTTACAAAATTGCCCTTCTCGTCCCTTATAATGTGCCCGTAGCCTGCAGAATCCTCAACAACGGCAGATATTATGGACACGCCATTATCTTGACTCCTGTGGAATTCTACTAGGTTTTTCAGGGTTTCTTGTTTTATAAGAGGTGTATCGCCGTAAAGTATTATTATATCCTTGTCATCCTCAATAAAATCTATTGCCTGCATAACAGCATGGCCTGTTCCTAACTGTTTTTCCTGTAATGCAAAAGATACCTTTTCATTTTTAACAGCTTCTTTTACCAGACCAGCTTTATGCCCAATAACAACTTCCACCTGCTGTGCACCAACGCCCTGCGCCGCTTCAATAACACGCTCTACCATAGATTTGTTCATTACCTTATGCAATACCTTTGGTACTTTAGATTTCATCCTTGTACCTTCACCTGCGGCAAGTATAATTGCTTTTAAATTTTCCATAAAAATACTCCTTTTATTTTTTGCACTATTTTTTGCATCGATATTTGTATTTTCGCACTTTATTTTGATTTTTTCAACATAAAATTAATTTATCTGGAAAATATAAAAATATTGAAAAAATTTGTTATATATTTTTCGACAAACCTGTTTACCTTTTTGAAAAAAGGAGATAGAATAGAACTACACGAAGGGAGATGGTGCCATGGATAGGCTTACTATTATAAAAGGTGACATCGTAAAGATGAAGACTGATGCCATTGTTAATGCTGCAAATACTTCCCTTTTAGGCGGCGGCGGCGTTGATGGAGCTATTCACCGAGCGGCTGGAGCGGAACTTCTTGCCGAATGTGTTAAGCTTAATGGCTGTGCCACTGGTGAAGCTAAAATTACAGCAGGCTACAAACTTAGTGCAAAACATGTTATTCATACTCCTGGGCCTATATGGCGTGGTGGAAATAAGGGTGAGCCGGAGCTTCTTGCCAATTGTTATGCTAACTGCCTTACCCTTGCAAAGGAAAATGGAATTAAATCCATTGCCTTTCCATCCATAAGCACAGGAATTTATTGTTTCCCTGTAGATTTGGCGGCAGATATAGCAATCAAACAAATTTCTATATTTTTAGAAAAGAACCATTCTTTTGAGAAGGTTATTATTGTATGCTTTGATGAAGACACCTTAAAAACTTATAAAAACGCTTTTAAAAAACTGGAAAAATAATATATGGCAGAGGTCTGTGCAAAAACAGGCTTTCTGCTTTTTTTGTAATTTCAACAAAACAGTTGTTCTGATTACAAAATTTTACATATATGTATAAATGATTTCTATTTGTATATTATCTTTAAAAAACTGATTTTATTCGTAATTTTCTTACTTTTTTTTAAACAAAGAACTTACATTTTATTCTATTTACATAATGTGTTTGGGTAAACCTGCAAAATAAGTTGTCCACAATTGAAGTGGCGATAAATAAGTTATGCACAAAGTTATCCACATTATCCACAATCATTATGAATAACCTTCAATAACTTCCAAACTTATCTTTTTCAGGTCTAAATTGGTCGAATTTATAGTAAAAATAAAATAAATTAATAATATTTGTATTTTTTCACTGCATAAAGAAGGATTATTACTTTTTATAGGGAATACTATTATTATAGAAAATAAAATAAACAGTTAATGTTTTTACAAACAAACGTTTGTAACAAAAATTGAATAAAACTTTATCAACATAAAGTTTTAATATATGTAAGCGCAATGCTTATTTGGAGGGAGTTGTTTTATATGACTTATAACATCAAAGGTAAAAACATCACATTAGGCGACAAAACCAAAGAAAAAATTGAAGGAAAGTTAAACAGAATTTCCAAATTGTTTCCAGAGAATTCTGTTGCCACTGTAAAAATCAGTTCTGAAAAACTAGATTACACAGTTGAGGTAACCATACCAATGGCTAAAAGGCTTGTACGCGCTGAATCAATGCAGCAGGACATGATGGCTGCCCTTGACAAAGCAGTTGATATTATAGAAAGCCAGGTGGTTAAATACAAGGGGCGTATGAGAAGCAAAGTACGCCAGAATATCGCATTTAAGGCTGAATATGAAGCGATACCTATTAGTGAGGATGCTCTTGCTGAAGATGAAGGGTCAATTGCAATTGAAAAGAGTAAGCGCTTTGAGTTAAGGCCGATGGACGCTGAAGAGGCAATTATGCAAATGGAGCTTTTGGGTCACAACTTTTTTGTTTTTATGAATGTTGACAACGACTTGGTAAATGTAGTATACAAAAGAAAAAATGGTACTTATGGAGTAATTGAACCTGAAATTTAATTTAAATCAATTCATGCCACAGCATTTGCTGTGGCTTTTCATTTTGAAAATTCTTTATCCAATATTATTAAGGTGAATAGCAAAGTGTTGCATAACAAATAATACATTTGAAAGGAGGTTAAAACACATGAGCAGAAAAAAACAACAAAAAGCAGCCGTACCCGAAAGTGAAAAAATTTCACCTAACGACTTAATAGATGAGAGCATTGATAATATTAGACAAGGCGCTCAATATAATGATCGTTGCCAGTCTGCCCCTCTTAACGATATTTTTTTTGAAACAAAAAGCAATCCATTAAGCAGCAAAGGCAACTAATAATCGACACAAACGCAGTGGTTTAATTTTTTTAGACCACTGCACTTTAATGAAAATTTTTCTTCACTTTTAACGGATATGTGGTATAATGGTTAAATGCGGATGTAGTTTAGTGGTAGAACATCAGCTTCCCAAGCTGAATATGCGGGTTCGATTCCCGTCATCCGCTTATTTTTGTGCATCTTTAGCTCAGTGGATAGAGCGTTCGGCTCCGAACCGAAAGGCCGTCAGTTCGATTCTGATAAGATGCATCAAAAAAAACCATCGGTTAACCACTTTTACTGATGGTTTTTTTATTTGTTTATCTTCCGAATACCCACAATACCACTGCATAAGTACAAATAATTCCGGCTAAATTTGCAATAAGTGCACCTTGTAGAGTGTATCTAGTCTTTTTTATTCCAACACTCATAAAATAAACACTCATTGTATAAAATATAGTTTCTGTAGAACCCATCATCACGCTGGCTACCCTTCCGGTAAAAGAATCTGGTCCAAATACATTATAAATATCCAGCAAAAGTCCAGTTGCCCCAGAGGATGAAACTGCTTTCATAAGTGCCAGTGGCACAACTTCAACAGGAAAACCTGTTATGCTTACCAATGGATTTATCAGCCTGCATAACACTTCAAGTGCCCCAGAACCACGAAGTACTTCCACCGCACACATAAGACCGATTAGCGTTGGTAATATTCCTACAACTGTACCAAGCCCTTCTTTTGCACCTTCAACAAAAGATTCATAAATATTCACATTTTGCAAAAATCCATATAAAACAACTGCAAATACCGTAAGTGGCATTAGCATTTGTGAAATGTATATAATCCAGCTCATTACCTCGACCTCCTTTCGTACACACGTGCGGCAATAATTCCCACGATGGTGGAGCCACAAGTGGCAATTATTGAAGGAAGTATAATTTCTGACGGATTTTGGCTTAAATACTGTGCACGGAAAGCAATGATATTTACACCTATCAACTGAACCGAGGACATGTTTATAATCATAAACATGCACATAGCTGGTGAAGCAGTTGTTTTATCTCTGTTAATACTTTGTAATTCTTTCATGGCCATTAAACCGGCAGGTGTTGCCGCCCAACCAAGGCCAAGAAAATTTGCGGCAAGGTTTGTGGCTATATACTCCATGGCCTTATGGTGCCTTGGTACTTGCGGAAAAAGGAATTTCATAAGTGGCATAAGTTTTTTTGCAATTCCCTTTATAATTCCACCATTTTCTGCTATTTTCATTATTCCACACCAAAATGCTATGATTCCCGCCATGGTTATAGCCAAATTAACAGCATCTTTACCTCCATTTATAAGGCTTGTTGTAACCTCTGCGCTTTTTCCCGTACAAACGCCAAAAATAATGCCCAAAATAAGCATTCCGCCCCATATAAAATTAAGCATTTTAACCTCACACAAAATAGCTTGTAATATATAATATGCTACAAAGGATTGATTTAGAAGTTATAGTTGTTTTACCATTTCCTACAATGTTGCAAAATTTAACCAATACATGTTGACATTTATTGACAGTTATGTTATTTTGTTCATGCTGTGTTTGTACACACGGTTACGTTTTTCTAAAATAAGAAAGGAGGCACTGAAAATGAAATCGACAGGCATTGTTAGAAAGGTAGACGAGTTGGGAAGAGTTGTTCTTCCAATTGAGCTTAGACGTAGTCTAAACATTGACGTTAAGGACTCTCTTGAGATATTTGTTGATGAGGAAAAGATTGTATTGAAAAAATATGAACCCGCTGATATTTTCACAGGAAGTATGGACAATCTTATCGACTTCAACGGTAAAAAGGTATCAATTTCTTCTATTATGGAAATGGCAAAAATTGCTGGCTTAAAAATTTCAGAATAGTATTCCGCTGGAGCAGAACCAGCGTTTATCGTATAGCGCGTTCCAACAGAACAGGCTTTAAAATAAACAAAAGTTTAAAAACCCCTCTATCTTATATACTAGGGTAAAGGGGTTTTTTAGTGGTTTTAATATTAAGTCCGTTTTACATTCATTTTAACCTTTATCAATAAATAGGTATTCATGAAATAACTATCTCTATCTTTCTCAAAAACTTTCTATATCTATTTCCTCTGTTGCATATGTCTTGTTTAGTGCTTCAGAGCAAATTTTTTTAAACATATCAGTAGTGTCACTTACAAAAAAGCTGTGCTGTGGCTGTGTTTTAGCTGTTCTTAGCATATCGTTTTTACTAAGATATTCCTTTATTGCCTTGGCTGTTTCAAATGCCGGGTCCACAAGTTTAACTGCATCTCCCACCACACTTTGCAAGCATCGCCTTAAAAGTGGATAGTGAGTGCAACCCATGACCACTGTATCAACATCTTTTTCTGCAAGCTCTTTTAAATATTTTTCAGCCGTAAGTCTTGTTATTTCCTCGTTTGCCCAACCTTCTTCCGCTAGTGGCACAAAAAGCGGACATGCCTTAGAGTAAACTTGCACATTACTGTTAACATAGTTTATAGCTTTTTTATAGGCATCACTCCTAACTGTGCCTATAGTTGCTATGATGCCTACTTTTTGGTTTTGAGTAACACGTACAGCCTCCTTTGCTCCTGGCTCAACCACACCAAAAACAGGTATATCAAAATTATCTATTAAATCATCAAGACTATTGGCACTTGCCGTATTGCAGGCAATAATAACCGCTTTTACACCTTTGCTTAACAAAAATCTAACATCTTGGCGTGAAAACTTTGTTATGGTTTCCTTTGATTTATTACCATATGGAACTCTTGCCGTATCTCCAAAATAAACTATCTCTTCATTTTCAAGCTGTTTAATAATTTGGCTGGCAACTGTAAGCCCACCAACGCCCGAATCAAAAATACCTATCGGTCTATTATCCATGGTATTCCTCCGTTAATGTATTTCAAACGCAAGTTCAATAAGCTCCTCAATTAATTTTTCTAAAGGCTTTCCGCTGTCTTCCCAAAGCTTTGGATACATACTTATAGATGTGAAGCCAGGCAATGTATTAAGCTCATTAAACACAACTCTATTAGTTCCTTCTTCAAGGAAAAAGTCTACCCTAGCAAGGCCGCTGCCATCTACTGCCTTAAACACCTTAATTGCAGTTTTCTGAATCTCTTTAACAATTTCCTCGTCAAGCTTAGCAGGAATAATTGTTTTGGAATCTGAGTTATTATATTTTGCATCATAATCATAAAACTCTGCTGCAGCAAGAACCTCGCCCACAGATGATGCTGAAACCTGGCCGTTGCCCAACACTGCACACTCCAATTCCCGCCCAGTAATATTTTCTTCCACTAATATTTTTCTGTCGTGCAAAGCTGCAAGTTTAAGTCCTTCAACAAGCTCTTCCTTTTTGTGTGCCTTTGTAATACCAACAGATGAACCTGCATTTGATGGTTTAATAAAACATGGATACCCAATTTTTTTCTCTAATCTTGTTATGGTTGATTTTTTGCCTATATCCGAAGCTGACACATAAACATAGTTTGCTTGATTAATTTTTGCATTTTTTGCAATAATTTTTGTATACACCTTATCCATAGAAACTGACGATGCAAGCACCCCACATCCAACATATGGTATTTGGGCAAGTTCAAAAAGGCCTTGAACAGTTCCATCCTCGCCATACAACCCATGAAGCACAGGAAAAACCGCATCTACAGGTATAAGCTTAACTTTACTTCCAACAATTTTCAAAATTCCTTTTTGGCTTGCGTCTGGGCTAATAATTGCTGGTGTACCAAACTTTTCCCATTCACCATTTTTAATATTTTCAACCGGTCCGTTATAAATCATCCATTTGCCTTCTTTTGTTATGCCAACAGGAATAACGTAATATTTATCCTGATTTATATTAGAAATTATGGTTGATGCAGAAATTCTGCTAACCTCATGCTCTGAAGACTGACCACCAAATAATACTACAACCGTTTTTTTGTTCAAAATTGCTCCCTCTTTTCCTAAGGGTATAAAACCCGCTAATACTACTATTATATTCTTATTACCCTTAGTTGACAATACAAATGTTTGTACAACACAAAAAACCTTGTAAACATTAATGCAAACAAGGTTTTTATCTCTGTTGAATTTCATTTATTTTGTTTTTCTTTCCTGCCACCACTCAACAATCTTAAATTTAATTTCAGGTACAATTTCTTGGTCATTTTCAGCTGCTAATATTATACTATATTCTTCTTGCGTTAAAATATTCTTAAGCTCTTCTTTTGTTCCGTTATCAAGCTTTTCGCATCCCTCATCCACAAAGCATAATGGAGGATAAACCACACACCAAAAATTTTTCCCATTCGCATCACCTATTTCAACCCTAAGTGCATCGTAATCTCCTGCTGGAAAAACCGTATCTCCATATTTTTTCATAGGAAAACTGCAATTTTCAAGACTGATTCTAATATCATAATCTTTGCCATTTTCTTTAATTGTTTCTAATGCCGCCTGCCTCATTTGGTTAATGCTATTTCGTAATATCTCAACTGTTTCAGCTTTAGATTCACTTTTGCTTACCATAGGTTTTATCTCCGCTAGCACTCTGTCTCTAACCGCAAGTTTAAGTGCCTGGTCTTCCGTGCTGTTACTGTTTGCCAAACAGTGAAACCTAATAACGCTGCTGCTTATGCCACCTTGAATTTTATCTGAATATTGCGCAGTAGCCACCACACCAAAAACTAGTGTTGCAATAAATGCCAACAATAATGACAGCAACAATATCTTCTTGTCTTTTTTAATTTGATTTATACCAAGTTTAATTATATTCATTTTCATCACCCAGTGTAATTATAGCCACAAATTTCAACTTATAATCCCTGTGCCAGTAATTTTTCCGTTCACCTCAACGTTAAATTCCATTGCATTGAAGCAGTCTTCTTCGCCGTATTTATTGTATAACTCTTCATTTTTTTTGCTAATTTTTTCAGTCATACCAAATATATCAGTTTTATATTCAACCTGAGCTTTATTAATTGTAGTAGAAATTTGCTGTTTTATAACACTTTCCAAAGCTTTTCGTACATTTTCTGCGTTGTAATTTTTGCTGTGCCCTTCCACATTTCCTCTTACATCAATTTTTATGTTACAGATAAGTTTCCCATCATCTTTAAAGTCCACTTTGCAATCACTTTTTGATATGGCAATGGGTATCAGTTCATCCGCTGAATTTGCTTGAACCATATGTCCTGTGCAGTTTTCCGCCACCCATAAATATCCCTCCATTTCGTCATCGTCCAAATAACCAACGAGACCGTTTTTATCCGCAACAGCACCACCTCCTATTACTATTTTGTCAGCCTCAACACTGATAATAGGGATAACCACACTGTTTCCAAGGCGAAAACTCTCCTCCATGTCCTTTAGCTCTAGCCTTGTTGTTGCCTCTGTTTCGTTTGCGTTATTTTTGTAAAAATCCCATATATATAAGCCCTCACCGTTATCACTTTTTTCTACTAATTCGATGCAGTCCTTGGCATTCCCTTTAGATGAAAGCATAATAATTTTAAGGCTGAAATCATTATTCCTTACCATTGTATCAAGTATTTCCTCCATAGCATTTGAATCTTTTAATATTTCATTTCCAAATACGACGTTTTTTGTATGCCCGAAATACATGCTTTGGCTATCTGTTGAAGATGTAAGCTTTAAAGCTTGTGCAAAAGTATTACCCTCAATTGTTTTAATTTCTTCCGCAACACTACTTTCACTTTTTGTGTCTGGCTTTGCAATGCCCAATGCTACTTCAATTTTACCATTGTCACCCTTGTCTATTCCTACTGAAATAACAAAGTTTCTTTCGTCAATTTCCTTGCTATCGTAGCACCCACACAATAATACCATGCAGAATACAGAAAGAATGATTATTTTTTTATTCAACCTTTTTCACCAACCTGTCCGCCAAAAACATTACAAAAATCACAACATATGTGCCCAAATTAAGTACTTTTGATTTCTCCATAAGGGCAGTTGCGGCAGTTATGTCTTCCGGTAAAGCAGAAACCACAACCACGATTATTGCAACTATAAAATAAAGAAATTTATCGCATCTTTTTTTTAAAGCCGTTTCAGAAAGTATCAATCCTGAGTAAAATATTCCTGCATTAATAAATGCAAAGGCAGATGAAATCCAAAAACCTGTCATAAGTAAATCCTGGCGTTCCAATAGCATAAGCGGAAAATCAATTGTATCCATTATTTGCAAAACAGCCCATCGCCTTTTTATTACGCCATCTGCACCAAATACACCCAAAGTAAGCGCCGTTATTATTGATAAAGTCAATCCAATAAAGAGTCCAGCCGTTACAATACTTTTTTCATTTTTTTTGTTTGTATTTAAAAAAGTTTTTATATACAGTAGAAACTCTATTCCAAATGCTGATGAAAAAACATAGGCTGTTGCCTTCATTCCTCCATTAGCCGTTATTGGCAAAAGCTTATAAAAATCAATATTAGTTGATGTAAGTGCAAATATGGTTACTAAAATAAACACTGTTCCAATAAATATTATTTCTGCCATCCTTGCCCTTGCCTCTACCCCTTTTACTGCAACATATAAACATAATAATGCAAGCAATGTGGAAACTAGCAGAGTAGGCGTTTTTTGCAATAACAAAACATTAATTGTTTCTGAAAAAATGCGTAACCATATTCCAGTTGTTAGTAATATCTTCCCGCTAATTAAAATACTTACCATTCCCCCAATAGGTGTTGAAAACATAAGTTTGTCTGGATTTTTTATGCTTAAAGCCATGCAGGCTAAAATTATAACTCCTATTGAGCCAACCAGAACCCACACCCATCCCATTTGTGCCGCCCTCAAACAAACGCCTAAAGGCAACGATATGGCTGATATGCCAAATATATCTACAATGGCCAACGCTTGAAGTTGCCTTAAGGATATTTTGCATTTACTTTCCATTATTTTTCCCCCTTTTTGCGATTAAGTCGAATGACTGAATTCTTATCGGCAAATATAGGTCTTTTTTTCATAAATACAAGAGGAACTCTTATTAAGCTATCCTTTAAATCTGAATATTCATTAACCGACCCACTGCAAAACGGGAATAAATATGGTATTCCAAAACTGCTTAGTGAGGAAAGGTGGCTTAAAACTAACAGTATTCCAAGCCAAAATCCCAGAAGTCCAAAGCATGAAGAAAGAAGAATAATTAGATACTTTATTAACCTTACGGAATTAACCAGCGCCACATTAGGTATTGCGAAACTGCAAATACCAGTTAGTGCTGCAATAATCACAACCATAGGGCCAACAATACCTGCATCTACAGCCGCCTGTCCAATAACAATACCACCAACTATGCCAATTGTACTGCTTGCAGGTGATGGAAGCCTTAACCCAGCTTCACGAAGAAGCTCAAAGGCAAGTTCCATTATAAGCACCTCAACGATAGTTGGAAAAGGAACATTCGACCTTCCGCCTGCAATTTTTAATGCTAAGGACGTTGGTATTAAATTAGGGTGAAAAACCACCATTGCGATGTATAACCCTGGTAAAGTCACCGCCGCCACTGCACCAATAAAGCGCAGAGCTCGAAGAAAACTCATCATTTGCCATTGCTGATAGTAATCATCAGCGGCTTGAAAGAATACATTAAGTGTTGCCGGCACAAGAATTACAAATGGCGAATTATCAACAAGTATGGCTATACGCCCCTCGTATATTGCCGAAGCAGTTTTATCTGGCCGTTCTGTAAGCTGCAGCTGTGGAAACGGCGAAAGAAAACTTCCTTCAATAAACTGTTGTAAATAACCACTATCCAGAATTGCATCGGTATCTATTTCAGCTAATCTTTTTAGAGTTTCTTCCAAAATTTCATCACGTACAATGTCCTGCATATACATAACCGCAATGTCTGTTTTAGAACGGGTACCTATTTTCATACGTTTAACCTTTAGGCGAGTATCCCTTATTCTTCTGCGAATAAGTACTATATTCGTGCTTGCAACCTCGGTAAAGGCATCTTTAGGTCCAAATAATGTCACTTCTGATTCTACTGCAGGTATTCCCCTTGATGGCCACCCTTTTGTAGATACTTGCACAGCACCATTGTCATTTTCACTAAACACAACTGTGTCGCCAAGAAGTACAGCATCATACACTTCTTGAAAAGTAGTTATCTGCGCCACTTCACCTACTGCAATAGATTTAAGCTGGAAAGCAAGTGTTGTTGGTTGTTCTCCACCACGCAACATAAGATTAGTTAAAATGTTTTCGTTAACAGAATCACCATGCACAATATTATCTGCATAAACCATAAAAAGACGCACATCGCCCACATAAAATTCTCGGAAAACAATGTCGCCTGCGTCTTTAAATGTATTTTTAATTTCAGCTATATTCTTATCTAAATTTGAATATAAGTTTTGCATATCATCACCCTACATAAGTTTTTACTTATATTTGGTTTTTTATACAAAAAAAGGGTGAGAACTAAGTTCTCACCCTTTAACTCGCTAAGAGTTAAACAACTATTAAATTAATTATAAATTAGTTTAATTTAGCTGTCTTTGTTGCGTCATCCCAGTTAATCTTGCTGTCATTTAAGCCAAGAGCGTAACCAAGGTCACGAAGTGGAATAAATGCTCTAGCGTCTGTGATTTCACAAGCTGCCTGCATCTGAACTGCAACACCGTTGATGTTCATTGTTTTTGAACCAACTGTCATGCTGATTACACGTGAACCAAATGTGATTGTAACAGTCTTTGTAGCATCATCCCATCTTACGATAGCAACTGATGATAAAGCTTCTGTTATAGCACGTACTGGAAGCATTGTGTAGCCATTTGCAATGTAAGCAGGTACATCAAGAGTAATTTCTTTGTCGCCTGCAATAAGTTTGTCAGCGCCGATTGTTACAGAAAGTGATGTTGTAAATGTGTCATCGCCTTGGTCACGACCAGCTGTAACAACGTTTACATACTCTTTAACTACTGTAAGGCTTCTTACATCAAATAATGTTGTTTTCTTGTATGTGTCGCCCTTTGTTACTGAGTTCTGGAAGAATGCATCGTTGCAAGTTGTTCCACTTGCTACATCCTTGTTTATTACACCATATGAGCCAGTTGTATTACTGTTCATCTCTTCATCGCTGATTGTATCATTAGCAGCAATTTTCAATGCATAAGCACCAGCTGGAATACTTCTGTTGAGGTAAAGTTTAACACCTGTTACTTTAAGAACTGCAGGAGTTTTGCTTGATGCTGTTTTTACTTCGATTGTAAGAACGCCACCGTTTGTGTCAACGTCTTCAATCTTAAGGTCACCTTCAATAACTTCAACTGTTGGTGTGCCATCAAATTCTACATCACCTTTTTCAATTTCAAGTGAAAGTGTGTTGTTCTTTTCTAATGCGCCAGCATAAGCTTCTGTAATAACAATATCACCGATTGCTACATTTCTGTAGTCGATTGATACTGGGTTAGAATCAGCTTCAACCTTAATAGGTGCTTCTGCTGTACCAAGTACTGCTTGCATATCTTCTTCAACACCTGCGCCACCAAGAACTGCTGTGATGTCGCCTGTGAAGTCAGGAGAGATTGAAAGCTGGAATTTCATTTCAATTTTTGTTTTTGTTGTGCTTGATTTAGTTTGTACGTCTGTAATTGTTAACTCATTGTTTTCAATGTTGAATTTTGCAGAAGCATAACCTTCTTGTTTTGATACATCAACATCGATAATTTTAACACCCTTAGGGAATGTAATTGTTGTTTTTCTTCCTGATAACCAAGAATCTGTAATTACTTCCTTCATTGTTACTTTAAGTGTGTCTAAATCAGTGTCTCTACGTCCTGAATAGAAAACTGGAAGAGTTTTGCTTTCAGCTGTGAAAGTTACACCAAAGTTTCTAGCTACTGCAACTTCAATAGTTGCTTTAGTCATATCGTTACCTGAAATTGTAATTTCAGCTACGTCGCCTGCATTTACATCATCTTCATCATACTGAACTTTGATGCCAGTAATAGAAATTGTTTTAGCACTTGATGAATTAAGTGCATTAATTCTAATGTACATCTCCTGAGAATCGTTAGAGAATGTTATATTGTTTACTGTAGCTTCATTAACAACTGATGTCTTTGTAAAATCTACAGAACCTGTAGGAGAAGCAGTTACTTTTAAGTTTGCAAGTGCATAAGTTTCATCAAAAGTAAAGCCATTTGTAAGTTTAAGCTTAAATTCTTTTGATGAGCTAAGCTCTAAAGCGCCCTTTGATGTTTCTGTGATAACGATAGGTTTGATTACATCGCCATCTTCTGAAATATCAACTGTTTTCTCAATTGTAGTTGTTGTAGAACCTTCAACTACGTTAGCGAATTTGTAAGTACCATATGAAACAACGGATTCCATTGCGTCAATTGTAATTGTAGCTTCGCCTTCTGTTTTCAATTTAGATTCAATTGGGAATTTAATTACGTTTTCATCAGCTACTGGAGCCTCAATAATAGCCATGTTTGATGCTAACATTGTAACTGATATGTCAGTATTGCTCTTAAGTGTTGCAGTTTCGCCAACACCAATCTTAACATCTTTTCCGTCTACCTGAACTGAGCTGATAAAATTAAATTCTGCATTTGTTAAAGTAGCCTTGAATGTAACAGGTGAACCAACTTCTACGTCCTCAAGGTTTTTCTCAGCAATCTTGAACACAGGTGCACTAGGTGAAGTTTCTGCAGTGTAAACATCATCAACGCCGCCTGTAACAATTTTGCTTACTGTGTTTGTTGTTGTAGCAAATGCTGTAGCTGGAATCATACCAACAATCATAAGTGCTGACAACAATAAAGCGATTTTCTTTTTCATTGTTTGTTTTCCTCCTTGTAATTTGGTTTTTTGTTTGCCATTTCAGAAGCTCTTTTCTCAGCCCCAACTGGTGCTTAAATCACAACTTCCTTAATACAAACTGAATTATAGCACCCCTCATGTTCACCGTCAATACTATTGGGCAAAGTGTAATCTTACTGTAACACTAGTGAAATATTAGTAATATTAGCTCCGCTACTAAGCAATAATACCTCATTCATATTGCAACAGGGCTTGCCCCTTACACAAAAAATATGTAGTTACATGCGAATGCTCTTGTTATTATATATTACAAATTGTCTTTTTTCAAGTGCCTAATGTTACAAATTTGTTACATTTGTGTGTTTTCTTTATCATTTTCTAATTTGTGCAAAAAAAATAGACAGAGCCATAAGCCCTGTCTATTTTACCTATTCATTTTAACCAAGTGTGCATGGATTTTCAAAGTTAAACTTTATATTCTCATGGCTGTACTTTAAAGACTCTATTGTATTTTCTAATGTTTTCACTTCCAACTTTGCCTTGTCAGCATCCAACTGTGTGCCTCGTCCTAAGCTAAGGTTCAGTTCTGCAATTTTAAGTGCAGTTTGTGCGTTTTCAAGATTAGTTTCAGCCGTTTTAATGTCACCTTCAATTTTCATCATACTTTTATAAGCATCTTCCATGGCACTTTTGAATCCGTCCTCAGCATTTTTCAATGTAATTTGGTCTTTGCTTATTTGATAATTAATGCTGTCGGAACCATAAGGTGTTGTATCATTCATTAATGTAAAGTTCTTGTTTGCAATAGTTGTTTCTAATGCAATTCTTGCCCTTTGCAGATCTGGATTTATAGAATTCTTCTTTGCAATATAAGCACTCAACTCGCCATTAAGAACATACGGGATATATTCCACTTCATATTCTACTGCAAAATTTGTATCATTTACACCCATCAGCCTTGCAAGAGATGTATAGGCATTGCTAAGTTCGTTTTTTGTTGTTTCAATAGCGGCTTCATAGTTCTCCACCTCTGCCCTTGCAGCTGTAACTTCTGTTTCCGTAGCCATACCAAGGCTGTTTTTAAGCTTAGCCACCTTATATTTTTCGTTATAAACTGCAAGTGTATCATCCTTAAGTTTGAGTGCAGCTTCGTCAGTAACAATTGTGCTCATTGCTGTTTTTACAGCACTCTCTATTCCTATTTTTGTTGCCTCTTTGGCGTAACGCTCACTTTTTGTGCTGGTTCCCAATTCATTAATCTGCATAAGCTCGTTGAAGGAGTCTATCTGTGAATACTGACTAACTACTTGAGGATACACAAGCCCTCCAAGGCTATCAGATGCATAGGTTGCCCTTTTTTCATTCAAGTCCATGGTTAAGTCCGACAATGTAAGAGCTGTGGAATTTGCAATCGACTTTGCCACAACCTCGTCGTAAGTATATACTTTTTTTTCTGTTTCTGCCACCGTAACAGCCTTGCTTATTCCTCCAGTAGCAGCGGCTGCAAAAGCAGGACTTGCCGAAACAATAGAAACAGCCATCGCTATAGCCAATAATTTTTTATATTTCATTTGTTAACGCCCCTTATTCTTTATGTTCTTTTAAAATGGAAGGTATGCACTTCGTCCTCAGTACTTCCTGTTGCTCTAAGGGTAACAGTTAAATCTGCCTTATTCCACTCTTCATCAATAAGATTGAATAAAAGGTAACCTTCGTAGGATTCATCACTATCAATATCGCTAGTTGACCATCCGTTATCCCATTTATTCACAAGTATGCTGGCATTAACCGTTTCACCATCCACAACCAAAGTTGCTTTGCTTGGTATAAGCTGAACACCCATTTCGCTGTCATTATCTACATCTAAAAAGATCTTTGTATTTCCTTCGTATGTATCACGGGAAACACCTGTAACTTCTACTGTATGTTTGTTCTTTTTGCTCTTTGATGGTAAAGAATCGTACGTATTAAGCTTTGACCCTTCCTCTGAGTCTTTTTCGACATACACAATTTTTTCTACTTCAACTTCTTTAACGTATGTCTTTTTGTCAGATTGAATATCAATAATACGTGTAGCAATGTCGTAGTTAATTGTTGCACCAAGGTTATCTGAAACAAACCTTATTGGTACATAGGCATATCCATTGTAGTTAAGAACAGGCTGGTCTGCTGGTGATGCTTTTGCCACCCCGTCAAATTTAAATGTTACATCGTTAAATAATTTTGCTGTAACATCGCTGTATGCAGCAAACGCCGTAACGGATACCATACATAATGCTCCTGCAACAAAACCCATCGCCACGCTTTTAAAATTTTTCATAGTTAAAATCCTCCTATATAAGTAGTTTTTACCGCCACTCCTTTCATTTTAAAGCCTATAAGGAAAAAATACAATAAAATTTTCCTTACAATACTGTTACATTAAACGTATGGCGGTTTAAAAAGTTTGAAAATAAAGTTTATTTTTTGAATTTCTTTAAAATTCTTATATCCTCACCAAAAAACTTTAGTGTAGTAAATCCGCCCATAAGGCGTGAGGTTAACCTATCTGAATATTTTTCACTAAGGTCTTTAAGGGCAAGATTTGTGGATATTATTACAGGCCTTTTATTCAAAAACCTTGTATTAATTATGTTAAAAAGCTCTCCTGCTGTAAAAACAGTGGTAAATTCAGTTCCAAGGTCGTCTATTATAAGCAAATCCACACCAAGTACATCTTCCAAATAGTCACTTGGTTCTTCCTCTTCACTTCTAGTGAACCGTTCTTTTTCCATTGCCTTAAATAACTGTGATGCAGTTACATACATTACAGTTATACCTTTGTCCAGCAATTCACGGGCAATGCAATTACATAAAAAAGTTTTCCCAAGGCCTGGGCTTCCATAAAGCAAAAGATTATCAAAATCTTTGCTGAAGGTTTTTGTAAATCTAAGGCAGGCACTTAGAATACGTTGAATATTTTCCCTTGGTGAAATTACCTCTCCATTTTCTTTGTTAGGAGAATAGTATCCTAAATCAAACGAGTCAAAATTTTCCGTTTTAACAATTGCTTTAATATTTGAGCTGTTGTATGCCAAATCCACTAATTTTTGTGAAAAACATGCACATCGGCTGTCATTCACAAAACCAGTATCTTTGCATATAAGGCACTTATATTCAATTTCAAGATAGTTTGTCGGAAATCCGTTTCCCCTAAGCAGTTCCTCTTTCTCGTCAGTAAGCTTTCTAAGATTTTCTTTAAGGCTTTGTGCTATGTCAACCGCTTCAGATGGATTGTTTAAAACTGCCTTTGCCATATTTATTCCTGCTATAGATATTTCATTGTCTATTTCTTCAATGCGTGGGAAACGACTATAAAGTTCCTCTTTCTTTTGCCTTAGTTTTGCGGCTGAGGCAGTGCGTACATCATCATAATACCTTAGTATTTCTTTATATAAAGCGCTTTTACTTGGCATACTCTACCCCTTTCACTTTGTGTTTTCCTGTTCAAGTTTTTCAAACATCTCATAGTCATACTGACGTTGTTGGTAATTTGTGAATTTATTTTTAGCTACAGCCTTCTTGGGTTCTTCTGATTTTTCCTGCTTTTTAGTAATAAATTCTGTTTCCATTCTGGCAATGTCATCTGTATTTTTAGCACCTGCGTTATACCAACTTTCAATTATTTTGTCTGCATAACCAAAGGAAACCTTGCCCGTGTTAAGCACTGTTTTTTCACAGGCAATTTCCAATAATTCAATTGGCATACTCCAGTTGTTAATCCACTTATTCATGAATTTTTCTTCAGATGCAATTGGGTTTCGTCCGCTTTGACCAAATGCACGCATTATTCTTCTAAACTCATTATTATATAAATGAATACGTTCCTCGGCTTCTTTTGCGGTTGAAATTCCACTTTCTGCCCAATCTATGGCAACACGCTCAATATAGCGCATATTACGATGATTGTTTTCGGCACAGTAACTAAGAAGCTTGTCTATAACCTCAATGCTAAGCCCTAGCCAATGGTATAATGAAAATATTCCGGAAAGGTCACTGTGAGTAAGCATTCTTCCTAAATATTTCTGAGTAATATCAAAAAGCTGGCGAACATCGCTATTTTTTTGCGCATACATATTAAGTTCCTGTGGCTGATATTGTGGCCTGTCCTCCAAAAGCATTTTAGGCAGCGGCCTGCTTTCCCCTTGTTGTGCCTTTTCAGGAAAAACAATCATGCCGTCCTCAATTTTTATTAATCCTTTTTCCTGCCAGTACATACATGCATCAAAAACCTCAGTAACGGGCATAGAAAGGGTTTTAACAATATCTGTAAGGTGTATAGGGCAATTCAACACTGTACTTTTGGCAAACATATACACCACAATATACTCTGCCGGCGCACTTTTAAGGTGTTCCTGCAAAAATCCAGCACTAAGCTCTATATTATTAAATTTAATATCTTTTGCATTGTCCATTATACTTCTCCATCCATTATAATTATCTGTAAGTATAACACAAATTTCCCAAATAAAAAAGACCCTGTGGAATTGCCACAAGGTCAAAATTAAAAACTAACTTCTTCACTTTAATCAGTATTTTCTTTAATAATTTTTAGCTTCTAAAGCAAAGTAAGCTCTTGGGTGGTCGCAAACAGGACAAACCTTAGGCGCTTCCTTGCCAATGTGGATATGTCCACAGTTTGCACACTTCCAGACCATATCTCCATCTCTTGAAAAAACAATTCCTTCTTCAATATTGCTTAAAAGCTTAAGGTATCTCTCCTCGTGTTCTTTTTCAATTTCAGCTACGCCTTCAAACAGTTCTGCAATGTGGTCAAAGCCTTCTTCTCTTGCTTCTTTGGCCATTTTTGCATACATGTCTGTCCATTCATAATTTTCTCCAGATGCAGCGTCTTTAAGATTTGTTACCGTATCTGCAATTCCATCATGAAGTAGCTTAAACCATATTTTTGCATGTTCCTTTTCATTATCAGCCGTTTCAGTAAAAAGAGCTGCAATTTGCTCATAGCCCTCTTTTTTAGCCTTAGAAGCATAGTATGTATACTTATTTCTTGCTTGGGATTCCCCTGCAAACGCCGCCATTAAGTTGGCCTCAGTTCTTGTTCCTTTTAATTCCTTCATACAAAACTCCTCCTCTTCGCTTATTCCTTATTTTTCCTCATGTTATTGAAAAAATATATAACAAAACTTAACACAAACACAGTAAGCACAATAACAACCAGCGCTTTTGTATCCTTAAATGTTATAAAGATTGCTAAAAGACCGCACAGAATACTAATTCCGTAAAGTATCATGACTGCCTGCTTCTGCGTAAAGCCTCTGTCAATAAGACGATGGTGCAGATGACCTCTGTCAGGAGTCATTATAGACTCACCTTTAGCTATACGTCTGCCCATTGCAAAAAGTGTATCAAAAATGGGAAGTCCCAATGAAAGCATTGAAACAACCAGTGCTAGCATTGCATATCCCTTAAAAACACCAAGCACACTGGTTACAGCAAGTGTGAAACCCAAAAAAGTTGCTCCAGTGTCTCCCATAAAAATCTGTGCAGGATTAAAATTACGTGGCAAAAATCCAAGACAACTTCCAGCAAGGGTTGCCGTGAGCACAACTGCTATTTCATCTCCTGTAATAATGCAAAGCACCATTAGTGAAAGTGCAGCAATAGAGCTGACGCCTGCCGCCAGTCCATCAAGACCATCAATTAAATTAACAGCATTGGTAACGCCAACAATCCATAATAGGGTTATTGGCACACTAAGTTTCTGCAATGCCGCATTAAAAGGCCAAAAAACTACATTTATTCGAACACCTGAGTAAATTACAACAAGAGCCGCAACAATTTGTACTAAAAATTTAAACCTCGCACGCAAATTAAAGCAGTCATCAAACATACCAAGCACAACAATGATACCAGAACCTATTACAAACCCTGTAATCTGCTGTGACTGCTTGTGGTCCATAAATCTATAAAGCAAAAGAAGAGTTAGCAAAAAGCCAACAACTATGGCAATACCGCCCATGCGTGGCATTGGCTTTGCATGCATTCCTCTTGCTTTAGGATAATCTATAGCCCCAACTTTAAGGGACAACGTTTTAGCGACAGGCGTCATTACATTGGAAATTGCAAAAGCCGTAGAAAACGCCGCTATATATAAAACCCAATTGTGTTCCAAATTCAACCTCTCCCAAGCATGCTATTTTGTGCCAAATATCCTATCTCCAGCATCGCCAAGACCTGGTACAATATAGCCGTGGTCGTTAAGGCATTTGTCATACGCCGCAGTATAAATATCAACATCAGAATGGGCCGCCTGAACAGCTTTAACGCCGTCTGGTGCGGCCAAAATACAAAGCATAGTTATTTTTTTAGCGCCTCTCTCTTTCAAAAACCCGATAGCTGCTTCAGCAGTACCGCCTGTTGCCAACATTGGGTCAACAAGAAGAACTTCGCTTTCTGCAATATCAACAGGAAGCTTGCAGTAATATTCAACCGGTATAAGTGTATCTGGGTCTCTGTAAAGACCTATGTGACCAACCTTTGCCGTAGGCAGAAGTGTCTGCATTCCGTCTGCCATGCCAACACCAGCACGAAGAATTGGAACAATAGCAATTTTTTTAGACACCATTTGACAGTCTGCCATAGTAATTGGCGTCTCAACTTGTACATCAACAAGAGGAAGTTCTCTTGTTGCTTCATAGGTAAGCAATAACGCAACCTCGCCAATAAGTTCTTTAAATTCTTTTGTTCCTGTTTCCTTGTTTCTAAGAAGTGTCATTTTGTGTTTGATAAGCGGATGCTCTGATATAAACAGCTTGCCCATTTTTTGCCCTCCAATTAATCTTCAATCATATTAATACGTCGTATATGTCTTTCATCGTTTGAAAATGGTGTTTCCAAAAAGTTTTTCACAATTTCAATAGCAAGCCCTGCACCTACCACCCTTGCACCCATTGCAAGTATATTTGCATTATTATGTTCTCTTGTAGCCTTTGCAGAGAAACAATCGTGGCAAAGAGCAGCCCTTATGCCTTTAATTTTGTTTGCAGTAATTGAAATACCAATGCCTGTTCCGCAAATCAGTATACCATTTTTGCACTCACCAGTGACTATTGAATTTGCAACAGCTTTTGCAAAAACAGGGTAGTCACAGCTTTCTTCAGAATAAGTACCGAAATTTTTATATTCCAGCCCTTGGATTTCAAGATATTTAATTACTTCTTTCATAAGCGGAAATCCGCCGTGGTCGCAGCCTAATGCTATCAATTATATCTTCCTTCCTGTAAAAAATTAAATCTGCAAAACAACTTCTGTTTATAATATAACATTTTTTGCACAAAGTATCAATTTATTTTGTTATTATATCAGCTGTTTCCGCAATATATTGTTTAAGCTTTTGTATGCATTTTTTATAGATTTCCAAATCGCAACCATAAGGGTCAATAACATCTTCACCGCCATGCCCCGCATATTCTGCCAAAGTAAAAACTGGTGTACTTGTGCTGTTGCATGCATTTGCTATGGCTTGTTTGTGCCCAGATGTCATAGTAAGCACTATATCTGCCTCTTTAATAAGGCTTGGAGTAATTTGCTTTGCCTTGTGTTCCTTTAAATTAAGTCCTAAAGCTTCTGCCGCCAAAACGGCATTTTGGCTTGCAGGTTGATTTTCTATTACACTAAGGCCTGCTGACATAATGTTGTATTCATCCTTAGGGAATATACTTTTTGCTACCGCCTCTGCCATAGGGCTTCGGCAAGTATTGCCTGTACATACAAATAATATATTCATAAAATCACACCTCAATATAGTTGTAGCCTGCCGCCTTGTTCAATCTGTTCATTATCGCAAGGCCTTCTCCTGTTTCAGTAAAAACCTCAGAGTACACAATATCCGCCTGAAGAAAATCGAACTTCCTAAGTATTTTAAATAAGCTTGCACCAATTGTAATTTCATCGTTTCTTGCCCCAACTGAAAGCACAATATCAGCTTTATAGCTGTCTTTAGTTTCATCTGTTGCCATAATTCCAACCTTAAACCCATTGGTCTGGTTTTCTTTCGTAAGGCTGTTAATTTTTTCAACAACCTTATTCATTTCACCCTTAACCAAAATTACTTTTGCTTTAGGGGAATAATGGGTATATTTCATTCCAGGAGCTTTTGGTGCTACATTGGTTGTACTTTTCCCTAAAATTGCTGGGTCTATTTCCACACAGCCCAATAAATCCATTAGCATTTCTTTTGTAATTGCACCTGGACGCAAAATAACTGCAACATCGCCAGTCACATCCACAATTGTGCTTTCAAGGCCAAAATCTGTTGAACCACCGTCTATAATCATTTCCACCTTGCCGTTTAAGTCAAATTCCACGTGGGATGCCTTTGTAGGGCTTGGCTTGCCGGAAGAATTTGCACTTGGTGCAGCAATGGGCAAGTTTGCCACCTTAATAAGCTCTCTGGCAATGGAATTTGAAGGAAAACGCACACCAACTGTATCCAAGCCTCCTGTTACAGAATCAGGTACACATGGTTTTTTCTTAAAAATCAGCGTAAGAGGGCCCGGCCAAAAAGCTTCCATAACAGTTTTAGCCAATGGCGGGATCTCCTCCACAATCTGGTTAAGCTGTGTAAGCTCTCCAATATGAAGAATAAGCGGGTTGTCTGACGGCCTACCCTTAGCTTCATATATCTTTTTGCAGGCTTCTTCTGAAAGTCCATTGGCTCCTAGGCCATATACCGTTTCTGTAGGAAAAGCCACCAGGCCTCCCTTTTGGAGAATACCGGCGGCTTCTTTAATTATTTCACAGTCAATATTCAAATCATCTATTTTTCTGATTAGAGTTTTCATAAATTATGCTCCGCAACATTTTTTATACTTTTTGCCGCTTCCGCAAGGACATGGGTCATTACGTCCTATTTTATCTCCTTTAACTACAGTTCTTGCCATTTTCTGCTGGCTGAAAAGAACTTTTCTTTCTGCTTCTGTAAATATATTATCCCATTGGGTAAGTGTATAAAGGTGCTCTGCCTTATACTCTACCATTTTTTTATACAGCTTTTCAAAATCTATAACTATTTCGATATCAGAATTCTCGTCTAATTCATCAATTTTGTATGGATTTGGAAGAATATCATTAATGCCATCAACAAAAGCAACCATGTGCTCAACGCTCATGCCAAATTTTTCACCAAGTTCTGTAATTGTTCCTTTAATTTCTGTTACCTTTTCTTCAAGAATATATTCATATATTTTCTGCTCTTTTGGCAAATATTCATTCCAAACAGGCTCAACACTTTTGCCTTCGTCTGTAAACGCTTTTCTTATCCAATCCTCATAAACACTCATTTAATTCTCTCCTTTTGCATAAATGCTTTTTATTCCATCTGAAATAATAATATATTATAACACTTTATGCAATAAAAAACATCAGCCTTTTTCATTCTTTTATGTGAAAACGGCTCTATTACGCTTAATAAACATATTTTCCTCTGCTTCATTTCGTTTAACAACAACAACATCCACCGGTAAATTAATATTCTTAAGCACAACGCCCAGTTTCTTTTCAATTTCCTTTTGAGTTGGTGCATTGGTCATAGGTGGCTCGCCCAACACCATTTTAGTTATGCCGTTATCCTTAACAAACCTTCCAATACACTCGGTTATATCTTCATCACAGTAGAAATGTATCATACCGCCTCTTTTGGCACCATAGTCAAACAGTTCTTCCAAAAGTTTGGGCGTATCTGCATTGTTAAAAATACTGTCGCCCCGTTGCACATGTATAATATGTAATTCACCATTGACCTGGTCCGCTACCTTTGCGCCTTCATTTATAAGCCTTTTTGAGTTGCACTGTGCCGTTATGCACACCAGAATTCTTTCTATGCCATCTTCAGCTTTAACAAAAACATCTTCAATTTCTCTTATCATTTATTTTACCTCCCTAAAAATAGGTTCAAATCACATCTATCATTTATCACACTTAATTATACTTTAATATACGTAAAACATAATAGATAGTCGGTAAATATAATGTTAACAAACTGTAAATAAATCTTTTCAATGGGGCAACCACAGCATTAACTATGTTGCCCCTCTATTTTATTATTTTTCCTCGTGCTTAATTGCAGCCCCAACAAAATCCCTAAATAATGGATGTGGCCTATTGGGTCTTGATTTAAATTCAGGATGGAACTGAACACCAACAAACCAAGGATGGTTTTTAATTTCAACAATTTCAACAAGCTTTTCGTTAGGGGAAATTCCCACAATAGACATTCCTGCATCCTGAATTTCTTTTCTGTATACATTATTAAACTCATATCTGTGCCGATGACGCTCATAAATGAGGTCTGAATTATATGCTTCATGAGATAAAGTGTCTGGAAGAACCTTGCATGGATATGCACCAAGGCGCATTGTTCCGCCCATATCTTCAATATCCCTTTGTTCTGGCATAAGGTCAATTACAGGGTGTGGTGTATCTGGTCTAATTTCAGAGGTAAAAGCATCCTTGTATCCAAGCACATTCCTTGCAAATTCAATAACCGCACACTGCATTCCAAGGCAAATTCCAAGGAAAGGAACTTTATTTTCTCTTGCATATTTAATTGCTGTAATTTTACCTTCAACGCCTCTATCCCCAAATCCTCCTGGTACTAAAATTCCATGAGAATCTTTAAGGATTTCCGCAACATTTTCTTCTGTAACCTCTTCCGAATTAATCCACTGGATGTTAACATCTGCAGCGTTATCAATACCTGCATGATGAAGAGACTCAACAATTGAAAGGTATGCATCGTGCAATTCAACATATTTCCCAACAAGAGCAATGTTTACCACTTTGCTCATATTGCGTTCTTTTTCAAGCATGTTCATCCACTCAGTAAGGTCTGGTTCCTTGTTTTCAAGGCCAAGCTTTTTGCAAACAGCCTTTGCAAGACCTTCATTTTCAAGCATAACCGGAATTTCGTATAGACTTTGTGCGTCAAGATTTTGTATAATGAAGTCTTCTTCAACATTGCAAAAAAGAGAAAGCTTTCCTTTCATATCCTGGCTAAGTTCATGCTCTGTTCTAAGAACAAGCATATCCGGCTGAATACCTATTGATAAAAGTTCTTTCACAGAATGCTGTGTAGGCTTTGTTTTCATTTCACCGCCCTTAGAAAGATAAGGGATAAGGGTTACATGTATATACATGCAGTTTTCCTTGCCAACCTCTCTGGAAACTTGACGAATAGCTTCAAGGAATGGATGACTTTCAATGTCACCAACGGTTCCGCCAATTTCTGTAATAACAATATCCGGGTCTAAAATCTTTCCTGCTCTGTAAACGCGATCTTTAATCTCATTTGTAATGTGAGGTATAACCTGAACTGTGCCGCCAAGGTATTCACCCTTTCTCTCTTTGTTCAGTACCGACCAATATACCTTACCTGTGGTTGTATTGCTATTTATGTTCAAATTTTCGTCTATAAATCTTTCGTAGTGACCAAGGTCAAGGTCTGTTTCCGCACCATCTTCTGTGACAAAAACCTCGCCGTGCTGGTATGGGCTCATTGTACCTGGGTCAAGGTTAATGTATGGGTCAAACTTTTGTATTGTAACTGTATACCCTCTTGCTTTAAGCAGGCGTCCTAATGATGCCGCTGTAATTCCTTTCCCAAGGCCAGATACAACACCGCCTGTAACAAAAACATACTTTGTACGCATTTTTCAATATCCTCCTAAAATAATCCTATCTCTCATTTGCTTAATAAAGACACACTATCCGCAAATTATATCACTCTCATTATATTATCATATTTTTTTCTTTTCCTCAACAAAAATGGTGTCAGTTTTTTTTTAATAACCAAGCATTGTTTAGTGCAATTTTTAAGACCTCAAGGCAAAGCCCCTCGGTCTTTATTATTACTCGCCGTAATTTACAATTTCAATTTTTTCAACTATAACATCCTGTAAAGGCTTATCCTTGTCATTTGTTTCAACCTTTGCAATAGCATCAACTACGTCAAGACCTTCAAATGCCTGCCCAAAAATTGTATATCCATAGTCAAGTTCCGGCGTACCGCCAAGCTCTTCATATTTTGCCTTTACTTCATCAGAGTAATTTGTTCGGAAAATTTTGTTTGTTGATTGATTGTATAAAAGTTCAGTATCTCCATATTGGTCTATTACCTGTTTAACATAATCAAAATATCCATCTGAAATGGTAGGTTTCTGAACAATGTAAAACTGGCTTCCGTTGGTGTCTGCACCACTGTTTGCCATTGCGAGTGCCCCTCTAAAGTGGTACATATTAGGTGAAAACTCATCCTCAAAGTCTTTTCCCCAAATACTTTCTCCACCGCTGCCTGTTCCCTCTGGGTCACCACCTTGTATCATAAAGTCATTTATAACTCTGTGGAAGGTAAGTCCGTCATAGTATCCTTTTTTTGCAAGAGAAATAAAGTTTTCTACTGCCTTTGGAGCTTCAATAGGGCAGAATTTAACCTTAATTTCTCCAAGGCTTGTTGTAATAACGGCTATTTCCTCGCCTTTTTGAGGCGCTTCAAGCTGAGGCATTGAATCTGATACTGCCAAAAGCTTTGCCGCGTATTCATCATTTTCAGCATCAACCTCATCACCTATATTTTCATTGGTGTTGTCACCTGTTTTAGTTTCTGTGCCACCTGTTGTATTTGTTTTGTCTGTTTTAGCTGAACCTACTGCACATCCAGTAAAAAGAACCGCCATTGTAAGTGCCAAACATAAAAATTTTTTCATATAGTATACTCCTCCAAAATATTAACCTAAAAATATATTTAACTTGGGTAAATTTTAATTCCTTACCCCTCATTTGTCAAATGCATTTCACTTACAAGTTTCTTAAACAATAATTAACAGCTTACATGCCTGCATATGCTCGTATTAACTTCATTACAGCCTCAACACCATCTGTTTGTCCACTTTTATTCATTTTTTCAACATACGTGTTCTTATTTTTGTATAATGAATAGATTGCCTGTATTAATACTTTTTCATTCATTTTATCTTCGTCTAAGACCATTGAAAACCCCTGTTTTTCAAAGCTTTCTGCATTTAAAATTTGGTCACCTCGGCTTGCTTTTGCAGAAAGGGGTATTAACAACGATGGTTTTTTCAGCGCCAGAAATTCTGAGATTGAATTAGACCCCGCCCTTGAAACCACTATATCTACCAATGCAAAAATATGTGGCAGTTCTTTGGAAACATATTCAAACTGCCTATATCCTTGTAAATTCATAAGGTTTTTATCAACATTTCCTTTTCCGCATATATGCACTAGGTCAAATTCCTTTAAAATTTCATTCAGTGCTCCACGCAGACAGTTATTTATCTTAACTGCACCAAGGCTTCCGCCCATCATCATAATTACAGGCTTTTTACCACTGAAACCACAAATGGCAAGCCCTTTTTCCCTTTCGCCACTAAATAATTCTCTGCGTATTGGAGTGCCCGTGTTTATTCCTTTTTCTCCTTTAATGTACCTTACGGTTTCTGGGAAAGTGGTACATACACTTTTAGCAAAAGGCATGGCAATTTTGTTAGCAAGACCTGGTGTAATGTCTGATTCATGTGCTATCACCGGCACTCCGTTCAGCTTTGCACCCAACACAACAGGCACTGCAACAAATCCACCTTTGCTGAACACCACATCTGGCTTTATTTTCTTAATAAGTGCAGTTGCTTCCTTTACACCCTTTATCACCTTAAAAACGTCTGTTAGGTTTTCCTTTGAAAGATACCGCCTAAGCTTGCCCGATGATACTGCATAATAATCTATATTTTCTCTTTCAACCAGTTCTTTTTCTATTCCATTTTGTGTGCCAATATATTTTATATTCCAGCCTTCTTTTAAAAGTACAGGTATTAGAGCAAGGTTTGGCGTAACATGCCCCGCTGTACCTCCGCCTGTAAGCACTATGGTTTTCACTTTACCATCTCCAAATCTAATTATTAATCAATTAACTATATTAGCAGAAAATTACAGCTTATTCCACTAAAATTTAGGCGTAGCAGTAATGTTTTATTTCTCTTGGAATATAATTCTATAAAACCAATTATAAGGAGTGTTCCCCATGTATCCATACAATATTGATAAACCTATACAAAAAACCTCCATGGACGGTTCTGTCCCTGAACCTATTGCCAGTGATGAGCGTCTTCTAGAACTTATAATAATAGCAATGGAGTATGAAGTTAACCAAGCAACAAAATACAAACAAATGGCTGAAGCAACAACAGATGAAGAAAGCAAAGATATGTTGCGCAGTATGTATCTTGATGAAAACCGCCATAAAGTACTACTAAATGAAATATACACACAACTTTCAGGCAGCGGTGCACCAGAAATAGTAGCAAAAGAATTACCTTTAAGCGGAAACTATATCCTCGAACTTAAGAGAAATATTGTATGGGAAATTGAAGAGGCAGAATTTTACAGAGATCTAACTTTAATGTTAAATGATGAATACCTCAAGCAAATTTTGCAAAGCATTCTTAATGACGAGCAGAATCATGCCATATTAAATACATATCTGATTATTAACTAAGTCTTTCATTTAAAAAATATCCGTGGTATACTTTTACCTATTGAAGCTTAACTTATAAACCAAGGAGGTAAAATATATCATGGATAATTGTATTTTTTGCAAAATAATAAAAGGGGATATTCCATCTGCAACTATTTTTGAAAACGAAGAATTTAAGGTTATTTTAGACCGTTTCCCAAGCAACCAAGGCCATGTGCTTATAATGCCCAAACAGCACTGTGCTAATATATTTGAAATAGACCCTGACAAGGCAGGCAGGCTTTTTTCCCTTGCTGTTAAAATTGCAGGTGTAATGAAAAAATCCCTTGGCTTTACGGATATGAACGTATTACAGAATAACGGTGAAATCGCTGGACAAACTGTACATCACTTCCATATGCACCTTATTCCACGCTATGAAAACGATGGTGTGCAGGTTAAATGGTCACAGCTAGACCTTACAGATGAACAAATTGAATCCGTAAGAAAAAAAATAGCCGATAACCTTTAAAACAATACACTATCATTATACCATATGCTGTTTACTAAAGGAGAATTCTCTTATGATTGATGAAATACTAAAATATAATAAAGTCTTTGTTGAAAACAAGGAATATGAAAAATTTATAACCAGCAAATATCCAGATAAAAAAATAGCAATTGTTTCCTGTATGGACACAAGGTTAACCCAACTATTGCCTGCCGCTTTAGGCATTAAAAATGGGGATGCCAAATTTATCAAAAATGCAGGCGGTGTTATTTCCCATCCATTTGGGAGTGTAATGCGAAGTCTGCTAATTGGCATTTATGAATTAGGAATTGAAGAAATTTTGGTAATTGGTCATACCGATTGCGGAGCACGCCATACAGACAGCCAAAAAATCATAGAAAAAATGAAAGCAACTGGAATTGAACAAAAAAACATCGACCTTTTAAACTACCTTGGTGTTGACTTTGATGCATGGTTGGGTGGTTTTAAAGATTTGGAAGATTCTATCAAAAAATCTGTTGAACTTGTACGTACACATCCCTTAATTCCTGAAAATATAAACGTATATGGATTAATAATAGATTCTGTAACTGGTGAATTAACAAAAATAACGGAGAGCTGATATCAGTTCTCCGTTATGCAGCTTTTTGCAAACTCAAGGGTGTAAAAATTTTGACCTATATGCTCTGCAATATAGCTCTCCAAAATAAGTCTTAGCTGTCCAAGCACTTCTTTTGAAACCTTGAATGAGAACAACCTGCTGTCATTGCTATTAAGCACATAGTTTATGGCAGTGTAAGTCCCTTCCAAAAGAGTAAAAACTCTGTCAGAACTACTTTTACATTTGCCGCATATTATTCCGCCATCCCTTGTGCTGAAAAAAATTTCTTCCCCAACATGGTTTCCGCAGCTACTGCACTTATCACCCTCGCCTAAAAACCCATTCATTTGCAAGTATTTTATTTCAAATATGCTTACCGCTAACAAAATATCAATGTCCGTTTTGGCCATAACCCATAATGTTTTTAAAGTCAGCTTAAGTACATCCTCACTGTGCATACCTTCAAAAACCGTTTTTTCCAACAATTCCATCATGTATGCACTGTAAGCAAGCTTTCCAATATCATTTCTTAAATTGTAAAAGCTTTCAATCACCTCTGCTGAAGTGACAGAGTGAAACCCCTTTCCTTCATATACAACAAACTCACTGTAGCAAAACATTTGTGTCGCAGCAAGGTACTTGCTTTTTGTGTTTTTACCACCCTTAACTGACAGAGTTATTGTGCCTCTTTCACCTGTAAGCACTACAATTCTTTTGCTGCTTTCGCCGCTTTGATATTCTTTTAAAACTATGCCTTTCAGCTTTTCTGTGCTCATTTTTTAACCCTCAGGTGTGTTTTATATATTTCTCTGGTCGTAGCCGAAGTTTTTCAGTAAAAAGTCGCTGTCTCGCCAGTCTTTTTTCACCTTAATCCAAATTTGCAAGTTAATTGGCGAGCCTAAAAGTGCAGAAATATCTACCCTTGCCCTTGTGCCAATCTTTTTAAGCATTGCTCCCTGCTTGCCTATGATAATTCCCTTGTGAGAGTCTTTTTCACAGTAAATAGTTGCCTCAACATCCACCATATCTTTATCACTTCTTTTTTTCATTGCAGAAATTTCCACTGCAATACCATGGGGAATTTCCTCCTGCAAAAGCTGTAATGCCTTTTCTCTTATAATTTCTGCGGCAATCTGCCTTTCAGGCTGGTCTGTGACCATGTCCTCTGGAAAATACTGAGGCCCTTCTGGAAGATATTTTTTAATAACCTCCATAAGTTGGTCTGTATTTTCACCCATCTTTGCCGAAATTGGTATTATTTCTGCAAAATTATAAAGACTTTTGAACATATCTATTACTGTAAGAATTTTAGATTTTTCTATGGTATCAATTTTATTAATAACAAGTATAACTGGTGTTTTAATTCCTTCCAGACGTTCAATTACATACCTATCTAGCTCCAGCACTCTTTCTGTAGGTTCAACAAGCATAAAAACTGCGTCTACTTCATTAAGTGTAGTTTCTGCCGCCTTAACCATATAATTCCCTAGCTTGTGCTTTGGCTTGTGTATTCCTGGGGTATCAATAAATATAACTTGAAAATCATCTTTTGTAAGAATGGATTGTATTCTGTTGCGGGTAGTTTGAGGCTTAGGTGAAATAATAGCTATTTTTTCTCCAATCAACCTGTTCATTAAGGTGGACTTGCCCACGTTCGGTCTTCCTACCAATGAAATAAAACCCGAATAAAATTTGTTTTTTGCCAAAATAATGTTCTCCTCTCAATTATAGAGAATTGCTTTTCAATTCCCTGTACCTATCCCGAATGGATTTAAAGTCTTCCCATGCAGGTCGTTTTTTGCTTTCATCTCTCAGCAAAGCCGATGGATGATAGGTAGCAGTAATTAATATACCCTTTTTTTCTATCCATTGTCCATGCTGTTTTGTAATTTTATAATTTTTATCTATAATAGCCTGTGCAGCTATTCGCCCAAGGCATACAATAATCTTTGGCTTCACAAGTGCAACCTGATACCTTAAATAGTTAATGCAAGCTGTCTGTTCTTCTTCCTTCGGATCACGATTGTGTGGTGGTCTGCATTTTACTACATTGGCAATGTATACTTCATCAGCGAACAGTCCTGCGGCTTCTATCATTTTGTCTAACAACTGACCAGCCGGGCCAACAAATGGCTTTCCCTGCAAATCCTCCTGTTCTCCTGGCCCTTCACCTATAAACATAATTTCCGCCGTTTTGCACCCACGACCAATAACCACATTTGTTCTAGTGCCGCCTAATATACACCTGTTGCAAGACATGCACCAATTCTCCAACTGCTGCCAGCTTTTGTCCACAAACTCACCCTCTAATTAAGTACAAACAACCCTATTTCCGCTTTAGCCTAGTATTCACTACAACAAAAACGCCTTAGGAATTAGATCTTCTACTGTAAATTCCTTTATTTCACCGTCTTTGTCCTCTAAAACCACTACTCCACCGCCCATAAACTCTGCCATTACCTGCCTGCAAATTCCGCATGGGAATGTTAAATCCTGTGATGTTGAAACTATGGCAATTTTTTCAAACTCCCGCTCTCCTTCAGAAATACCCTTAAACATTGCTGTTCTTTCGGCACAATTAGTTGCCCCATAGGAGGAATTTTCTATATTACACCCTGTGTATATCTCTCCATTTTTGCCAACTGCCGCTGCCCCAACCTTAAAGTTGGAGTATGGTGCATAAGCATTTTCCATAGCTTTTTTTGCAAGGTTAATAAGTTCTCTGTTATCCATTTAATCACTCCAAAGTATAGGTTTTATTTGATGGATATACGCATATCCAAGTTTTTCCGGTATTAATCTTTAGATTTTCGCCCTTTTCATCGTACCACTTGGTAGGTGTGGAATAATCCATCTTTTCCCACGTTATATTTCTTGCCTTTCCATTGGTTATGAAAATTCCTTCTCCACTGCCAACCAAATCCACATTTCTTCTGCCAGCATCATCACCAGGAATAACCGAAATTTCCGTTTGCTGTATGATAACATTTTTTACAGTAATTGCCTCTCCTGTAAGGTCGTCTATCTGTTCATCACCTGATTGTATCCTTTTGTAAAGCATTTTATCTTCATCGTAAACAAACTCGCTTACTTGGTAGCTTGAAAATGGAACAACAACATCTGTTGCATTAAGTGCTGCACCGCCTAAGGCTGTATCCTCATCATAAAAAGTAAACATAGCCTCAACACTTCGTTCCATTTTATAACCTTTTACCTCAACGCTTTCTATTAAGTCCTGTGCGTCTGTGTATGAACTGTGCTCGTACATTCCCGCTGTGTTAAGGCGAGCCTGGTCACGCCAAAAAGCTTTGTCCGCCATGCCGTCAAGGCTGTCCAATCCTCGGCTTTTTATTGCACCATAACCTGTTTGGCTTCCGCCATGGTGTATAAAAAATGCGTCATTATCCAAAGCAAAATATGTAAAATAATCTCTTGCACTTCTTACAGGTCCAATTTTTTCCGCATCAAAATCCTGAAAAACCGCCACAATTCTTGTTATCTCACCTTCTGCAAGTGTTTCGTAATAAAGGTCTGCCTGACCTATTCCGCTTTGTGGCAAAGCCTTATGCAAATTGTTAATCATTACCGCAAAAGGTCGTCTTGTTGCAACATCTTCATCAATATATAACCCAGTAAGAGGATTAATTGCCATTCCCTCAAATGATGGTTCTTCCTTAACTGGATCAGTTTTTTCAGGTTCTTTTGCCTCTGTCTTAGGTTGTGCTGCTGTAGGCTCTGTTTTTTTCTTTCCGCAGCCTGCCGAAAAAACAATTCCTATGCAAATAAGAAAAACAAGAAATCTTTTCATAAAATACCTCCAATACCACTTATCTTTTCACACCCAGTATATCAAGCACTTCCTTTTGTTTTGCAAACATTTCCTTTTCTTCGTCTTCTTCCATATGGTCATAGCCTAAAAGATGAAACATGCTGTGCGCAGTTAAAAAAGCAATTTCCCTTTCAAGGCTGTGACCATATTCTTTTGCTTGTTCCTTTGCACGCTCAACTGAAATAATAATGTCACCCAAAATTATTTCATCATTTTCGTTAACATCTGCTTCTTCATCTTCTTCAAAGGTAAGCATAGGGAAGCTTAAAACATCAGTTTCCTTTTCAATGTGCCTAAACTGGCTATTTATTTCTTTAATCTCAGCTCCAGTTACAAATGAAACGCTTATTTCGCAGTCTGCAGGAAATTCCTCATATTCAAGACACTTCAATGCCACATCGTTAATCAATTTTTCATATTCAGGTGTAAGCTGCCAGTCTGTTCTGTTATCTATCAATACAGTCATTTTTATTCCTCCTGCCTTTTAATCTCCTGCTTCATTTCCTGCTTGTGCCTTGCCTCCTCAATTTCCTCATCCTTAGGGTAAGCAATTCTATCGTGATACATTCCGTTAAACACCCTAATAAAAGATTTTTTTATAGTTTCAATCTCCTTAAGGTCTAACCGACAGTCATTAAGTTGCCCATCATTTAGCTTGTCCTTAAACAATTTGTCTATAAGCATTTCAACCTCTGATATGCTTTTGCCTTCACCAAGGGAACTTCTAATTGCCGCCTCTACAGTATCGGCCAGCATAACAATAGCTGCTTCTTTAGACTGAGGAATAGGACCTTTGTAGCGGAAATCTCTTTCCAATGTTTCCACCATTGCTTTTTCCTTTGTAGATTTCATGTAAAAATATTTTACAAGTGTAGTACCATGATGCTGTTCGATTATATCCCTAACTATTTTAGGAACACGGTTCTCCACTGCCATTTTAACACCGTTTTCAACATGGCTTATAATCATTCTTGCGCTTATGTATGGGTCAAGATGGTCATGCACATTTTCACCAAACTGATTTTCGCTGAAATACAATGGATTTTCCAGCTTGCCTATGTCATGATAGTATGCGCCTACCCTTGCCAGCGCGCCATTGGCAAAAATATCGTAAGCCGCAGTTTCTGCAAGGTTTGCAACAATAAGGCAATGGTGGTAAGTACCTGGTGTTTCTATCATAAGCCTTCTCATTATTTCGTTAGTAGGGTTTGCAAGCTCCATAAGCCTGTACTGAGTATTAACTCCAAACATGGCTTCCCACAGTGGCAAACTTCCAACAACAATCACCACCGAAGCAATACCAACAAATGCTGCATATAAACTATCTTGCAACAGCATTGGTGTATAAGCCTTGTCAAAAAACAGCCTTACTGCCACATATGCCGACATATGTGCCGCACCAACCAAAATTGATACAATAAGTATCCTTGCACGTCGGTTTGTATACTGTACTAAAAGAGCAGCAAAACTTCCTGTTATAAGTGCATACAAAAGAAAATCCGCGCTTCCATTAAATATAAACAGAGCAGATATACTTACAAAAACATTTAAAATAAGAGCAATTTTAGGCTTTATAAGTATTGAAAGCAGCATAGCAAATATGGAAACCGGTATAAAATAGAATGTACTTAAATCCGCCATAGCGCTGTGCATTATAACCGTCAATATGTATAGTGCAAATAAAACAACAGTTTTCTTTTCATCATCCAACACCTTTTTTTGTTGAGTGACCATATAAAAATATACTGCAATAAAGCCCAAAAACACAATGGATATACTGCCTATAAAAGGTATAATACTTCCAGCATAGCTTTTGTTTATAAGCCCAAGCTCATTAAGCAGCTGGTACGCTTCTTCTGTTACAATTTCTCCTTCATCCACAATTTTTTGATTTTTAAGCAAAATCACAGGTTCAACATCATTTGAAAGCTGTTCTCTTGCAGCCGAAATTGCGTCTTCATCTATAACAAGGTTCGGTTGCAAAACTGCCTCTGTAACCGTCTTGCCAAACTCAATAAGCTGCTCTTGCCAAAGTGCTTCATCCAGGAGGAAAAATGTTTGCTGGGTTATTTTTTCCAAGTTTTCACTCGTAATTTTTTGTTCATACGCAAAATTTACCGCGTTTATAACATCTGCCTTAAACTGTTCCTTGCCATCATCAGTAAGCTGATAGTATAGCTGTGCTTGTTTTTGGCTTACAGCAACAGGTATTTGTGTAACCAGTTTCAAGTCAAAGTTAAGCAACTCCTCCTCACTAGGAAGAACAGTTTCGTTTCCATTTAAGGAGTTAGCTTCAGCCTCCTTAACGGCTTCTGCATATGCTAATTCAGCATTTTTCTCCATAGCGTTAAGGGCATTATTTAAGTCATGAAAAAATTCTTCTGTCTCTTCTATAGCCCTTTGTTGTACAGCTGAATCAAGTTTATAAAGCTCGCCCACTGATTCTTCGGCTTCTTCTTTAAGCTTTTGGGTTTCAAATGTATTTTCAATATCCCTTGTAGCAATATAGCGTCTGCTTGCCACGCTTCCCACTGTTACAATCTCGGTATCTTTAACATAAGACCCAGTTACTATGGCAACTGCTGTTACAACGAAGGCAACGGCAAGCATAATCATATTCATTGTTCTTCGTTTGTTGTTTTTCCCGTTATTACTGACTGTTTTTTTCAAATAATCACTTCCGTTTTCCTCTGAATACTCTGCGTTCTGTCTGCTCTGTTTTTCTATCAATTGCTTTCTTTTTGCTGTCAATCTTTTCGTAAGCAGCAATTATTTTTTGCACTAAAGGATGTCTAACAACATCTTTATTGGTTAGCGCTATCATTTCTATACCACTAATATTTTTTAAAATTTGTGTTGCTTCAAAAAGGCCGCTTTTCTTTCCCTCACCAAGATCTATTTGGGTTATATCTCCTGTAATAACTGCCTTTGAACCATAACCTATACGTGTAAGAAACATTTTCATCTGCTCAGGAGTTGTATTTTGGGCTTCGTCCAAAACTATAAAGGCATTATCCAGCGTTCGTCCACGCATATATGCCAGTGGTGCAACTTCAATTAATCCCTTTTCCATATTTGCCGCAAAGCGTTCTGCACCCATAATTTCATAAAGTGCATCATAGAGTGGTCTTAAATAAGGGTCGACTTTTTGCTGTAAATCTCCTGGTAAAAAACCAAGCTTTTCTCCTGCTTCAATTGCCGGTCTGGTAAGTATAATTCTGTTTACCTCGTTATTTTTAAATGCAGTTATTGCCATAGCCATAGCAAGATAGGTTTTGCCCGTACCGGCAGGGCCTATGCCGAAAACAATGGTGTTATTTCTTATCATGTCCACATAACCTTTTTGACCAAGGGTTTTTGGCTTAATGGGTCTGCCATTTGTGGTTAGGCAAATTACATCATCGTATATTTTCCCCAGTTCATCAATTTTTGTGTCATTAACTGCATCAATAATATATTGCAAACCTTGCTCTGTAATGGCTTCTTTTTTTCTTGCCACTGTTCTAAGGTGAGTTAGAACTCGTGCCGCCGCATCAGCCTTTTTTTCTTCTCCTGTTACCTTCACATTATCACCGTGATTTACTATATGAACACCAAAAGCGGCTTCAATTTTTTTAATGTTTACATCATACTGACCAAATACTGTTGAAATATTCTCATTTTCTATTGTTATCAACTTTTCTGCTTCACTCATCTGTTTGCGCTTCACCCTTCTCTTCAATTTCAATACTTTTTTCCTTGCCAACGTTTTCTATTACTGTTAAAGTTGTTGTTGACGTTAATATATTGTTGTTAAATGAAAATTCAGTTTCCTCGCCAATAATCTGCGCGCCGTCCAATTCCATGTCCTGCTTTGTTTTAAGTAGCAGACCATTAATTTCGGCTTTTGCTTCTTCCTCGGTTCTATTTTTTTCCTCTTCAGTATACTCTTCGTATTCTGTGCAAAGAATTTTGAGGGGCAATACATAATCACCTATTTTAAACTCTTTTACTTCTTTTTCTTTTTTATCATAAAGTTGAAACTTGACCCGCGGTGCTACAAAATCCAAAATATAGTCTCCTAAAACAATACTATTATCAGTAGTAATATTTCCCGTTTTCAACTTATTGATGTATGTAAGGGGCATACTGTTTTCAATAGTATAAACACACCTTCCTTTTATGTTTGCCACTGAACGCACATATTTTCTGTCAACCTCTGTATCCATATCCATTATAGACAAAGTTCCACTAACAAGCATATCTTCTTTTTCAACTACATCCTTTGCTTTAACAAGTGGTGTGCCTGCACTAACCGATATGCTTTCAATAATACATGCCTTATCTGCTATTATACTACAAGGTGTTTCTCTGTCCACTATTTCTGTTTTAGGAATCGTTTCAACAATATTAATAGTTATTTTTGTACCCTTTGTGCTTATTGCAACCCACGATATATCTTCAAACTTTAGTATAAGACTGTCGGTAACTTTTTTTGTATCCGTTGTCATTTTCAATTTTCCTGCCGCAAGACCCTGCTCGCTGCAAAACGAAAGTATATCTTGGGTTGGAATTCTGTTATTTCCTGTGACCGTAACTGTCCATATAAAGGAAGAAAGTACGTATAGTACTGCCACAAAAAAGAATAAACCAGCAGTATATACCTTACGGTTTTTGCATCTGTCTAATAAAAATGGAAGCCCTCGCCTATCCATTATTTTATAATGGCATTTGGTTTTTCTTGCACATTCCTTTAGCTCTTTAAAGCCTTGCGGACTAACGCGCATAGTCACTGCATTTTTATTCGGCTTAATATCCCAAATATATATGCCCCTAAGGGCTGCAAGGTTCACAAACCTCTCCACCGAAAAGCCAGATACCCTTATAATAACATATCCTCTTAAATAATGCCACAACGTGAGAAACATATTCTTCCTCCATTAATCCAAATAGCATACCGATAAAAAAGTGCCCGTTATAGTTATACTTTCAGCAAGTATACTTTTTAACGTAAGGCATCTTCCTTCAATACGAATCACTCCAATTCCCGTGCTTATTCGTACCACTTCGTCGCCATATTCTATTATGCCTTTATAATTTTCAATAAAAAGCTCCTCACGGCCAAGCAGTGTTATAAGGGGAAGGTTTATCATAGACTCCTTAGGTAGCTCCAGCATATCTGTAACCCGTCTTCGCACACCTCTGCCCAAGCAACTACCTCCCAACACAAAATATTCTATCCTTTATAAATATGCTGAAAATAAAACAAAAAGACCTTGAGGCAAAGTGTGAAAATATGCCTAAGGTCTTCAATGTGTATTATTTTTTCCCTATAATAGGGTTAATTGCATAGTACAAATATTATTATATTTCTAATGAACTACGCTTTCCGTCCGCTAGTTCCAAGTATTCCAATGGACTCACGGTACTTTGCCACCGTACGTCGTGATATATCCACCCCGGAGTGATTAAGCTTTTCTGTAATCTCTCTGTCAGACAAAGGTGCTTTTTTGTCTTCACCATCAACTATATCTTTTATCATCATCTTAATTCGTTCTGGTGTAAGGCTTTCGGCCTCTCCAGATGTAACACAGGTCTGGAAAAAATAGCTTAATGGATATACCCCATACCTACACTGTAAATATTTTTGCTTTATGCTTCGGCTTACAGTACTTTCATGCATACCAATTACCTGTGCCACATCATTAAGGCACATAGGTTTTATATGTCCTGTCCCGTTATCAAAAAAATCCTTCTGTATTTCTACGATGCTTTCAAGGGTTTTCATCAATGTTGCATTTCGCTTTGCAATGCAGGTCATTACCCATTCAGCCTGCCTTATTTTATTTTGAATATAATCCTTTGTTTTATCATCATTACTACTCATCATAGTTTTATAATATCCATTTATGCCAATGTTGGGGAAAAACTTATCATTTAGTACTATTTCGTAACCGTTTTCACCTTTCACCACTATGGCATCCGGTACAATATATTCAAAACTTTTGCCCGAGTCAAAGCTATTTCCAGGTTTTGGATTAAGAGTTTTTATCAGTGAAACTGCTTCACTTACCTCTGCTGGGCTAACCTTTAGCTTTTTAGCTATAATATGAAGCTGATTTTTCCCAAGCATTTCAAGGCACTCTTCAATAATTCGCTCTGCGGTTTTGTTCTCTATTCCCTTGCGCTTCAGCTGAATTATAAGACATTCCTGAATGTTTCTTGCGCAAACACCAGCTGGTTCAAAATCCTGCACCATTTCAAGTGCCTGCATTGCCCTTTTTTCACTAATTTGCAAAATTCGAGCTATGTCCAAAACATCTTCTTTCAAATATCCATTTTCATCTGTGCATCCAACAATATAATTTGCCATTAGCCTAATATCCCTGTTGCAGCGCATAACATTAACCTGCTCCATAAGATACTCTTCAAGGCTTTCATGGGAATTCTCTTTGAATTTCCAGTCGTCATTTTCACTTTCGTCAGTCTTTTGGTCAGTGTAATATGTTCTGTTTTGTTCATCCGATGCATCCAAATAGTCCAACTTATTGCGAATAATATCAAATTTTTCGCCGTCATCATTTTTTTCTTCGTAGTCTACCACAGGATTTTCCACTGACATTTCTTTAATATAATCCAAAAGTTCTGCCGAGCTCATCTGTAAAATTTCCGTTGATTGAAGCATTTTTTGCGACATAAGCAATTTTTGACTGGTATTAAGTACAAGATCCATATTTACACCTCCTTCATTTAAAACAACTATTTCATTATACTCTGATTTTACAAATAAGAAAACACTTTTCGTTCTTTTGTAGCAAATTTCCTGCCAAAAAAGCAATAAAATTGGTTTGTTTTTTACTTAACAGTTAAATTTTGCATGTTTTTTTGATATAAAGTAACAAAAAGTTGCCGATATTCATAATTTTACATTTACTTTGCATGCTAAATGTAGTAAAATTCTAAATGCGGAAAAGCATATTGCTGATAACCTTGTTAAAAGTATGGTTATTTTTTCCGCTTATTCTAGTACATGCTTAAATTTTTCAAACATTTTTTCTTTTTTATTAAGAAAATTGTTAATTAGTGTTGAGAACTCTGCAGTTTTGTATTAGAATAGAAACGTTGATTTAAGCTGACCGTACTTTTGGGTGAACGTCCCACTATCGGTCTGTTTATGTTGCTATACTTTATTTAAACAAAAAAGGATTTACTTTGCACAAAGCGTACATGCTTGTGTGTAAAAAAACAACAAACACAGAGGGGGATAATATGCAAACTTTGACGTTCAAAAGGGGAGTTCATCCACATGATGGTAAGGCTTTAACAAAAGACGAGCCAATTAAAGTGATACTTCCTAAGGAAAACTCCGAATTGTTTTTCCCTATGTCTCAGCACATAGGTGCACCATGTGAACCAATAGTTCAAGTTGGTGATTACGTTAAGGTAGGTCAAAAAATTGGCGAAGCTAAAGCTTTCGTTTGTTCACCTATCTTCTCAAGCATTTCGGGAACAGTAACAGACATAAGACCAATGCTTACTCCTGGCGGCGCAATGAGCCCATCAATCGTTATCAAAAATGACGGCAAGATGGAAGAAATTGAAGGACTCACAGGTAAAGACTATCAGTCTATGTCCAACGAAGAAATAATTACTGCTGTTAAAGAAGCAGGTGTAGTAGGCCTTGGTGGTGCTGGCTTCCCTACACACATTAAACTGGCTCCACCTCCGGGAACAGTAATTGACTACGTTCTTATCAATGCTGCGGAGTGTGAACCATACCTTACTTGCGACTATAGACTTATGCTTGAGCAAGGCGAAAAACTTATTAAAGGGCTTCAAATTGTTCTTAAACTTCACCCTAACGCTAAAGGCGTAATTGGTATTGAAGATAATAAGCCTGAGGCAATTAAGCACCTAAGTGACCTTTGCCGTGATATTCCAAATATCGAGGTTGCAACCCTTAAGGCTAAGTTCCCACAGGGTTCTGAAAAACATCTTATTAAAGCAATTGCCAACAGAGAAGTGCCATCTGGTGCTCTTCCATCAGCAGTTGGTTGTATTGTAGATAATGTTGACACCATCATTTCTGTTTACAATGCAATTGCAGAAGGTACACCTTTAATGAGAAGAGTTGTTACCATTACTGGCGGTGCACCAGCTAACCCTGGCAATTACCAAATTAGAATTGGTATGACTTTCACAGATTTACTTGAGCAGATTGGTGGCTTCAAGGTAGACCCTGCGAAAATGATTGCCGGCGGACCTATGATGGGACCAACCATGTACACAACTGATGTTGCTACAACAAAAACCACTTCTGCACTTCTCTGCTTTACTGAAGAAGAAGCAGTTATTCCAGAAGAAAGCAACTGCATCCGTTGCGGCAAGTGCGTTAGCCACTGTCCAATGGGGCTTATGCCTTACTTGCTTAATGCTTTAATTATTCAGGATAATGGAGAAGCATTCTGTAAAGAAAATGGTCTTGATTGTATCGAATGCGGTAGCTGTTCTTACATTTGCCCTGCAAAAAGACAGCTTGCGCAAAGTATCAGAGCTACTAAGAAGGTTGAAATGGGTAAAAAGGCAGCAGCTGCAGCCGCAGCAAGAGCCGCAGCCGCAAAATAATCGAAGGGGGATTAACATCTAATGGAATATCCAAATATTACAATATCTGCTACCCCTCACGTTCGTTCCAATGAGTCAACTCAAAGTATTATGCGTGATGTTATTATTGCGCTTTTACCGGCAACAGCGATGGGTATTTACAGATTTGGTGTCAAGGCCGCAATGCTTATTATAATCGCAATTGCAGCAGCAGTTATTGCAGAGGCACTTTATCAGAAAGCAACAAAACAGAAAGTAACAATCGGCGATTTATCCGCCGTAGTAACAGGTTTACTTTTAGCAATGAACATTCCTTCATCAGCACCTTGGTGGATGCCTATTGTAGGCAGTGTTTTTGCAATAGTTGTAGCAAAACAGCTTTTCGGTGGTATTGGTCAAAACTTTATTAACCCTGCCCTTGCAGGACGTGCTTTCCTTTTGGCATCATATCCTAGCCTTATGACAGGATGGGTTACACCTGGTGCTGACGCTGTAACTACAGCTACACCACTTGCGCTTTTAAAAGCAGGTAATGTTGCAGAGCTTCCATCTTTTGCAGACGCTGCTTTAGGTAACATTGGTGGTTGTATTGGTGAAACATGCGCAGTAGCACTTATAATTGGTGGTGTATACCTTATTGCAAAGGGCATCATCAGCTGGAGAATTCCTGTTACATACATTGTAACAGTATTCATTTTTGCAACTATCTTTGGCAGAGATGGAAGTTCAGCACTCTATGAACTTATGATTGGTGGTATTATGCTTGGTGCATTCTTTATGGCCACAGATTATGCCTCATCTCCAGTAACACCAAACGGCCAGCTTATAATGGGCATTGGCTGTGGTATCCTTACCGTATTAATCAGATTTTATGGTGGCTATCCAGAGGGCGTTTCATACTCAATCCTTATTATGAACCTTGCTGTACCACTTATTGACAGATATACAAAACCAAAAATCTTCGGTGCATTACCAAAGGAGGCGAAGAAGGCATGAAAGATATAGTTAGACCTGCGATAATATTATTAGCAATTACAGCTGTAGCTGCTGCCCTCCTCGGCGTAGTAGAAAGCGTTACAGAAGAACCAATAAGAATTGCGACAGAGAATACTCAAAATGTAGCAATGAAGGCTTCTCTTCCTGAAGCGGAAACTTTTGAGCCTGTTGAAGCAGATTTTACCGGCACAACAATTTCAGCAGTAAGCGTTGGTAAAGATGCAAGCGGCAACGAAGTTGGTTATGTTATTACAGCAAATCCATCAGGCTTTGGCGGTTCAGTACCTACAACAGTTGGTATTGATGCAGACGGTGTTATTACAGGTATTAAAGTAACAACTCCTTCTGAAACTCCTGGTCTTGGTGCTAAAGCAACAGAGCCAGTATTTCAGGACCAGTTTAAAGGCATGAGCGGCGAACTTAAAGTTAATAAAGACGGCGGTCAGGTTCAGGCAATAACAAGTGCAACAATCACATCCAGAGCAGTAACAAGCGGTGTTAATGAAGCACTTACTTGGTTTGAAGCAAATGGAGGTGCTAAATAATGGGTAATCCACTGAAAATTATTAAAAATGGTATCATTGACGAAAACCCTACCTTCATTCAGGTTATCGGTATGTGTCCAACTCTTGCTGTAACAAGCAGCGCTATAAATGGTATCGGTATGGGTGTTTCAACAGCGGCGGTTTTAATTTGTGCTAACGTAGCAATTGCCTTACTTAGGAAAATTATTCCAGACAAAGTAAGAATTCCTGCTTTCGTAGTAGTTATTGCCAGCTTCGTAACAATTGTACAGTTCCTTTTACAGGCATATATGCCTGCACTTAATGACGCTTTAGGCCTTTATATTCCTCTTATCGTTGTTAACTGTCTCATTCTTGGAAGGGCAGAAGCATATGCATCAAAAAACAATGCTATAGATTCTTTCTTTGACGGAATTGGTATGGGTCTTGGTTTCACAATTGCACTTGGTATACTTGGCCTTGTGCGTGAATTTATTGGCGGTGGTACTGCTTTTGGTATTCAGATTCTTCCATCAGCTTTCCCACAAACTTTAATTTTCATCATGGCTCCTGGTGCATTCCTTACACTTGGTTTCTTAATGGCTCTGTTAAATCATTTTAAAAATAAAAAATCTGCTTAAGGAGGGGTAAATAGTGGTTCAGCCAAATCTTATTATGTTAGTTTTAGCGGCAATATTTGTAAATAACTATATATTGTCACAGTTCTTAGGTATCTGCCCTTTCTTTGGTGTTTCTAAAAAAGTAGAAACAGCAGCAGGCATGGGTGCTGCAGTTATTTTCGTTATGTCTTTAGCTGCCGCAATTACCTACTTTGTATACAATCTTATTTTAGTACCACTGGAAATCAAATATCTTTACAACATAGCTTTCATTCTTGTTATCGCAGCTCTTGTTCAGCTTGTTGAAATGTTCTTGAAGAAAAGCTCTCCTTCCCTTTATCAGGCGTTGGGTGTTTACCTTCCTCTGATAACAACAAACTGTGCAGTTCTTGGTGTTGCCGTTGTTAATATGCAAAGAAATTACACTTTCATTGCATCAGTATTAAACGGTTGCGGTGGTGCTGTTGGTTTTGCCTTAGCAATTATTCTTTTTGCCGGCATTCGTGAAAGAATTGAGTTTAACAATATTCCTAAAGCCTTCAAAGGCTTCCCTATTGCTTTAGTTGCAGCTACATTAATGTCAATTGCATTCTTAGGCTTCCAGGGATTAATAACTTTATAATCAAAGGGGTGACAAAAAGTGGACATAAACAGTATATTATTTCCGGTACTTAGTATCGGCGGCTTAGGTCTTGTTTTTGGTGCAGGCCTTGGTTATGCGGGTAAAGTATTCGCAGTTGAAGAAGACCCAAAAATAGGCGAGGTTTTAGAATGCCTTCCCGGAGCAAACTGTGGTGGTTGCGGTTACCCTGGTTGTGGCGGTCTTGCTACAGCTATAGTAGCAGGCACAGCTCCTGTTAACGCTTGCCCTGTTGGTGGCGCAAAATGTGCAACAGCTATCTCAGAGGTTATGGGTGTTACTGCAGAAGAAAAAGAACGTGAAGTAGCTTATGTAAAGTGTAACGGTACTTGTGACCTTAGTGTTAACAAATACAAGTACTTTGGCATGGACGACTGTGGCATGGCAAGCCAGCTTGCTGGTGGCGGCGAAAAAGGCTGTTCATTTGGCTGTTTAGGCCTTGGCAGCTGTGTTAAAGCCTGTGCATTTGATGCTATTCACGTTGTAGACGGCGTTGCTGTTGTTGATGATGAAAAGTGCGTAGCTTGTGGTAAATGTATTAAGGCTTGTCCTAAGAGCCTTATTCACATGATTCCTGCTAGCAAGAAAACAAGAGTTGCTTGTAACTCTAAAGACGCTGGCAAGGTTGTTATGGCTAACTGTAAGGTGGGCTGTATTGCATGTAAAATTTGCGAAAAGAACTGTAAGTTCGATGCTATACACGTAATAGACAACATAGCAGTTATTGATTACACAAAGTGTAAAGACTGTGGCGTATGCGCAATTAAATGCCCTAAGAAAACAATTGAAAATCCTAGAATCAGGGCTATGGAAGAGAAAAAAGCAGCCGAAGCTGCAGCAGCCGCAGAAGCAGCAAAAAATGCTCCTGCCGAAGCTGTTGAATCAGAAAAGCCTGCTACTGAAGAAACAAAAACAGAAGAATAAAGTTATTTCAGCCGTGAGCTTTGATTCACGGCTGTTTTTTTGCTTAAAAGGTCATATTTCTATTGCATAATCTTTGCATTGATATTAAAATGGTTATGGTAGTTTTCAGAAAGAAAATTGGAGGTATACATATGTACAAAAGCGGAGGTAAAAACGGCTGGGCGCTGGTACTACTTTTACTGGCAGGGGTTGTTATTGGAGGTTTTATTGGTGAATATCTGGGCGAAAGTGCCTACCTAACTTGGCTGGCTTATGGCAAATCTTTTGGGCTTAGTACACCTTTAGTGCTAGATCTTGGTGTAATAGTATTAAAATTCGGGCTTACAATAAAGTTTACCATTTCCGGTATAATAGGTATAGTAATTGCCGCAATTGTATATAAAAAAATGTAACTCTTTCTGATTGTAAAATTAAATAGCATATTATTAATAATTTTAAGGAGCAGTGTTTATGCAAAAAATTATATTAGCTTCATCCTCACCCAGAAGACGTCAAATACTGGAAAACCTTTGTATACCTTTTGAGGTAATAAACAGCGATGTGGATGAAACCCTAGATGTTGACAATTCCCCTTATGAGTGGGTAAAGACCCTTTCGTCTAAAAAAGCAAATGCTGTTTTAGACAAGGTAACTGGCCCTGCTGTAATAATTGGTGTTGACACAGTAGTTGCCGACCTTGGCAGAATACTTAACAAACCTGACAGCAAAGAAACCGCTGTAAAAATGCTTAGTCAGCTTCAGGGCAGACACCACAGTGTTTACACCGGAATGACACTTCTTTTTGTTGATGAAAACGGTAATATTGAGGAAGAAAACTTTGTTGATGGCACAGAGGTTTCCTTTAATAAAATGTCACCAGAAGAAATAGAAATGTATATAAGCACAGGTGAATTCACAGATAAAGCAGGCGGCTATGGCATTCAAGGCAGGGCTTCCTTATTTATAGACAGCATTACTGGCAACTATGATACTGTTGTTGGCCTTTCTGTGCCTATTCTATACAACGCATTAAAACAGCACGGCATACAGCTAATGGATTTTTGGAAATAAATTAAATGAGACCTTGAGAATGACCGAACACTCTCAAGGTCTCATTTTTACTTACCAAGCCACTTCTCCACAGCTCTTTTCAAAAAATCTGCACAGCCCTTGACATTTTTGTCATAGTAGGTAATAAAACGTGGGTCTGAAATATACATGTGCACTATTCTTAAATGTTCCATTACAGAGTAGTCAGGATGTGTATACATCAGCCACCTTTTATGCTGTTCGGCAATTTCTGCAGCCTCCAAACAATCATCTCTTATTCCTCCTTGAACTGCGGCCTCAAGGCGTTTAATAATCTCTCCTTCAATAATTTTCATTACCTCATATTCCTCTTGGGTCATATTCTTAAATTCCCCGTTGCTCTCACCAATGGCATCGTAACTGTATTTTTCTTTTAATTCACCGCCATATTGGTTTTCATTTTTGCATATAATACTTTCTGTAAAGCTGTCAAAACCTTTTGTTTTTTCCATTTTTATGCACTTCCTCCATATTTTATAAAAAAATGTGTATATTAATCTATTTTAATAATATCTTAATAGTATTTTTATTGAAATAACCTACAAAACGATGTATTATATTTAATATGGTATTTTGGGCTTAATCTACAGTTCAGTATATCCTTTATTTGATTTTTTTAAACTGAAGGGAGTTTTTTTTATATGTTTTCCAGAGATATGGGAATTGATTTAGGCACTGCAAACACACTTGTTTATGTAAAGGGAAAAGGTATTGTAGTTAACGAACCATCCGTTGTTGCTATAAACACATTAACAAAAGAAGTTCTTGCCGTAGGTAACGAGGCAAAAGAAATGATAGGACGCACACCAGGAAATATTGTTGCTATACGCCCTATGAAAGACGGCGTAATTGCTGATTTTGATATTACACAAGCCATGCTTCGCTATTTTATTGATAAAGCATATACTCGTTCACTTTTCGGTCCAAAGCCTCGTGTTATTGTTTGCGTTCCTTCGGGTGTTACTGAAGTTGAAAAACGCGCTGTTATGGAAGCAACCATCGGTGCAGGAGCAAAAAACAATGACGCCTACCTAATTGAAGAACCAATGGCGGCATCCATCGGTGCTGGGCTTCCTGTTGAAGAACCAACAGGAAGTATGGTTGTAGATATTGGCGGTGGTACAAGTGAAGTTGCAGTTATTTCGCTTGGCGGCATTGTAACAAGCACTTCCCTTCGGGTTGCAGGAGATGAAATAGATTCTTATATAATAAACTACATTAAAAAAGAATATAACCTTGCTATAGGTGAGCGTACCGCCGAGGAAATTAAGATAACCATTGGCTGTGCTTATCCAAAGGAAAAAGATGAATCACTAGACATCCGTGGACGTGACTTAATAAGCGGTCTTCCAAAAACTGTTAATATAACCTCAACTGAAATATTAGATGCAATATCAGAGCCTATTTATTCCATTATAGACTGTATTAAACAAACCCTTGAAGCAACTCCACCAGAACTTGCGGCAGATATTATGGAGTATGGAATTACCCTTACAGGCGGCGGTGCACTTTTAAGCGGGTTAGACACCCTTATAACCAAAGAAACTGGCATGCCCGTAAATATTGCCGACGAGCCTCTTAACTGCGTTGTTTTGGGAACAGGACGTGTTTTAGAGCATATAGAAACATTAAGAGCAGTGTTGGTATCACCTAAAAAATTAAGAATGTAACAAGGGGCGCTTGCTTTGAGATTTTTTGAAGATTATAAAAAACAAATACTTGTACTTGTAGCGGTTGTTCTTGCAATAACAGCTATTGTAACTGCGGGCAAAAAAAGCAACGCAACCATTTTGGATAACGCACTGGGTTTCATCGTAACGCCACTGCAAAACATAAGCACCACCGTTGGCGGATGGTTTGGCGATCGAATTTCCTCTTTTAAAGACGAAAGCGATATATATGCAGAAAACGAAGAACTAAAAGCTAAAGTTGAGCTTTTGGAAGCGGAAAATAAACGTCTTGCCCTTTATGAAGAAGAAAATGCAAAGCTTTCAAAGCTTTTAGAAATTTCACAAAAATACCCACAGTATGAAACAACTGCTACAAACATTATTGGCAAGGACCCTGGAAACTGGTATCATGTTTTCGTTATTGATAAAGGAACAAAGGACGGAATTGCAGCAGATATGGTACTTACAAGTGCTGGCGGCGTTGTTGGCAAAATAACTGAGGCTGGCTTTACATATTCAAAAGCGCAGTCAATTTTGGATAACCGAAGTTCTGTTGCCGCCATGAGCCTTCGTACAGGCGACCTAGGCGTTGTTCGTGGAGACTATTCCCTTATGAATGATGGTCTTTGCCGAATGGAATACATTGACGCTGAAAGTGAAATAATGAAAGGTGATGAAATTGTCACCTCTCAGCTAAGTGACATTTACCCCGTTGGCCTTACAATTGGCTATGTAAAGGAAATAGTTACAGATACAAACGGACTTACAAAGTATGCAATAATAGAGCCTCAGGTGGATTTTAAGCATCTTTCCACCCTCTTGGTAATAACCGAGGCTTTTGATAAAACAACAACAGGGGGCGAATAATATGCGTCGCTGTGCCACCATTTTTGCAGTGCTTGTAATAAACCTCGTATTGCAATCCACCCTTATGAACTCTATACAAATTAGAGGAATAATACCAAACACAGCCTTAATTGTAATTGTATCCATGTCTCTTTTACGCGGAAGCACTGAGGGTGCCGCAACTGGTTTTGCCGCAGGGTTGTTGCAGGATATATTTTTTGGAATTGCTCTTGGCTACTATGCTCTTTGGGGCATGCTTCTAGGGTTTTTTGTTGGCAAGATAAACAAGGGCTTTTATCGTGAAAATTATGTAATACCTGTGTTCATATGCTCACTTTCAACTGTAGCCTATGAGTCATGCATATTCCTTACAGGTGTTCTCTTTAGCGGGAATACAAACTACTTGTATTTTTTTATTAACCTTATAATACCAGAAATGGTATATAATTCAATATTAACAATACTTATTTATCGTGTCCTTTTCTCAATAAATAGTCTTTTAGAACAAAAGGAAAAGTATAAACGCAAATTATTCAGCATCAAATAAATGAGGCTTGCCTCATTGGAGGAAACAATGAAAAGCTATTTGGAAAAAATAACAGAATTTATAAAAAGCAGACTTTTTCTTATGCTTATGGGTGTATTTGTGCTTTTTTCAATAATAGTAGTGCGGCTTTTTACAATGCAGATAGTTAACGGTGAAGAATATCAGCAAAACTTAAAAGCAAGCATATTGCAAGAGCTTTCTATACCTGCATCAAGGGGTATAATATACGACCGTTACGGCCGGCCATTGGCCACAAATCAAGTTGCTTTTTCACTTAAGCTGGACGACAGTATAAAAGTGTCGCTGTCAAATCGAAATCATATATTAGAAAACCTAGTATTGTCTTACGGTGATGATGATTTAACTATTACAGACAATTTACCTGTAACTTCAAGCAAGCCCCATTCTTTTACCTTTTCCGCAAAGGAAGATGAGCTTGCATGGAAAACTAAAATTGGCCTTACAAAAAAACAAATGGATATGACTGCTGATGAAGTTATGGACTACCTTAGTGAAAAATTTCAGGTTTCATCTTCTCTTACATCGCTCCAGCAACGTAAGATTATTTCCCTTGGCATAAACAGCACTGATAAAAACCTTATGCTTATATCCCTTATTCAAATTTTGGATGAAAACGGTGAAACCCTTGTTGATGACTTGCCTATTTCTTCCTCAGAACCGTATATCTTTCAATTTAATAACAACGAAAGTAAAGAAATTGACTGGAAAAAAAGTGTTGGAATGAAAAATGAACAACTTAATGCTTCACCTAAAGAGAGTACTGAATACTTGGAAAATCTTTTTGATGTTCCGCAAAATCTTTCCTCCGAAATGAAAAGAAAAATAATAGCAATAAGATATTCCTTATATCTTAAACGCTACAGAAAGTATCAGCCCGTAACCATCGCCATAAACATAAGTGATAAAACAGTGGCAAGCGTTGAAGAACATAATGACTCTTTATCCGGAGTAAGCATAGATACATCTTCCCTTAGGAACTACACAAGTGGAAAATATTTTTCTCATATTTTAGGATATATACGTAAAATATCTGATACAGAGTATGAAGAATATAAACAGTATGGCTATACCAACAGCGACATTGTTGGTAAAAGTGGTATTGAAAAACTTTATGAACTTGACCTTAATGGTGAAGACGGCGAAATGATGGTTGAGGTGGATGCCTCTGGAAGACGAATAAATACCATTGAAACAAAACAGCCTGTTTCTGGAAATAATGTTTTCCTTACTCTAGACAAAAAGTTGCAAGCGGCTGCCTATGATTATCTTGAACAGTCTCTTACAGATGTTCTTATTGCCAAGCTTACTGCAACTTCACTGAAGGATTCACCAATTACCTTAAAAGAATTTTTTGCTTCTATGGTAAAGTGCAATACAATTAATTTGAACCAAATTATGAAATCAAAAACAGGTGTAGAGAAGGATATCTGCGATATGCTTTTGGCAGAATACCCCTCCTTCTCATTAACCAACGATGAGGATAAGGAAACAGCACAGCAGTTTATTATAAATTGTATCAACAATAATCTAATTAGCTATAAACAGCTTATTCTTGTTCTGGTGGAACAGGGCATGATTACTGCTGATGAAGAATATTTAAGCAAAATTAAAAATGGAACTGTAAGCCCTCTTTCGGTGGTTATTGCTAAACTTAGGGAAGGTGAAATTACACCTGGAGATACCAATCTTGACCCTTGCTCTGGCTCAGTTGTTGTTGCCGATGTAAATACAGGTGAAACCCTTGCCCTTGTTACCTATCCTTCTTACGATAACAACAGACTGGTAAATAATTTTGATAATGATTATTACACTTTCCTTTTGGAAAATCCTTCAACGCCACTGATAAATAGACCATTACGGCAGACAAAAGCTCCAGGCTCAACCTTCAAAATGATTACCGCCCTTGCCGCCCTTGACACAGGAATAATTACACCAAATACAGTTATACAAGATTTAGGAATTTTTAAAAGTGCAGGAGTTCCTTATGCAAAATGTTGGATATACTCCAATGGCGGAACTCACGGAAGTGTAAATGTTTCAAGTGCTCTAGAAGTAAGCTGTAACTACTTCTTTTACGAAATTTCATACCGAATGGGCAACCAATCCAACGGTGGTGCAGAACAAAGTATAAGAACACTTAACAAATATATGGCTGCCTTTGGTTTAGATAGCTATTCCGGTATTGAAATTGGTGAAAGTAAGCCAAACATGGCTTCTCCTGAATATAAGGAGGAAACAATAAAATGGCAAAACCCTGATGCAACTGTAAGCCAAACAAGGTGGTCTGACGGCGACACAATACGTACGGCAATAGGTCAGTCGGTAAATAATTATGCTCCTTCACATATGACCAAATATATTTCAACCCTTGCAAACGGCGGTACTCTCTACACAATGCATATTGTTGACAAGGTTGAAGAGGCAAGCGGCACAATTGTTAAAAAGGTTGACCCAGTTGTTGAAGAGGTAACTAAGTTTGAAGACGCACACCTTCAGGCAGTTTATAAAGGTATGTTGTTAGTTACACAAGGCTCCAGAGGTACACTTCGTGGTATTTTTAAAGATTTCCCTATTGATGTTGCAGGAAAGTCTGGTACAGCCCAAGAAAACCTTACAAGAAGCTCGCATACGTGGTTTACTGGTTTTGCCCCTTACGATGACCCTCAAATTGCAGTTACAGTAATGATTCCTTTTGGCGAAAGCTCTGGCTCGCCTGCTGCAGTTGTAGCTAAAAACATTATTGGAGAATATATGGGCCTTAACTATCAGCCTGAAAATTCATACATGGATAACGTACTTGCAAAATAAACAGGAGGACTATTATGATCGTATTTAGTGATGAAAACGAAATTGAAAATGAAAAAGAAAATGATGCCGAAATGGAAGCAGTCAACACTTCAGATGCAGGCGATGATGCCGATGAAATTGAAATTAGCATTGCCCAAACTGGTGATTCAATGGGAAATATTATTGAAGCGGCTGAGGCTAAAGATGCGGCAGAAAAAACTGTGATTACCGATTTACCAGAAGGCGAAATAGATATTTCTGCAAATAAACGCATTTCCGAATTAGTTGCAACTGAATTCATTAAAGAACACCACGCCAAATTTCATAAGGGCAATTTAAGAAGCGGTATGGTGCTGGAATATGACGGAAGTATTATTTTACTTGGAGATGTTAACCCTGGTGCACAAATAAGGGCAACAGGTAATATAATTGTCCTTGGCGCACTTAAGGGAGTTGCCCATGCAGGTGCGCAAGGAGAAAGAGACGCATATGTTTTTGCCCTAAATCTTGCCCCTGTTCAGCTTAGAATTGCAGACATTATCACAAGATTTCCCGATAACGGAAATTCAAAATCCAACATAAACCCCGAATATGCCTACGTAGAGGACGGAACAGTTTATGTTTCAGCTTTTGAATAGGAGAAATTAGATGGTATATTTACCACTATGTCGATATGTTTAAAAATTTGCTTAAAAAAAATGGTGCAATATCTTAATATTTTTGTTAATATAGGCTTATATAGCTTTGTATATTAATTTTTACTAATGAATAAATAACCAGCTGGGAGGATTACACATATGGGTGAAGTAATAGTAATAACAAGCGGAAAAGGTGGTGTTGGTAAAACCACCACCTCTGCAAATATTGGCTGCGGTTTGGCAGTTGCCGGTAAGAAGGTAGCTTTGGTGGATGCCGACATCGGTCTTAGAAACCTTGATGTGGTTATGGGTCTTGAAAATAGAATAGTATATGACCTTGTAGACGTAGTTGAGGGCAACTGCAAGCTTAAACAGGCACTTATTAAAGACAAACGCTATGCAGGTCTTTTCCTACTTCCTGCTGCACAAACTCGTGATAAAAACGCAGTTTCGCCTGAACAAATGCAGAAACTTTGTGAAAATTTAAAAGAAGAAGGCTTTGACTACATAATAATTGACTGCCCTGCAGGCATAGAACAAGGCTTTAAAAACGCCATTGCCGGTGCGGACCGTGCTTTGGTTGTTACTACACCTGAGGTAAGTGCTGTAAGGGATGCTGATAGAATTATTGGACTTCTTGAAGCAAATGAAATAAATAACCCTAACCTCATTATTAATCGTTTAAGGGTGGATATGGTTAAACGCGGAGATATGATGAGCATCGATGATGTTACCGAAATACTTGCCATTGATATTATTGGTGTTGTTCCAGATGATGAATCCATTGTTATTACCACAAACAAAGGTGAGCCTGCTGTTAATGACCCAAATTCCAAAGCTGGACAAGCATATCGTAACATTACACAGCGAATTTTGGGTGCAGACGTTCCTCTTATGGACTTAGAAGTTGAAGAAAGCTTTATGGACAAATTAAAAAAACTTTTCCGTCACAGTTAAAGGGAGGGGAATACGAATGGCAATTGATTTTTTCGGCCTTTTTAAGAAAAAGGAGCAAGCAAGCGGCTCCATGGCAAAGGACAGATTAAAGCTTGTGCTTGTGCATGATAGAGTAAACTGCTCATCTCAAGTTCTGGAGATGCTTAAAAACGATATTATTAAGGTCATCTCCAACTATATGGAAATTGATGAGGATGAACTTGATATAAACATAACCCAAACTGAAAGTGAGGACCACAAGGGAACAGTCCCCGTGCTTTATGCAAACATTCCTATTAAAAGTATGCACAGAAACGCAAATAACGACGATTGATGGAATAGGCTTCGCAAAGTCGAAGCCTATTTCTGTATATTTCAGGTGATTTAGATATGGATATTAAAAAAATTTTTTCTTCATTAGACTACTGGCTCATAGGTGCAGTATGCATTCTTTGTGTTTTTGGAATAGTATGCATAGGCTCTGCCACGCACATTAACCTTGGAGAAAGTGCCTCCACCTACTATTCGCAAATGATATGGTTTGCCATTGGCATAATAATTATGTTTGGTGCTGTTTTGGTAAACTACCATTTCATTTCACAGTTTTACTTAGGTATTTATGCAGTAAATATATTGCTGCTTATAGCTGTTTTAATTGTAGGCAGAAATGTAAACGGTGCAACCCGTTGGCTTTACATTGGCGGTGTAGGTATACAACCGTCAGAATTCGCAAAAATTATTATTGTAATTTGCTTAGCGAAATTGATTGACAAAAATAGACAAGAGATTAATAATATAAGTGTGCTTGCTTTTATTGCAGCATTTGTGTTAATACCTATTTTGCTTATACAAAAACAGCCTTCTCTTTCTGCAAGCCTTGTGCTTTTGGCTATATTAATTGTTGAACTGTTTGTTGCTGGTATTGATTACAAATATATTTTAATTGCATTGCTGATAATTATTCCAATTATTACTTTCGTATTTTGGGATGTGCAAAATGAAACACCTATTATTGTAGATAAAGTATTGGCAACACACCAAATAACACGTATAAAAACCTTTCTTAATCCAGTTGAAGGTTCTAACGAGTATTATCAAACAATAAAGTCTATTAATGCCATTGGTTCCGGACAAATGACTGGAAAAGGATTATATCAGGGTACACTTAACCAATTAAGCTACCTGCCCGAGCCCCATAACGATTTCATATTTTCAGTTATAGGCGAGGAATTTGGCTTCATTGGATGCGTAGGCGTTCTTACATTGGAATTCTTTGTAGTTTTTAGATGCATACTTATAGCAGTTAGCTGCAGAGATTTATTCAGCCAGCTTGTTGTTGCTGGCATAGCTGGCATGATAGCTTTTCAAGTGTTTGTCAACGCTGGCGTTGCAACCAGCATTCTTCCAAACACAGGCATGTCGCTTCCATTTGTAAGTTATGGCGGCAGTTCAATGTGGACCAACATGGCATCCATAGGTCTTGTGTTAAACATCGGCTCAAAACGTTCAAAATCATTATTCGAGGGGGTATAATTAGTGAATATTGCTTTAATAGCACATGATAATAAAAAGAAATTAATGGAAAACCTTTGCATTGCATACAGACATATTTTAAACAAACACACTTTATATGCAACCGGCACCACAGGTCGCCTTGTGGAGGCTGCTGCCAATCTTACGGTACACAAGTACCTTGCAGGTCACTTGGGGGGAGAACAGCAGTTAGGCTCTCAGGTTGCCAATAACGATATTGACCTTGTAATTTTTTTGCGTGACCCAGTTGCACCTAAAAGCTACGAGCCTAATATTAACGGAATTTTAAGACTTTGTGATGTGCATAATATTCCACTTGCAAGTAATCTTGCAACAGCAGAAATTTTGCTTCTTGCTTTGGACCGTGGAGATTTAGACTGGAGAAAGATATAATTACGGAAAATATTATTCAATTAAACAGGTCTTTTCAAACAAACGGAATTGCGGTGAATTAAATATGAATAAAGCTGTAAAAATTATTTTAGTATATTATTGTATACTAAATTTTGTGTTGCTTTTAACCATGGCAATTGATAAAATGCGAGCTAAAAGACAGCAATGGCGAGTTCCTGAAAGCACTTTGTTTATTATGGCACTGCTTGGTGGTGCAGTTGGTGGCTTTTGTGGTATGTTTTGGTTCCACCACAAAACCAAAAAACCACAGTTTTACATAATATATACAATTGCCCTTGTGTTACATTTTGCCCTGTTGTACTTCATTTTCACAAAAATTATTTAGCTCAATGTGTAAACAAAACCTATACCTTTAGAGTTTTTGCAACTACAAAGTGTTATCTAGTCTCTAATAAAAAACGCTTTTTACCAAAAGACATATGGTAAAAAGCGTTTTTAAATTTATTTTAGTTCTCTCCAACAGTTTGGTAATTTAGTTGTTTACACGACCTAAATACTCACCTGTTCTTGTATCAATTTTAATTTTTTCGTTCTGGTTAATGAATAATGGCACATAAACAGTTGCTCCCGTTTCAACAACAGCAGGTTTTGTTGCACCTTGAGATGTGTTGCCAGCAAAACCAGGCTCTGTTTCAATAATCTCAAGTTCAACAAACAATGGGGGCTCAATACCAAATACCTGTCCTTCATAGGAAAGAATTTTAACCATTTCATTTTCCTTAACAAACTTAAGTGTATCACCGATATCACTTTCGTTAACAGCAATCTGCTCGTAGTTTTCTACGTTCATGAAATGGTATAATGTACCATCAGCATATAAATACTGCATATCAAGTCTGTCGATATGAGCTCTTGGCATTTTCTCAGTAGGTCTGAAAGTTCTTTCAACCACACTGCCTGTTTTAAGGTTTTTAATCTTTGTACGTACAAACGCTGCACCTTTACCAGGTTTAACGTGCTGGAACTCTAAAACAACAAAAATGTCACCTTCATATTCAACTGTTACACCATTTCTAAATTCACTTGCAGAAATCATCAATAAATCCTCCTCATTAGACTAATCTTGTACTAGTTTAAATTAAAAATTGCTATTTCGCAATAGGTTTTAGCAAAAAATTTTATATGTTCAACATTTTTTTTCATCCTCTGCTCTCATTTTAAGTGCCATAAGCGCTAATATATAGCCGTTTTCTCCAAATCCGCACATTTGACCTACACAAGACGCTGCAGTAACAGACTTGTGCCTAAACTCATCACGCTGATGAATATTAGATAAATGTACCTCAACTGTTGGTATTTTAACTGAAGCAATAGCATCACGCAGTGCATAGCTGTAGTGGGTAAAAGCACCTGGGTTAATTATTATTCCATCAACGCCATCAAAATAACACTGTTGAAGCTTGTCTATTATTCCACCTTCATAATTGCTTTGAAAAACTTGGGCATCAATTCCCATTTCTTCTGCCTTAGCCAAAATATTTTTGTTTATGTCGTCTAGGGTTTTTGTGCCATAAATTCCTTGTTCTCTTATTCCTGTAAAGTTAAGGTTAGGACCGTGTATTATGCATACCTTTTTCATTGTATCTTTCCAACTCCCTCGCTATTCTTTCTGTAATCTGGTTAACGTTTCCTGGTGATACGTTTACCGTAACGTCTGCATATTTCTCATACAATTCTCGCCGTTCTTCCATAAGTATTCTAATTTTTTCTAATTTATCTCCGCCTTGAAGCAATGGTCTGGTATCATCATTGGCTATGTTTCTGAAAATATGCTCTGGCGTAGCTTTAAGGTATACAACTATACCCGTTTGTTTAAGCATATGCATATTATCTTCATTTTTTATTATTCCACCACCTGTGGCAATAATATTGCCATATTCTCTAGAAAGCTGTTCAACTGCCTTTTTTTCTAAATCTCTAAAATATGGTTCACCCTTTTCCTCAAAAATTTGTGCAACTGTTATGCCTACTCTGTGCTCTATATATCTATCCATATCTATGAAACTGTATTTAAGCCTCATGCTAAGCTTTTTACCAAGGGTGGTTTTTCCACATCCCATAAAGCCTATCAGAACTATGTTTTTTCTCTCGTCCATTTTACCCTACCTTTTGGCGATGTAGTAATCCGCCAGTTCATTTCTTAATGCTTTTGACGTATTATCATCAATTTTTACATCATGCCAAATTTCATAAGATGCAAGCCCTTGATAAATAAGCATGTCGAAACCATTAATTGCAACACAGTCGTTTTCTTTTGCATCACAAAGCAACTTTGTTTGCCATGGAGTATACACAATGTCTACCACTGCTTGTACTTTTTTAAAAAACGAAGTATTTTCCACTGGAGATTTCCAAACACCTTCGCCCATTCCAACCGAAGTAGTTTGAATTACAATTTGCGGATTTTCTATACTCATTAGCTCCTCAAAAGAGATTACATCTATATTCCCATTGTAATAACGTGCTGTTTGCTCCTTCAGTGCCTGCGCATTGGCTTTTGTTCGGTTCACTATTACAATATTGCCAGCCTCTCGTTCTGCCGCCAAAATTGCCGCTGAATTGGCAGCACCGCCTGCACCAAGTATAACCACAGTTTTTTTCTTAATGCTTATGCCCTCAATATCAAAACATTTGCCTAATCCTAAAATATCGGTGTTGTAGCCTTTATAGCCCTTTTCAGTGTATTTAAGGGTATTTACGGCGCCAATCTTTAGTGCCAGATCGTCTATGGCAACAAGGCTTTCCATAACCTCTTTTTTGTGTGGCACTGTAACATTAAAACCGCATATCCCTAGCATAAACGCACCGTCAAGTGCAGTTTTAACTTCTCCGCTGCCTACCTTAAATGGAACATAGGCTATGTTTTCACCCATAACCCGCGCAACTGTATTTTGCAAAATTGGCGAAAAGCTATGCTCTATTGGATTGCCTATTATGCCAAAAACCTTAGTTTTTCCATTAACTAAATCTGTAACGCTCATTTTTCCATTCTCCTTTGGTAAGCTTGCAGAACCCTTCGCTCAAGACCACGTTTCACCTTTGTTACTAACTGGTCACGGTTACACATTGGCTTGGTTAACACTGCCATAACACCTGCTTTGTGGGCACAGTAAATGTCGGTAAACACTTGGTCACCTACAAGGGCTGTTTGTTTTTTTGTAACACCCATGTCAAACATAGCATTTTCCAGTTTTTTAACACCTGGCTTGCCTGCCCTATATACCGCCATTGCCTCAAGCTTTTCGTTAAACTTTTCCACCCTTTTTTTGTTGTTATTGGAAAGAAGACACAGCCTGTAACCTTGCTCCTTAAGAAACTTGAAAAGGGATATTATCTCTTCGTCAGCCTCTGCCATATCATATGGTGCAACGGTATTATCTATATCAAAAACAAGTGCCTTTATTCCACGTTTTTTAAACTCGTCCAAAGGCAGAAGAAAAATATTATCTATATATACATCAGGATAAAATCTCTCCAGCACATCAATCACCTCTTGTAATAAATTTATGAAAACCATATTTTCTCATAACTAAAGTAAATTATATCAACATTATCCTGCAAGGTCAAATAAAACACAGTTTAAAGACCATGAAGCACTAAGTGTTCCACGGTCTCCGTTTTGCCATTATGTATTATTTCCGTGCCTGTGCAAGGCTTTCCTCCACGGCATCAAGAATAAGTGCTGTTGTAACACTTCCGTCGCCTTCTATTTCCAGTTGAGTTGTTTGCTGTTTAACCACCTGTTTTCCAATGTCTTCTGCCACTGTGTTAAATAGCGGATAAAATACTGGTACAGTTTCGCTGTCACTGCTAACAGTAACCTTCTGTATCTTGGTTTTTCCTACCTTCACCTCAACCAGTACGTTACCGTTTTGCAGTTCTATCTGGGAAGAATAGACTCCTGGATTGTATACAGCTTGGCGATCCCCTAGTCTTCCTACTGCAAAGTATATTAAAGCAACAATAATCGCCACTCCTAACACGGCAAACACCGCTGTTTTCATTAGCTCTCTAAGCTTAATTACCATAAATTTGCTGCCCGGCATAAAAATCCTCCTAAAATACGAATGTATTATATTTTATTTATGAACCTTAGCGTTTATGCTTGCTTATAACAAATTGGGTTGTTATGATGTTATAAGGAGGTGCATTAAATGGCTTTAAAATTTATTCTTGGCAGAAGTGGGTACGGAAAAACCCATGAATGCCTAATCTCTATTGCAAAAAAGCAGTCCCAAAATATAAACAATAACCTTATTTACATTGTGCCTGAACAGTTTTCGCTTCAGGCAGAAAAGGATATTATAAAAGAAACTCAAGGCAAAGGTATAATGAAAGCCAAGGTATTAAGCTTTAACCGCCTTGCCTATACTGTTTTTTCGCAAACAGGTTTTCCAAAAACGCAGCCTCTTACAGAAGTTTCTAAAGCTATGGCTTTAAAAAAGATAATACTCGAAAACAAAGACAACCTTCAGTATTTTAAAAAAGCCGCCGATAAACAAGGCTTTATGCAACAGTTAAGCACCACCGTGTCAGAGCTTTTCCGTTATGAAGTATCGGCAAACAAGCTTTCTGCCGTTGCCAGTGCTACGGAAAATAACGATATTCTTAAAATGAAACTTAATGACCTTGCACTTATATTCAACAGCTATAAAAGTTTTATAGATAACGGCTACATATCCTCAGATGAAGCTCTGGACCTACTGTACGACCGAATAGACTCGTCAAAACTTATAAGGAATGCAGATATATGGCTAGACGGCTTTTACGGCTATACTCCTCAAGAACTTAAAATAATAGGTAGGCTGCTTGCAAACGCCACCTCTGTTACTGTTACCCTTACAATGGACAACTATGCTTTAAAACAAAAGTCCCTGCCCATGACCCATACTTTTTTTGAGACAAAAGACACTTACCTAACTCTTTGCAAACTAGCACAGGATAATAATGTTTTAATCGAAGAACCACTTATTTTAGCAGAACCAAAACGGTTTAAAAACAATGCTCTTGCATCCCTTGAAAAAGAATTCACCAAATCCACACCCGCTTCTGTTGATGACAACAGCGCAATAAACATTGTTGCCACACCGAATACCTTTGATGAGACTGAAATCGTAGCATTAAAAATAATTTCCCTTGTGCGTGATAAGGGATTTAGATACAGAGATATTGCAATTTTGGCAGGTTCACTGGAAAACTATGAGAGTATTCTTCGCACTGTAATGACAGAAAGCAAAATACCTTTTTTTATGGACAGCAAGCAGGATATAACCAATCACCCTTTGGTGGAATTAATTAAAGGAATGCTTGAAATTTTCCTATATAACTTTAGCTACGACTCTGTTTTCAGTTTTCTTAAAACAGGGCTCACGCCTATGAAACAGGAAGATATTGAAATACTGGAGAATTACTGCCTTGCCTATGGTATTAAAAGCTATAAATGGAATTTTGAAAAATGGAGTTATGGTCTTACAGATGATGAAGACAGTGAGGAATATTTAAAAATTAACGGTCTGAAGGATGAATTTTTATCCTTCCTTTCACCAATTAGAAATACCTTCAAAGAAAACAAAAAGTATTCTGTTTCACAAATATCTACCTCTGTTTTTACAGCCCTTGAAACAATGGGTATTGCCCAAACGCTTTGGAGCATTTCTGATAAGATGGAAGAAGAAGGAAATATTGCTAAGGCTTATGAAAATAGACAATGCTGGAATATAGTTATGGATATTTTCGATTCTTTGCACGAAGTTTTAGGCGAAAGCACAGTAACCCTTAACGAATACTATTCACTTTTTGACAGCGGACTTTCCGTAAGCCAAATGGGTATAATTCCACCGGGTATAGACAACGTAATTATCGGCACTTTGGAACGTACACGTCTACCCAAAACCAAAGCATTATTTATTCTGGGTGTAAACGATGGCGTTATACCTTCACCAGACAGTGTAGAAGGAATTTTATCTGACGATGAGCGAAACAGTCTTGATACAAATGGCATTCCCCTTGCCCACGACGGCACACGCCGTGCCTTTGAAGAAAATTACCTAATTTACAGTGCCATTACCAAAGCAGAAGAATACCTTACCCTTTCCTACAGCACTGGAGATTTAAACGGAAAATCACTTCTTCCATCAGTTATTATAAACAAAATTTGTAACATCTTTGTAAACCTCAAAGTTCAAAGTGAACTAGAAAATGAAATGGAAATTTTTTCGTCACCTGCCATTGCCTTTCATCACTTGGGGCAAGGCTTAACTGGTGAAAATAACGCTCTTTGGAGTTCTGCCCTTAAATATTTCACAAGCACTGAGCCTTGGGTTGAACGTACCCAACTTTTGAGAGAAGGACTTTTAAACAACCGCCAAGAAGAATATTTAAAAGAAGAAACCACAAAGGAAGTTTTTGGCGAAACCCTTTTTTCAAGTATTTCAAAATTGGAGAGATTTTCTTCTTGCCCTTATTCCTATTTTATGTCCTATACCATGAAAGCGACGGAAAGACCTGTTTATCAGCTTAGCACTCCAGATTTAGGCAGGCTCTTTCACTCGGTTTTGGAGGATTTTTCCTATAACCTTCAAGAGAATAAGCTGAAATGGCAAGATTTAGACAAGGGGCAAATAACAACTATGGTAACAGATGCAGTAGACAGGCAAGCGCCTTCATTAGGCAATGAAATTTTACTTTCAAGCCACTCTCTTATGTATCTTATTAAACGCCTTAAGCGTATATCTGTGCGTGCAATTTACACCCTTGCCATGCACCTTAAAAGCGGAAATTTTCAAACCTTCGCATACGAACTAGGCTTTGGTATAGGTCAACAATTACCGCCAATTGCCATAGACCTTAAAGACGGAAAAAAAATGCTGCTTACAGGGAAAATTGACCGTGTTGATATACTGAATAAAAACGGCACTACCTACGTTAAAATTATAGACTACAAATCTGGCAGTAAAAAATTTGACCTTTCACAGGTTTACTACGGTCTACAGCTACAGCTTTTAATCTATATGGACGCACTTATAAGAAATGGACAACCTCTTTTAGGGGAAAATATTGCCCCTGCTGGTGTTTTCTATTTCAGAATAAAAGACCCAATGCTATCTGCCGATGATAAACTAGATGTATCCCAAATTGAATCCCTTATTACCGACGAACTTAGCATGTCTGGGCTTGTAGTTATGGATGAGGGGATAATAAATGCTATAGATAATTCAATTACAAAAACGTCTAAAATCATTCCCGTAGGCTACAAAGCAACAGGCGGATTTACAGCGGCATCTTCCATTGCCGATGTAAAAACCTATAGGCAATTATGTGATTATTCCATTGCAAGTGCAAGTAAAATAGGTGAGCATATACAAAGTGGTAATATACAAGTTTTACCCTACAAAGACAAAGGTAAAACACCATGCGGTTACTGCCCTTATCTGTCTGTATGCGGTTTTGAGGCTGGCGAGGCTGGCTTTAACTGCCGAAACTTAAAACCATTAGGCTCAAAGACTATCTTTGAGAAAATAAAAGATAACCAATAAAAAAACCCGTAGTGCTGTATAAAGCAACTACGGGTTTTTTATTATTTATTTCCCACTAAGTACCGCACGGGATATAACTACCTTGTGTATCTCCGATGTACCCTCATAAATTTCTGTAATTTTTGCATCACGATACATTCTTTCTAATGGATAGTCCTGCATGTAGCCATATCCACCGTGTATCTGCAAAGCAAGGTTGGTAACAAAGCGTGCATTTTCTGCCGCATTATACTTTGCCATTGCCGCAATTTTTGTGTGGTCCTGCCCTGCACTTTTAAGATAAGCCGCATAGTAAACCATCCATTTTGCCGCCTCGGTTTTTGTAGCCATATCTGCCAAATACCACTGTATACCCTGTAATTCACCAATAGGCTTGCCAAACTGCACTCTCTCGTGCATATATTTAACGGATAAATCAATTGCTCCTTCAGCTATACCTAATGCTTGTGCCCCAACGCCAATTCTTGCTCCGTCAAGGGCACCCATTGCCATATTAAAGCCTTTGCCCTCCTTGCCAACAAGGTTTTCCTTTGGAACACGGCAGTTATCAAAAATAAGCTCAACAGTTTCAGAGCCATGTATTCCCATTTTTTCCTCTATCTTTCCAATAGAAAAGCCTGGTGTTCCTTTTTCAACAAGAATGCAAGATAATCCTTTAAGACCTTTTGCAGGCTGTGTAAGGGCAAAAATAAGCAAATATTGTGCCTGACCTCCACCTGAAATAAAGCATTTTGTTCCGTTTAAAACATATTCTCCTGTTTCTTCGTCTAATATTGCTGTGGTTTTTGCCGCACCTGCATCACTGCCTGCGTTAGGCTCAGTTAGGGCAAATGCACCTAAACAACCTCCGCTTGTAACCTTAGGAATATATTTCTGCTTTTGTTCTTCAGTACCAAACTTCATCATTACAGAGGCAAAAATTGTATGTATAGATAGGATTGCCGCAGTTGACGCACACTTTTTGGCAATTTCACTTACTATAATTACCTTATCAACATCTGTTCCACCGCTTCCTCCATATTCCCTTGGTGTGCCAATACCAGTAAAACCAATTTTGACCATCTTGTCAAAGGTTTCCCGTGGAAAACGCCCAGTTTTGTCAACCTCTGATGCAATTGGCTCAACCTCATTTTCTACAAACTCCTCTGCCAGCTTTTTTAGCATAATTTGTTGTGGTGTAAAACTAAAGTCCATAATTTGCCTCCCTTTGGTTAGTGAATCACTGATTTAATGCAATCCGTGGTTCATCAGCTTGTTTTTAAGTGAAAAACCTACTGCAACACATCGGAATAAACTCCATATATTCCCATAGCCTTAAGACGTTCCGTTTCGGCTTTATCATTTATGGTATGGGTAAAAAGCCTTGTGCCACTTTGCTTAAGCGCATAAATGTAATTATTTGTTGCCAACTCACTTGAAAATGTAATTGCAACAAGATCATGGCTTTTAGCAAAGCTTACTATTCGGCTTGTGTTGGTCTTTTGCGAATAATTTTGCATATAAAGGGTGTAAATAATATTTTCATAGCCCATTGCCCGAACAGTGTCATACTGGGATTCGCTGTATATCTGTGGAATGAGCCTTCTCATCATATACGGGGCATTGTCTTTAATATACTTTAATCCTGCAAGATTATCATCTTTAATATCTGTAATTATGTATGTATTAGGCTTGTTCATCAGCCAATCTTCCAGCGATTTCAGCGTAAGTGGGGTATATTTGCCCTCAATTTTAAGACTCTTAAACTCCTCTAGGCTTACTGGACCCTTAAAATTGTAATCAGAACCAAAATAATTTTTTTCCCAATCATGCACGCAAACCAAATGCCTGTCAGTTGTAAAGTTAAAATCCAATTCCATATATCTATATCCGTTGTAAAAAGAATTATTAAGTGCTTCCAGCGAGTTTGTTCCTATTTCACCATTAACAACACCGCCCGCATGAATTACCGCCGTCATGTTTGCCGCCACACTTTTGTCCGCCGCCAAAGCAGTTATTGAAAAAGAAACGCTTACTGTCACAGCACATGCCAGTGCTGTCAGTTCTTTAAATAATTTTGTCATTTGTAAAATCTCCTAAATAAATCATATTCTCTGCTTCACTCTTTGTCAAACCAAACCGCATTAATTATTGTACTTTTTGCGGTACATTATTTTACTATAATGAAAACTTTTTAACAATTTCACCAAAATGATTCTGCTTGTAATTAAGTAAATATCCAGTACATTTTCCCTTTTTAAGGCTGGCTAGGTGAATATAGTTTTGGATATTATTTTTTGTAATTAATTGATTATCCCCTATAAAACCTAAATATTCCACGTCATCGTTTTCAATAGCCTCTGTTACCATAATTTTAGAATATTTTTTAAGATAACTAATGTAAACATCATGCATTTGTGACAAAAGGTTAACATTGTTTTTAATTCGATACACTGCCATATTTATTTTTGCTTTTTGCCCTTTAATTTTGCCAAACATTTCGTCATATGCATTCCAATTTATATCACAGCCCTTTATAGTTTTGGCAAACTTTATTCCCTTCGGAATTGGCGGTATATACACATACGGCACATCAGCACCTTCAACCTTATACTCTATACCTTCAAGGCTTTTGCATTCGTAAAACATGTTTAGGCTAAGTTTTTTAATAGTACTTGGCAGTACCACGGTTTTAAGCTTTGAACACATTTCAAAAGCTCTTTCTTCAATTACCTCAACACCATAATCAAACTCTATTCTTTTTGCCTCTAAGCAAACTGAAAAAGCACCCCTTAAAACCGCCTTAATTGTTGAGGGAATATAAAACTGATTTATTCGCCTGCACCGGCTAAATGCGAAACTTCCTATGATTTCAGCTCCATCTGGTATTTCCATTAACTCAATTCCTCGGCATTTGCCAAATGCCCAGTCGCTTATTTTTATTATCCCTTTTGGCAAACGTACCGCTTTTATTTCTATACAGCCTAAAAAAGCTCCATCGGCAAGTTCTTTCATCGTATTAGGTAATTCTATTGCACGCAAAGACTTACACTCTCTAAACGCCCAACTTCCAATCACCTCAAGACCTGTGGTAAAATCAACTTCCTCAAGATTTCCGCAAGCTTCAAAGCACTGACTGCCAAGTACTTTAAGGCTTGTTGGAAAGCTCACTTTTTTCAGCTTAGAGCATACTGAAAATGCACCACGCCCAATTTCTGTTATGCCTTCGGTAAACTCCACATTTTCAAGGTCTGTGCAGAAAGAAAAAGCAGTGTCGCCAATTACTTTTTCTCCACAATCAAATACTATTTCGTTCATGCTTGTGCACCACGAGAAGGCTTTATCCCCAATTATTTTGCAGCTTGAAGGAATTTGAATTTTTTTCAATCCATAGCATCCCGAAAATGCGCCCTCACTTATTTTCTCAAGGCTTTGCGGCAAGCAAATTTCATGCAAATTTTCACACTTTGAAAAAGCATAATCGGAAATTTCTTTTATGCCCTCTGCTATAGTCACCTTTGTAATTTCAGTTTTTCCGAAAAATGCACTTCTATCTATTTTAACCACAGGCAATCCGCCAATTTCGGATGGTATTTCTAAAACTGATTGTTCTACAGTTAACCCTGTTAAGGTTACCTCATTGTTTTCAATTGTGTAGCTAAACATCATAACATCATCCCGTCTAAAAGACTAAGCTCCTTCATAATATCCTGTTGTCTTTCATAAAAAAGTAACTCTTTATTGTTTTCAAAATACTTATCAGCACCATATTTGCCAATGAACTTTGCACTGTAATAATTTGCAGTAAGTTCAGTTACAACTAAAAGCATTTCCTGCTCCTTACCAAAAGTATCCTCCACAAAAACAAACACGTTTTCCATTCGCTCTTTTGTAGCTTGAACATTCTTTTCCATATCATAAACAATCTTTTCAAACTCTTTTTTGATGAAGGCAAAAGCTTTCTTTTTGTCCGTTATATCTTTTTGTGTAAGTGTAAGCAGATACTCTTGAAGAGTGGCAATCACCGTTCGCAAAACTGTTTCTTTTTCACGGCTTAGCAATCCTTTACTATGCTTTTTCTCAAAATCCTGTGTTCTTAAAACAATAATATCAGTAAGAATTTCAATAGCACTTCTTTCATCATCCTGGCTGTTGCAATCTGCTTTAATTCCCTTTAGCACCTCGTATAGCACTGTAATGTAATCCTCCGTTGCCAAGCAGTCCTTCATGTAATCCACAACGGTATCCATAAGCAGTCCCATAAGGGTTACTCGCTCGTCAAATTTAGCCTCTTTTGCTCTCTCTTTAACGTCTTCACCATATTTTCCGTCCAAAATATCCAGCACCTTGTAGTCAGATTTATATTTGTTGAACAAATCGTAATATACAGAAAAATCTTTGGCTATATTCTTTTGCTGAAGATACTGCACACATAAATTTTCATCTATTTTTATGCCCAGTTCCTCATACAGCTGAAGCATTTGAGATAAATCTTCCCAACCTCTAGCAGTAACAAAAGCCTTTCCATCAATGGTAGATTCAACTGTGTAAAAATGATTCCTTTTAATTTCCAAATAGGTTATAATTGCAGAATGAATTCCCTTTTTAACAGCATATTCCTTCCACACGTTAAATTCCGGCTCCACCTCTATTTTTTTAACACGGTCTAAAGTTACAACGTCAAATTCCCTAACTGATTTATTAAATTCTGGCGGATTTCCTGCTGTAACAACAATCCATCCCTTGGGAATTGGGTAATTTCCAAAGGTTTTGTACTGCAAAAATTGAAGCATTGCTGGAGAGAGAGTTTCGGAAACACAGTTTATTTCATCTAAAAACAAAATGCCTTCTTTCAGTCCTGTCTCTTCTATATAGTTATAAATTGAAGATACAATTTCGCTCATAGTGTATTCCGAAACAGAATACTCATTTCCATCATATATCTTCTTTTCGATAAATGGTAAGCCTATTGCGCTTTGCCGTGTGTGGTGTGTCATTGAATAAGCCACAAGCCCAATGTTAAGCTCTTGTGCAATTTGCTCCATAATGGCAGTTTTGCCTATACCTGGTGCACCCATAATGAACAGTGGACGCTGATGTACTAAATCAACCCGATACTCTCCAAATTTATCTTTTAGAAGATATGCCTTAACCGAATTTTCAACTTCTGTTTTTGCTTGTTTAATATTCATTTTATGTCCTCCGCAAGTTCATTTTCATCCAAAATAAGCTTTATTGCCCACACTGGTGTAGGTGGTCTTTCTGGATTGTAGCCCAAATATATAAATGCAGAATCAAAACTTGGCTTTTTTTCAGGGTAAGTGCCGTACCCGTCTGTAAAATAAATAACGCCTTTAAGATTTTTAAATTCTTTTGCTTTCACAAGTTCTTCAACTCTGTTAAACACAGGTCTAAAATCTGTTCCGCCAAAACCCTTAATCCTCATGGTTTTCATATAAGAATCAAAGTCCTCCTTGCAGGTAATTGTTATCTCCTCCTGCAAAGTATCATCACATTGCATTATTCGCAAATTTATTTTATTAAAAAAGCTTTCCTGCTGCATTAAAATTGAATAGGTCTTATCCAAAAATCTTTGCACCATAGCACCCTTTACACTTCCAGAAGTATCAATGGCAATAACAAATTCGGAAATTTTTTCAGTTTCCTTGTATTCCAAAGGTTCAACTAAAGGCATATTCCCATAATGATCCAATCCATAAGTGTAATATACATAGTCAAACTCCTCGTCATTTATAAGCATATCCTCACCACGCACAGAAAATTTTCGCAGAAATTCTCTGTAATCATAGCGGTCACGGTTAAGCTCTTCAAGCCCTTGGGTTAGGGATTCACTTTTGTCACTTTCCTTAGATAGTGTATCCAAATCAACTCCAAGCTTTTTGCTTATTTCTTCCCACTCTTTCATCAAGCTTTCAATGTCAACTGCCTGCTCTGCACCATTATCACCATTGTCTCCTTCAGGCCTTTCATCATCCTCAGGCCACCAAAGACCATGATTATCTCTGTAAAAATATTCCTTCAGCTTCTCGATTTCTTCCTCGCCGTAATTTTTTCCTAAAAGGTATTTATATATTTTTTCCGCAGTAAGCGGTTTTACATCTTTACGAATAAAGGTTAGAATTTGCTCTTGATACTGCACTCCATTACAACTTATCTGCGGAGAATTCATTTCTGAAAGAATATTTTCCACTGCAATGTCTGCCGCTAAATTCCAATAATCTTGGTTTAACTTAGGCGAAACAAATGGATGGCGAAAAATGCAGTGCAGCACCGAGTGAAGATATGAACGGCTTAGTTTCTGTGGCTCATTGCGGTAGATTTCCAGCACCCACTGTGAACAAAAATACAATCTTTGTCCGTTAGTTGCAAGCTGAAAAATAAGGTCATCATTTACAGTCTCCAACCTTCCTATTGCCGTATCCAGAAAACGGAAATTAATAAAAAGCCTGCTTTTGGTAAGGCTTAAAATGTCTTTTGCAATTGAATCAAGTTTTCGCTTTATATCGGCAATACTTTTTTCATCCATTTTTCTCACTCCTAACTATAAAACCAACTTTAATTATAACATAATAATTCCAATTGGTATTAAATTTTTGCATTAAAAAAGACTTTTACCCCAAAATTTCTGGGCAAAAGTCTTTTACATTCAATTAAATGTTTTTATGCCTTGCAAAATAATCCTTTGTTTCTTTTGTAACTACACCGCTTAAAGCAATAAGTGCAATAAGATTAGGGAAAGCCATTAAACCGTTAAATATGTCCGCAATGTTCCAAACTGCTTCAACAGTCATATATGGTCCTATAAATACACACAATATGTACAGCCATCTGAATGCAGGCAAAGCTGTCTTTTTACCCTTTGAAAGATATTCAAGACATCTTTCAGAATAATAATCCCAGCCTAAAATTGTTGTAAATGCAAAGAACACAAGGCACGCCATAAGAATAAAAGACGAAATAGTTGATGAGAAAGGTAATCCTTGTTGAAAAGCGTATGTTGTAACTGCAACGCCTTTAAGCCCTTCAACCTGCCATGCTCCTGTAATTACAATTGAAAGACCTGTCATTGTACAAATTACAATTGTGTCAATAAAAGTACCTGTCATTGAAACAAGGCCCTGACGAACAGGTTCTTTTGTTTGTGCCGCCGCCGCCGCAATAGGTGCAGAACCAAGCCCTGCCTCGTTAGAGAAAATACCACGAGCAATACCCTTTTGCATAGCGATTGCCATTGTTCCAACAATACCGCCTGTTACAGCTGATGGATTGAATGCACCCTTAACTATTTGTGCAACAGCCGCTGGAACTGCAGAAATATTTGTAGCAATAAGAAGTACACATGAAATCATATAAATTACCGCCATAAAAGGAACTATTACCTGAGATACGCTGGCTATTCTTTTAATTCCTCCAATTACAACAAGTGCAGTACAAACTGTAACAATAATGCCAGTTATAACAACTGCCCATGAATAATCTGCGCCAAGTATGCTTACTGTTACCAAAGATTGTGGATCGAAAAAGTTCTTAACAGCTGATGCAATACCGTTTACCTGTGTAAAAGTACCTATACCCATAAGACCAACGCATAAGCCAAAGAAAGCAAATATCTTTGCAAGCCAAGACCATTTTTGTCCCATACCTCTTTCTATGTAGTAGAAAGGTCCGCCAAGTGAATGCCCTGTTTCATCTACCACACGGTATTTAACAGCAAGCACACCCTCGGCATATTTAGTAGCCATACCAAAGAATGCCGCTACAACCATCCAAAAAAGTGCCCCAGGACCGCCTGCACATACTGCGGTAGCAACACCAACAATATTACCTGTACCAATTGTTGCTGAAAGAGCAGTACAAAGTGCACCAAAGCTTGTTACCTCACCAACGCCATCTTCCTCATTCTGAAACATGAACTTAAGTGCTTTCGGTAAGTGAATTACTTGTAAAAGTCCAAGCCTTGCTGTAAGCATAATACCTACTGCAAGAATGAATACAATAAGAGGCAGACCCCATACCGCATCATCAATTAAAATAATTAAATCATTAATCTGTTGAAACATTTTTTTCATCCTTTCCTGTTTGGGAACAATATAATAAGCCGTGGTGCTTTGCACCAACGGCTCCAGAGAAAAGACAACGTAATTTAATTTACGCTCTGTCCTTTTGCCTGAGAGATTTGCGTTTTATTAAAAACGCATTACACCTTCGGCGTCCATCTGTGGAACTCTCCAGAGTGTGGTATGCATACATGGGTTATGTTTGTATTTCTCACAAACCCATTTGTGTTCATACCAGCTAAATTAAATTACCATACTTTTTAAATTTTTTCAATATAAAAATACAAAATACATCTAATTATACCATCTTTTATTTCATCTTAACCCTTAGTATCAGAAATATCTTTCTGGCTTCGCTGCATTTGTGGCATATCCCCGTTAGGAGGATTTCCTCCTTGGGGATTTCCACCCATATCAGCACCTCTGTCTCCTCTTTCGTTGCCCATACTGCCTAAATCCTTCAAATCTAAATTTCCACAATTCACAAGAGAATCCGATTCTTTCTGTTCATCCTGTGTAGCTGGAATAGTGCCATCAAGCTGACCAAGCACACTTTGTGTACGAAGTTGAACAAATTCTTTAAGTGCTGTTACACCACTTACAAATGCCTCATAACCATCAAATGAAGTTGTATCATTTTCAACGTAACTTTGAATTGAAGTGTAAATAGAATCTACTTTTTCTTCAAATTGACCTGAAGACATATAGTCACAAAGTTCTTGCAGATATTGGTGATACAGCTGGTTATATTCTTCATTTTCCAACAACTTGCTTATAATAGGACGCTCTTCGCCATCAACATTGTAAAATACTGTATCAATTGCATAGTTTACGGCATCAGTTGCTGATGAAATCTGATGAGTACCAAATGCCAAGTTGTAATCCCATGGAATCATTGAAAGCTGTCCACTATCCTCCACCAAGCAATAATTATGCCCCATACTAGAAAAGTAGCTGTCAAGATTTACAATAAACACATTAACTGCTGCATAGCGAAGCACCTCGTCAACGTTAATATATTCTTTAAGATTCTCACCCTCACTAATGGCTTTTAATGAAGCAATCAACCGTTTTTTGTCATCATCCGTTGCCTTCGTTATTTCATTATCAAAAATATTGCTATAGCTGTCAAATTCATCGTCACTATAAACCAAGCTTACACCTTTGGCTCCACCATCCATGCCACCACCATGTTCACCGCCCATATCAGATTTCTTACTGCTTTTATCCTCTTCTTTTGTATTTCCATCAGCTTCAAATTTCCTGTCACCACCATCTTTACCAGGTGATTCCATGTCGCCATCCATACTCATGCTCTCTGGCTTATAAGCTTCACCTGAAAAATCCGCTCCAAAATTTCGCTCCAAAAAACTGTCATCTACGTCTTCAATAGCTAAATAAAATCCATAGTATTCTCCGTTAACAGTAATTTCAGCGAAGGAACATAGACTACTAGGTACATCCATGTATTGAAATAACATATACGACATATACTCTTTTAAATATGTACTATCACTATATATATTATTAAGTGCTAACTTATCCAACCCATGGCAAGTTTGTCCTTCAACATTTTTACCGAAATTCAACTTAAGGCTATATCTATCACTGTCAGATGAAACAACCTGTTTTAAAGAAGTATTTCCTTTTGTCTTTACCGCAACGTCTTCGTAAATTTCTCCATCTATGCTTACATCAGCAGAAATCGTTGGTTTGGAAGCAGCATTTTCAATAAGGCTCTCCCATTCTTGTTCATCAGCTGTGATGTCAATCTTTAATATGTCACTTCCAAATAAGGCAGTTTCATAATCGCTATCACTATTTTCAGTTGCCTTATTATTAGTTGCTGCCCTCGCACTTTGGCATGCCGCTAAGTTTAATGAAATTATTAAAGTTAAAATAATTGATAAGATTTTTTTCATATGAGCCTCCATTCCGTGCTGATTTACTTTCAGCACAAATACTTTAATATAAATGTAACCTATCAATGTGAACGTATTATGAAAACCATATGAATATTTAATGATACAATAACGACCCCTCACTGATTATATTTTCAGTGAAGGGTCGAAATAAGTTTGTTTCTTAAAATTTTTAGTTAATTTAGTTTTAATAAATTACTTTTTCACTAAAGCAAATCATCATTTTTCAGCTTAAATTTTGTAACAAGTTCTTTTAAAATGTTGGACTGTCCCCATAGTTCTTCACTTGCCGCCGCACTTTCTTCTGCTGTAGCAGCATTATTTTGAACAACGGATGAAATTTGCTCTACACCTTGTGTTACCTGTGCAATAGAAGAAGCCTGCTCATTTGAAGCCTCTGTAATTTTATCTATCAACCCTACTGCTTCACGTGTTATCTTTGCACTTTCTTCCAAAGACCTTGCTGTATTATCTGCAATTTCAGAGCCTTTTTCTACCGCAACAAGGGTTTCCTCAATTAGTTTTGTCGTGCTTTGAGCCGCCTCTGCTGACTTACTTGCAAGGTTTCTTACTTCATCGGCAACCACAGCAAAACCTTTTCCAGCTGAACCGGCTCTTGCGGCCTCAACTGCGGCGTTTAATGCAAGAATATTTGTTTGGAATGCAATATCTTCAATCACCTTAATAATTTTAGAAATTTCGGCTGATTTAGCGTTGATTTCTTCCATTGCATTAACCATGTTTTTCATTTGGTCGTTGCTGCTGAATATTTCTTTTTCAGCCAATTCGGCACTGTTATTTGCCAATTTTGCATTTTCTGCATTACTTTTAATTTGTGTAGAAATTTCATTAATTGTTGCTGCCAATTCCTCTATTGAACTTGCTTGTTGGGTTGCTCCTTGAGAAAGTGCCTGTGCCCCACTGGAAACTTGTTCCGAACCGCTTGCCACCTGTTGGGACGCTTGGTTGATCTGCAAAATTGTGCTATTCATATTTTGAACAAACGCTTCCATGTTATCTTTAATCTTTTGGAATTGACCAACGTAGTCTCTTTTTAGCTCAACCATTAAGTCTCCTTGAGAAAGAAGCTTTAATGAGTTAGATATTTCATCAATATACCCCTGATAATTTATCAGCCTGTCCACAGTTCGGTTAAAGGCAATTGCTAAATGCCCTACCTCATCTTGGGATTTTACATTAAGCTCTATATCGAAATTCCCTTCTGCTATTTTCTCTGCTGCATCAGTAATTTTTCTAATTGGTTTTGTAATAGAGGTTGCCGCAAAATAACTTGCTGCCATGGCTACTAATAGGGTTACAACGCTTAATACTGCCACAGATTTTAATGTGGAAACTTTGCCTTCCGCCAAGATTGATGTAATATTTTCTATTGGCAAGCCAACAAAATATATTCCAATTATTTGTTTACTACTATCAAAAATGGGCTCATATCTTGTTATGTATTTTTTCCCTAGAATATCTGCCTCACCAAAATATATATTCCCATTGGTTATTTCTTGGTATACTTTTCCAGTAGAGTCCAGTGTTGTACCTACGGCTCTTTTGCCTTGCTCATCTAGCACTGTTGTAAGAATTCTAGTATAGTCACTTCCTGTTTTGGCAAAAAGGGTAGATACAACACCCATATTTTCAGATATCTCGTCTAAATTTTCATATTTGCCTTCAACTGGATTTCCATCCTTTCCTACCATTACACCATCTTTGTTAATGCCTATTTCTCCAAATTGCTGGTTCAAATATGTTTCAACCATATTACTTGAAGAAGCTAATTTATCTTCAAATTGTGTTTGTATAATTTTTTCTGTAACCTGAAATTCTTCAACGAAACAAATAATTCCCGTAGATACTGACGCAATTATAACTAATAAAAGAATAATTGCTGTTAGTTTTACTTTTAAACTTTTCATATATGCCCTCTTTCCATAATGTCATTTTGTTTTTCACACTAATATTAACATAATGAAATCCACCATCTAATACTCAAAAATACCAGATGGTGGATTTTATTATTAGATAATTTTACTAATATAAGTTTCTAATTCTTCAGGTGTTACTGTTGGTGCAAATCTGCCTGTTACATTTCCGTCTCTATCCACAAGAAATTTTGTAAAGTTCCATTGTATTTCAGATTTCTCAACTGAGAAAATGCCCTCAAGCTTTTGGTGCAAACCGTCCATTAAACCATTGTCCGTTTCTTCAGGTTTTTCCTGCTTTAAAAACTTATATAACGGGCTTGCATTATCTCCATTTACTTCAATTTTTGCAAAGGTTTCAAATTTTGTATCATATTTCAGTTTGCAGAAACTTACTATTTCTTCATTAGTTCCAGGTGCTTGATTTAAAAACTGATTGCAAGGAAAATCCAATATTTCAAGCCCCTTGTCCTTATATTGTGCATAAAGCTTTTCTAAACCTTCGTATTGAGGTGTAAACCCACAGCCAGTGGCTGTATTCACTATTAACAAAACTTTCCCTGCATATTCTTTTAATGGCACCTCACTGCCGTCTACTTTTTTTATGCTATAATCGTATATTCCCATATTTTTTTCCTCCTCTATATTTTTTATTTTACCCACAGGTTTGAATTATACAAACCTGTGGTCAATTTTAATGTTTGTTTTATAATTTGGAAATTCCCTCTGAACTTCTGATGAAATATCCTCCTTTAATTTCTTGCTGTTTTTTAGTTTAAATGTAACAACAATATCAAATCGAATGGTTTTTCGCTCTTCATTTATAAAAAATGCATGCATATTAAGGATTTCAGGCCACTGCCGTAATATTTTTAAAACTTTTTTCCTGCTTGCAATAATTTTTTCATCGGTTGTATTTACAGCATAAATGCCAAAGGAAAAATAAATATCAAACATTTCCATAAGACGCTCTTGCACAGGATTTAAAATTTCCGTAACCTCTCTTACTGTATAGGTGTCTTCAATCTCCACATTCACAGACCCAAGGTAACGGTTTGGCCCATAGTTGTGTAAAACCAAATCGTAAGCACCTTGAACCATTGGTGTCTTCTTTATTTCACTGTAAATTTTGTTAGCTAGGTTTCTGTCACCACGTTTTCCAATAATATCGTGAAATATTTCCGTAACCAATTGAATTCCAGAATATAGAATAAACCCTGAAACAATAACACCCACATAACCATCTATGCGAAATTTTGTAAACAGAGAAATAATTGCAGCAATGACAGTGATTGAAGTCACTGCCGCATCACCCATGGCATCTGCTCCTGAAGCAATAAGTGCTGGTGAGTTAGCTTTTTTCCCTTGCTTTTTGTTGTATAAGCTTAAAAGAATTTTAGCAAAAATGGTAATGGTCATTATTATAACTGAAACCCAAGTAAAGTTAACTTCTTTAGGATGTATTATTGCTAAAACAGAAGTTTTTAAAAATTCGATTCCAACAACTATAACAATTATAGATATAATTAGACCCGTAATATACTCAATACGCCCATGCCCATATGGATGCTTGTCGTCTGGATCCTTTGCGGCAAGCTTAGAACCAAGTATTGTTATAACCGAAGATGCCCCATCGCTTATATTGTTTACAGCATCAGAAGCTATTGCAACTGAACCTGTTATGCTGCTAATAATAAGCTTTATCACAGCAAGCAGTGCATTAACACCAATTCCAACAATCCCTGCCTTGTAAATCATTTTTTCACGATTTTCAAACTGCTCCAAGCTAATCCTCCTTTGTTTCTTAATACATATAACAAAATATATGTATTACTTCGATACAAGTCTTCTTGCAAACTCTTTTACATCTGCAATGTCTTTACTGTCAGGTTTCCCTTTGTGCATAAATTTAAACTGGCCACGGCAGTGAAATTCTTCATCAGCCACTTTAATTCCTTTTTCGCTAACATGTTTTTTTACCTGTCTGTATGCGCACTGATACATTGCCGCTGTGCTGAAGGAAACAACTTTTTTCACTTTTCCATCCAAGCTAGCAATAAATTTTTTAACCTGTGGGTCAATTTCTGCAGCATAAACAGAGCTTCCTAAAAAAAGTATATCAGTTTCAGTTGATATAGGCACACTAATTGGCTTTGCCTCAACACCAACTTCTTGGGCAATTGCATCAGCTAATTTTTTGGTGTTCCCTGTTTTTGTATAATACCTAACTTCAATATTCATTCTCTTTTCCTCCTTTTAATTTAATTCACAAAGACAGATTATCAATTGGTTATGTTTTCAATAACCTTATAAAGCAATTTATGAAGTGATTTTATGTCTTCTGGTGAAAGAGAAATGCAACTACCCATTTCAACTGGTATATGGGATACCTTCTCTTTAAGTTTTTCACCTTGTTCTGTAATAGTGACTATTACATTTCGTTCATCTTCAACAGCTCGTTTTCTTGTTACCAGTCCCTGTGTTTCCATTTTCTTTAGCAGTGGAGTTAATGTGCCAGAATCCAAATACAAATCTTCTCCTAACGATTTCACATTAACGCTCTTCTTTTCCCATAACACCATCATAGTAATATACTGTGTATAGGTAAGCCCTACCTCATCCAGCAATGGCTTATACTTTTTTATCACTTCTCGTGAACAGGCGTATAAAGGAAAGCAAAGTTGATTTTTCAATTTTAAAGCTTCGTCATTCATATTTTTTTCTCCTGATAAATTACTTGTACTACGCAAAATTAAATGTTGTTATTTTAAATTGATTTCAATTTAATTATATTAAATAATATTGTATTTGTCAATATAATTTCCACATTTTTCGTAAATAAAAAAGAAGTGAAATCTAAGGCCGTACCATTACCAAAGACTTCACTTCTTAAACTTACTTTATTCACTTTGTAAACATCATCAACTATTTATATGCATCATTCACCCATGAATAATTTAATATCATCTTCAACTGTTCCAACGCCAGAAATACCAAACTTTTCAACAAGCACTTTCGCTACATTTGGTGACAAAAATCCTGGCAAAGTTGGTCCAAGGTGAATATTTTTTACTCCTAAATAAAGTAATGCAAGTAAAACGATTACTGCTTTTTGCTCATACCAAGCGATATTGTATGCAATCGGAAGTTCATTCACATCGTCGAGACCGAATACTTCTTTTAATTTTAATGCTATTACAACAAGAGAATAAGAGTCATTGCACTGACCTGCGTCAAGCACTCTTGGAATGCCACCAATATCCCCAAGGTTAAGCTTATTGTAACGATATTTTGCACATCCTGCAGTAAGAATAACGGTATCTTTTGGCAACTTTTCTGCAAAAGCTGTGTAGTATTCACGAGATTTCATTCTTCCATCACAACCAGCCATTACAAAGAATTTCTTAATTGCACCAGATTTAACTGCATCAACAACTTTATCTGCAAGGGCAATTACTTGGTTGTGGGCAAAGCCACCAACAATGTTGCCAGATTCAATTTCCACTGGAGGCTTGGATTTTTTAGCCATCTCAATAATTGCAGAGAAATCTTTTTTACCGTTTTCATCTGTAACAATATGTGGACATCCTGGATAGCCTGCCGCACCTGTAGTAAATATTCTGCTTCTAACTTCTTCACTTCTTGGAGGAACTATACAATTAGTATTAAACAAAATAGGCCCATTAAATGGTTCAAACTCTGTTACTTGCTGCCACCATGAACCACCATAGTTTCCTGCAAAGTGCTCATATTTCTTAAATGCTGGGTAATAGTGGCCAGGGAGCATTTCGCCATGTGTATATACATCAACTCCTGTACCCTTTGTCTGCTCAAGCAACTGCTCTAAATCTGTAAGGTCATGGCCTGAAATTAATATTGCAGGATTATTTCTTACTCCAATGTTAACGCTTGTAATCTCTGGATTACCATATTTTGATGTATTTGCTTCATCAAGAAGTGCCATAGCACTTACACCAAGTTCTCCTGTTTTTAAAGTAAGGGCAACAAGGTCATCTGCAGTTAATGAGTCATCTAAAGTATCTGCAAGTGCTTTATATATAAATGCATTTATATCAAGATTTTGTTTACCAATGTTAAAAGCGTGATGTGTATAAGCAGCCATACCTTTCAAACCATAAATAATCATTTCTCTAAGGGAGCGAATATCTTCATTTTCTGTTGAAAGAACGCCAATTTTTGGTGCTTTTTCCAACATAGAAGCACGATCAGTTACTACAAACTCTGCCGCATCGCCAAGTTTAATACCAGAAACTTGCTTTTTCAAAGCATCTCTAAGTTTAATCATTTCAATAATTTGTAATTCAATTGCATCATCATCAAAGTTTGCATTAGTAATGGTCATGAAAAGACTTTTTAAAACTTGTTCATTTAATTCAGGTAAAGTTTTTACATCTAATTCGCCTTTAACAATTATTTCTGAAATACCCTTGGTAACATAAATAAGCAAATCTTGTAACTTTGCTACCTCTTCGTTTTTGCCACATACGCCTTTAATTTCACAACCTGTACCTTTTGCAGTTTCTTGACATTGAAAACAGAACATACTCATAATTCTTACCTCCTTTTTAATGGTTTCACTCTTTAACTGGTTCAAATTCATCCTTGCCCACTGAGCAAATCGGGCATACCCAATCCTCGGGAATGCTTTCAAATGCTGTCCCTGGCGCAATTCCACCATCAGGGTCACCCTGCGCAGGGTCATAAATGTATCCACAAGGGATACATACATATTTTACCATATTTTTCCTCCTAAATATACATTTTTTTTATTATTTCTCAGGTGCAGGTGCTTTAACAACAATAAGTTCCAACACCTCATCTGACAAATTTTTTACGTTCATTTTTGTGTTAACCGGAATCTTAAGTACAGTTCCTTTTGAGTATTCATTTATTTCCTGCTCATTAAGCCCAATGGATAGCTTACCCCTTACAACCGTCATATAAACATTTGAATTTGAAAAATGCTCTGGAAGTCCTTCATTTTTATTGAAAACCATATGAATATAGTGAATATTTCCGTCCTGAATTACACGCTCAACTACTTTTTCATTTCCTGTTGATATTTTGTAAATCTGTTCAATCATTTATAAACCTCCTTTGAAACAGCTACCTGTAGTATTATTTTTGTTATTGCAGATTTTATCCATCAATTAATCTATTCATAGATTATACTTTAATAAAATGGGCTTGTACGTTGTATTTACAACATTTTTAAATAAATTTGGAAATTTTTGAAAAAATCTGTGATACCCATAGCATTTTAAGCTAACGTCATCACAGATTCATAATAGATTTTGAATTGTGTTTATAAGTATATAACCCAACATACATATAAACGACTACTGCAACAAAGGAAAGTGCTGAAAATATGCTTTTACTATCCATAAGTTTCATATCAATTTAAATATATTTTTATTGTTATATCATAATAAAAACCTCCAAACCAAGGTAATTTAACTGGGTTTGGAGGTTTTTATTTTTTAACTTAATGTTTTATTTTATCAACTTAAATACACTTAATGTACCAATAAATTAATACTTATTTTCTAACAAACTACTTTTTGAAACAGAAGTATAATTACTGCCTGCTATGTAACTGCTTTCTGTATTTCCAAAAGAAGTTTCTTCACGAAGTTTAAATTTAGCTATCAAATCTTTTAGCATTTGAGCCTGTCCAGATAATTCTTCGCTGGCCGCAGCACTTTCCTCTGCAGTTGCGCTGTTTGTTTGAACAACTGCTGAAATTTGATCTACACCGATATTTACTTGTGAAACAGATTGTGCTTGTTGGTTAGATGCTTCTGCAATTTTATCAATCAGCTTAACCGCATCATGGGTTATCCTTGCACTCTCATCCAAAGATTTTGCTGTGGAATCTGCAATTTTAGAGCCATTTTGAACAGCCACAATAGTCTCTTCAATTAAGTTTGTTGTATCCTTCGCTGCCGCTGCGGATTTGCTGGCAAGATTTCTTACCTCATCGGCAACCACTGCAAACCCTTTTCCTGCCTCACCTGCTCTTGCTGCTTCAACCGCAGCGTTTAACGCCAAAATATTTGTTTGAAAGGCAATATCTTCAATCACTTTGATAATTTTTGAAATTTCAGCTGATTTTGAAGAAATATCTTCCATAGCGTTCACCATGTTTTTCATCTGCTCATTGCTTTTGGATATTTCAACTCCTGCTTCTGAAGCACTGCTATTTGCCATCCTTGCATTTTCCGCATTCTGCTTAACCTGCTCAGAAATTTCTGCAATTGCTGAAGACAATTCTTCAATAGAGCTTGCCTGCTCTGTTGTGCCTTGTGAAAGTGCCTGTGCTCCAGTTGATACTTGCTCTGAACCGCTTGCAACTTGGTCGCTGGCCACACCTATGCCAGAAAGTGTACCGTTTAAGGTGTTAATAATTCTGCTCATAGCATTTAGGATATATTCGTATTCACCAACATATTTTTCTTTACATGTTGATTTTATTACAAAATTTCCTTCTGACATTTCACCAAGCAGATACTGAATATCTTTAATTATAGTTTTAAGGTCTAGGGTCATGTTTGTGAAGGCCTTTGCAATTTCTCCTACCTCATCCTTTGAATCATAGTCTACATTTACATCTAAGTTGCCATTTGTAATTTCATTTGCTGCATGATTTATTTCCCTTATTGGTTTTACAATCATTCTAACAATAACTGTAGCTAGTATAATAGAGCCAATCATTGCTCCTGCCAGTATAAACAAAGTAAGTATAATAGCGAATCCGAATAATTTATCACTATCATCACTTTCTTTTTCCACGCCATTTTTATTAAATTCAGCTATTTCCAAGCATGTGTCGGATACCCCATCAAATAGTTCCCTAGATTCTGCGCTTATCAGCTCCCTTGCAGCATCAACTTGATTTTTTCTGCTAAGCTCCAATACTTTGTCGCTAATAGCTATGTAATTTTCCCATTTGGTTTTTGCATTTTCTAATAACTTTCTGTCAGTATCTCCTGTAATTAAAAGCTCATATGTATCAAACATATCTTCAATTTCTTTTCGCTTTGCCTGAATTTTTTCATCGTATTCCTTTATTTTAGCACTATCTTGTGAAATTATATGCCCTAATTCATAAATTCTGTAATCAGATGTCATGGTATTAATTTCTTCAGACACAATTACCGCTGGCAGCCAGTCCTCGCTAATAGTAGTCGTTGAATCATTCATTTGCTTCATAAGAACCAGAGAACTAATACCTACTAACATCAAACACAACAATAAGCTTGCTACCAGTAAAAATAATTTTTTCCCAATTTTCAATTGCTTAATCATAATAACAACCCCTTATTAAAATTTTAAAATTAAACGCTCTTTTCAAATATTACCCTTGTCCAACTTACTTGTTTTTTGTTTTTGTTTTTTAACTTTCCGTTAAATAATTCCTTCCTCCTTCTGTGTTTTTACTTTTCGTTTTTTTCTTTAAATTTATATATTCATTACAATGCCACAGCCTTATTTAGTGATCTATTTTCTATTTGCAATAGATTAGTTTTCATACATTATTCACCAGTTGCTACATACGAAAAAACAGGTAATAATATAATTGAAGTCGCAATAAAGAATTCGATTATAGCCATACCACATTTGAAATAAGCTAATTTTTTCATTATGTAATATTTAAATAATATTACATTTTTTTGTTGACACAACAATTATAAGTCTTATACTTGGATACATAAACATTTGGCCATAATGCAACATAATTCGACATTAAAAAACACAACAGAACACCTTGGTTAAAAAATAAAATACAATACCACTAATAATTTTTTGTTTTTTAGCCCCTTAAATTCCTAATAAAATTCTATTTCATTAAAATGGAATTATATATGATTATTCTAAACATTTTCTAAACATTTATAATATGGAATTTTAAGGAGTGAAGAAAAATGAGCTATTCTAAGAAAAAAGGCGACAAGCCTAATAATAATTATTCTTGTGCATATTACAAATCATTAGTTGAAAATGCAATTGAATGTGTTTGGGTCTATGATTATACAAATGACTGTTTTAAATACATAAGTCAGTCCATTTTCCAATTGAGGGGATACACCGTTGATGAAGCAATGCGTGAAAAATTAGTAGACACTCTAACCCCTGCTTCACGCTCAAAATCCCGTGAAAGTTTAAGATATTCAAAATTTATTTCAGGAGATAGAAGTTATGAAGTTGTAAACGATATCAGCGAATTTGAACAATATTGCAAGGACGGTTCCATAAAGACCATGGAAATTTCCACGCGACTATCTTTTAATAAAAAAACTAACTCAGTAGAAATCATTGGTGCCTCCAGAGATATAACACATCGAAAACAGTACGAAAACGAATTGTTGAAAAAGCTGAAAGAAATTTCTGCAAAAATTGTACATTCCGAAAAATATTTGGATGAAGCAGTTTCTACTTTAAGAGTCTACTTCTTTGATAAATTCGCAGTATACGGTGTAAACCAAAATAAGCCTTTGAAATGGCGTACAAGAAAAACAGAAGAATTATTTGCATTTCTATTACACAAAGAAAATAAAAAAATATCCAAGGGTGAAATCTGTGATACTTTGTGGCCAAATACGCCTCCAATTAAATCCACTACTTATTTTCATACAACCTTGTACAACATGAAAAAAGACTTAAGTTCAGCTGGTATTGAAATAAAGATTGATTCGATTAATGGCTACTACTTTTATGAATTGCCAACATATTATTCTGATATATTGGAATTTAAAAATATTTTAAACAGTACCTTCCTTCCTTTTGATAGCGTGGATGATGTATCTGCTGCTAATTACCAACGGTTAGTTTCACTTTATAAAGGTGACTACCTTAATAATAATGACTATCCATGGGCTTTTTCCCAAAGTGCCTTGTATCGCCAGCAATTTGAAGCTGCTTCACTTGCTTTAGCTCATTACTATTTTTTAGTTTTTAATTATGATGCCGCAAAAAAAATCCTAATAAGATTAATTGATATTGATAATCTAAATGAAAAATTTCATGAATTGCTCTTAAAAATTTATTTAAATAAAAAAGACTATTCATCATTTATCAAGCATTACAAAAATTTAGTGAAATTATTACTTCTTGAGCTTGGCACTAAACCAAATAGCTCTATTGAAAATATTTATAAAATAATGCTTTCACAAAAGCATAGACCGTAAGAAAAAGCGGCTCAAAGTGAGCCGCTTAAGCATGTAAAAAATTCTTTTTAAATTACAAACGCATCACTTTAATGGACTGTCCGCCACTTCTATGACATTTCCTATTTTTAACTTGCATTTTTTCTTTGTTATTGCAATTGTTTTGGATAATTGTTCAACAGATTGATAGTCTCCGTTTTCATTTGTTATAACCGCTATGGAAAGCGTTGTAATTGGAAAATTTTCTACAAAACCATTTCTGTTTTTTGAAACAATATATCCCCTTTCCCAATCTTCCTTTAAATATAACGGTTTAATAAAGCTTTCAAAAGACTTAATTATTTCTTGGCAAAGAGAAATAACATTTGTTCTTTTTGCAATAATTACAAAATCATCTCCGCCAATATGCCCTAAAAAATCCTTCTCATCACAGTTTTCTTTCATTGCTTTAGACACGGCAGTAATCATTAAATCTCCGTTACTAAAGCCATATGCATCATTATATGCCTTAAAATTATCGAGGTCTAAATATATAACAGAAAAAGGCTCAGTTGCTTTAATTGTATCGAAAATTATACTTTGCACCGCCCAATTTCCTGGCAGCCCAGTAAGCGGACTTGCCTCACTTGCTCGTTTTACTCTAACATTTATAGAGGCAATTAATAAATCCATTACTGTAACAATTCCAAGGAACCTATTATCTTTAGTTACAATAATTGAATCGTAAATTTGGGAAACATTTCGCTTCATTGCAATGTTTGCCACTGCATCTATAGGCATTTTGCAGTCAACGCTTAAAAAATCCTTATGTGAAAGTTCTGCAATTAAGCGCCTTGAACTTAAATTGTAGCCAAATTGCCCGCTGAATTTCTGAATTAAAGAACCACGTGTAATCATACCATAAACTGTGTTATCCTCATTAAGGATAATTACTTCTGCAAAACTTTCATCATCCTTTATTTTTTCATACACATCTATGGCTTTATCACAGCGCGAAACAGTGTGTTTATTGCTGCAAAGCAATTCAACATCGCCAAACAGATTAACTCCGCTTTCAATATCTACTTTTTGACGAGCCACTTTTATCATCATTTTTAATTCTGCCGAAAGTGAAGAAAACTTTTCGTTTGGCCTGCAAAGAAAAAATCCCTGACCATAATCAACGCCAGTTTCAATTAATGCAGTTAATTCTCCTTCTGTTTCTATTCCCTCTGCAATTGTCTTAATATTAGCTTCCTTACAAAATTGAACTATCGAAGTAATTGCAGATTTTTTCATTGCATTTGTGTTTACGCCGCGAATAAGCTCAATATCAATTTTAATATAATCAGGAGAAAAAGAACAAACTCTATTCATTCCTGAGTAGCCTGAACCAAAATCATCAATGGCAATACTGTAATTCTGTTTCTGATAATGCTCAATTGAAGCTGTAAAAATAGGCATAGAGTTTATTGCGCTTCGCTCTGTTATTTCGAATACAATTTCTTTGGGGTTCAGACCATATTTCTGCACAGCATCATAAGTAAACCCCTTCTTCATTTCCGAATCTTGAATTATATTAGGGTCAACATTTAAGAATAACTTTGTATTCAACGGCTTAGCTGTTGCATTTTGTAAAGCTTTTATTCTGCATAGCTTTTCCAATTCCCAAAGCTTATTCTCTTTTTCAGCGGAATCAAATAATTCCTGTATATTTAATTTGGGTTCAAGCACATCAATTCTGCTAAGGGCTTCATAAGCATAAACACTTCCATCGGAAAGTGAAAAAATAGGCTGATACACCGTTTTAATTTTTTCTTCTTTTAGTATGTTGTGCAAGCTGCTATCCATTTTAGTTGTAATAATTGTTTCCTCCTTTTTACCCCTCTACTTCCATTATTATTATTTATAACACTGCTTTGTTAATTTAAAAAGCAAAAAAATGTAAAATCTAGGTAAAAAAAATGAGGAATGATTTTGACATCATTCCTCGTTGATTATAAAATTCTGAACTTTAATGAAATTTTCCTCTGCACACACAAAATATATAATATCTTCAGCATAAAAACTAATGTATGGGCCTGGTGAAATAAATAATTCCGTTTCTCTTTTAACAGCAGTAATAGTTGCACCTGTGTTATACCAAAATTTAAGTTCATTTATAGTTTTGCCAAGTATATGGCTATTTGGCGGAACGGTTATTTCGTAATTTATGCCAAGATTTATTTTTTTCAAATCTTTAGTATACTCCAAAAGTATATCTATACTTTCGTCTATTCTTTTTTCTATACTCTCCTTTTCTGCACGCAATTTCTTTAGCATTAATCTTGCTTCATTTAAATTGTTTTTTTCAGAAAATTTTTCTATAAAGATATGGGCCTTTTCAATAGATTTAATTTGTATGCCGCTTTTTTCATTTACCTTAATAACGTCCATGTCTTCAAGCAACGAAGCAGACCTTCTTATAGTTTCCGGTGAAACACTGTACTCACTTGCCAGTGTTGACCTACCTCTTAGCTTTGTGCCCTCAGTAAATTCATGACTATCAATTCTTTTAGCAATGTCAAGTGCAATTTTAATATACCTAGGAGTTTTATTCCTTATAGTCTCCAACCCTATCCCTCTTTCATAAACACGTTGTATTATTCCAGACTTAATTTTAACACAAAGGTTGGCTCTGTCAAGGCAGAGTTGACTTTTTAAAAATTAATTATTATGGTTTTGCAAAATTCAGAGGAAAATGTAAGAAATAAACAATTTACAAACAGACAACTTTGTGATATATTAAAGTTGTTAGATTGCTTTGTGTTAAGTAAGGAGGTAAAAATGTACGATAAAATAGTTAGATTAGGCAATTCTAAAATACAACATGGTCCAGAAAACGATAGAATCTATCTTATGCACCTTGCAATGGAAGATATGCCTGAAATTCTACCTAAATTAGATGTTATGGCATGTTCTTGTGGTTATACAAAAATATTTGCAAAAGTTCCCAAACCTTTTTCTAAAGTTTTTTTTGAAAATGGCTACGTTGCCGAAGCAACGGTATTGGGCTTTTATAGAAGTAGAGAAGACTGTGTGTTTATGTCAAAATTTTTTGATTCCAAAAGAAGTGAGCAAGTTGACAATGTGCAAAACAAAAAAGTACTTGAAGTTGCCTCATCTAAAAAGCCAAATAGTCCCGCAGAACTTCAGGCAGAAGATTTCACCCTTGCAGATGGCTTCACCTTTAGAAAAGCAAAACCATCTGACGCACATAAAATGGCAGAAGTATATTCACAAGTTTTTGATTCATACCCTTTCCCCGTTTCTAACGCCGAATATATAGAAGAAACAATGAACGATAACGTTGTTTATTTTGGAATATGGAATGGCGACCAACTTATAGCCCTTTCTTCCTGCGAAATGTGTTTAGATGACAGGAATGTTGAAATGACTGATTTTGCAATATTATCTGAATATAGAGGATATAATTTTTCATATTTTTTACTTGAACAGATGGAAAATGAAATGAAAAAAATAAATATGAATACGGCATATACCATAGCCCGTTCAAACTCATTTGGCATGAACTCTACATTTGCCAAATGTGGATATAATTTTGGTGGCACACTTGTTAAAAACACTCAAATTGGTGGAAGAATAGAAGATATGAACGTTTGGTTTAAAACCCTATAGTCTTTCATTAAAGTAACAGCAAAACAACTGTAAATTTAATAAAAAACATCATATGTAACTAAAGGAGGTTTTCTATGAATAACGTATTAATGTTAAAACAAGTAATTTCAACAGAAAGAAATTTTTTTGGCGATGTAAACCCAAAGGACTGGAACAATTGGGTTTGGCAAATTCAAAATAGAATAGAAACTGTTGATGATTTAAAGGCTCACATGAACCTTACAGAAGAAGAAGAAAAAGGTATACGAAAATGTCTTGGCACATTAAGAATGGCAATTACTCCTTATTATCTTTCTCTAATTAATCCTAACGACCCCAACGACCCAGTAAGAAAGCAAGCAATTCCAACTTCCTTTGAATTAGAAAACTCTAATTGTGATTTTGAAGACCCTTTGCATGAAGAGGCAGATTCTCCTGTGCCAGGGCTTACACATCGATATCCAGACAGAGTACTCCTTCTGGTTACTGACAAATGTGCCATGTACTGCAGACATTGTACAAGAAGACGCTTTGCAGGTCAAAACGACCAATCCCTTCCTATATCCCAAATTGATAAAGCAATAGACTATATTGCTAAAAATCCTGTAATAAGGGATGTGCTTATATCTGGTGGAGACCCACTTTTGATGTCTGATGATAATTTAGAGCAAATCATTAAAAAATTACGGAAAATACCCCATGTTGAAATAATTCGAATAGGTACAAGGGTTCCTGTTGTTATGCCACAAAGAATTACTCATTCCCTTGTAGAAATGCTAAAAAAATATCACCCAATATGGATAAACACCCATTTCAATCATCCAAATGAAATCACGGTTGAATCGAAAAAAGCATGTGAAATGCTTGCAAATGTTGGAATTCCTCTTGGAAACCAGACTGTTCTTTTACGAGGTGTAAATGACTGTCTTCATGTAATGAAAAAATTAATGCACGAGCTTGTAAAAATAAGAGTTAGGCCATATTATATTTATCAATGTGACCTCTCAATGGGAATAAAACATTTCAGAACCAAGGTTTCAAAAGGTATTGAAATAATAGAAGGTCTTCGAGGTCATACCTCTGGATTTGCAGTGCCTACTTTTGTAATAGATGCCCCAGGTGGCGGCGGAAAAATTCCTGTTATGCCTAACTATGTTATTTCAAGTGCTGAAAACAAAGTAATTCTTAGAAATTTTGAGGGCGTAATTACAACATACAGTGAACCTGAAGAGTATACCTCAGAGTGTAATTGCGAAGTTTGCTCCGGAAATAAGCGTACATTGCCTGTAGGTATCTCTCGCCTTGTGCATAATGAAAAAGTGTCATTGGAACCTAAAGGTCTTAGACGAAATATAAGAAATGGAAGCGAAAGGTAAATATTAAAAGCTAATGGCGTAAAAAATCCATTAGCTTAATATCTTTCCTCTTTGTGCAAATTTAAAATATAAAACTGTGACCAAATGATTAAAGCATATCTTTAATCATAAATCCCAACTTTAATTGCAACCTCACATCAAGGCTTGAGAGATTCATGTTTAGAATTTCTCCAGCCTTATTTAATTTATAATTTACAGTATTTCGGTGCAGATATAGCTCATCAGCAGTATCGTTTACACTTCCGTCATGTGCCAAGTAGCAACGCAAAACGTTGGTTAGGTCTGAACCGCTTTTTTGGTCATACTCATGCAATAGTAAAATTGTATTTTTATAATATTCGGTTAGCACTTCTTTATCCTCAATGCCCATCAAAAGCTTGTAAATTCCCATGCGTGAATATGAAATAAGTGAAGGGTCTAGCTGATGGTTCTCGTGAAGTTTTTGGATGGCAACTGCCTGATTATAGCTTTTATACAAACAACGAATGCTATCGGTGCGTTTACCAATACCAACAAAATATTCTTCCGTTTTGGATAAATAAATTTTACTGTATTTCTGCAAATCTTCAACAAATGAATCCAAATCCGTTTCCTTATAATCCCCAAGAACAATAAGAATTTGGTTTTCATAGTGAAATATTGCAATATTATCGTACTGCCTGTGTAAAAGATAGTTATTTAAGTTTGTACATATGGATTCCAACTGACTTATTGAAGGCGAGTAACCAGAGCCGGCTACTACTTTAATAGCGCAAACGTAGTACGACCAGTTAACATGGAAACCTAGCTGTGATAGCGGAACAACATAAAGCTCTTCCTGTTTAGAAAAGAAAATTGCATTTTTAAATGCTGCCGCAGTTTCCAATTCTTTTTGGTCAGACTTTGTAATTGCATAGCAAAATATCCGCATGATTTCCGCAATATGAACCTTCCAAGGCACCAAAAATATGGGGAAATTATTTTGGTTTCCAAAATCAACCACGTCGTTGGGAATTATTTCAATAAAAGGGCCCGTATTTATTACAATTCCTGCCGCCTTATTATTGTGTGCATTCTTTACCAATTCATAAAGACTTAAACCTTCGTTTAAACCAATACCTGTAGAAAAGGCAATTTCTCCGCCTTCAAGAAACGTTGTTGCCTCTTTGGTTTCCACCATATGCACCCAACTGACAAAATGATTAATGCCTTTTTCACCAGCTAACAAGGTAATATCCATATGTGAAACCTCTTTCAGTAACCTACGTAATTCTATTGCCATATGAACACCTCCTAAAACTGGAAAGTAAACAGTTATTTCCTTAATAATAATGCATATAATATTTGAGTAATAATAACATAGAGGTATTTTTATTGCAATATTTTTTAAATTAACACAAAAGTTTGTTTATTTTGTATTACTGTGCTCCAGCACAAAATTAATTGTGCTCTAGCGTATTGAAAAGGAAAAACCGAATAGGTATACTGTGCAACATAGACGACAAGGCAACGGAGCTTTTATTTAAACTCCGTTCCTTGTCGTTTTTTTATTTACAAAATAAAACTCTTTCTTACATAAATGGAGGTTATTATATGAGTGAAGTGATGGAAAAAATTAAAACTGAAAACAGCAGTGTTGAAATTAAAATAAGAGATTTAGACATGACATTTAAAGATAATAATGGAAATGATATGAAGGCACTTACAGGAGTTAATCTTGACATATATAAAGGTGAATTCATTTCTCTTCTAGGTCCATCTGGATGCGGCAAAACCACCCTGCTTCGCATGATTGCCGACTTATTAGAGCCAACAGATGGCAGTATACATATTGACGGAATGCTTCCAAGAGAAATAAGACTGTTGCAGAAATTTGGAATTGTATTTCAAAGTGCAGTGCTATTCGATTGGCGAACAGTCAGAAAAAATATTGAACTTCCTCTTGAGACAATGAAATTTAATAAAAAAGAAAGGGAAGCTCGCTCTGCCGAAATGCTAGAAATGGTAGGTCTTACAAAATTTTCAGACCACTATCCAACTCAGCTAAGCGGTGGTATGCAACAAAGGGTAAATATTGCAAGGGCACTTTCCATTCGTCCTGAAATATTACTTATGGATGAACCCTTTTCAGCCTTAGATGAATTTACAAAAGAAAAGCTCCATGAAGATTTACTTCAAATTTGGAAAAAAACCAATAAAACAATTATTTTTGTTACCCATAATATAAGCGAGGCAGTATTCCTTTCAGACAGAGTATGTGTATTATCTCCTCATCCCGGAAGATTGTCTGCAGTGGTAGATATCGACCTGCCAAGACCAAGAACTATTGACATAAAGGAAACACAGCATTTTAATGAGCTTGTTTTAAAGGTTAGAAACAGCTTTGAAGGAGGAAGTGTATGAGCAGATGGAAAAAAATCACCTCAAAGCGCTGGTTTCCCATGCTTATCTGGATTATAGCCATTATTCTTTTATGGGAGATTGCGGCAACAGTAGTTGAAACCACCAAAAGAACGCCTGAAAACGTGCTTCCACACCTATACCAGATTTTTGGTCAGATATTTAGCACAAAGCCCGTAAGCAGTGGAAAAACTGCAACCATGATTGTACTTGGCAGTGCAGGTAAAACCTTGTATCGCGCCGCTATTGGCTTTATAACAGGTACTATTTTAGGCTTTGCACTGGCACTAATTATGAAAATTTCTAAGATTGCTGAAAAGACAATATTCCCATACCTTATGTTAATTCAAATGGTACCCATTCTTGGAATGGCACCAATTATTCTCTCTATCACAGGAGATATAAACACCAGCCGTATTGTAATCGCCGCAATTTTAACTTTTTACCCCGTGGCTACTAATACCCTTGCAGGCTTTAATGCAGTGGAAAGAGAAAAATACGAATTAATGTATTCCTATGCGGCAAATAAATATACCATTTACAAAAAAGTACTTATTCCCTATTCGATACCCTACTTTTTTACTGGCTTAAAAATATCTGCACCAATGGCAATCACTGCTTCAATATTGGTGGATACCTTGCAGGGTGATGGTGGCCTTGGAAGTATGCTGTCCCAGTCCCTAAAGCATGCCATGTCCATTTATGTATTCTGGCTGATTGTATTCTTTAGTGCCTTCATTGGAATTTTCAGTGCTTATTTTATGGGTCTTGTAGAAAAAATGGTATTGCCCCATAAGCGAAAAATAAAAACCAAAGGCAAGGAGGATAACCTATGAGCCCAAAACTGAAACGAAGAAAAAGCCTATGGCGAAGAATGCAGGAAAACGAAAAAGTTCAATCTGCCCAAACTGTGGTATTGCCCCTAGTTTTAGGAATTTTCTTTCTTTACATGTGGCAAACAGAAAAACTTCATGCCATTTTACATACCGATACCTTTACCCTTCCTCTGCCAAGCAGAATTATTACAATTATTGCTGATAATATAGACAAAATAATGCTTAACGTAAATGCAACGGTAATTGTTACTTTGGCAGGGCTTGTAGCCGGCTCACTAATCGGATACGGAATTGCAGTTTTAGCCGCACTTTTTCCAAAATGGGGTGCTTGTGGCCTAACCATAATTGCCGCATTTAATGCTATTCCCATTGTTGCCCTTGCCCCAGTTATGACAAATTGGACAAAAGATGTAAGCAGTGAGGCGGATATAAGAAGTATGGTGGCAAAGATTATGGTAGTTATGATTGTGTGCATTGCCAACATGAGTATTAACGCCTACCGAGGTCTTACAGACTTAAAACCGTTTTCAGAGGATTTAATGCGTTCCTATGCTGCCTCAAAACGGGTAACTTTAATTAAACTTAGACTTCCAAACAGCGTTCCCTACGTCTTCACAGCATTAAAGGTAGCCGTTCCATCCAGTGTAATTAGTGCCTTGGTAAGCGAATATTTTGCCGAGTACATTATTGGCGTAGGGCGTCAAATTCGTGAAAACATAGTGTTAGCCCAATACTCCAGTGCGTGGGCATATATTGTTGTGGCATGCTTCATTGGAATTATAATGTACGCAGTATTAATGATTGCACAGGGTTTATTGCTTAAAAAGCGTGCGTAGTGCCTGCTTTGTAGCTTAACTATAATTTTAGTATATTAGGAGGAATTAATTATGAAGAAAAGAACAGCAAATTTAGTTGGTATATTATGTGTATCTGCAATTACAGTAAGCGGACTTAGTGGCTGTGGCAGTAAAGCCGCTGCACCTGCACCTGCGGCTGCCCCAGCAGCTTCTACACCTGCTACAGCACCTGAGGCAGAAGCTACACCAACAACAAGCGAGGATATTGTTGTTGCAGCAGCACAGGCTGGAAAGGTTGGCAACTGGGGTCTTGGCAACGAGTATGAAATTCAGGCCCTCCTTACCAAATACGGACAGGATACTGCCTACTTAAGTCAGGCATTCGACATGGACGGCTTTGATGATGATTCCATTACCCTTGCCTCTGCAATGACCTACAACGAGCTTGGGCTTGTTAAAAATGACTACGATGGTGCTTACAAATACGGTGATACAGTAAGCGTAATTGACATGAATGATGAAGGCGTTGCAATGCTTGAGGATAACATTTTTACAACAAAAGCATTTGCCGAAGCTAATCCAACCACAGTTAAAGCATTCCTTTATGCTTCAATAAAGGGTTGGGATTATGCCGCAAAAAATCCAGAGGAAGCTGCACAGATTTGTTTTGAATATGGCTCTTCTGTATCCGAAGATCACCAGAAATATATGGCTTCAGAGGTTAAAAAGCTTGTAGAAACAGACATGAGTGGTAAACCAGTAAGCTCACTTGGAAACATGGACGAAACAGCAATGAATCAAACACTTGACCTTGCAAAACAGTACATAAATCTGGATGACTCTGCCGCAGCAGATAAATTAAGCAAATTAACCCTTGATGACATTAGAGATACATCTTACCTTACAGATGCATTGGCTTCTGACGGAAAATTTGACGGCTTGGAAAAAACAGAGGTATCTATTCAGTTAAAATGGTTACCACAGGCACAGTTTATGGGTTACTACGTAGCATTGGCAAAGGGTTACTATGATGAAGCCGGCTTAAAAGTAAATATTGTACCAGGTGGTGGCGACATCAGCGAAACAACAGCAGTAAATAACGGAACAGTTGATTTTGGTGTAACATGGGTTTCTAACTTGATTGCCGCAAATGCAGGCGGAATGAACCTTCTTGAAGTCGCACAGATTTACCAGAGGTCAGGACTTGTACTTGTTTATAAAAACGATAACTTTAAATAGGCACTAAAAGGAGGAAATATAATGAAATTACTTATTAAAGGCGGTACTGTTGTAACAGCAAAGGAAAGTTTTGTTGCAGATGTTGCAGTAGAAAATGGAATAATAACTGCAATAGGTAAAAATTTGAATATTTCCGCAGATAAAGTGGTAGATGCGTCTGGCAGGCTTGTCCTGCCAGGGGCAATTGATGTTCACACCCATTTGGCAATGCCCTTTGGCGGAACTGTATCGGCGGATAGTTATCTTTCTGGCACAAGAGCGGCGGCATGTGGTGGTGTTACAACTGTTTTTGACTATCCTGTTCAGCGTGCTGGGCAAACCATTTTGGGGCTTATTAATTCCAAAAAGGAAGTTTTAGAAAATGAGGCTTGCGTGGACTACGCATTCCACTGCTGTATTACCAATTTAAACGGCGGAGAAATTCTTGATGAAATGGAGCTTGCTGTAAAAGAAGGCATTACCAGCTTTAAATGCTTCCTTGTTTACAAAAAAGAAGGCATGATGGTAGACGACGGAACTCTTGTTAAGCTATTATTACGTGCAAAAGAAATTGGTGCAATGATTAATATTCATGCGGAAAACCCCGATGTTATTGATATTAACATTGAAAAGTTCCTTAAAGAGGGAAAAACTTCTCCTTGGTATCACTACTTAAGCAGGCCCGAATACGTTGAAGCAGAGGCAGATAAACGTGCCCTTCATTGGGCAACGAATTTGGATACCGCTTTATACCTTGTGCATATGGCGGATAAGGAAGGCCTCGAGGCTTGTATTGAAGCAAAAAAAGACGGACATAAAATTTATGTCGAAACCTGCCCACAATACTTGGAGTTCACCTGTGACGTTTATAAAAGAGAGGACGGAAGAAATTTTGTTTGCTCTCCTCCTATGAAAGGTCAGGAAAGCCAAGATGCATTGTGGAAGGCAATAAAAACAGGCTTTATTGATACAGTAGCAACAGACCACTGCCCTTTCCAAAGCTATGAAAAGGATTGGGGAAAAGATAATTTTACCAAAATACCTAACGGCTGTGCCGGTGTTGAAAACCTTTATCCTTACATGCTAGACGCCGCAAACAGCGGAAAAATAAGCTTTGAAAAAGCTGTGGAATTATGCTCAACCAATCCAGCTAAAATTTTTGGCTGTGATAATAAAGGCTCTATAACCGTAGGAAAAGATGCGGATATTGTTATTTATGATAAAGAAAAAGATTTTACCGTAAGCGTTAAAAACATGCATTCCGATTATGACCATACCATCTGGGAAGGTAAAAAGCTTCATGGATATCCTGTACAAACCTACCTTCGTGGCACATTGGTATATGATAATGGTGATTTTATTGGAAAACCGGGTACAGGAAAATTCGTTAAAAGAAGTAAGTGCCAATAAAAATTAAATAGGATGCTGATAAATTTGCGTTCCTTTAGATAGGAGAACAGGCCATGTCTTATAAAGCAATAAAAACTAAAACCGAAACTGGAAGATGCCTGTTATGTCATGATGCGCCCTGCAATAAGGCATGCCCGCATTCTGTTCCCGTTTCACAAATGATTCGTTCCCTCCGATTTGAAAATGAAGTTGGTGCTTCTAAAAAAATAGAAGGCAGCGGATTTTGTAAAGAATGCAACAACACAACATGTATGAAAGCCTGCAACCGAGGCAAAATTGACTCTCCTATAAATATTAAAGATTTATTAGAAAATATAGTTATTTTAGAAAAAACGGCAGAGATACCGGTGAATTTATCTATAGATTTCTGCGGAGTGCATTGTGAAAATCCATTTTTTCTCTCCTCGTCCGTTGTAGGAAGTAATTATGAAATGGTTGCAAAAGCCTTTGATATGGGCTGGGCTGGGGTCGCCTTTAAAACGGTTGGCACATTTGTGCCTAATGAAGTATCCCCAAGATTTGATGCCTTGGAAAAAGAAAGCACCCCTTGGGTTGGCTTTAAAAATATAGAACAGATATCCGACCATACCTTTGAAGAAAATCTTGAATTTATGCGCAAATTAAAAGAAGATTATCCAACAAAAATTATGATTGCTTCTATTATGGGTCAAACCCAAGAAGAATGGACCTATTTGGCAAAGAAAATGGAAGAAAACGGAGCTGACATTATTGAATGTAACTTCTCTTGCCCTCATATGACTGGCCAAGGTCTTGGCAGTGACGTGGGCACAAATATAGACCTTGTAAAGCTTTACACCCAAGCAACAAGAAAAGGCACAACACTGCCTATTCTTGCAAAAATGACACCCAACATAACTAACATGGAAATTCCAGCAATCGCAGCATGTGAAGCCGGCGCGGATGGAATTGCTGCGATTAATACAATTAAAAGTGTTATGAATGTGAACCTTACCACATTTTCTTCTGGGCCAGATGTAACAGGTAAATCCTCCGTTGGCGGATATTCTGGAAAAGCAGTCAAGCCTATCGCATTAAGGTTTATTCGTGATATGAAAGCCAATGACCGCCTAAAGTCAATTCCAATAAGCGGTATGGGTGGCATTGAAACATGGAAGGATGCGGCGGAGTTTATTGCCCTTGGCTGTGAAACAGTTCAAGTTACAACAGCTGTAATGCAGTACGGCTACCGTATTATAGAAGATTTAATTGACGGCATATCAAATTATATGCAAGAAAAAGGATACACCCATGTATCAGAAATTGTTGGAAAGGCACTTGAAAATATAATTCCTGCCGAGGAATTAAACCGCCATTCCATTTGTTATCCAAAATTTGATAGAACCTTGTGCGTATCCTGCAAGAGGTGCTATATATCCTGTTATGACGGCGGACATCAAGCAATTATCGTAGGCACAGACGGAAAGCCAGTTTTAAACGGCAAGAAATGTGTAGGCTGTCAATTATGCGTGCTGGTCTGTCCTGTTTCTGCAATTTTGTCTGGTGGTAGAGTTGAAAAATAAAAAAAGGAAGTGTTTCATATGTATGAATGCAGTATAGAAAGAATGGAAGATAAAATTAAAACAATGAGCCAGTTTGGCGATGCTGGTCATGGCGGAATTACCAGATATTCTCTATCTCCTGAAGCCATTATGGCTAGAAATGAATTTATTAAAAGAATGGAAACCATTGGTGCAAAAATAGAAATTGATGACGTTGCCAATATTTATGCCACAATTGACGGTACAGATGCTGACGCAAAGAGAATTGTTATGGCGTCCCACTGTGACTCTGTAAAAAATGGTGGCAATTATGACGGTATTTTAGGCGTAATTTCTGCAATGGAGGTTTTAGAAACCGTTGCCACAAACAAAATACCTCACAAACACCCTCTTACAGCAATGGTATGGACTAATGAAGAAGGTTCTCTTTACCCTCCTGCTATGATGTGCTCAGGAATTGTATGTTATGACTACCTTCCAGAGGATATACGAAGTAAATTTAAATACGAAAATATGATGGCATCTAAAAGTATAATTAATCCAGAAAAAACCTTTGGCGAAGCACTTGAAAACTCTGGCTTTAAAGGGGATAAGAAACACCGTCTTAGTCCAGAAAAGTATTTGAATATGTTTGAAATTCATGTTGAACAAGGGCCTATCCTTGAGGATAACGGAAATGATATTGGTGTTGTGGACTGTGTACTTGGCATGTTCAACTATCGATTAAGATTTTATGGGCAAACAACACACGCAGGAACATTCCCTATGCCAAAGCGAAGGGATGCCTTTTTTGCCGCGTCTCAGGCTCTTTGTTATTTGCATGAAGAGATTGATAAGCTTGGAATTTCAGAATTGGTATATACAACTGGAGAAGTTGTTTGCCATCCTTGCGTGCATACCTGTGTACCAGATTTTTTCGACTTTTCCTTTGATGCAAGGCATGAAGACCCTAAAGTATTGGAGAAGGTTCTTGCCATTGTAAAAAGCTGTGCTGAAAAGCAATGGTCGGGCTGTACCTGTGAAATTGAAAGAGCGTGGAACAGAGACACCGTGTACTGGGATAAAAAATTGGTTAATTTCGTAAAGGAAGCGGCTGAGGAGGCCGGAATTAAACACCAATACATCCATTCTGGTGCAGGGCATGATGCTCAGTTTGCCGCATATATGCTTCCTACAACCATGATATTTGTGCAGTCAAAAGATGGTCTTTCTCATTGCGAGCCAGAATATTCTTCTGTTGAACACTGCACAGAAGGTGCAACCGTAATGTTAAATGCAGTATTAAAGGCAGATAACCAGTAGACAACTTGGATTATTAAAACCTTTATGAAAAGAACGGAGGTTTTATGCATGAATAATTATGTAATAACCATTGCCAGAGGTTTTGGAAGCGGTGGCCGTGAAATAGCAACTAAATTAGGGGAAGATTTAGGTATTCCTTGTTATGACAGGCAGTTGCTTACCATGGCATCAGAACAAACAGGAATTGATGAGGGTGTATTTATTGAAGTAGATGAAAAGCTACGGGGAAATCACATTTCAAATTTTCTTCGCAGAATCCCTTTTTCTTGTGTTTTGGAGCCACAGGAAAAGGATTTTGTGTCCGACATCAATGTTTTCAACATTCAAGCGGAATTAATCCGTAATCTTGCCAAAACTGAAACCTGCATTATTGTTGGCAAGTGTGCTGACCATATTTTAAAAGAATATAAAAATGTAATTAGTGTTTATATTGAGGCTCCAAGAGCAGCATGTGTAAAATCCGTAATGGGAAAAATGTATGTATCGGAAGACCGTGCCCACCAGCTTATTCAAAGCACCGATAAATATAGGGCAAAGTACTATAATTACTACACAGGCGGAAAAACATGGACGAACCCCATTAACTATGACCTTACTTTAAATACTGACCGTATTCCGAGAAACAAATGTGTAAAGGTAATAAAAGACTTAATTCAAACTAAATTTGACATTACCTTGTAAAAAATAAATTGGTTAAGATATATTAAGCTATTACACAAAAAGCAAGGGCAGATGTCTAAAAAAACACTCTGCCCTTGCTTTTTAACAGGAATACTTTTGCTTTATCTTTATCTTGCTTTCTGAAATAAGTAAACCTACTAATGTAAGTGCAATACCTAATGCCGAAGAAACTGTAATTTGTTCTTGCAAAACAATAACGGACGTAACAACAGTTATCACTGGAACCATATAGATATAGGCACTGGTTTTAACCGCACCTAACAGTTTAACTGACAAACCCCACGTTACAAAACAAATGGCAGATGCACCCAAACCTAAAAACAATATGTTAAATAAATAAACTGGCTGTATAAGTTTATTCATATTTGGTGCAAAACCAAATGCAAATATTGCTGGGGTCATAAATAACAATCCATAAAAGAAAATCCTTCTTGTTGTTTGAACAGCATTGTAATGAAAACTGCTGATTTTCTTTGTTAAAACAGAATAAGCAGACCATACCATAGCGGCTAAAACAGCCAAGAAATCACCAAGTGGATTTAATTTCAAACTGGTTTCATTAAAGCTAATTAAAAAAATCCCAACAAGAGCAACCAAAAAACCTATAAAAAATTGAGTTTTCAATTTCTCTCCTTCTAAAAAACTATGTGAAAGAATTGCAGTAAAAAAAGGTGCAATAGAGATAATAACACCTACATTTGATGCAAGGGTATATGTAAGGGCAATATTTTCCAATAAATAATATAACGTAACGCCACATAAGCCAGCCGCCGCAAAATACAACTCCTGCTTTCTTTCCTGCACTTTTAACCTGTGGGGATAAGCAATAATTAACACAATCAAGCCTATTGTAAATCTTAAAAACAATATTTCAATGGGCGAAAAAGCTTTCAAAAGTATTTTTGTTGATATGAAAGTTGTGCCCCAAATAAAAATTGTCAAAAATGCAAATAGATGTCCAGTTAACTCTTTTTTTCTATCCATAATGATCCTTTCTATACAAAGTCTTAACAGCCCGTATCTTTAAAAATATTCATATACTGCCTTGGTGTAAGCCCAATAAACTTCTTAAAGAAGTTTGAAAAATGGCTCTGGTCTGCAAAACCCGTCTGCAAAGCAACCTCCATTGGGGATATTCCTCGCTCCAACAGTTTCTTGGCTTTATCAATTCGTATGGTTTCTAAATAACTATAGGGTGAAATTCCTTTTTGTTTTGTAAAAGAACGTAGCAAGTAATATTTACTTAGCCCTGTTAGGTTACATAAATCTTCCAACGCTACATTTTCCATATAATTTTTCTCTAAAAATTCACAAATAGCCTTTGCCTGTGCACTTTGCCCTAACTTTCCTGTTGGGGCCTCCTGTTGGGTGTATTCTTCAATTAATTGCTGCAAAAGAAAAAAGAAAATTTCTTCTTTTCTAAAACCCTTTTCCTCCTGCATAATCATGTGGTGCAGTTCTCTTAGCAAAGAAACCAACTCACTGTGAAAAATTACTTGAGATGTAAAATAAGGCAAGTATTCTCTCCCTGTTATTTCAAAAACCGCTTTGCTCATAATTTCTGACTGTATATTGATACAGCGATAATCCAGCGTTTTGCCATCAATTTGCTCACAAGTATGATTATCCCGTGGATTAAATATTACTAAATCTCCAGGTTCAATAGTATATTCCTTGTTCTTGCAGGATAAATACCTATGCCCTTTTTCTATAAAACCAATTACGTAATACTCATGAAAATGATTGGGGAATTTTTGCATAATCCCTTGAAAATGGTAGGCTTCAACATTAAGTTGTGAATCAAATTTTACAGCTCTTAATTCCTGTTTCATAAACCAGTCCCCTTTCACAATATTCATATAGAAACTGATTAAATTATAATCCTTGCTTCCATTATGTATAGTTTATCACACACTGGGATCATATTCTTGTATAATCTTGCCCTTTATATTTTTTAACCCACTTTCCAAATGCATAAAGACGACCTTACCATATTAAAAAGATAAGTAAGGTCGTCTTTAACTGTGTAAGTTGATTCTATTATTTTTTAAGAGGACATGGAATCTCCGCCATCAACATGAAGTATTTGCCCTGTTACATAGCTTGAATCATCTGAAGCAAGATATACGTAAGTTGGGGCAAGCTCAACAGGTTGTCCTGCCCTTTTCATAGATGTATCTGCACCAAAGGTTGTAATCATTTCCGCTGGACGGCTTGAAGGCTGAAGTGCAGTCCATATCGGCCCTGGTGCAACTCCGTTTACCCTTATGCCCTGTGAAACAAGAGATAACGCCAAAGACCGTGTGAAGCTTACAATTGCACCCTTCGTGCTGGAATAGTCAATTAATTTGGGGCTTCCCTTATATGCTGTTACAGAGGTCGTGTTTATTATTGTACTTCCCTTTTGCATAAATGGAAGAGCCGCCTTGGTAATGTAGAACATGGAATAAACATTTACACGGAATGTAGTGTCCAGTTGCTCAGCAGTTATATTTTCCAAGCTGTCCTGCAAAAATTGAACACCTGCATTATTCACAAGGCAGTCTAATCTCTTAAACTTGGAGAAAGTTTCTTGTGCCACCTCCTTACAGAAATTTTCATTTTGCAAATCTCCAGGAAGTAATATGCATTTTCTTCCTAAATTTTCAATATATTCTTTTGTGATTTCCGCATCTTTGTTCTCGTTGTAATAAACAATGGAAATGTCTGCTCCTTCTTTTGCATATGCTACAGCCACAGCACGTCCAATTCCACTGTCTCCTCCTGTTATTATTATGCTTTTGTCTTTCAGCTTGCCTGTTCCAATATAGTTGGGATTATCAAAAATCGGCTCTGGCTCCATCTTTGTTTCGTCTCCAGGCTGATTGCTCTGGCTTTGGGCAGGAAAAGTTACAGGCACTTCTTTAGTTTCTGTTTTATAACTCATATTAGGGTAGTATAGCTTCATAATTAAACCTCCTTAATTTGTTTTTTTATTTCTTAAAACTAATATTTTTAAACACAGCCGAAATTATTTTAACCGCATTAACTAATTAAATTCATTTGCAAAATAGAAAAGCATGGAATGAAGTTAATCCATTCCATGCTTTTTACCTGCTTTATTTAATTAAATTTTTCAAATACCCATGCAGTTAACTCGTTTAAAGACGGGTGTATAATCATGGAATCATTAATTGGGGCATATGTGCCAATATTAGGGCAAATAATCCTAAGTGCTTCTATTTCCTTATCTCCACAATTCTGGGCAGATTTTTTGCATTGATACCCTTCATTCATTAAAAAAACAAATGGTTGCAGTAAAACAGATGCCTGTGGACCCACAATATGAACCCCAAGAATTTTTTTATCTTCACCAATAATCATTTTAACAAAACCGTTGTCATCGTCACCATTTCTGTAGCCCATTGCCCTGCCGCCTACAATTTCTGAATAGTAGTTTTTTGCCGCCTTGTAAGGGATTCCTTTTTCTTGAACCTCTTTTTCCGTCATTCCTACACGGGAAACTTGAGGATGAGTAAAAATAGTCCAAGGAACAGCATTATAACTTACTTCTTTCTTCCTATCTTCCGAAAAAAGATTTTGAATTAAAATCTGTGCCTCATAATTTGCCTTATGCCTGAGCTGATATTTCCCATTGATATCGCCCAAAGCCCAAATGTTCTCTGCTGATGTTTCAAGGTAGGCGTTTGTTTTAATCCAGCCGTTTTTATCCACTTCCACCCCGGCCTTTTCGAGAGATAAACTGTCCGCATTTGACTGAACACCTGAAGCGATAAATATTTCTTCACATTCAACAATTGTCTGCTCTTTGGTAATCCTGTTTTCCGTGGTTACATACTTTATTTCTCCATCGGAAGAAACTGATAAAACATCAGCGTTTGTAAGCAAGTTTACACCGCTGTTTATGAATTGCCTTCCAACAAATTCTGATATTTCCTCTTCTTCCTTACGCAATATTCTTTCCGACCTTGCTATTACAGTAACCTTTGTTCCAAATGCCGAAAAAATATGCGCAAATTCAGCCGCAATTGTTCCGGCGCCAAGAATTGCTAAGCTTTTCCAAGGGGTTTTAGGGAACTTATGTCCAAAAAAAGATTCCGATGTAACATACCCTGTGCTTTCCAAACCATCTACAGCCGGAACTTGGGTTCTTGCACCTGCTCCAATAATAAACTTATCCCCGTAAATCATTTCGTCTACCATTCCATCACAAGTAACTACCATACTGTTTGGCCCTGCAAATGTTCCACTGCCTTTATATATTGTTAAGTTAGGAATATTACTTAAGCCTTTTTCAATTTTTTCGTTAAAGTCAATCTGTTCCCACATTCTGCTGGAAATAGTATCCCAATCAATTTTCGGTTCTTCCACCTTTATGCCAATTCGTTTTGCAGCTTGAACTTCTCGAATAAAATCTGCAGGATAAACAAGCATTTTTGAAGGAATACATCCTTTTGTAAGGCAAGTACCGCCAAATTTGGCTTTTTCAATAATTGCACAGCGAAGCCCTTTGCTTAAAGCCGCTTCCATAACCATTAACCCAGCACCGCTTCCAACAATTACTATATCAAAATGGTTCATATAACTCCTCCTTCTGTTTTATCCCTAGGTAAGTAAATAAGTATATTAAAATACTTCTTTTCTTATATATTATCAAAAAAATTGTAAAAATTCTACCAAATTTATGAAAGCTGTAATTATTCTTCACACAAAAACAAAGCTGCCTCAAAATAGCGTTTACTTCTATTTTAAGACAGCCCTTTTAAATTTATCTATTATATTACCTGTTAATTCTAAATTAGACTCTGCATTACTGATGCCATCATCTTTGCGGCTTCTGCCCTTGTGGCATTTGCTTTTGGTGCAAATTGATTATTGTCTTTGCCTGAAATTATGCCAGCGCGTTGCATATTTAATACAGCTGTTTTAGCATAACCTGCAATTTGAATTTCATCTGCAAATTCAACCGAATTTGTTGTATCGGCTAAATCTGTCTTTGCTACATTTTCAACATATCTCTCAATCATAACCGCCATATCTTCACGTGTAATGTTGGCATTTGGATTAAACTTTCCATCTGCTCCGCTAGCAACTCCATTTTCATTTGCCCATGCTACAGCACCCATAAACCAATCATTGCTATTAACATCGCTAAAGTTTGATTTTGTGTATTTACTTAAATCTGCCCTTGCCATATTGGCAAGAATTTGAACAAATTCAGCTCTTGTAATATTGGCATTTGGCATAAAATAGCCATCGGCTTTGCCCTTAACAATATCTCTGGATGCAAGATACATAACTGAATCTTTATACCAACCATATACATCATTAAATTCAATTTTGTTATACCCTACTGCATATTGGGAAAAATGATTTGTTTTAAAGGTTATTGTGCCTGTTTCTTTGTCATAAACACAATCTTTCACCATTTCAGTTTTTCCTTCAGCATTGATATAGAAAATAACCAATGCATTAACATCTTCGTTTTCTGCTGGGGTGTAAGGTACTGATACGGTCACAGTTCCTCCAAACTGTGAAATTACCTTGTCGCCACTTGTTACACTAAAGTTATAAACTGGTCTATCGCCAACCAATTGTTTTGTTTCTTCTGAAAGTGTGGCGGTTTCAACCTTTGTAACTGTAATTTTAACATCGCCTGTTGCTTGGTTTTCAATTGTTTTCAATGCCTCTTTGTCAAATCTTATCTCTGCAACTGGTGTTGATACACTCATTCCATCTGCCATATTTTCAGCCATAGAAGTAATTGCATCTTTTGGAATGCTGGTTTCCACAAATTTTGAACCACTTGGTACATCAACTTTAATCGTTACAGTTCTGTCACCCTGTTTTTGTGCTTGTTCTACAGCGTCAGCAACCTGCTTTTCAGTTACTGAAGCTTTACCATTTTCATCGCTTTTTGCTTCTATTTTATTTGTGCTTGGTGTTGTAGGCGTGGTTGGTGTAGTTATTGGTGTGGTTGTTGTACTACTTGAACCACCGCCGCTACTTCCTCCACTGTTATTGCCGCCATTGCTTACAACTGTCCATTTTGCATAAAGCACCATGTCACCTGTTACATTTACAGTTGCTCCTGTTGCATAACTTGTTCCTGTTCCATCTGCTTTGGTATTCCATCCAGCAAAGGTGTACCCTGTTTTAACCAATGAACCGCTGTTGGCTTTTACTTGTATTGAACCGTCAGCAAAAAGTATATGCTCTGATGGAACAATACCGCTGGTTGCTCCGTTGTGATTGTATTTAACTAAATATTTATATTCTTTTAGTGTATGATTTGGCCATTGAGCTACATCAAAACCCTGTGCTCCTGTCTTGTAGTAAATAACTAAATCTGAATTAGTATCATCAAAAGCGTCCTCCCAATCAGTTGGATAGGCATCACCTTCAAAGCAAACCGATGTAAGCATATCGCTGTCTGAAAATGCATACCAACCAATCGTCTTTACTTTGCTTGGAATTACAATACTTTTAAGCATAGTATCTTCTTCAAAACAGTAGCTGCCAATTTGTTCAAGGCTGTCTGGCAGAACTACTGCGCTTAAGGAATCGCACCCAGCAAATGCATCACTACCTGTATAAATCAACCCATCAGGCAAAGTAACGCCTGTTAAACTGCTGTTTTTATAAAATGAATCTTTTGCAATTCCTATGATGTTCATATTATTTATCTTTGAAGGAATAATGAGGTTACCACCTGTACCGTAATATTTTGAAATACCGCCATTGCCTCCTCCTTCTTCATAAACGCTGTAATCGTTTGTAGTAAGCTCAAAATCTGCCGTAATTACTATATTTTTACCCGTCATCATAAAACCAAAGCTGTTACTGTCATCATCTTTCGGTTTAGCTTTGAAAGTAACTGGTCCTGGCATAGAACTAATATAACATTCTCCTTCTTCCCCTTCAATGCTGTAACGAAGAGTTCCTACTGCATAGCGGTAACCTTCAGCAGGCTGAACTTTAATGGTAACATATTCATGTTCTTTAGCTGCTGAAACTTCCTTACCCTCTAACCAAACGGAAAGGCTGCCGTTTTTCATTGCAGAATCTTTGGTAATAGTGTATGTCTTATCCCACTTTGCATACAATGTAACGGGTTCTGCTCCTACTGTAAATAAATCTCCTGCATCATAATTTTGACCTGTTCCATCCGCTTTAGTGTTCCAGCATTTAAAGCTGTAACCTGTTTTTGAAATGGAACTGCTTAGCACCGTGGCCATATCGGTAGTATGATATACTGCACTATCCGTAGGCACTGTTCCGCCATCATTTCCATTTCCGTTATAGGTAATACTGTACGTAGATATCAAATCGAATGGAACACAGTTATAACCTTTCCAGTCTGCACTATAGCCAGATTTACTGCTTAAATAATAAACCTTAAAATCTGCGGCAGTCTTATAAAATACTTTGTCCTCCAACGTAGGCGCATCTCCTAAAAAGATTGCCTTACTTAAATTTGAATTATTATAATCATAGCCAAAGGCATATCTTTCAATGCTTGTTACGCTATCTGGTATCACTATGCTTTTAATATTTGTGCAAGCACTAAATGCACCATGACCTATAGTCTTAATGCTATCTGGTATTATTACATTTTTTAATAATGAATTATATTGAAAAGCATATTCGCCAATTGTATTTATAGCCATTCCGTCAATTTCACTTGGAATTACAACATTTTCATCGTTGCCTGTATACTTATATATTGTACCATTGGCATATTCGTAATCTCCTGTGGTTGTTTTAGCTTTTACATTTAGCGTATACTGGCGGCTAGTAGTTGCCGCAGGTGTTGCACCATCTGTTGCTGTCAGTGTAAAAGTATATTGTCCTGCCGTTGTTGGCGTTCCGCTTAAATATCCGCCAGTGTAAAATTCAATTCCTTCTGGCAAGTCTCCGCCAGTAAACGCAAACGTTTTATATCCTACTCCGCCTGTTGTTGAGAAGTTATAACTATACCATTCTCCCACCAGTGCCTCATCCACAGTGTCCTCAACTATATTTAAAGGTCTTTGCGGCTGAACTATAAAGGTTAATTGATTTGTGTTTGTTGTTGCACCCTCCAAATAATAACTGCTAATCATAACAGAAATTTCGTCTCCTACGGCTATTCCTTTGTTTTCACCATTAGTGAAACCTGAAATTGACATTTGTGTTGGACTAATTAGACCCGAACCATAAGCATAACTAATAAAATTTCCATCTTTGTCTTTAAAATTAAAACTTGGATGTGCGCCAGATTTAAAAGTAGCATTTTCTATGTTGATTACAATATTGTCACCACCTAGCTCCCCAGCATATAAAACAGTGTCCGAAGAAATAGTAGGTGCATCCCCTATCGCCAGGGTATATTCATGGGTGTCTGAGCTTCCTGTAAGTATGTTTTCTGCTGTTACTGTAATGTAGTAGTAACCATCCGTTGTAGGAGTTCCCGTTAATTCCCCCTCACTACTCAAAGATAATCCAGCTGGTATCTCTGCTGTCGGAGCCGAATAATTTTTCAATTGACCCATGCCTATTGCTGTAAAGGAATAAGAATACGCTTCCCCAACTTTAGCTTTTGGCGGATTCGTGGTATCCAGAGACACATCTCTGGTAGGTTTAACCGTCATGGTAAAGGTACTAGGTGTGGTAGCAGATTCTACGTCACCACTACCAAAAAATATGTCTACGTTATCATCTGCCACTAAAGCTTGCCCGCCCTTATTAATATCAGAAACTGTAATTTGCGTAGTACTAATATTTGTTAAGTTGTAATCCAGCACTGTGTCACCCACTTTTAACACAGGGCCTGTAGATGACAAATTAAAGGTATCTCCCTCAATAGTTATTACAGCCTTATCATATCCAGTCTCTCCTTCATACAATTCTGAAGCAGAAGTAATAGTTGCACCCGTTGCCCAAGCCGTTTGCGTTCCTGCCGTCATACTAAATATCATAGTCAATGCCATGACCAATGATAAAATTTTTTTATTTTTTTTCATTAATAATACCCCTTCTTTCCACAATACTGTGCTTTCATTTTTGTACCAACTGAAATAACTCGTTAATAGAAATTTCAATTCTATCTTCCCAAAAGATACAAATTCCGTCAGTAGTAACCCGTCTAAAAAAATTCTCATCTGCAAGCATTCCAAATCTCAAGGTTCCCAGCCTGCTTTCAAGTTCCAAAATAACACTGCTGCCGTTTTCCAATTGAACCTCCAACTGGTAATCCTTCAGGGGCACTACTTTTTTTATTTGGCTCATCCATTCACCTCCAGAAAACAAAAAATCCACTATACATTCAAGAAATCACTGATTTAATGAAATCAAAAAATAAATTTTTTGATATTTGAATTTTTCAATGTTTTCTCAATTATATAGTGGATTTTCTTTTATGTCTGTCACCCTGTGGGTGAAATTTTGTAGATATTTATACTCTTTTTTCATAAAAATATTGACTTAGCATCGATCTTGAATTGATTTCAAGCTTTTCAAAAACTCTTTTAAGCATTGTTTTCACAGTGTTCTGGGTAATAAACAACCTTTCTCCTATTTCTTTATTGGTTAGACCTTCTGCCGCTAAATGGGCTATTTCAAATTCCCTTTCCGTAAGCTCTGGCTTATTAGCGCAAGAAAGTTCACCGTTCATATGTATAATAATTTTCTCATAAGGCTGGTAAAGTTCCAATATTTTACTAATATCTTCTGCATACAAGCCTTGCCCAAGGATTAGTGTAAGCAAAGGCTTTATGTAGTCGCAATTTTCAACAAAAGGAATATACACCTTGTCCTCAATTGCAATATTCATTGCACATTTTAAAGCCAACAGTGCCTCTTCACGTCTAAAGATTTTTTCACTGGCGGCAGCAACGTAAATATTTGTGTAAATTAGACCCAAAACATTTGGAAAAACTTGTGCAATCTCCATAAATTGGTCTGCAATGCCCAACAATTTATAATATTCTTTGTTTACTAACAGCACTCTTCCGTAAACGATATTCATGAACGCCTTAGCTGGGAAATATAACCTGCTGGATTCAAAATCACCACTCTCTATCCAGCTTGAAATCTTTGTGGTTTTCTCCAACAAAGCATGTATAAATGCATCACAAAGGTCAATGGTATGCAGAAAATCATACTTTTTCCTAAGTTTAATTTCATCCTTCAGTTTATTTAAAGCATTAATAGTATATAAATAATCACCCTTTAATAATGCTATCCTCATTTGTAAGAACATGCTGCAAATAATAATTTCATATTGACCATACTGTATTGCCTCGTAATAAGCCTTATGTGCCACTATTTCTGCATTTTCAAAATCCCCACAGTTGAAGTACCATTCAGCTTCCATTACAAATTCGCCGCCTTTTCCATGTCCCTTTGTAAGTCTGCTATAATATGGTAACGCTTCCTTTATATTTTCTACCTCAAACTCCAACTTTCCAGCTTCCCTGTAAAACATGTACAGCACTGATGGTGAGCCAAAAGTCCATCCAAATTGTGTGTCAATAAACCTTGTCGGTTCTTCTAACAATACATTTGCTCTTTCAATGTGTCCTAACATCTTGGCAATGTCATTATACTCTGCTATGCATAAAAGAATTCGAAACTCTCCTAAAAGCATCCTTCGGCTACGTTCATCTAAACTACTGGAACTTTCAATAACCTCAGCAAACTCATTGCAGGCTTTTTCAAAGCGTTGAAATTCATTTAGCATGAATAAGCTCATTGCATAAATTAACAGCGCAACAGGGTGTTCTTTCTTAACTTCATTGGGGCATTCGCAAAAAAATTGAATAAATCTTTCTTTTCTCTCACTGTAAATGCAATTGCCTTTATCAATCTCTACCACATTCATCAGCATATTAAAATCTTCTACTATATAAAAATAATTCATTGCAGAAAAATAGTTTTCTGACTTCAAATACCAATTGGCAATTTTTATATATATATTCTTTTTATCTAACACCTTACTGTTTTCAAACTTTTCTCTTAGAAGTTTTATAAAGATACTATGAATTTGATAAGTTTTTGTTTTTTCATCGTACCTTACTAAAGCATTCTTGCTGGTAATCTCCAAAAGAAGCTTATCTGTATCATCTTTTTGCCACATATGAAAGGCCTGTTCCAGCGTAAAGTAGTCAAAAAGACAGATGGCCTGAAGAAATTCTTTAACCTCTTGTGAAAAGGAACTGTATAAAGTGTTTTCCAAAAGCTTGTAAATGTTTGCTGTACTTGTAAAGCTGCCGTCCTCCAAATAATTTAGTAGTAGCAGATAGATGGCACTAATCCATCCTTCCGTCAACTCGTACAATTTGTCCGCTTGAGCATCCTTTAAGTTAATTCCACATATTCTGTAATAAGTTTTAATCTCCTTCACATTAAACTCAAAGGTTTCTTTGCTTATATGTTTAATGTATCCTTTAAGCTTTAATTCCTCAAGGGCTTGGAAATTTATAAAGCGCACAATAAGTACAATTTTTAAATTCGGTATCTCCTGTTCAATCAAGTACTTAATAAACTCATCGCTTTGGGCATGCTCACAAATTTGGTAATCATCAATAACTATAACCGTTGAGTTTGGGAAATCAATATTTTCTATAATACTAACAGCTTCCTGCCTTAAGACGCTGTCATTAGGAAAGCCCAACTGTGCAAGGCTATGGGCACTTTCAGCATTTAACTCACTAAACATATTGCAAAACCCTGCCCAAAAACTGTGTATAGATCCATCATGAACCCTTTGCCACTTTGTGTTTACACCAGCATTTTTAATACTCTCACGCACTGCAGTGGTTTTTCCATACCCCATAGGTGCTTCTACAACTGTAAGTGGATAGTCCAAAATTTCACCCATCGCTTGGGTTATCCTATCTGGAAAATATAAACTTCTTGTGTTATGCATTTTAGTATTTGCCATGATCATACCCCTAATTTCATAATATCCATTTCCCACAAAATGAACCCATATATATCTTAAATAAAGTTTGCATTCATCCATTTACTGATATAGCCAACATTATTAAGTAAATTTTTGTTTCACTTGGTTTATAAAACTAACTTTAATTATATATACTTAGAAAGTATTATTATATCACTTTTAAAAACTATTGTACCTAAAATAAAAAAAGCTTTAAAAACCATTTTTTAACCGTTTTAAAACTAAATGGTCTTTGTTTTTCTATAAGCCATAATTAAATTTCTCGCCCTTATTGCCAATTTTTTTATGTAGTTGGAGTTTTAAATTTGGATAATATAAATATATTCATTCAATATTAACAAAATATAATATAAAAATATAGTAAAGGAGGAAAAGTATTATGCCAAGAAATAATGATAAATTCGGCAGTGAAAGTAAAAGACCACATAATGGAAATACTTCAAGCAACAAAAACTCTGAATCTTGGTCCGACGAGGATACTGTTGATAAGGAAACAAACTTGAAAACCCGAGGAAATTATAGAGTAGAAGAGGCAAAAGAATGGGTTGATAATGGAAGTAGGCTTTGAACAGTTAATATTACCTTAGCACAATGTTGCACAAGCTGCCAATCCACCACTTCTTAGACGTTTATTTGTAAATCCATGCTAACTAATAAAGAAAGAATTGAAACGACCTTACCAATTTTTAGTTTAGTAAGGTCGACTTTCTAATTACCTTTTATGCAAATATTTTTCTCTTGTTGCCAGACCACCTCTAATGTGGCGCTCTGCCTTATTTACCTCCAAAACCTTGCGCACGTCTTTTGCAAGCTGAGGATTTAACTTCTCTACCCTATCGGTAATATCCTTATGTACTGTGCTTTTACTTACACCAAATCTTTTTGCGGTTTCCCTTACTGTGGCGTTAGAACTAATGATAAATTCTGCAACCTCTATTGCCCTTTCCTCTATATAATTTTTCAAAAACAACACCCCTGAATATACTTGTTTTGCTAATGTATATGCAAAAATGTGGCTTGGTATGCTTACAAAACAATTGTAACCCTTGTACTTGCCAATAAAATTTATTTTGCAAAATCATTTTTAATCCTCAGTGGTATATTAAAATTGTTGATAGTGTGTTAAAATATAGGTCATGTTATTTTAAAAGGAGGAAGAAAAGTGAAAAATAAAATCATATTTGCCTTAACTGCAATGGTTCTTTCTCTTTCAACAAATGCCCTTGGCGCATCCACTAAAGGCATTATAATTGAAGGTGAAACCAAAACCGCTATTGCAAATTCAAGCTACAACATAAACCCATGGAACACCATTACTGTAAAAGGTGTAGGTGAAGGCAACCTGCTTAAGCTGTACACACCTTACAAAACCATAGAAATTCCTCTTAACTCACCACTTTACAAGGTTACAGACTTCTATTGCGATAAAGTTATTCAAAAAGATGGTCTTTGGGGTGTGGAAAGAAACGTAACAGTTAAAACCTTTAATGGTGATGAAGACTGGCAATTATTTAAAAAGCAAAGCTTCCAAAATACTAAATCCGTTATTTTCAGCTGCAAAAACAATGAACCTGTTGGAATTCGCAATGGTTATTGCACTCACTTTGACGTACATACATATTCATCACAGCAAACCAATATTTATGACGGAATTTATTTTGGAAATGATGAAATTTTAATGCGTTTCATGAATGTTCGCAATGTAAAAACAGTCGATGAGCTTAAAACATATTTAAAAACCCAATATGATAACGGAAAACCTGTAAAGCTTTATTATGTAAGCCCAGCGCCAAAATTTGAACCTTTTGGTGAAGAAATTCAAGCTGCCCTTAACACCGCAATGAACAGTAACATAGGCTATACCGATGTTAACATTTCCGGCATTAAAACTGACACAGACATTCAATTAAATACTCAGCTTTTTTCAGCATCAACTACTGGCAATGATGTTATGGACAGATTTCTTTCTGCTACAGAAAGTGTGGAGATTTTTAGCAGCAACGGAAATACTGGCTTTTTTGTAAGTGGAATTTATCCAACCAATGATGGCTTTACACTTGAAATAAAAGATAACAACAAAAATGTTTATACTGGAAAATGCCTTTTTTCAAAAGCAGATTTTATTACAGCAAAGGCAACTGAAATTCTTGTTGCGGGTGAAAACTCCACTGCAATAAGGCTTATGGTCCACCTTGCCCAACTTCAGCTTCCAAATGCCAATTTAAATGGCTTTTTCTTTGCTCAAACTGGAATTTTAGATAGCTGCATAGTTGATAAACAGTTCATTCTTCCATCGGTTATTCCTGTTAAAGAAGGCACCGTTTTGGATTTTAACAATGCACTCTTGCACGGTAATATAACCTCTGGCGACCAAATAACAATTAAGGACGACAACGGTGCTATACTTTCTTCTGACGGGAAAATAACTGCAACCACTGAAGGAAAATTAGATTTGTTCCTTAACGGCAAATTAACCGCCACCACCGAAATTAGTTTTACAAATAATATTGAGGAAAACACCACTATTCTTTTTATGGGTGACAGCCTTTTAAATGAAAATTATTACACAAAATATTTTGTTGATATGTTTAATGAAGGCCAAGTTAACCTTTTAGGCACTCGCGGAAATGAGGGCAGTAAACACGAAGGTCGTGGCGGATGGTCTGCATATGATTACTGCAATGTTTCTGCAAAATACGGCTTTAGCAATCCGTTTCTAAATAATGGGAAGTTTGACTTTGATTATTATATGCAAAGCAATGGTTATAAAGATGTAAACTATGTTGTAATAAGCCTTGGCATTAATGATATTAACCTCGTTGGTCATAATACCTATGGTGAAATTCTAAATTATTTTGACAAAATTACAGACAGTATACATTCTTATAACCCTAACACAAAAATAATTATAAATACGCCAATAATGCCATTTTCTGAGGGAGAAACAGCTTATGCAAAAGATAAGCGCCTTGGGTTTACAAGTGCTCTTACAAACCACTATAGCAATACAGGTATTTACATATCGCCAGCGTATTTAAACCTTAGCAGTTATGGTGATTTTAAGTTTATTGAGCCCTTAATCAACGAAGATAATCAAAATGCGGCTATGGTTGTTACCGACACCACTCATCCTAACCTTGGTGGATACAAAAATCTTGCTTTCGCAACTTACAGTGCTATTGGTTTTTTAAGTAAATGAAAAAACAGCCCGTCAAAACAAAAATTGTTTTTTCGGGCTGTAATCTTATAAAAAAGTTTCAGGCTCAGCTCTGCGTTGAAATTCTTCCTCCAAATCTTTCTTATGGTATAAGTAGTTTTCATCATCGTAGTATTTTGCATTTTGTGGACATTTCTTTATACATGCTCCGCACTTTATGCAAATGCCTGTATACTCTCTTACGTTTTCGCTGCTTATTGACCCCATAGGACATACCTTTACACAAATACCGCAATTGTTGCACTTATCATTAGTTTTCGGCTTAACCTTGCGTATATCAATTATATTTTCTTTCATGTCACGAGGCTTATAATACCCTCTTAAAGAGTTTTCTCCTTTTACTTCAACTGGAATATTCCCAAAATTTCCAGTTATTATTTTATTTGCAATCTCACTTGCAAATTCAGTTGCAACCTTTAAATCCCTTTCGTCTGGTCTGTTTTTACCAAGGATTCTAGAAAAGGAATGTTCACCAATAAATGCCCCTGCAGCAACGGGGCTAAATCCATTATTATGTAAAATATTCCTAAGTTCAATTAGTGCATCATCGTAATTACGGTTTCCAAATAGCACCACAGGCACTGCAATTGCACCTCCGCCAATTACCTTTGAAAGGTATTCAAGCAAAACATTAGGTACTCGCCCTGCATACACAGGTACTCCAAAAATAACAATATCATTTTCAGAAAAACTATTCCCCTCATTGCGTACCATTGGAGGTGTAAAATCCAGCGTACTTAACTCCGCTTCAATACCATGTGCTACTTCTTTTGCAATATTGGTAACAATCTTTTTTGTTGTTCCTGTTGGGCTAAAGTACATTGCCCATACCTTTTTGTATTTCAAATTAATCACCTTCCGTTATTAATACTGACTTCTATACCAATTTACTAATTCAATTATAACGAAGTTCAAGAAATATAACAAGGGTACAGTTACCAAATGAACTGCACCCTTAATTTTAAGTATTTAATTAATCCTCTGTTGTTGCCTCAATTTCGATTATGTAGTCATCACTGTCTAATGTAAGTATTACATATATTTCATCTCCATCATCAACTGCGTCAATAATGTCATCCACATCTGCATCATCATCGTCAAGGGTTACATCCACATCGTCAGCATCGTCAAAATAATAGTAACTTCCGCTTGTTAGCTTAATTTTGCTTGTAGTTATTGTTGATATTGTGCCTTTTACCTCGTCTGTATCCTCTGTAGTCGCCTCAATTTCTATTATGTAATCATCGCTGTCCAGTGTTAGTATTACATATATTTCATCACCGTCGTCAACTGCGTCAATTAAATCATCAACATCTGCATCATCGTCATCCAAGGTTACATCTACATCATCAGCATCATCAAAATAATAGTATTTCCCCGTTGTTAACTTAATTTTGCTTGTTGTTATTGTTGAAATTGTGCCCTTAACCTCATCAGTATCTTGCGTTGTTGCCTCAATATCTATCACATAATCTTCGCTGTCTAAAGTAATTTTAGCTTTGATTGTATCTCCATCATCAATAGCATCAATTAAATCATCCAAATCCACATCATCGTCATCAAGCATTACATATACATAATCCTCGTCAATATAGTAATAAGTGCTGTTGCCAGAAAATTTTATTTTTATAGATGAAAGATAGCTGATTGTGCCAGAAACGGTATCCGTAGTAGTTGTTGCAGTTGTTGTTGGAGCTGCTTCCTCTATCACAACATTTGTAACTAAATCTCCGTTATAGGTAATTGACACAAGCTTTCCTGAGGTAATGTCCGTATTCGCCGCGGCTGTCCCATCCTTATATGCTACAGGCACACTAGCGTCTATTGTATAACTGGCCTTTGGTGTTCCGCTTGCAAAAGAAACAATCACACTACTTCCATATGTAATTGCACCAGATACAAATGCCGAGGCTGTGCCTATTGCCGGAACTGCTTCTTCGGCTTTATTTTTAAGTGCAGTGTAACTTTTTGTTGTTAAAACAGCCATTTCTGCGCGGTTAATGGTTTTCTTCGGGTTAAAATTCCCATCGTCGTCGCCAGAAAGTATTCCTTTATCTGAAAGCATTGCAATATATCCTGCTGCCAAAGATGAAATTTCTGCATTATCGTTAAATGAAGTAGCTGTATTGTTTACCGAAATTGAACTGTCCACCAAACATAGTGCTCTGCCAACCATTTCTGCAACTTCTTCTCTGATAGCACCTTTGCTTTTCCCATTAGACAGCATAAACTCTGAAAGATTGCTAGCAGAAACTATGGAATTGTCAAGGCAATATGCAACAGCATTGTATGCCCAAGCGGGAATATTGTATCCTGCCATAACCGATGTCCATTTTGTGACCACATCATCTGAAACCGAAACATTTTCAGATATTTTAAGAAGGTTGTAAACCAACTGTGCTGTTTCACAAAGGGTTACCGCATCTTTCGCCCTAAATATTGTTTTGCCGTCGCTCTCTTCACCTGCCATAAGGCCAAGATTTGCCGCTTCATTAATGTATGTTGCTGCCCCTGCCCATGGCACATCGTTAATATCTGCAAAACTTGCGCCAAAACTTGTTACCGTTGATGAAATCATAACCATACTGGCTAATAATATGCTAAATTTTTTCTTCATGCTTATCCGCTCCTTAACCTCTCAATTTTGAACTACATTGTTTCTTTTTCAAAAACAATAATAATTGCAGGAAGTTAAGGATGGGTTAAGGCAAAAAATTTATTTACAAAAATATTATAATATGTCATAGTTATATATAATTAACTATATTTAACCTTGTTTTAACCAAATTTTATTATTCTTATATTGGAGGTGTTCTAATGCGAATATTAATAGCAGAGGATGAGGAAGATTTAAACGAAATTTTGGTTAAAAGACTTAAAAATGAAAATTACGGTGTGGACAGTTGCTTTAATGGCGAGGATGCCTGGGATTTTATTCGCTTAACAGATTATGACGCAGTTGTGCTTGATATAATGATGCCCAAACTTAATGGCATTGAGGTTCTTAAAAGAATAAGAAGCAAAAACATAAAAACTCCTGTGCTTTTATTAACAGCAAAAGACAGCATAGAAGACAGAGTTAATGGTTTAAATTGTGGCGCTGACGATTACCTTATTAAGCCGTTTGCATTTGACGAACTTCTAGCACGAATAAAGGTTATGATACGGCGAAAAACAGAAAGTGTATCTAACATATTTACCCTTGCCGACCTAACCGTTAATTGTGACACTCATCTTGTTCAGCGTGGAGATGTAACCATCAGCCTTTCAAGCAAAGAATTTGCCATTTTGGAATACATGATAAGAAACCAAGGGATCGTTCTTTCAAAAGAAAAAATTGAACAACACATTTGGAACTATGATTATGATGGCTGCAGTAATGTAATAAAGGTTTACATACGTTATTTGCGTAAAAAAATTGATGACAATTTTGATGTTAAGCTAATACAAACAATTAGAAATTTGGGGTACGTTTTAAGGGTGGAATAATATGAAAAAACTATCAATAAAACTTAAGGTCACTCTTTGGTACACTGTATTTGTTGCAACCCTAACGGCTATTTTTATTATTGTACTTATAATAAGTTCAAACAAAATGACGGAATCCATACTGCGAATGCGACTTATAAATGCAGTAGAATGGGCATTTTCGTCTGTACGTTATGATAATGATGGGCAAATTAAAATAAGCCCGGAATTCAAAAACAGCAAGGGTGTTGATGTAGTTATTTATGACACAAATAATAATGTTTTTTTCAGCAAAAAAAACTCTATATTAATAGATGCAACTTATACAGAGTTTAAAGATAGGCATTTTCAAGTAATTGAAGTCAACGGCACAAAATACTACATCTACGATTTCTTTTTAAACTTCAAACGCCATGAAAACCTTTGGGCACGAGGAATTATTCCTGCCAATTCCGAAAACATTGCAAGCACATCCATGATAAAGATTACCCTAATTATTTTCCCATTCATTGCCTTGTTTACAGCCCTTGGTGGATATTTAATTACGAAAAGGGCCTTTGCACCTGTGTCAAAAATAACCTCGGCGGCTAACGAAATTTCTGGCGGAATTGATTTATCTAAGCGAATTTCCATCTATGGCGACGCACATGCTCATGATGAGATATATGAACTAGCTGAAACATTTGACAAGATGTTTGAGCGTTTGCAGAAATCTTTTGATAACGAACGACAGTTTACATGTGATGCTTCACATGAGTTAAGAACTCCAACCTCAGTAATAATGTCACAGTGTGAATACCTTCTGTCACAAGAGAATGACGAGGAAAAAAAAGACTCTCTAAAAGTAATTTTACGGCAATCTAAAAAAATGTCAAAGCTTATAAATGAACTGCTTATGTTGGCAAAAACTGATAATAACAAGCAAATAATTAGCCTTGAAACCCTCAATTTAAGCGAAACAATGCAAATGGTTATTGAGGAGATGGAGATAATGTCCAGCGAAAAAAACATTGAATTTTTAAATGATATTGATAGCAATATTTACATTAATGCCGACCAAACCCTTATTATGAGAATGCTGATAAACCTAATGTCAAATGCTATACAATATGGTAAACAAGACGGTAAGGTTAAAATTTCATTGCACTGTATTAATGGAAGTGTTCAGGGTAAAATTGCTGACAACGGAATTGGCATTGCCCCTGAATATTTGGCTAAAATTTGGGACAGATTTTTTCAGATCGACCCTTCACGAAGCAATACTAACGGAAGCTCTGGCCTTGGGCTAGCAATGGTTAAGTGGATTATAGAAAAGCATAATGGAATTATATTAGTTGAAAGCGAAATATGCGAAGGAACGGTGTTTACATTTATCCTGCCCGAAGCCCGAAATTAAACAAGATTATAATTAATAAAAAACACCTGTAAAGCATTGTTATATTAACTTTGCTTTACAGGTTTCCATTGTTGCATATTAAAATTTTCTAAGTTTATTAAAAAATCATTTCCTCAAAGCTCTTCATATCGCAGGCATCGCCATAGAAATCGCCCTGAACTGCCTCACATTCAACCTCTTCAAGCAATTCCTCGTCGGCTTTTGTTTGAACTCCTTTGCCACAAGCTGAAATATTTAGCTCTCTACTAAAACTAATTAAATTTTGAAGCCCCTTCTTAACGCGTGCAGAACGTTTTGCCAGCTCTAAATATTCACTTGTAATTTTCACCCTATCTAGAGGATAGTTGTAAAGTATTGACATAGGTGAAGATGGTTCAAATCTGTCTACACAAACCAAAAAACCGCGTTCATGATAATTCTGAATAGTCTCAAGAATTTCCATATTTTCCATAGCCAGTAAATTGGCACGAATTTCAAAACCCAACAGGTTTTGTGGCACGCCATAGCTTTTAGATAATTCAAACACCTTGTCTATAAACTTGGTTTCATACAAATTTTGCTGAAAAACGTTAATCCATATTGGCACGGGCATACGCTCACTTTGTACCCATTTTTTAATTTGTTTGCAAGCTTCTTCAAATATGTACAAATCCAAATCCAAAACTTTACCATTCACTTCTAGAAGCGGAATGAACTCTGTAGCACGTATAAGCCCAAACGTTGGGTGTTCCCACCTTGCAAGCATTTCAGCACCACAAACTGTTTTTTCACCAACGTCGTACTGTGGCTGAAAATAAGGCTTAATTTCTTTTTTCTCAAAGGCATCTTCAATGTCTGCCATCAGTTGCTTTTTTTGTTTCAACTCGCTTTGCATAGTGTCATCAAAAAATTGATATTTCATATTTCCTTGATGATTTGTTTTGGCTAATGCAAGGCTGCACATGTTGAAAATTTCGTCAAAGTCCTTTTCATCTCCTGTAATTTCGTATATTCCACCATAGAATTTACAGTGGTAAGAATACTTTGAGGTTTCATCCCGTACGCTTGTTTCTTCTATTTTTCTCAATATGTTAACAAAACGCTCTATAACCGCTCCACGATTCTCGCTCTTAAGCAGTAATCCATATGTGCTATCGGATATACTGCATAAAATTTCACTCTCTTCAATCTCTTCTGAAAGACTTTCTGCCATGCACTGATACATAAATTCTCTTGTTTCCTGACCGAATAAACTGTTGAGTTTTTCAAAATCATCAATAGTAATCATTATATATGCATAACCCTTGGCTTTACCCGATAAATTGCTTATGTATTCAGACATATATGCCTTGTTCGGCAATTGGGAAACAACATCATAATAGAATATCTGTTGTACTTCCTTCTGCTTTTTTCTATACTGAATAAAGAAGTATACCGCCGTCATCAAGCACACACAAAGCATAACTGCCATGGGTAAAAGCGTTGTACTGTCTGTCTTATTCTGTGCTGTTTCAACGTTTCCTTGTGCTGCAAATGCCACCTTTGATAAACATACACTTGCCATTCCCAAAATGCCAAATATATTAAACCCAGATAATCTATTTTTTTTTATTCCCATCCTTTGTGCCTCCTTACTTCTCACAGTAAATACATGAAAATCACTTACTGCAAAATGCCCACCCTGTCGTCATTTTTGTAAAGCGTACATCTATATTTAACGTCGGTATTTCGGTAAATAAGGCCATCAATATTTATATGAACGTTGCTATGCATAGTTCCCTCAACGTATACCCGGCCTTCCGAATGATTATTAATTTGTGAAGAAATTAAGCTAACCTGTGCCATAAAGTTTGTTATCTCCGCTTCTAACTGCCTTTTAGCACCCATCATTTGTAAAACCTTCTTGCGGTTTTCAACTGGACTTCCGTCTGCCTTGCCGCTGTTAATAAGGCCAATAATGGTATCAAGCTTTTTAATATTTTCATCATTTTGTGCAATTTTTGTTTCAAGCTCGTATTTTTGGCTGGTCAAGTTATACTGACCAACTATTTCTATTGACGTTGGAATATTAGATTCGTTACCTAATTGGTTAGCCCGCACATCCTGATTCACTTTACAGTAACCACCTATAATACGACCGCCTCTGCCAGTTGCCTTTATACTGCCGCCACACTCAATATTGGAATTTATTACGGAATCAACAGAAATATCCTGCTTTACTTTAACTTCAGCTGCCTGCAAATATCCCACTACAAGATTTCCATTGGCTACAATTCGTCCACCTTTTCCATTTACACCCTTTTTAATTGTAATGTCACCTTCAGCTTCTAGAATTACATTTTCCTCAACACTTCCAAAAATCACAATGCCTCCACCAGCTTGAACAGAAAATCCTTCACGTACATCTCCTTTAATGGTAACATCTCCAAGAAATTTTATGTTACCTGTAGCATAATCTACATTTTCAACCGTCATTACATTTTGAACCGAAACCTTTGTTCCTGTTTTTTTAGCATTTCCGTCACAAGCTGCAAATAATTGCAATTTATCCTCTGACAAATATGTATTATTCCCATTTGGAGTAGACACGGGTTTCCCCATTTTACCTGGTATAACTGTACCGTAAATATCGCAGCCATCAACAGCTTCTGTAGGGGGAACAATGTCACAAAGTAGTTCATCTTTAGATACTTGATAAATATTTGCAAGATTTTTATAATCTCTGTCTTTCTTTTCATCATCTTCGGTTATATGTTTATTTTCAAAGTGACAAATCAGCTCTCCATCTGCACCATCCACTGGACGAATGCCCTCTGCAATTAAAAAAGTAATTCCATATACAGGAAACTTAGCAAGGCGAGTTATATATTTTTCCTGAATCCCATATTTAATACCAACCTCTTCAAGACTTTTTAGTATATCCTCTTCAGTAAGTGTTTTTCCATTTGGGCCTGGAGCAGTCAGTTTAATTTTTGCCTTCATTTTATCATTGTCAACCAATATATTAACTACTGCCGCCTGATCCTCATATTTAGATAGCTCTTCTTTCTCTATATTTGACAATGAAATTCCATCCATCGTTGTCATAGGCACTTTTTCATCATCATGCGTAGAATAAATTGATTTTTCCAATGTTTCATTCTGTACATTATCATTATCTAACAACGCCATCCCCCCTTATTTTGATTTTTCTTAACAGAATCTGGACAAATTAAAGCTTCACAATATCATTAATTAATCCACTGCTATATTTTTTTCTAATAGTTATAAACGAAAAGTATATTTCCTAACGCACCCAGTTACATTTATTATACCATCTTGTGAAAAGCAAGTAAACTGTAACCTTTGTTTTATCATAATATTGTTATAACCTTCAGTTTTATATTAATAATAGTGTTAAAAATACCCTTTTTATATATAATTGTAACAAAAATTTTTAAGCAATTCAACAATTGCAGTAACTTCTATATAAAAAAACCTCCAAGTTTATATTCAATGTTATCATTTTTAAAACAATACACATAAATACAAAGCTTTGAGGCTTTAAAATTCACATATTTGATTTTTAAATATTTTCTATGCCTGAAATGCCAATTGCTCCTTCACCACCGTGGGTAGACATTACGCAGCCTGTGTGTAAAATTATTACATCCTTAAAGCCTTGTTCAATAAAATATTTCTTCATTTTCTCTATAATATTTTTATTTGCTCCAATGGCATACATAATGTAAATAACCTCACGACTAAGGTCTCTGCTTTGCACAAATTCTTCTGCAAACTTTTGCGCAACCCTTTCCATTGAACCTCTGTATTTTTTTGTGGCAATAAGCTTGCCACCAACAATGTCTATACGAGGCTTTATTCGCAAAATTGATGCTCCAATGGCTGCTGCGTTAGATACCCTCCCACCAGCAACTAAATATTCCAAACGTTCTGGAACAAAACCAGTAACAATTCGTGGCACATAACCTTTAATTTTTTCTACCAACTCCTCAGTAGTAGCTTGCGGATTTTCGTCCCTAAGCTTAACTGCAAGCATTGTTAAGTTTCCCGCTCCACCAGATACATTTTTAGAGTCTACAAGGTATACATCTGCATTCTTGCTTTCACTAATTCCTATTACAGCATTTTGGTAAGTGCATGAGCATTCCGAAGAATAACCTATATGAATAATGGATGCACCTGGATTTTCTTTTGAAATCTTCTCAAAAAAACCAGTAAACTCCGCTGGATTTACAGCACTCGTTTTTGGCACACGCTTTGTTTTTTCAAAATAATTGTAAATATACTGCACGGGTATTGTTCCGTCCGCAAAGGTCTCTGTTTCAAAAACAATGTGCATAGGTATGGTATAAACGCCGCTTTTACCAATCATTTCCTCTGTTAAGTCAGAACAACTTTCGGTTGTAATAATAATTTTATTCATAGTCCTCTCCCGATAACATATACTTCATCACGTAGTTTCCATTACTACTTTATTATGCTGACGTATATTTGTCAAGAAAATTTCACAAAATCATCCCTTTTTTCCACAGTTTATAACAAACCTACACAGCGCTAATTAGTCTTAAGCTTCATTAAGTTCACTGCTTTTCAACTACCATAAGCAAAACTAATTATTTGCCTAATCAGCGCTTTAATATTTTTTCTAGCCGTAGCATTTTCCATAGATTCATTAAGGCACATTGCCTTATTTGCAATACAAAAAATCCCATCTATTCCTTCTTCATTGCATTTAACTGCATCCTCGGTTACGCACCCAGCAATGGCAAGAACCTTTGCCCCATGTTTTTTCCCACGGCGTGCAACACCTACTGGTGCTTTTCCCATAGCAGTTTGTGCATCAATACTGCCCTCGCCTGTAACTACAAGGTCACTGCCTTGAACAATGCCATTAAAATTTATTTCATCCAGCACAATTTCAATTCCCGATTCCAGAGTGCTGTTAAGGAAAGAAATAAAGCCGAATCCCATTCCTCCTGCTGCACCTGCCCCCGGAAAATTCCGTTGGTCATCACCAAAGGTTTTGTAAACAACATCTGCAAGATTGCTAAGACCTGCATCAAGAATCTCTACAAGTTGTGGTGTTGCACCTTTTTGCGGTCCATAAATTGCAGACGCACCAAGATTCCCGCAAAGAGGATTATTAACATCGCAAGCAATTTTGAAGGAACAGTTTTTAAGCTCTGGTACTGCATTTTTGCAGTCAATGTTTACAATTGATCCTAATTCGCCGCCGCCAGCACCAATTTCACTTCCACTGGCATTTAAAAAGCTAAACCCAAGTGCCTGAAGCATTCCAACGCCGCCGTCGTTTGTTGCACTACCGCCTATGCCAATAATAAATTTAGTACAGCCTTTTGCAATAGCGTCTTTAATAACTTCGCCTGTGCCGTATGAGGTAGTCTTTAGTGGGTTCAAATCTTCTTTTTTCACCAACGTAAGCCCAGAAGCACCTGCCATTTCAATAACCGCTGTATCTCTGCTTCCAATTATTCCATACTTACAGATAACTTTTCCTCCAAGTGGCGCTGTAACCAAAACCTCTTCGTATCTGCCTTGCATTCCTCTTACTAGGGCGTCAACAGTGCCTTCTCCGCCGTCTGCCAAAGCAAGCACCTTAACCTCTGCATCTGGCTTAGCTAAAAGTATTCCTTCCCTAACAGCCTCTCCAGCCTCTATGGATGAAACACTGCCTTTAAATGAGTCAACCGCAACAACTACTTTCATATTGTTCCTCCAAATTTTAATTTTATAACAGTAATTTTACAGACTAAAAAATTTGAACATGGTTTTTTGGTTATATACATCGCCTTTTTTGAGGACAATTGATGGAAAATATTCAAAGGCTGTTGCATTTGGAAAAGCCTGTGTTTCTAAGCAAAAACCACTTCTCTTGTTGTACGCTGCACCTTTTTTGCCCCTAACCTTGCCGTCCAAAAAATTCCCACTGTAAAACTGAACGCCTGCCTGGGTTGTATAAACCTCCATGCCAACCTTTGTTTTATCCTCAGTTACTTTTGCGCAAAGACTGAAATCATTTCCGTTCTTGTTCAAAATCCAATTATGGTCATACCCACAAACATTTTTAAGCTGAATGTAATTTTCATCAATATCTTTGCCTATTTTTTTAGGAACAGTAAAGTCCATGGGCGTTTGATTAACATCTGATATAACGCCTGTTGGTAAACAGTTTTCATCGTTTTCATTATATTTTGAAGCAAAAATCTGCATATTATGGCTATAAATATCTCCGCCATTATGCCCAGACAAGTTAAAATAACAATGGCTTGAAAGGTTTACAAGCGTATCTTCATCACCTTTTGCGCTATATGTTACAGTAAACTCATTTTCGTCGCTAAGGCTGTATTTCACCAACGTCTGAAGATTTCCAGGATATCCTTCTTCTCCGTCTGCGCTAAAATAAGACATCCAAAGTTCTCCACTTTCTTTCTCTGCACTCCAAATTTGCTTATCAAAGCCTTTATTTCCACCGTGAAGATGGTTTGCTCCATTATTGCAACAAAGGGTATATTTTCTTCCATTAAGGCTGAATTTCCCACCGCCTATACGGTTTGCAACACGCCCAACAATAGCACCCATATATTTGTCCTGTTTTTCATAATCTTCTATAGTGTCGTACCCCAGTACAACGTCTAAATCTCCATTTAAGCGAAAACTACGTACTGCCGCACCATATGTAATTATTTCTACCTGTGTGTTTAGCTTGTTTTTAAGGGTGTACATATCTACTTGTTCACCTTGTTTAGTTTGTCCAAAGGAAGTTTTCGTTATGTAAGCCATATAATTACCTCCTACAAAAGCTGCCTTGCTGCACCATATATGCCTGCATCGTTACCCAATGTTGCCAGTTTAATTGGCGTATTTCTTGTTGCATGAAAAGCATACATTCGGTAATGTTTTTCTATTGCCTCCAGAACGATATCTCCTGCCTTAGATACACCACCACCAATTAGAATAACTTGAGGGTCTACCATACAAGTGGCGGCCCCAAGTGCAAGCCCAAGGGTTTTTCCCATAATATCTACAACCTGTAAGGCAACAGAGTCACCATTTTTTGCTTCATCTACAATTGCCTTTGCTGTTAAAGGCTTTCTTATATCAAGGGAAGAATTTTCTTTTCCCTCTTCAATAATTTTTTTCGCCATTCGAACCATGCCTGTGGCCGAGGCATACTGCTCTACACAACCTTGCTTGCCACAATTACAAATTGCCTCTTCATTTATATTTACTGTTATATGCCCTATTTCGCCGCCGCTTCCATTTTCACCTGTAACTACTTTTTTGTCAACAATAACGCCTCCGCCAATGCCTGTGCCAAGAGTAATAAACACAAGGCTGCTGCAGCCCATTGCACAGCCTTTCCACATTTCTCCTAAAGCAGCAACATTGGCGTCATTTCCTGCCTTAATAGGCATATTAATAAGCTCACTCAAGCAATCAACAATAGAAAAAGTACCCCAACCAAGGTTTACACAGCGATGCACAACGCCCTTCTCATCAACCGGTCCAGGCACTCCAATTCCAACGCCTATCATTTCTTCAGCTGTAATCCCTTTTTCTATCATTTTTTCTTTTAACGCTTTTGCAATATCGGGAAGTATTTCATTGCCGCCATTCCTTACATTGGTTGGTATTTCCCACTTTTCAACAAGTTCTCCATCTTTTTTAAACAGACCTATTTTAATACCTGTACCACCAACATCCACACCAAATAAATATATTTTATCCTTCATTTTTCACCTAACCTAACCTTTTGCCACCGCATAATGTAACAAATCTTTCAAACGCTTCTTTTCCCTCTCGGGTGCGTTTATAAACCCCTGCATCCTCTAAAACCTTGGCAAATACAAGCCCTACTTCATTTTTAATTATGTTATCCAGCTTGTCCTGTGAAATTTCATCATATTTCTTTATAAAGTCAGTTGCCCATTGAGCGTGCTTTGCAATAGTGTAGTCTGCAAATAAATCATTTCCGTTTAATATTGCCAATTTAAGTTGGGCAAGCTCATCTTTTAAACGTGATGGCAACACTGCAAGACCCATAACCTCTATAAGCCCAATGTTTTCCTTCTTTATGTGATGCAGTTCAGAATGCGGATGGTAAACACCCAATGGATGCTCTTTAGTAGTAATATTATTTCTAAGTACCAAATCCATCTCAAATTTTCCATCACGCATACGGGCAATAGGTGTTATGGTGTTGTGCGGTTCACCATTGGTTTGTGCGTAAATTAAAGCACCTTCATCAGTGTAGCCACGCCATTTATTAAGAATATAGTCCGCCATAGAAATAAGCCTTTTGTCCACTTTATGGCGAATGCGAATAACCGACATCGGCCAGTTGACAATTCCAACCTCAACGTCTTCAAAGCCTTGAATTTCATACTTCGTTTCAATTTCTGCTTTTTCCATTGCAAAGGTGTAGCGTCCACCCTGAAAATGGTCGTGTGCCAGAATCGAACCACCTACAATAGGTAAATCTGCATTTGAGCCAATAAAATAATGTGGAAAAAGCTTTATGAAATCGAACATTTTTTCAAAGGCAATTCTGTCTATTTTCATAGGAATATGCTCACTGTTAAATGCTATACAATGCTCGTTGTAATAAACATAGGGTGAATACTGAAAAAACCACTCCTGTGATGCCATTTTAACAGGTATTAAACGGTGGTTTTGCCTTGCTGGATGATTTATTCGTCCGCTATAGCCTTCATTTTCACGGCAAAGCAAACATTTCGGATATCCGCTTTGAGGTGCATTTTTAGCCGCCGCAATTGCCACTGGGTCTTTTTCTGGTTTAGATAAATTTATGGTTATGTCTAGTTCGCCATACTGCGTTTGGGTTACCCATTTTACGTCCTTTAAAATTCTATAACGACGTATATAGTCAGTATTCTGGCTAAAGTCATAATACCAATCTGTTGCAATTTTGGGGTCTTTTTCATATAGTGAATTAAATTTTTTAATTACTGTGCTTGGAAGTGGTGTAATAATACCCATCAGCTTTGTATCCAATAAATCACGGTATACAATGCTGTTTTCTATAACCCCACGGTTACATGCGTCATCTAAAATAGTATTTAGAATTTCCTCTAAATCCGCCTTAGGAACATCTCCAGAAGAGGGTATAAATTCTGTAAGTTCAAGTGCCTCAAGCAATTGGTTAGTTACAAAGCATATATTCTCTTTTTCTATAAGCCCCTTTTCAACGCCATAGTTAATAAGCTGTTCTATTGCTAAGTAAACCACTTAACACACCTCCTGTGTTAATACCCCGTTGGATGATTTTTATGCCAATTCCATGCAGATAAAATAATTTCTTCCAAACTTTCGTGCTTTGGCTGCCAGCCTAAAATTTTTTTTGCTTTTTCACTGGATGCAATAAGCTGTGCAGGGTCGCCATCACGTCTTGGTGTTTCCTGTGCAGGAATTGGATGATTTGTAACTTTGCGTGCCGTTTCAATAACCTCTTTTACTGTAAAGCCTACGCCGTTGCCAAGGTTAAATATATCGCTTTTGCCACCTTTTTCAAGATATTCCACTGCCAAAATATGTGCCTGTGCAAGGTCAGTTACATGTATATAGTCACGCACGCAAGTGCCGTCCTTTGTTGGGTAGTCTGTGCCATAAATGCTTATAGCCTCTCTCTTTCCGTTTGGAACTTGCAAAATAAGCGGAATAAGATGGCTTTCAGGATTATGTGCTTCTCCAATTTCTCCGCTTTCATCTGCACCACAGGCATTAAAATATCTAAGGGAAACAAAACGAAGCCCGTGGGCATTGCCAGTCCATTTAAACATTTTTTCCATAGAAAGCTTGGTTTCACCATATGGATTTGTTGGCTCAGTACGGTCAGTTTCCATAATAGGAACCCTTTCAGGCTCGCCATATGTTGCCGCTGTAGAGGAAAATACAATTTTATCTATGCCGTTTGCTACCATGCTTTCCAAAAGCACTTTTGTTCCGCAAAGATTATTTGTATAGTATTTAAGTGGGTCTGTAACGCTTTCACCCACCAAAGAATATGCGGCAAAATGAATAACAGCGTCTATCTTTTCTTTGTTAAATAGTGTATCTAAAAACTGCCTGTCACTAATATCACCTTCATAAAATCTAGCCTTTGGATGAACTGCACTGCGGTATCCTGTTGCTAAGTTATCCACCACCACCACGTCAGTTCCTTTTTCACATAAAGCACGTACTGTATGAGAGCCAATATATCCTGCTCCACCTAAAACTAAAATAGTCATTATTTCCCCTCCTATGAACCTTTTCAACCTATTTTTCATTATTTTGAATTACTCTTTGTTAACTCCACACCACCAACAGGTCTTATGCTAATCACATGACAACACCCTTCGCCTATCATTTTTTCTACATCTTTTTTAAACTCATTCAGCATATCATTTGGCACAAATGCCTGAACTGTGCCTGCAAAACCTCCGCCATGTACACGGAATGCTCCTCTTTCACCAAGCAACTCGTGGCATACTGCCAAAGCATATGCAACCTCTTGATTTTTTATGCTACCTGTTACACTAACATTCTGCAAATACATATAGGAAGAATATCCAGACTTTCTAACGGTCTGCAAAAACCCGTTAAAATCTCCATTTTCCAACTGCTGTGCTTCTAAAACAGCTTTGTCATTGTCCTCATAAAAATGTAATGCTCGAATCACTGCCCTATCACCAACAACTTTGCGCACATTTGCTATATTTTCAATCAGAACACCCTTATCCACCTGCCTAAGGTATTCTTTGTTAAAATACCCAGCAACAGCCTTCATTTCCTTTGGTATAGAGGCATATTCATCGGTTAAATCGGCATGGTCTGCCCCAGAATCTATTATGCAAAGGCTGTAGCCTGTTTTTGCGAACTCAAAATCAATTTTTTTAACCACTGGTTTTTCCGTATCAAAAAAATCTATTGCAACTATGTTTCCAACTGATGAAGCCGTTTGGTCCATAAGCCCGCTAGGCTTACCAAAATATACGTTTTCAGCGTACTGCCCTATCTGCGCTATTTCCACAGCACTTACCTGCCCATTGCAAAAAAGTCCGTTCATTATTGTGCCTATAAGCACTTCAAATGCCGCCGAAGAACTAAGACCAGAGCCTTTAAGCACATTCGATATTGCATACACATCAAACCCTTTTATCTCAAAGCCTTTTTGTGTAAGCCGTGCCGCAATACCTCTTATAAGTGAAGCTGAAGTATTTATTTCTTCTTTTTGTACGTCCATACAGGTAAGGTCTATTGTTTCCAAACCATACCCTTCTGAAAAAAATCGAATTTCTTTTCTTCCATTTGGTACTGACGCTCCTAGTATATCCAAATCTATTCCTGCCGCCAGCACACATCCATGCTGATGGTCTGTGTGGTTTCCACCAATTTCAGTACGACCTGGGGCACTGAAAATTCGTATGTTTTCATTTTCTCCAAATGTATTAATAAACCCTGTGCATACTGCGTTTATCCTATTTCTATAAACTTCCGGTGTATCCAAAAAACGTGGATAAAGCAACGCCAAGGTTTCATCTTCAACCATTTTTTTTATTATATCAGGCATAAAAATTACCTCCTGCTTATTTTCAAATTCATCGCATTACAAAGGCTGCAACCAAGGCAAGTGCCAAAGCTACACCCAACACTATTATAGCATAATCCATTGTTTTGAGGGATACATTTATTTTGTCGTATATATTATATTTTGCCCCTGTTACTGCCGCTTCCAAAACACTAAGCTCTCTCTCTTTTTTATCCAAATGCTGTTCCTTTGCTTCAAGTTCCATTTGCTTTTTAAGAAGTTCCTCTTCCGACAAAGGCGAGAACTCTTTTTTTTCTGTATCCATAATAAATCTAACTCCTTTGCAAGTACAACAGTTCCCCTGGCCAAACAGCCAGAGGAACTTAAAATTGTTTGTATTTACTTTTTAGCTATATACTTACGCACGTCAATAGCTACGGCAAGTATAATTATCAACCCTTTAATAATATATTGCAAATATGCATTTACACCAAGGTAATAAAGGCTGTAGTTAATTACCTGTAAAATAATTACACCTATAAGTATACCTGGTATTGTACCAACACCGCCCGAGAAGGATACACCGCCAATAACACAACCAGAAATTGCATCCAAATCATAATTAAGGCCTGTTGCCGTTGTTACTGACTGCACACGCCCTGCCTCAAGGAAAGAAGCAATGCCGTAAAGTATACCAGCAACTATGTAAACACCCATAATGTTTTTTGCTACGTTAACACCTGAAACTGCCGCCGCCTCTTTATTTCCACCAATGGCAAACATGTTTTTACCCAACGTGGTTTTGTTCCAAACTACCCACATTATTGCGGCACAAATAGCTAGATATATTATAAGGTATGGGAAAACACCACCGATTTTACCGTTTACAAGTTCTATGTATCTTGAATCAAGGCTGGCAATAGGCTGTGCACCACCTTTTTGGCTATCAATGTATAAACACAGAACACCATAAGCAATAAGCTGTGTGCCAAGGGAAATGATGAATGCATGCATATGAAGCTTTGCTACACCAAAACCATTAATTATACAAAAAAATGTACATACAAGAATTGATAAAATTAACGGAATAAACATATTAATTGGTTCTGTAATATTAGGATACATACGTGATGCATATGTAACACTTTGCAGAAGCGATGCTGAAACTGCAGCTCCACAGCCAAGGATACGTCCTGCCGAAAGGTCTGTACCTGCCAGAACAATCATGCCCGCAACACCTAGTGCAAGTATACCACGTGTTGAAGCTTGTGCCAAAATTTTTAGCATATTGTTCATGGATAAAAAGGAATGGTCTGCAATAACAACACCAATAATCATCAGTCCTAGTATGAAATACAAGGCATAATCCAGCAGAAATTCCTTCCAATTTCTATTTAAAATTTTTTTCGTTTCTTCCATGATGTACCTCCTTTAATTTGGCAACATTGCTTAAATATACTGCGCTGCCAAACGCATTATCTCTTCCTGAGTGGCATCCTTTATATCAAGTATACCAGATAAACGTCCGTTGCTCATAACCATAATTCGGTCACAAATACCTAAAAGTTCAGGCATTTCAGATGAAACAACTATAACGCTTTTACCCTCATTTGCCAGATTAATAATAAGCTGATAAATTTCGTACTTTGCGCCAACGTCAATACCTCTTGTTGGTTCGTCTAAAAGCAAAATATCTGGCTTTGTAAGCAGCCATCTGCCTAAAATAACCTTCTGCTGATTTCCACCTGAAAGGGAACGTATTGCTGTACGGTATGAAGGCGTTTTAACACGCAAACTATCTATAACCCATTTTGTATCCGAATTCATTTTATTGTTGGATAAAAACAGCGTTCTTTTATATTTTTCAATGTTTGCAATAACCGAATTAAAGGTAATACTCATTCCACCAAAAATACCTGTGGCACGTCTTTCTTCTGTAAGCATGGCAAATCCATTTTTAATGGCGGCACGGCTGTCTTTATTGTTTACAACCTTACCGTCTTTAATAATTTCGCCGCTTTCGTGGTGGGCAATGCCAAAAATAGTTTCTAAAAGCTCAGTTCTTCGGCTTCCTACCAACCCAGCAACGCCAAGTATTTCACCTTTTTTAAGCTGAAAATTTACATCTTTACAACTTGGCATATATTTACCTGTAAGATTTTTAACGTCCAAAACCACATCACCAGGTACGTTTGTTTTAGGCGGAAACCTATGGGTTAGGTCACGCCCTACCATAAGCTTAATAATTTTATCTGTAGTTAAGTCTGTGGCTTTTTCAGTAGCAATCCACTGACCGTCACGCATTATTGTAACTTCGTTTGATATTCGAAGAATTTCTTCCATTTTATGGCTTATGTAAACCACAGCAACACCACGGTCACGTAGTTTATTAATAATAACAAATAAATGTTCAACCTCTTCTTGTGTAAGGGATGAGGTAGGCTCGTCTAGCACTAAAATTTTTGCGTTATAGGAAACTGCTTTAGCAATTTCAACCATTTGACGCTGAGAAACGCTTAATTTTCCAATCATTGTACGTGGGTCAACCGGAATATCAAGCTCATCAAATACTTCTTTTGTTTTATAATACATCAATTTATGGTCTATAAGTCCGTATTTTTTAGGAAAACGTCCAAGCCAGATATTCTCCATAACGCTGCGCTTTAGAACTTGATTAAGCTCTTGATGCACCATTGCAACGCCGTTATCCAAGGCATTTTTTGGCCCTGTAAAATTTGTTTCCTTACTATCAATAATAATTTGCCCCGCGTCTGCCTTGTAAATGCCAAAGAGGCATTTCATCAGTGTGGATTTGCCTGCACCATTTTCACCCATAAGTGCATGTACGGTTCCAGCACGAAGCTTCAGCTTGGCATGGTCTAATGCCTTAACCCCAGGGAATTGCTTTTCAATATCGTTCATTTCTAATAAATAAGTCTCTGCCATATGACAATTTCACCACACTTCCGGTTATTACAAATCGCACAGCGGAATAATCCCACTGTGCGACCCGCATTAGAATGTTTTTATATTGTTGTTATTTATTTACCTGTGTAAGGAGCATAAGGAATACGTACTGCAACTCCTGATTCGTCAAATTCATAACTTGTGCCTTCAAGGAAGTCAGCACCTGCTGCAGCATTAAGAGCAACCTGTGCAATTGCATTACCCATTGCTTCGCCGTCCTGAAGAACTGTGGCACTCATTGTGCCTTTTGCAATAGCATCTTTAGCTGCATCAGTAGCATCAACACCAACTACAGGAACGAATTTGTCGCCGCCTTCAACATTGTAGCCAATGTTTGTAAGGGCTGCAATACAACCAATTGCCATACCATCATTGTTTGCAATTACTAATTCAATTTTACCTTCGTTTGCTGCAAGCATAGCTTCCATTGCTTTCTGAGCCTGCTCTGTATCCCAGTTGCAAACCTGAGTTTCGCCAACCTGGTCCATCTGTACTCCATTTTCAACAGCCTGATCCACGCTATATTTTGTACGTGCAATAGCCTCTGGGTTGTCAGGTTCACCTTGGAACATAACATACTGAACTTTGCCGTCGCCATTGATATCGTATGCTGGGTTTTTGTCAAAAAGGTCTTTAATGATGTCGCCCTGCATTTTGCCAGCATCTGCTGCATTTGTACCGATGAATACTGCTTTATCATATGATTTAACAACTTCTGCATCTGGTTCTCTGTTAAAGAATACTGTTGGAATTCCAGCTGCTTTTGCTTTTTCCACAACACCTGAAGCAGCTTTTGCATCTACCATATTAACACAAAGAACTTTAACGCCTTTTTCAATTAAAACGTCAAGTTGGTCATTCTGTGTAGCCTGGTCGCCCTTGCCGTCCTGCATAATAACCTCTGCTTTGCCAGCCAAAGCTGTTTCTAATGCATTACGCACGGTAGAAATATATGTATCATCATATTTGTAAATAAGTACGCCTACTGTTGGTTGTTCTGCTGCTTCGTCTTTCTTTTCCTCTGTTGCTGCTGGTGCTGCTGGTGCTGCTGCTTTTGAACCACCCGTGCAAGCTGCAAGGGAAAGCACCATCATTGCTGCTAAAACTGTTGCTAAAACTTTCTTTTTCATAATGTAATTCCTCCTTTTATTTATACCTCTTTTTTTGAAAACACAAATTCTTAAAATCAGTGTTTTCTTAGAGAACGTAAAATATTTTTCCCTCAATTCACGTTCTCTGTTTAATTGCTATATTTACATTATATCAGCAAGCGGCAGAAAAAAAATAAGATATTTTTCAATACACTATAAAAATTATTCGATATTTCTCTGCGTTCTGTCCAAATTTATAGAATTATTGCAAAAAAACTGTACATATTGCATAATTTTTTTACTTCGTAACCCTGGTTAAAGGCGCACGCACGTACCTGTTGTTTTCAAGCTTCACGTTATCTGGTACATTTCCTTCAGACCAAATGCCTGCAGAGATTTCGAAAATGGTTTCTCCCTGTTTTTGAGCATTACAATCCACTGTACCCAAAAGTTTCCCTTCTTCCACAGCCTTAACCCCTGCCTGTGTAGCGTCAATTCCAACTACTGCAATATTGTCAATGTTTGCCTTAGTTAGGGCATCAGATGCACCAAGTGCCATATCGTCATTATTACACAGCACAACCTCAATTTTCTTGCCATATGTATTAATCCATTGTTCCATAAGTGCTGTGGCTTGGCTTCGCTGCCAGTTTGCGGCCGCACTTTCAATTTTTTCCATGGGTATGCCATAATCTGTAAGAGTCTGCACCGACCATTCTGTACGTATTATGGCATCCTGATGGCCCATTTCTCCCTCAAGCATGACATACTGTAGTTTTCCATCTCCATTTTTATCAAACATTTCAGGGTTTTTATTGTATGCATCTATAAGTATCTGTCCTTGCAAAACTGCTGTAGCCTTAGCGTCTGTTCCAACATAATATATATTTTCCCATCTAAAAATATCCTCTGCCACAGGTTCTCTATTAAAAAATACAATGGGAATGCTTTTATCCATTGCCGCATCAATAATTGTTGAGGCGTTTGTTCGATCCACCAAATTGACACAAATCACATCATAATTAAGGGAAATGTAGCGTTTAATCTGCTCGTTTTGCGTCCTCTGGCTCTCTTTGGCGCTTGAAACATCTAGGTTCACTTTGATACCTGTTTCCAATTCGTATTTTTTTGCCTTTTCTACCATGGAATCTACCATTAAGTCCACAAAAGTATCGTTGCTTTCGTATATAGATACACCTATCTTAATGCTGTTTTTCTGCTTAGCCTCACTTCTGTGAAAGTCGGCAAATGCTGCCGCAATGCAAAATGTAACTGTCGCTACTACAACTAGCCCAATCTGCCTCGTTTTATTCATTCTATCCTCCATAAATCCACCTGCTTTTCGGAAATAAACACCTTAGCATTTACCAAATAGGAAATAACATTGTTTCAATTTCGTCAGTGTACAAATTTTCTTTGTTCACCACCGCATAGGGAATTTCACTGCCTTCCCTATTGTCATTTTTGCCATCCAAGCTTGCCTTAAGTTCCCGTAATGCCAAATACCCTCCGTTGTAGTCATTGCAAACAACCGTTGCCTTTATGTAACCATTTTCCACTGAATGCCAAATGGTTCCACTCCAACCAACACCATAGAGGGGCAGCTTATCCGCTTGCGTACCAATGCTTTGCGCCAATACCTCAAGGGTGTTAAGTTCAGGAGTGAACACAATATTTCCACCCTGTGCCGTAAGCCCATCTGCCAATGTTTTAACATCATCAAGGCTTTGCAACTGAACCATGCTAACCTCCGCACCAGCTTGTGTAATAGCCAATAACATTGTGTTTTTCATGGTTTCAACATTAGTTTTGTTTTTTGTAGTTGTTACAATCGTGACCTTTAATTTGGTTCCATTTTCACTTATTATAACCTTTGCTAAATCCTTTGCAATGCTAACCCAACTTGGACAAAGTACGGCTTTAACTCTTGGTGAATCCACAGAAGAACCATAAATTACAACCGGAACATTTACAGGCACGTCACCCAGCATTTTCTCCATGCTAGAGGCATTTTCTGCCAACAATATAATTCCCTGTGCACCACTGTTAACCTCTCTTAAAAGCAGAGTTCCCTGCTGCTCCGGCTCTTTTTCATCATACAATGTAATAAAACTAAGGTCTGCATTTAAACGCATTGCTGCTTGTTCCAGTCCCAGTTTGAAATTACTCAACCCGTGGTCATCCTCTGCGTCCACAAGCACCGAAACCTGGTGTATTTCCACTGCCTTTTCTGTGATAAGCCAATCTGTTGATGATGCTAAAAACAGCATTACAAGCACACTTGCAACTGCAACAAGACAAAATATACCTCTTTTGCTCATCTATTCCAGCCCCCTTTTCGCAAGGTCGCTGTAGACCACAGCAGGCATAGTTACAAGCACGTCTGTACCCTCATCAGGCTCTGATTTTATTGATAGGCCATACTGCTCGCCAAACAAAAGCTGAATTCTGTCTTGCACATTTCTAACCCCAACACCAGATCCTTTTTTTGACATAACAGGCTCACCGTGCAAAAGGCGTTTCACCTCTATTTCAGTCATTCCACACCCGTTATCCCTTATTAGGAGTTTAACCTTCCCGCCCTCTTTCCAAGCCTTAATTGCTATTTCTCCATCTCCGTCCATAAATTCCATGGCATGGTAAATTGCGTTTTCCACAAGCGGCTGTAAAATAAGCTTAATTGTACCCAACCCTTCCACTTCTTTGTCCACATTGAATGTATAGTGGAAGCGATTTTTGAACCTCATTTCCTGTATCATAAGATAATTTCTTACATGCTCAATTTCGTCTGCAACAGTAATTATATTTTCTCCTCTGCTTAAACTTATTCGGAAGAACCGTGCAAGTGCAGTTACCACACGTACAGCTTCTGTCTGCCTTTCATTTTCAATCATCCAGACTATAATATCCAGTGTGTTATAGAGGAAGTGCGGATTTATTTGGTTTTGCAAAGCGGTTAGTTCACTTTTTCGTTTTTCCTCATGCTCTTTAACTATGTCACGCATAAGTTCTTTTATGTGCATTGCCATATTGCTAATAGCAACGCCCAAATGCCGAACCTCATAAAATCCTGACGCTTGTATATGAACATTCCAATTACCGTCCTCTAATTCCTTTACAGATTGTTCCAACTTTAATATAGGATCTGAAACACGTTTTGAGATATAAGAATTTATAACCACCAATGCTGTAAGAAAAAACAGCATTAAAAATACGACAAAAAGATTGCTTTTAAATGTGCTTAACGTAACGCTTCCCTGCGGAATGACGCCTACTATTTTCCACCCTGTGTACCCAACGGTTTTTATAGCAATGTCTCTTTTTTGTCCGCCAAGGGTATCCACATAATTGCCATCTACAAGGCTTACAACATTAGAATTATTTTCTTGAACCTGTCCTCCGCTAAACAATTGCTTCATAGGATGGTATAAAATTTCTCCGCTGCTGTCTGCAAGGTAAATGTAGGCATTTTCACCAAGCAAAACATTGCTGATAACATCCTGCAGGCCACTGTAACGCAGATTAATAACAAGAACTCCCGACTGAACATGGCTGTTTCGTGTTATCTGAACAACACGGCTCATAGGCACAACCCAAGTATACTCTGTACTTCTTGTTGCAAAAAGATTCTCAACTGTGGGGCTTGCGAAATGAACATTTTCCCGGCTTCCAACTGCAAGGCTATACCATTCTTGCTTTTTAATGTCAACACCGTCACGTAGTTTTGCTGCCGGTGCCGCCTCCAAAAGTTCACCGCTCATTGAAAACAGTGCAATACTTTCTATATTTTCCTTATTAGTATCGTAAAGCAATTGAAAAGACTCTGAAAGCGAGCCTTCTGCAAGGTCGGTTTTTTTAATAACACTGTAATACAATGAATCCGAAACCTTCATCATGTTTCTAATATATGCCGCACAATTGTTGCTTACCTGTTCAATTAGGCTTTGATTTTCTTCACGTATTGTTTGCTGAACTTGACCTGAAAACCGCCCATAATAAGACAACCCAATTAACAGCGTAGCTGTAAACGCCGTAACTGTAAAAGAAATCCAAATTATTTGGCTTAAACTAAGCTTTCTGTAATACTTCTGCCAGTTTGCCTTAAGAACTGCAAGCCAGTTGTCTTCACCCATTTATATTCTCACTTCCCCCTGTATTTGTTAGGAGAAACGCCATATTTCTTTTTAAACACATAACCAAAATAGTTTGGCTCGTCATAACCAACTTCTTTTGCAATTATGTAAGTTTTTTCTTGTGTAACGCTAAGCATTTCCGCAGCTTTTTCAAGGCGAATGCGCGTAAGATAGGTGGTATAGCTTTCTCCCACCTCTCGCTTAAACATAGTTGAAAAATATGTGGTGCTTATGTGTAAATATGAGGAAATCATTTCAAGGGAAAGCTGAGAATTGCTGTAGTTTTCTCTTATGTATTTTTTTGCTGCACGGATCATATTTTTTGTATTGTCCTGCCGTTCGCAGGTAAGGTTTGCACTTATTTTAAGGCTAGTTTCTGTAAGCCATTTTTCCAAAGTATCAGCGTCACGAATGGCAAGGAGTATCTCATAATAATCCGCCTTTTGTCCAAATATTTCTTCCTCATCCAATTCATATCGCTGAACAATTTGCAAAAGAACATTAAACACGCTTATAATATAGGCTTGGTACTGGCTTTCATGCAGACGTGCGCTTTTCATTCGTCCTGTTATTTCCTGAACACAATTTATTATATTTTGGTGTATTCCAAATTTAATTACCGAAACCAAATCCGCCTCTGCCTTGCTGTCCAAATGAAGTGTTGCATTATTTTCAGGTTCAACATCGGCTATGTATATAACATCTCCAGCACCAGCAATTGTATGATAGCCAGAGGCTTCGTGTGCTTCACGATAGCTTTTTTCAATATCTGCAAGGGAAGCGCAGGGCTGACCTATACCAATTGTAAGTGTCTGTTCCAATATTCTTCGGCTTTCACGGCAAACCTCGTTAAGAACCGTTATAATCTGGCAAATTTGTTCTAAATTTTCCATGCCAACAACTGCACAAAGCCCTGACGCCCTGTGAAAACTAGCAAATTTGCAACAGCTTGCAAGATGGATATCTAAAAGTCGTTTAACAGATAGGGGCATAAGCCCTTCCTCTTGAGCAAGAGGATTTTCATCATTTTTTAAAGCTGTATGGTCTATGTTTATCTGCGCAACTGCCCAATACTGGGCATCACCCAAATCCAGTCTATATTCTTTAAGCAATATAGCTATCTGGTTCTCTTTAACGCAGCCTCTTATTAGGTTGTTCAAAAAGTTTTCACGAAGAATAGGTAAATTTTTTACAAAGCTTTCCCTTAGGGCATGTACATCCCTAAGTTGCGAAACCTCATCATCAAGGTTGTTTTTTATGCGCAGTAAAATTTCTGTTAATTCTTCGGCATTAACCGGTTTTAAAATATATTCAATTATATTAAGTTTAATTGCTTCCTTGGCATATTCAAAGTCATCATATCCCGAAAAAATAATAATTTTAATAGAGGGTCTAAGCTGACGAATACGCTTTGCCAAAGTAAGCCCATCCATATATGGCATACGAATATCTGTAAGCACCAAATCCGGCTCAAGCAAGTCTATTTTTTCCAAAGCATCCTGTCCATTTTCGGCATCTCCAACAACAGCAAAGCCTGTTTTTTCCCAATCAATTTTCCGAATAATGCTTGTGCGAACTTCTTCTTCGTCATCAACCAACAGTAATCGGTATGCTATTGCCATAAGTACACCACCTTAAATTTATTAACAGTTCATATAAATTAATAATACCTTAAAAATGGTCTATTTGCAACAATGTCACCCATTTACGCTCTTTTGCACAAAAAAAGATAAGACGTATGGGGCCGTCTTATCTTTAAGTTTTTGTTTTGGGTTTATTTTGCAAGACCCATTATTTCATCTTTGAAAATTCTTTCGTCCATCAGCTTAACTCCGCCGTCCATCTTAGGTACAAAGTCCATAAGGTCAAGAACTTGAGTTTGAATATCAATTCCAGGTGCTACTTCTGTAAGATGAACACCATCTTTTCTAAGTTCAAAAACAGCTCTTTCTGTAATATACATTACAGGTTGGCCAACTTTGTTTGCATATTTACCACTGAAAGTAATATGTTCAACAGCCTTAACCATCTTTTTCTCTTTGCCTTCTTGAACAATTATAAGCTTACCGTCTTCGCATTTTGTTTTAAGCCCGCCTGCTGTAAATGTTCCGCAGAAGAATGTCTTTTTAGCATTTTGAGTGATGTTTATGAAACCGCCGCAGCCTGCAATTCTTGGGCCAAACTTAGAAACATTGATATTACCATCTTCGTCAGCCTCTGCAAGACCTAAGAATGCAAGGTCAATTCCACCACCATCATAGAAGTCGAACTGATATGGCTGGTCAAGGATACACTCTGCATTAACAGCTGCACCAAACTGTGTGCCACCTTGTGGAACACCGCCAACTGGGCCAGATTCAACAGTAAGTGTGAAATATTCACCAATGCCTTCTTCATTAGCTACAGCTGAAATGTACTCTGGAACACCAATACCAAGGTTAACAACTGTATCCTCTGTAAGTTCCATAGCCGCACGTCTGCCGATAATTTTCTTTGTGCTCATTGGTACAGCCGCAATGCTGTTAAGAGGAACAACTACTTCGCCGCAAAGTGCTGGGTTATATGAGCATTTAAAGCACTGCTCATGGTCTGCAGGGTCTGCAACTACAATCGCATCTACATATATTCTAGGAATCTTAACAAGTCTTGGGTCAAGAGTTCCATTTTTAACTATTTTTTCTACCTGAACAATAACTATACCACCATTATTTTTTGTTGCCTGAGCTGCTGAAGTTGTTTCAAGGGTGCAAACTTCTCTTTCCATTGTTACGTTACCAGATTCATCTGCATAGCTTGCTCTAAGAATGCAAACGTCAATAGGAATAGCTTTATAGAAAAGTTTTTCCTCACCGCCAATTGTAATAAGCTCTACTAAATCTTCTTTTGTAACGTCGTTAAGTTTACCACCGGAAATACGTGGGTCAACATATGTATTTAGACCAACATGTGTAATTACGCCTGGCTTATGTGCTGCTGTATCTCTAATCAACTGTGATAAAGTTCCTTGTGGAAAGTTATAAGCCTCAATTTTGTTTGCAAGTGCCATCTCGCCAAGTTTTGGAATCAAATTCCAATGTCCGCCTACAACACGTCTAACCATTCCGTCATGTGCAAAATGGTCTGTCTGGCTGCCATCTCTGTTGCCCTGACCTGCTGCAAAGTATGCGAATAAATTTTTAGGCTCTCCTGTTTCAAGAAATCTTTTTTCAACTGCTTTTGTAACTGCTTCTGGTGCTACAGTGCCAACGAAACCACCAATAAAAACTGTATCGTCATTTTTAATAAGTTTTGCCGCCTGTTCTGATGTTAATACTGTCTTTGCCTTCATGTAAATCCCCCTTATAAAATTACGTTATAGTGTCTTATTTTCGACAAACTAAAATGTCGGCACAGCAAGCATAACCATTTAAAGCCCTATTCCGCCAGTGTCATTTTAAGCCTTGTCGAAACATAATATAAGTATAAATCAGCAAGACTAAAAAGTCTACCTCTTTTTTAATATTAAATGTGAATTTTGACTAAATACTTATGCATTGTACTAATAATATAGGTGGATATAACCATCTTAGAGTGCTTCTCTGATTTTTAAGTACGCTATTTGTACAAATTGTATTAATTTTTGTACAAAAAAATAGCATTTTCGTTGTTGCCGAAACTATCACGAAAATGCTTTTTATTTTTTTAACCACACACTATATCCAAATTAAAGTAAATCAGGGTTATTGAATTTTTCCACATTAAGCATGTGAGCATATAAACTAGAAATAATTGTGTTTTCCATTGTTGCAACATTAGACTTTGCTGTCTCAAGCTCAACTAGACTTGCAGTGCCCATTTCATATTTGGTTTGAGCTGTTTCAAGCTTCACTTTTAAGGTTTCAAGCTCTTTCATATTATTTGAAATGCTTATTTCACTTTCAGTAATAGTATTATAAAGTTTTCGCAAAGTTTCAGCTACAGATGTTTTTGCATCTGCAAGGTTCATTTCGGCAGTATCTGCACTGTTTTTTGCGGAAGCATAAGAACCTACAGTTTCACTTGTTGCCGCTGTAACTACAAACTGTTGTTTTGCAAGGTCAAGGGAATTTTCTTTTTGCTTAACACTTGATGCCTTTGAAACTGCTGAATTTATGTAGCTTTCAAGTGGTATTGAAAGATTAAGCTCTTCATACTCCACAGGAAGCTGAAAACTGTATCGATTATTAATATCTACACCCATAAGCACATTAAGTGCAATATAGTCTGCCTCAAGAGCAATTTCTTTATTTGCAAGGTTTGATAATGCTTTTTCATAGCTAAGATTCTGCTCATTAAGGTCGTGAGCACTTAAAGTTCCCATCTTATTTTTAATCTTTGCTATTTCAAGGTTCTTTTTATCTGTTTCAATAGTTTCTGCTGCAAGTTTAAGCTCCCTTTGTGCCTCAATAATTTCAATATAGGCTTGCTTAACAGAATATTTAAGGCTTTCTTTTTCACTATTTTGAGAAATGATACTGTTTTTGTAGGTCACCTGGCTTTTAATAAGAGAAATGGCTGTGGATAAATTGTCACTGCTGGAATATGTAAGCTGGTTAGCCGCTATCTCCAAATTATCCTCCTGCAACTCTAAACTAGCGACAGTTTGCTTTACAGCTGAGCTGTTATTAATAGTTTTTGTTATAGCCTCATCAAGGGTTATGGGCGTTAAATCGCTGTCATCAACACTTATCATGGTTGAATAAGTATCATAAAGGCTTGTTGATTCTATGTCTTGTGTTTCCTCTGCAAAGGCACAAACACTGCCAAACGTTGTTAAGACCGCCACTAAAATGCATAATACTCTTTTTTTCATATTTTACCTCCTTTACTCAAATCTAAGTGCCTCAATAGGGTCTAGCATGGCTGCCTTATTTGCTGGTGTTACACCAAAAATAATACCAATTGCCATTGAAACGCCAACTGCGCCAACAATAGCTGTAACACTCATAACAGGCTCAATTCCCACAAGACTTCCTACGCCAATTGCGCCAAACCAGCCAAACAAAAGCCCTGCCAAGCCACCCATACCCGTAAGTATAATTGCTTCTATTATAAACTGAACACGAATGTCCTTATTTTTAGCACCGATAGCTTTTCGTATGCCTATTTCTCTTGTGCGCTCAGTTACTGTTACCATCATAATGTTCATAACGCCAATACCTCCAACCAAAAGAGATATTGCTGCAACGAAGCCTATAAACACAGTTACGTAAGAAAGAATTGAGTTAATAGAATCCACCATGTCTGTTGTGTCAGTAATTAAGTATTTATCCTCATTGCCATGGAAGTCTGCAAGAGCGGCAAGAATAGTCTCACTCATTTCATCACTTGCTGTTGCATCAGCTAAAACAATTGAAATGCCCTTAATTGTGGAGCTTGTAAATACCTTCATGCATGTGGTAATAGGCATTACAACTGAGTCTGAATATTCATCAGGGTTAGCTATTTGAGAAGCATCAGTGTTTTCAACAATACCCACAACTGTGAGCTTTGTTGTTCCTTTCCACGATTTAATTTTAATTTTCTGCCCAATTACACTGTCATCACAAACACCGAAAACCTTGGTTGCAGTAGTATCCATAATTACGCAAACGCTGTTGCGCATCTCAACATCATTATCAGAAATATATCTGCCATAAAGCACATTTGCATTATCAATATATTTATAGTCTGCCGTTGCGCCTGTAACAGTTGCACTGTTGGTCTCCTGCGGGTCTAAAAGCTTAATGTATGCATTAGAGCCACTGTAGGTTGGGGAAATATATTGAATTCCGTCTAATTTCTCAAGCATATAATAATCATCCATTGTTAAAAGGTCTCTTGTTTCAATATCTCTGGAAGAAACTAAACCAACCGTTATGGAACCTGTGCCAAAGCTTTCAAATTCCTTTTCAATTGCCGCCTGACTGCCGTTACCAATTGCCACAATTATAATTACACTGCTGATACCTATAATAATTCCCAGCATTGTAAGCAAAGTACGCATTTTGTTTGCAAATACGTTTTTAAATGAGCTTGTTACACATTCAAAAATGTTCATTTATGCTTCACCTCCGGAAAAGACACGGTTTTCCACAGGCTTATCGCTTATTAGTTCCCCGTCCTTAAAAACCACAATCCGCTTTGTATACTGGGCAACATCTGGCTCATGTGTTACCATAACCACTGTAACTCCTTCATCGTTAAGCTTTTGAAAAATACCCATTATCTCAAAGGTTGACTTACTATCAAGATTACCTGTTGGTTCATCTGCCATTATTATTGATGGGCTGTTTACAAGGGCTCTGGCAATGGCAACCCTTTGCCTTTGACCACCGGAAAGCTCATTTGGCTTATGCAAAACACGTGCTTCAAGCCCAACCTTTGTAAGCGCATCCATTGCTTTTTCTCGTCTGTGCTTTTTCGATGCCCCAGCATACGCCATAGGCAATTCAACATTTTCTAAAGCCGAAAGCTTTGGCAAAAGATTAAAAGACTGAAAAACGAAGCCGATTTTTTTGTTTCGTACATCAGCAAGACGAGAATCGTTAAATTCTGAAACGTCCTCACCATCAAGGAAATAAGCTCCTTCTGTAGGTCTGTCAAGACAGCCCAAAATATTCATCATTGTAGATTTGCCGGAGCCGCTTGTGCCCATTATAGACACAAACTCTCCATCACTAACTTCAAAATTTACATCCTTTAATGCCATAACTGCAAGTTCCCCTTGATTATAACATTTAAACATATTTTCAATTTTAAGCAAAGGCAATTTGCTCACCTCCTTTTTTTACTTTAATTTTACATTCCTGGTCTGCCTCCACCGCCGCCGCTTGGTGGCATTCCTCCGCCGCCTTGCATACCGCCTTGATTACCACCTTGGTTTGCTCCGCCAGTTAAACCGCTTAAAATGCCTTCAGACGATGTCTCTTTACTATCTTTAGCAGCCTCATGTGTTGCGTAATCCATTAGTGAAGACCCATCTGTAACTTCACCCGTTGGGCTTTCCATAATGGTTTCATCTTCTTCAAGTCCGCTTAAAATCTCTGCATACATATCACTCATTGTGCCAATTTCAACATCTCTTTTTTCTAATTTTTGCCCTTCACCAACAACATAAACACAATAGCTGTCTGTCTCCTTATCCTTCACTACTGCTGAAACAGGAATGTAATTTGCGTCCTTTAAATCCACAACAATTATCTCCATATCAAACGAAAATCCAGGTTTAACCAAAGCGTCAGGGGCGTCCATGTGCACCAAAATAGGCACTACTGTTTCGCTTCCGCTTATTGTACCTTGCGTTACGGCTGTTGGCTCTATTTTTGTTACAGTTCCCATATATGTGGTGTCTTCAATTCCGTCCGTTGTTAGTTCAACCTTTTGCCCTACAGCAACCTTTGCAATGTCATACTCACTTACATATGCTGACACATTAAGGTCTGTAAGGTCTGCTATCTGCATCATTACTGTGCTATCGGTAAGCATCTGTCCTTCAACTGCATTACACTCTATAATTGTGCCACTAATTGGGCTATAGGTTGCTTCTGTTAGCTTTGAAATTTCTTCTTGTATACTTGCAATGTTACGTTGTGCTGACGAAACTGTGTTTAACTGCTTCTGATAGCTGTTGCTTGTTGATTTGTCGTTAAGCTTATTTGTTCCGTTTTCAAGGTTTGTGTTTGCCTTTTCAAGGGCAAGTTCCGCTGAAGCAACCGCATTTTCTTTGGTTATTTTTGTGTCAAGCAAGGTATTGTACTCTTTTGCATAGTTATCGTACTCACTTTGGCTTAAAGAACCTGCCTCTAAAAGCTGCTTATAGTAAGGTAAATTCTTTTCAGCTTCAGCAATATTTGTTTCATACTCAGATAATGAAATTTTAGCTTCCTGCAAAGCTTTTTGCGCAGATACAACAGCCGTTTTGAGGTCAATAAGTTCAGTTCCTTCTGCCGGTTCAACTAACTCTGCAAGGGTAATTTGTGCATTTTGCAATGTAATTTTTGCATCTGAGAGCTTATCTTCAAGTTCTTTCTTTGTATCCTCAATATCATATGTAACTAAAAGCTGACCTTCCTCTACGTAATCTCCAACATCAACATGTACTGTTTTAACCTCCTGGGAAAGTTCAATAAAAATTGAATATGGGTCAGATGCCTCCGTAGTGCCCGATGCCGTCACCCTCTGGTCAAAGTCTCCCGAAGTAATTTGAGTTGTGGTTGGCGGTATCACCCTTGTAGAAGACTTAGCGCTTACTTTTGCCTTTGTAGCAAAAAATACAACCGCAAGCACTGCCGCAAACACTATCAATATAACTATTCCTTTTTTCTTGGTAAATTTTAGCTTTTTCAAAATCCTCACTCCTGACAAAAATTTTTATATGTTGTAGTAATGAACACGAAGCCGTTTATTCCTTTCTAACTGTGTAACAGGCTTCTGTATTTGTCTTTAACATTGTAGTTTAGCTAACTGGATTTTAAATGAACACAAAGTGATGGTTTTGTGAAGAATTTTCCAAATGCTTAGAATTGCGAAAATAATATTAAACTTCTACTGCGTTCAATATTTTCACACAAAAAATACCCCTTCGGGCAAAAGCCCACAGGGGTAGCAAAGTAAAAATCAGGATAGAGCATAGCAAACTAATCTTGAGGGAATTTAGTTTTCTTTGTTTCATAAGGCAATTAAATGCCTAATACCCAATGGTGAGTTGGGCAGGGTGTGTTTATATTTTAGGAGAATAACATTAAGAAGTTTTCTCTATCCCGCTTTTTATTAAATTAAATTGTCTATTAAATTTTTACTTTTAAAAGTAATTTTTTAACAGGCTCTCTTTCATTATTTACCATGCAGCATGCCTTATGTGCATCTTCTGGGTAAAGAATAAGAGCCACTTCGGGTATTACCCTAACCGACACTTCTTCTGCTCCGTCAGCGTAATTTTCCTTGTCGGAAGCTGCATCGTATCCCGTTGATTCCAGCTTGCTTTTGTTGGTAACAAGTATGAACTCCTCCCCTTCCAAAAGGCACTGAATATCAAGATATTTTTCATGAGTTTCGTATTTTCCTTCATCAAGTGCTCTGGTGCTGTATTCACTTACAATGCCATAAACTTCATCTGCGTCAATGGCAAATTTGCCAACTTCAAGGTTAGCTTTATCCGCTGTTTGAAGGAAGTTAATAGCGGCATCAAGGTTTTTGGACAATCCTTTGTAGGTATCTAATTTTTTGTAGCTGGAGATAATCATTTTTACGCCTCCTATTATTTTTTGTATTTAGCGTAATAAGTATCAATTGTTTCTGTAATTCCTTTAATTGCGTCATCTGAAATAAGACCAAATGGCTTACGGCATGGACCTACCGGCTGTCCAATAATGTTTGCTGCTGCCTTAATGATTGAGTTAGGATTGCCGTATTTAAAGCAATCTCTAATAGGACGTATAGAATCCTGTGCAATTTTTGCTGCTGCCACATCACCCTTAATGTAGTTTTGGTAAATGCTTACCATAAGTTCAGGAAGTACATTTGCAACTGCAGTAATTCCACCCTTACCACCAGCTAAAAGTGTCCACAAAATAAGGGAATCGTTACCAGAAAGAACTGAGAAAGTTTCGCTGTCTGTAGATTCAATGTATCTTAAAATGTTGTCAAAGTTACCGCTGGAATCTTTAACGCCTTTAATGTTTTTACAGTTGTTTGCAAGCTTTGCAACAGTTGTGTGGTCAATGCTTACGCCTGCACGTGCAGGTATGTTGTAAAGAACGATTGGTGTATCAACTGATTTTGAAACTGATGCAAAATGTTCATAAAGCTCATTTTGATTAAGCGCTGCAAAATATGGTGTTACAAGTGAAAGTGCGTCAACACCAATTTCCTGTGCTGCCTGAGAAAGTTCAACTGTATCCTTTGTGCCTACACAGCCAGTGCCAGCATAAATTGGAACTCTTCCTTTAGCTTCTTCAACTACAACCTGCATTACTCTTTTCTTTTCTTCAGCAGACATAATGTAAAATTCGCCGTTTGTACCAAGTGTAAAAATGCCATCTACACCTGCTGCAACATGTCTGTTTACCTGATTTCTTAATTCTGTTTCATTAATACTGCCATCCTCAAACATAGGGGTAGCCATCGCTGCAATAATACCCTTAATTTCCATTTACAAACACGTCCTTTTATAATTTATAAAATAATTTTTCTTTTGAATTTGTCACTGCTTTCAGGGAAGTCTATACGCATATGTGTACCACGGCTTTCCTCTCTTGTAAATGCAGCCTGAACCATAAGGCGTACAGATTCAACAATCTGGCTTGCTTCAGTGTCATTTTTAAGGTCGTCCTGTGCTTCAATATTTTCTAATTCAGTAAGGGCGGCTTTAAGTAACTCACCTTTTCTGTAAATGCCAAGGGCATCGACTGCAAGTTCTCTTACCTTTGGTACATATTTATTAAACACTTCTTTGTCAACCTTGTAGTCAATAGAAGATTCTATTTCATTGTTGTTTCTGCTAAGCTTGTTAACGGCTTCTGCACAAAGTAAACCAGAAAGTGTTGCCTGACTTGCAGCATTCCCTGCACAACGGCAAGCGCCATGTACACCACCGCACGCCTCGCCAACAGCAAAGAAACCTTCAAGGGAAGACTCATAATTGCCGTCTACCCAAATTCCACCGCTGAAGCTGTGCGCCATAGGCCCAACTTCAACCAACTCTAAATTAGGGTCTACGCCATTATCCATAAGGCGGTCAAAGAACCATGGATAAGCCTTTAAAACATCACGGCTGATGTGCCTTAAATCTACCCAAACACCACGATGCTCAGTACCTTTGCCTGCATCAACCTGTTTCCAAATTTCTTTGTTAATAAGTGTTTTTGGAGAACCTGCTTCGCCTTCTGGTCTTACCTTCAGCATAAAGCGTTCGCCATCGGTATTTAAAAGATGAGCTCCTTCGCCAAGCATAGCGGTTGGGCAAGGTTCACCAACTGCACCTTCTGGGCTTAAAACTACCATTGGCTCATACTCTAAAAACTCTATATCCACAAGTTTTGCGCCAGCATTGTGTGCCATTGCAAGGGTATTGCCTTTAATATCCTGTGGGTATGTGCTTTTTCCAAAAAGATTGCCCACACCGCCCCATGCCGCAACTACATTATCAGCATATACGTTGCTTAAGCCATCTTCTGTTTTTATGGTAATTCCGTAAACCTTTTTGCCATCGCTAAGAAGGTTTACGCACTGCGCATCCATAACAATTTTAATACCTTTTTCTTTAAGCGCCTTAACCATTGTTTCAACAATTTCAACACCAATAAGCTCTGTAGTACAGCAAAGCGAACGTGGGAATGTATGCCCTGAAACGTGGCGAAGCTTTGTTGAGCCATCCTCGTTCTTTGCAAAATCAACACCCCAACGCCTTAAAAGCTCGTAACCGTTTAAGGTATTGTCTGCCATTTCCTTTACAAGTGCAGCATCATTAAGCTGATAGCCTGCGTTCATCATATCCTTGAAATACTGTTCTGGTGTATCACCATAAGCATTTTCAGGAAGAACAAAATTTATTGCTGCAATATATGGTGTGCCGCCGTAGCTTTCAGTATATATTGCAATATCTCTTTTACCTAATTCGTAAAGTCTTGCCGCAGTTGCTAATGCGGCAAGTCCAATTCCTACTATAACTGTTTCTGTTTTGTTTTCCATATCCCATACCCCTAATTAATATAGTGTAGATTATGCTGCAAAAGCGCCTGTTTTGTTCTTCTTATCTTTTGCTGCTTTTAAGAAGAAGAATACAGCTGTAGTAATTGCAAGCACAACACCAATCATGGTTGAAGTTTGTTCAGGTATAATTGTCATGAATGCAACAGCAAAGAAGTATATTCTTATAAACTTGTTGTCTATTGGCATAAATAAGTAGCCTGCAATTGCAGCTGCAAGGAAGAACGTTCCTACTGCAAGCACGCATGAAGTTTTAACAATTGCCCCTGCAGTACCAATAAGTAATATTTCAGGTGCAAAAACAAACATGAATGGTGTAAGGAATGAAACGAAGGCGTAGGCAAATGCCGTCCACCCCGTCTTCCACGAATCCGCCCCGGCTATACCTGCCGCTGTAAATGATGCAAGGCATACAGGTGGTGTAATCTGTGCAATAACGCCGAAGTAGAAAATAAACATATTTGCTGGAAGCGGTGCAATACCCATAGCAATAATTGTTGGGCAGAAAAGAATGTTTGCAATAAGGTAAGCCGCAACCGTTGGAAGCGCCATACCAAGAAGCATACAACCTGCCATAGCAATAAGTAATGCAACTGCAACATTGGAATCACCAACACTTGCAATAATTTTTGTAAGCTTGTTAGCTGCGCCAGAACGTACAACAATACCAATCATAATACCGCATGCTGCTGTAGGTACTGCAATGTTTGCTGCCTGTCTGATACCATCAAGCAAGCAATCAAGAAGTTCCTTAATGCTCATTCTTGTGTCTTTTGAAACAAAACTTACTATTATTGAAAGTGCTGTTCCGTAAAGAGCCGCTCTAGTTAATGATGCGCCCATAAATATCATAACAACTACTACAAATACAGGAATTAACTGATATAATCTTGGAAGAATTGGTGGTGAAACATATTTAACTTCTTCCTTATTAATATTTTGAAGCTGTTTTTTCTTTGCAATAAAATGAACAAGCAGTAAAACCGAACCATAATAAGCAAGAGCTGGAATAATAGCTGATGTTGCAATTTGTGCGTAGCTGATACCAATCATTTCTGCCATGATGAAAGCACCAACACCCATGATAGGAGGCATAATCTGACCGCCTGTTGAAGCAACTGCCTCAATTGCGCCTGCCTGCTCTGGTGTGTAGCCAGCTTTTTTCATAAGAGGAATTGTCATAACGCCTGTTGTTGTTACGTTTGCAACAGCAGAACCTGAAATCATACCCATAAGACCGGATGAAACAACGGCTGCCTTTGCAGGACCACCTACTGTTTTATCACTAAGCTTCATACCCAAGTCAATAAGAACCTGACCACCACCACACTGTGAGAAGAACGCACCAAAGATAAGGAAGTAGAAGATTGTATTAACAGAGGTCTGGAGTGGTGAACCTAAAATACCGTCTACTGAAAGTAAAAGCATTTCACCAAATTGCTGCCATGTCATACCGCTGAAACGGAAAGGACCTGTAATTTTCTGACCAAAGAAAGCATATGCAATAAAGCATAAAATAAAAATAAATAAAGGTAAACCAAGTGTTCTTCTAACACACTCAAGAATAATTACAAGCATTGCAAATGCGCAGAATAAGTCAATTGGACGCATTGGGTCAACCATCATGATTCTGTAAGTAAGGAAATTTAAATCTCTAACAAAATAAAATACCGTTACTGCAAGACAAGCTATCATTGCTATATCAAATATCCATAAAAATTTCTTGTTATATTTATCTGACAAAGGTTTTACTAAAATAATGATTGCGAGTGAAAGACAAAGATGTACTGGTCCCGATATAAGTGAATTAAGTGGTCTTACTAAAGCCATGTAAAGCTGAAATAACATAAAAATTGCTGAAAGCACTGCTACTATAATGTATCTTGCTTTTGGAAGCTCGGGTCTTAAGGACTCTTCATCCTCAATAACAACCGGTTCTGCAGCTGGTGCAGTTTCTTTTTTATTAGTACTCATTTTATTTACACCTCAACTTGGTAATATTTTCTGATTTTTAGATAGATAGAGACCTCTGAGTAAAATAGTAACAAAATACTATATGTCAAAGGCCTCTGTCTAAAGCATCCCTGTTCCCTAAAAGGGTACAGCCTTATTATTTAATGTAACCCATTTCTTTAAAGTATTTTTCAGCACCTGGGTGAAGTGGAACATTACCAACTTTCTCAGGTTTCCAGCATGTTTCTGGGTCGAAAGGCTCGATTGAAGCATACTGAGATACTAAGTAATCTCTCTGTTCGCACATACCTTTTGCAAGTGCGTATGCTACATCATCAGACATAGTTTTAGCAACAAAGATACAGTCTGGTGTACCAGCATTAATAATTTCTTTGTCTTGACCTTCCCATGAACCTGCAGGTACAGTAATTCTTTCGAAGCCCTGTGTACAGAACCAGTCAAGTGTTTCTTCTTTAAGCTGAAGGAACTGAACATCACATGTCATAGCGATTTCTGTCATTGTTGAAGACTGAATTGATGTATGGTCAAGCATCATATCGATTTTGCCGTCTTTTACCATTGCTGATAAGTCTGAACCGCCACCATGAACAATGTCGCCACCCCATGACTTAATGTCATCGTATGTAACGCCAAGGTGATTAAGAAGCATTTCAACAACCTTCTCATCCATAGAACCCTTTGGTGAACAACCAATTCTAATTGGAACTTTGTTTGCTATTACATCTTCAATTGTATCATAGCCATATTTATCAATAAATGATTTTGTAAAGAAAGATACCGCTGAAACTGCTGTCATAGAGCCAACAAGTGCTCTGTATTCCTGTGTAGGTTCTTTACCTAATGTACCTTCTTCATATGCCCATTTAGCAGGAGCGCCGTTTACGAAAGCGATGTCAGCCTGGCCGTTAGCAAAAAGGTAAGGTGCACCCATGCCACCAGGTGATGTAGGCTGTACGTCAATTGTAGAACCTTCTGGTAAGTAGTCTTGCCACATTGTACCTAAACCAGCTGAAATTGTGTAGTTTGAAGTACCAACCTGGAATGTTGAGAATAACAGGTCTACCGGGTCACCAGCCGGTTTTTCTGCTTTTGCTGTTGCATCTGCTGCTGGTGCCTCTGTTTTTGCATCTGCTGCTGGTGCTGCTGCTGGTGCTTCAGCTGCCTTGCTGCCACAGCCTGAGAATGCTCCTGCAACCATAACTGCAGCTAAGGTTGTTGCTACTAACTTCTTCATAAAAATTTCCTCCCTTGTTTTGTTTGTTCTGTTTTGTTTTTATTATATTTTTACTTAATGCCGTCATTAGCATTAAAATATAACCACTTCAAACTAAATTACATTACCTTTTTGTATAATTCTCTTATATCATCAAGGCTTAATTCTTTCATATTGTTTACAAGTAATCTTGTTTGCTGACTTCCGCTTTCAACCAAAACTTCAAGGTCCTCTGCAGGTACGCCAAACTCTTTAAGACTTGTAGGTATCGCTGTGTCTTTAACAATACTTGCAATTTCATCTATAATATGCTGTGCTTTTTCTTCAACTGTTTTAGCTGAAAGCTCAGGATATACACCATCACATAATAAAGCAAGTCTGTCTGAGCAGGCATCTTTGTTAAATGCCATTACATGGGCAAACAAAATTGCATTGGAAACACCATGCGCAATATGATATTTCCCACCTAATGGATAAGCAAGTGCGTGAACTGCTGTTGTTCCGCTGCCTGTAATAGCAACACCGCCGTAGAAAGCACCTAAAAGCATGCTTGCTTTTGCTTCCATATTGTCTGCGTTGTTATAAGCTTTTTTAATGTTTTTTAAGATAAGCTTTGCACCAGCAAGTGCATAAGTATCGCTAAGTGGTGTAGCTTTCTTTGAAGTAAAGCATTCAACAACGTGGGCTAGTGCATCTACACCTGTTGCCGCGATAATGCTTTTGGGAAGCATTGCAATCATTTTTGCATCAAGAATAACATAATCAGGTATCATGTTATCGTTTACAATACCTTTTTTTGTACCCTCTTCGGGTATGGCAACAATTGCGTTACATGTTGCCTCAGAACCTGTTCCGCAAGTTGTAGGAATCATTACAGACTTAATACCTTTTTGTGCCATTGCTGGGTCATTAAGTAAGTCCTTAATTGTGTAACTTGCGCCTTTTAACACTGCGCAAAGCTTTGCTGCGTCCATAACGCTGCCTCCGCCTATTGCAACTATAAGGTTGCCCTGTGCATTTTCTGCTTCTTTAATAACTTTGTCAACATCTGTATAGCTTGGTTCTGCCACAAGGTTATCGAAAATCTGATACTCTACATTCGCCGCAGTAAGTTCATTTAAAACTATATCTACAAGGCCAGTGCCTCTAACACCTTTATCTGTAAAAACAAGTACCTTTGAAGCTGCCTCTTTTTCAACAATCTCTTTAATTTTTTCAACGCTTCCTTCACCTGCATATACGCAAGATGGAATTTTAATTTGACACATTGACATAATTATTTATCCCCCCTTTTTTGAACCTTTTGCTCTTTGGTTCTACGCACATATACAGAGCAATTCGCGTGCCAAGATTAAATATTTACAAAAAATTTATTTCTTTTAGGAAATTTGTACATTTTTGAAACATTTAAATCTTAGGTTTACATGAGAGATTTATATATAATTAACAAAATATCATTGAATCAATTTTTATGCATCTTTAACTTGCCAAACAGACATCTTGCATTTTGCAATGTTTTTTTATTGCATTATGCAATATGTAGTTTTTTGCAACATATTTTACTTGCTTTTTACTTTCATTTTACGCCAAAGTGTGCTTCTGTCTATTTTTAGCACATCACAAGCTTTTTTGGCAGATTCACCATGTTTTTTATATACATGACTTATATACAATTCTTCCAAATCTTTAAGCGCAAGTCCCGTATCAAATATATCTTCCTTTTCTTCTTCCTCCAATGATGAATTTTTTTTCATTCTTCTTTCTTTCATAACCTTAACAATGTCATTAAAATCATCAACAGAAATCTCATTTGTTTCACAAATAATTACAGCACGCTCAACAAAATTTTGCAGTTCCCTTACGTTACCCTGATAGTCATATTCCATAAGATATCGCATAGCCGATGATGAAAAACCTAATATATTCTTTCCATACTTAGTGCAAAACAATTCTAAAAAATGATTGCTTAAAATTCCAATATCTTCTCTTCGTTCATTTAGCCTCGGTATAATAAACACGAGTGTATTAATTCTAAAAAGCAAATCCTCACGGAATTTACTATCTTCAACCATTTGACGTAAATCTCTGTTTGTGGCACAAATAATACGTATGTCCAGTGGAATTACTTTGTTATCGCCAAGGCGCATAATTTCCTTTTCCTGTATAACACGCAAAAGTCTTCCCTGTATATCTAAAGGCAGCTCACTTATTTCATCCAAAAAAATTGTTCCTTTGTGTGCCATTTCAAACATACCAGCTCGTCCACCTTTTTTCGAACCAGTAAACGCGCCCTCTTCGTAGCCAAAAAGTTCACTTTCAATAAGGCTTGGCGGAAGTGCCGCACAATTCACCGCCACAAACGGCCCTAAACGTCTTGAGCTTACGTTATGTATACTTTGGGCGAACAGTTCCTTGCCAACGCCAGAACTTCCTTGTATTAACACCGATGAATCGTAACCACTAAACTTTTTTGCAATATTTATAGCCTTTTCCATTTCGGCGCTTTTATGCACAATATCATCGAAGGTATATTTAGCCGTAAAGCCATCCCCTAACAACTGCGTTCTTATCTTTTTTTCGTAATTTTGTAATTTTTTTACATCCTGAAAGACTGCAACAAACCCCTTATTTTCACCTTTAACCGTAATAGGAACCTTGGTTATTGTTACCTTTGTTCCTTTTATTTTTCTTATTTCATCCACCACTAAGGTGTTATCACCCATTCCAAAAACACCGTTTTTCATTCCCTCAAAAACATGGTTGGCACACTTGCCTATCAATTCATTTTTATTCGCGCCAAGGATTTCACGCGCCACAGAGTTATATTCCATAATTCTATTTTCTTCATCCGTTGCAATTACCCCGTCGTGCACGCAGTCCATAAGAGCCGCATACCGCTTGTTTCGTTCAATTTCGCTTTTAGTAGCCAGAATAATTTCCTGCGCTCTATCCAAAGCACCCATAAGTGTACCTTCTCCATTTTTTATAAGATGACACTCGTAACCCAGTTCCAAACAGGTTTTCTCTACCAAGGTATCACCAATAAAAATACCTATGCCATTTTTTGCACATTCTTTTATTGTGTCCGCCATAGGTATAGACTTGTCCAACTTAACCTTGTGTATATTAAGGCGCTTAAGCCCTTCCAGTAACTCCACCCCAGCTATAATATTTTCAAACCCCAGCACCGCTGCCGGCTCATCTCTGTCTATTACATATTTTATAGAACTCATAATGTCATAAGCACTAGTTTCCAGTTCTATTACTGATACATTTTTAAGTCTTTCCTTAATCAATGTGTAAGTTCCGCCTCTGGAAATAATTACACTAACATCATCATCTATTCCAAGACCAACTACATCCTCTGTTGAACAAAGGTCACTTGGTATAACCTCTACATTATCAAACTTTCTTTTTTCAATCACCCTTAATGCTGTTTCATATAGTTCCTGATATGGTGCAACAACAAGTATTTCCTTCACATTCAGCACTCCTTAGCACAATTTCCAACTCAATAATTTGTGGCATTTGCAGCCACTTGGTACAGTATACCACAAAGCCGAATTAATATGAAAGTCTATGTTAATTCGCATTCATCTCATATTTTTACTGTTTTAGATATTTTAATACAAAACCTTTTCTTGTAAAATCTTGGAAAATATAATATAATTACACCAATTTGTACCATTGAGGGAAGGGGAATAACAATGAATTCAATTGCAGGTATTTTAGTTGTATCAATGCTTTTGGGCAACACCACCGGTATTGGGGATACCGACAGTATGCCGCCACCAAACCAACCAGTTACCCAAGCAACTGAGAATTTAGTTGTTTTTGAGGAAACAGAAGAAGAAAAGCAAGCCGAGCTTGAGAAACAAAAAAAACTTGAAGAAGAGGCACTGCGCCTTGAACAAGAAGCGAAACGCCTTGCCGAGGAGACAAACCGTCTTGAAGAGGAAAAGGCAAAAATCAATGCAAATATATTAGACTTTAACTATGATATAGCGTCCTACACAACAAAATATAGCCAGTCTTCATCTAACGCCAACCGAAATTTTAATATGCTACTTGCGTCCGACTCTATAAATGGCATTATAATTCAACCTGGTGAAACTTTTTCGTACAACGATGTTATACTTAGCCACCGCGCTTCCCAAAGGGATTACCTGCCCGCTGGAGTTATATCTGATGGCAAAATAGTTAATGCAATAGGCGGCGGAATTTGCCAAATCTCCTCTACTTTATATAACGCAGCATTGTACTCTGGCATGACAATTACAACAAGACGGAATCACTCTCTTAAAGTAGGATATTTGCCTGCAGGCCGTGATGCAACAGCTAGCTGGGGTTCCATCGATTTCTGTTTTAGAAACGATTTAGAGATACCTGTTAAAATCGAATCTGTTATGGCTGACGGTGTAATTAAAATAAGATTTTTATCACCTAGCAATCCTAATATTGGTGACGTAAAGATCGTTGTAACCGAAAATGGTGGTACCTACTACCTTAACAGATACATTAATGGCATTGTTGACTACACTGCAAGTAGTCGCTATAGAGGGTAAAAATGAAAAAAGTCAAAACCATAAAGGTTTTGACTTTTTTGTTTATCAATATTTTCCGCTCATTTGACTGTGGTCCACAGGGGAATGGCTGTGGTCATATTTATCTTCATAACTTTCATCATAGCCACCATCGTAATTCGTGTTAATTTTAAAGTAGCTAACCAAGTTTTCCAAAATTTCTGCCTGACCATTTAATTCCTCAGACGCTGCGGCACTTTCTTCTGATGTAGCAGAATTCGTTTGCACTACAGCAGAAATTTGGTCTACACTAAATGTAACCTGATTAACGGCATTCGTCTGCTCTGCTGAAGCTTCAGCAATCTTTGTTATTCTTTCGTTCACCTGAACTACTTTTTCTACAATAGAAGACAATGCCTTTGCTGTGTTATCTGCAATTTTAGTACCCTTTTCAACAGCAGTGATTGAATCTTCAATAAGCTGAGTAGTATTTTTAGCCGCTTCAGCACTTTTTTGTGCAAGATTTCTAACTTCATCAGCAACAACGGCAAAGCCTTTGCCTGCTGTGCCTGCTCTTGCAGCTTCAACAGCGGCATTAAGTGCAAGGATGTTTGTTTGGAATGCAATATCGTCAATTGTCTTTATAATTTTACTGATTTCACCAGACTTATTTGTTATTTCTTCCATGGCTTCCATCATTTCTTTCATATATTCATTGCCTGCCATCACATCTTTGCCCGATTCTTTGGAAAGCTCATTTGCAATCCTTGCATCTTCTGCATTAACCTTGTTTTGGTCAGCAATTTCCTTAATTATAAGTGACAAATCCATAACACTTGCTGCCTGCTGAGTTGTTCCTTGAGACAAAGCCTGTGCTCCACTTGATACTTGGTTTGAACCGCTTGCAACTTGTTGTGCAGATATTTTTATATTTCCAACTGTTTCGTTAAACTTATCAACAATTTGCTCCATGGAGTCATGTATTTCCTGAAAATCGCCAACATATTCTACATTGCTTTTGACTGTTAAATTACCACGTGCTATTTCACCAAGAACTTGAGAAATATCAGAAATCATTTGTCTAAACACAACGCCTAAATGATTTATGCTGTTTGACATTTTTCCTATTTCATTCTCTTTAGCTATACTGACGTCAAACTGCAAATTACCTTTTTCCATTTCTTCTATTGCGCCCAAAATTTCAGAAACAGGTATAACAATTCTGTTTGCTATGCGAAGCATTAAGAAAACTGCAATTAAAATGGCTATAATACCCACTACTGATAATTGAATAATTGAGGTTGTTACTTGGGCCATAAATTCTGAAGAAAGTGCTGTTACATTTATAGACCACCCATTTGTACCTTTAATTGAGTTGAATGAGCCAAACTTGGCGTCACCTTTCCATGTGTAAAAACCGAAATCAGATTCACCGTTTACCATTCTTGTTTCAAGCGCGGCAACGGTTTTATACACTTTAGGTTCAGTTTTAACTGCCTCTAAATTGTTTTGTTGATTTAAAACCAAGCTGAAATCACTGTGTGCAACCTTTGCACCCTTATTGTTAAGTATGTATGTACTGCCGGTATTGCCCATTTTAGTTTCTGCTATTATATCGCCAAATGTGGAATATGGAAGTTGAATAAGCACAGAACATTCCGGCGAATATACAGCCAAATCAAAATACGCGTCTTCCCCGCTTACAATTGGGTCGCTTAAGAAACTTCCTAATGACTTAGACTGCACAAAAGCATTATTGTCTGCATAACTTTTTCCGTCCAAAATACTTGCGCCATTTTTGTCCAAAACCTGAATTCCTTCAACTCCATAATTACTTTGTAATGTTTCAACATATTTCTTTAAATCAACTTTAGTTGGTTTAAAGCTGGAATTGTATACCTGTATGTCAGCCGACAAAGACTTGTAATGGTCTATGGTCATGGTAACCTTGTTTGATGCAAGCTCCGAGGTTTCCTTAACGCTTTTAATAAGCGCTTGAGTAGTAGAGTTTTTGATAGCAAAAATTGACAAACTTGTCAGTACTGCACCAACCAGAAAAACTACAACACTTGTAATAACCACTAAATCCGTTTTGATACTTTTACCTTTCTTTTCGCCATTAAACTTAATCTTTTTCATATTCTGCCTCCAATTCTATAATCTTGTTGTCAAACTCAAGATGCCACCTTGCTTTTTTTATTGCACTTATTACACCCTATGTATCTTATATCGACATATAATGGCAAAACTTTATACCTAATTACATTTATTTTATAAATTAATTGTATTTTTTACTACAAAATTTCAATTTTTTTTAAATTTTACATGCAATTATACCAAAATAACACAAAACACCTTTATTTCTCCACAACTGCAAACTATTCATTTTTTAAAGTAATATCTTTTATAACCTCAGTTTGGCTTCTAACTCGGGCTGTTATTTCTTTAAAAGCAAAACAAAGAAGAGGCCGAACCACACTACCGCCCAAATATTTTATGCTTACATCAAGCCAAAGTAATTTTTCATTAGCATCGTAACGTCGTAGTATCATTTCGCCCATACTACGACTTTGGCAAACATTTCTGCATTTTTCAATAAGCAAATCTCTATCCTCTTCATAAACTTTGCATAAAATTTTTTTTGCATCAACAGATAGAGTTTGCGGAGTATAGCCCATAGTTTTGTAATACCCGTCATTTACACGTATTATCTCCAAATCATTTCCCACAAGCTCATAAATTCCAATTCCACAAATAATGCTATTAAATATTTGGTTTGAAACAAAATTTGGATTAAACAGTTCGTTATAGTTAATAGAATCGTCATAAACCATCATTTTCTCTTTCAAAAAATCAAAAGACTTTCTTACAAAAATTTCAAATTGACCTTCTGGCAGTGGACGCGAAAAAAAATAGCCCTGAATCATATCACAGCCTATGCTCTTCAGAAAATCCACTTGTCTTTTTGTTTCAACGCCAATGGCAATCACAGGCATATTAAGCCACTTTCCCATCCGCACAACCGCTGTAATAATACTTCCAAATTTACCCGATTTATCAAAATCATCTAGAAATCTTAAATCTATTTTCAGCGCATCTATAGGAACATCTTTAAGCATGTTAAACGCAGAATATCCAGACCCAAAGTCATCCATCAGCACTGAAAAACCTTGTTCCTGCAGAGTTTTTATTGTAGTTGTATGCTGTTGGGCATTTTCAGCATACGAATTTTCAGTTATTTCAAACTGCAGCATACATGGATCAATTCCATACTTTTCAACAATTTCAATTATTTTTTTGCAAAAATTTGGTTCACGAATATTTACTTTTGAAATATTTACAGAAATAGGCAACATTTTCTCTCCGCTTTCTTTCCGAGACTTAATTTGTTTGCATGCACTCTCCAGAACGAAAGCATCCAATTGCATTATAAATCCATTTTTCTCGAATAAAGAAATAAATTGTCCTGCTGGAATAAGCTTTTTTGTTGGATGATTCCATCTTACCAAGGCCTCTGCACTTATTACCTTTCCCGATGACAGACTGAAAACAGGTTGATAATACACCTCAAACTGACCTGTTTCCAATGCAATATTTATATCTTTTATTAAACGTTGTTCTTTTAGAAGACTAGAACGAAATTTATCTTTATAAAATGCGTATGGTTTTATTATGTTGCCTTTAATGCTTTGAAGGGCAAGATTAGCTCTATCGCACATAATATCCACTGGCAATGTAATATCTTCTACAACATATATTCCAAAATTTGAAACCACCGCATAGTCAGTCTTGTACCTCCCAAACTTTTCGTTAACTCGTTTTAAAATTTCTTCAATCTCCAGCAAATTATATGGAAAGCACATAACAAAATGGTCTCCATCAAGTCTTCCATATGTTCCAATACCATTTACCATGTCTGCTAATATTTTTGCCATCTCAATCAAAAGTTTATCACCCTCTTTAGTGCCAAAGAGGTCGTTTATCAGCTTAAAGCGTTCTATATTCCACCTTAAAATCACGTAAGTTTTGTGTGAATTTTCCCTAAGCATCTGGGATGTCTTTTCACTGAAGGTATCCTTGGTATATATACCCGTAAGACTGTCATACTTACTTTTATGTTTAAAATCAAGTTTGGTTTTCACTACAATATTTTTTACTCTTCTTCGTATTATTTGTGACTTAAATGGTTTTGCAATAAAATCAGCCGCTCCTAGTTCCAACGCTTTTATTTCGGTATATTCATCGTCCTGCTGTGTAACCATTACTACTGGAATACCCGAAAAATTGCTGTCCTCTTGCATTATTTCCAAAAGTTGAAATCCATTCATTTCTGGCATTATTGCATCTAACAAAATAATAGATACAAACCTTTCACCCCTTAAAATTTGCATTGCCTCTTTCCCATTTTTTGCCTCAATAAACTCATACTCTCCCCAAAAAACTCTTTTAAGGCTCCTTCTACTCATTTCAGAATCATCCACAATAAGCATAATTGGTTTGTCATGCATTTTTCTCACCTCTCCTAAATAAATTGGCTAAATATTAAATAAAAACCTCCTTAGCCAACTTGTTTGAACAGGAAGTTCTCTTTTTAATAAAGTTAATTCTATACCATTATTTTTAAAATTATGGTTACATCAGCTGTGCTTATCTTAGCCCTGCATAATTATACAAAGCAACGTTAAACAACATTTGTTGATAAACACTTTATCATGTTTTAATGTGTTTTTCAACCAAATATGTTAAATTTTGACATGATATTTGTACTTCAAAGTTATAATTTTAACTAAAAAGCCACCTTTCAAATTAATAAAAGGTGGCTTGAAAATCTATTTATTCTATTATTTTACCATCTGTTGATATAGTTACCACACGCCAAGGAATAAATTTCCCGCTATTTTGCAAAGCTACTTTAACTGCATGCTCAATGCCTCCACAACAAGGAACTTCCATCCTTACAACTGTAACTTCCTTGATATCGTTGTTTCTAATAATTTCAGCAAGCTTTTCACTATAATCCACCATATCTAATTTAGGGCAACCTATAATTGTTACGTGATTGCGTATGAATTTTTGGTGAAAATCGCCGTAAGCAAAAGCACTGCAATCTGCCGCAACCAAAAGCTTTGCTCCATTAAAATATGGTGCTTTTACTGGAACAAGCTTTATCTGAACTGGCCACTGCATAAGCTGGCTTTCAGCCGGATGGTTTTCGATAAAGCTTTGTTTAACATTACGTGTTATGCTTTTTGAATTTGTTCCAGGGCATCCACAAGCAAGCGGCTCTGCCAACGCTGCTTGATTTGCTTTTACCGCAGCCTCATCATATGCTGCAGCCTCTCTTTCCTCAAAGCTGATTGCATTTGTTGGACATGCAGGAAGACAATCTCCAAGCCCGTCACAATAATCATCCCTTATTAATTTTGCCTTTCCATCAATCATTGCAATTGCATTTTCGTGGCAAGCCGCCGCACATGCACCACAGCCGTTACATTTTTCCTCATTAATTGTAATTATTTTCCTAATCATATTCTATCCCTCCAAGGTATTAGTTTTTTTGTTATGTGATTATAATACTATACCATGAACAAAAAATCCGTTGTTTTTGCAACAAAAAAGCTGCCCGAAAAAATATTTTCAGACAGCCTTAATAGTTTTATGTAAAGTCGATTTACATACCCATACTTGCCAGTGGAATAAATATAGCCAAGGTAATAAACGGTATTAAAATCTGTGTAATTGCTATATCATAATACGCTTCCTTGTGTGTAAGTTTACAAATACCAAGAAGTGTAATCTGTGCACCCTGATGTGGAAGTGTGTCAAGTGTACCAGCTGCAATAGCACCAATTCTATGTACATATTCCAGGTTAATACCCATTTTAATAAATGTGTCCGTAAGGGCATTAAATGCAACACCCATACCACCTGATGCAGAACCACAAGCACCTGCACAAACAGCAACTGTGATGGCAACAAATACCATTGGTGAAATTGACATGTTTTGGAGCCCTGAAATAAGGTCTGTAAATCCCTGTGTGTTCTTTACTACGCCACCGAAACCAACTACGATTGCTGTGTTAAGGATTGCAACACCAGAGTCTGCTGCGCCTTTATTAAATACTTTAACCCAGTCGTTAACATTTCCAACTCTTTTAAACATAAGGATTGTTGCAACTGCAACACCTGCAAGCACTGAAGTTTCAACAGGAATCTTAAATGCATTGAAGCAAATAAGGATAACTGCAATTGGGATGAAAGAAATAATTGGACTTGGAAGGTCTTTTTCTTCTCCTTCATCAAGTTCTTCTGGGTCAAGCTGTCTTACAAGTAATGGGTCATGAAAAACACGGCCCTTTGCTGTAAACTTTCTTGCTCTGTATTCAAGCCATACAAATATTAATATAAACTCAGCAATAGAAGCAATTAATGATGGAAGAAAAGCTGCTGTAGATGGTGTGCCGAGACTTGTCATAGCTATTACGTTCTGAATTGATGGTGAGCCCGGTGCTGTCATGGACCATGTCCAGCAACCAGCTGAAATTGCGGCTGGAATAAGCATACGGGTGAGGTTAGCTTTTCTGAATAATTGAAGCGCGATAGGGTAGATTACGAAGAAAACAACGAATCCACTAACGCCGCCGAAAGTAAGAATACCTGTAATACACATAATAAGTGGTGCAACATATTTGTCATGTGACAAACCACTTAAAAATTTAGCAATAGATTCCGCTGCGCCAGTATACTGATAAACCGAACCAAAAAGAGCGCCAACAAAGAATACCAAGAAATAACTTGTTACATATGCTGATGCTGCTGGCATAAAAGCTTCTTTTAAACTTGAAAGTATTGGAAGCCCTGAAAAAACAACTACGAAAATAGTTACAAGAGGTGCAAGAATAAGTGCGTTAATCTGTTTGAATGCTAACACGCCAAATAGTACAAGCGCAAGTAGCAAAATTAAAATATTAAAGTTCATGTAGTTTCCCCCTAAATAATAGATTTTTAAAATTCCATCACTTAATAATAATATAAAATTTTAATTTCTTTTGCAAAAGCTGCATAACAAAAGTATACTACCAAAACTTTTACAATCCACCTATGGTTTGGTCTTATAACGTCAGTGTAAAACAAAACTTTACAAGCACTTAATCATTGTGGACGTTCCTAAAACGCCTTGGCCCAATAAGGTATTCCAAAAATCCCTTTGTTTCTAATACTGTTTCTAAAACTACAATAACAAATTATTTATACATTGCACTCAGTCTGCAAAGCCACTCGAACCTATATTTTCCCAAAGAAAATATATAGTTAACCAACTATTGGTAAAACGAGATATTTGTGTATAATAATCCATCTGCCAAACAACCTAAAAGACCCCTCTTCTATTTGGTTATCCACCATTGATTATATAATAATCACTTCTTGTCTTGACTGCTTCTACAGGATAAGCTTATTAAATAAGCAAACTCGGCTCCTGCTTACATGTTGCAACATATAAAATAATCGCATTTGATTGTAGTACCAAATGCATTGTGCCGAAGCTTGTGCATACGGCAGTTCCGGACATTTCCATGATTTTTTCAAGTATATGCAAACTTCACATTTTGCAAATACTCAAAATGAATTTTTATGTGTTTAAGCACATTGTCAAAAAAACGTCCAATTATGTACTCATCATTATATTTTTTCCCAACCCCTCCTTTATTCTTCATAGAACTATTGTACACTTTTTTATTTTGATTGGCAATATTTTTGTCTAATTTTGTAAAACTACTCATTTTCGGCATTTGCGAACACTTTGCTTCCTTATATACATATATGCACAAATCTAGTATACAATGCACCATGTTTTTACCGCATAATTACCATATAACCCCATAAAGCGTCTAATTTTATTTTTTTTTGTGCATTTTTTTCATTGGATTGTACTAAAAAAAATCCCTCACAAAAGTGAGGGATTAAAATTTTAAAACGCAGAATTTATTTCTTAGTATTTAAGTTAATAAGCTTTTCCTTAGGTGCTAAAGGCATTTCCCATCCAAAATGGTCGGTATGCAAAAGCTTATGTGCTTTATGAGAAAGAGGCTTTTCAAGATACTCCTTATAAAGCTTCTCAATTGCAGGGTTTTCATGGCTAAAGCGAATATTAGAAATGTCATCAAGGAAATAAAGGTGGTTTCCACGCATCTCAGCTCTTTCCTCTCCATCTTTAATAGGTTGTCCTCCACCACCGGCACAACCTCCCGGGCAAGCCATAATCTCCACAAAATCATAGCTTACATCGCCTTTTCTTATAGCATTTATAAGGTGCCTTGCATTTCCAAGGCCACTTGCAACGGCAACTTTAAGTGTTGTATCCGCTACGGTAAACTCTGCTTCCCTCCATCCTTTCATGCCACGTACATTTTTAAAGGCGTCAGCTTCAGGATTTTCACCCATAACAATATAGTAAGCCGTTCTTAATGCCGCTTCCATAACCCCGCCTGTTACGCCAAAAATAACACCTGCCCCTGTTGCTTCACCAAGAAGCTCGTCAAAGGCCTTATTTTCCAACGTTTTAGGGCTAATATGCTCGGCTCTTAGCATTCTCACAAATTCCCTTGTGGTTAAAACAAGGTCAACATCACGACCTGTATTAGCAGCATTCATAGTTGGCAGTATACTTTCACTTTTTTTAGCAAGGCACGGCATAATAGATGCTACAAATAGTTTGTCTTTTTCAATGCCCATCTTTTTAGCATAATATTCCTTTACAATTGCACCAAACATCTGCTGTGGAGATTTTGCAGTAGAAAGGCAGTCTGTCATATCAGGAAATTGACTCTTCATAAATCTTACCCAGCCAGGGCAACAAGAAGTAAACATTGGGTATTTATGCTTTTCACCCTTAAGCCTTTCCAACAGTTCGCTTCCTTCTTCCATTATTGTAAGGTCAGCAGCAAAATCGGTATCGAAAACGTAATCTACACCCATACGCTTAAGGGCATCAACAATTTTCCCAACCTCTGCCTCCTCTTTAGAAAGCCCAAGTTCTTCGCCCCATGCAGCACGTACCGCTGGTGCTATTTGAACAATAACAACCTTTTCCGTATCTGCAAGCGCTTCAAACATTTTGGGTGTTTCATCACGTACACTTAACGCCCCTACAGGGCAATGGGTAACGCATTGTCCGCAGAAAGAACAGTCAGCATCCATAATTTTTCTATTGAAGGAAATATCCACCGTAGTTCTTGCACCTGTACCCTCAACATCCCAAATATTCAGTGTCTGTATTTTATCGCACACTTGCACGCACCTCATGCATTTAATGCACTTTGAAGCATCACGAATAAGCGGTGACCTTGGGCTCCATTTGTATGCTGGAACCTTCATTGGATATGGTATGCTAATGATTCCCAAATCATTGGCGATTGTTTGCAGTGTGCAGTTTCCGCTTCGTGAACAGACTGCACATTTGCTGTCATGTTGGGATAAAATAAGTTCTGTATTAGTTTTTCTTGCTTCGCGTACTTTGGGGCTGTTTGTGTGTATAATCATACCGTCCTTAACAGGATTATTACAAGAGGATACCATGTTTTCTATACCCTCTACCTCCACAATACAAACACGGCATGCCCCTATGTTGTTAATTCCTTTTAAGTAACACAGGCTTGGAATATTAATGTCCACACTTCTTGCAGCTTCAAGGATGGTAGTGTTTTCTGGCGCTTCTACATTTTGTCCGTCTATAATAAGTTTTACCATTTTTTCACCCTGCCTCCTTTAAATATTCCGTAACCATAATGGTCACAGCGCAAGCAGCGACTGCTTTCCTGCATAGCCTCTTGATGAGTAAGACCACATTCAATCAGGTTAAAATCTGTATTTCTTTCCCCTGCATCACGCTCTGTTGTGTTAACCCTGCCACAGGCAGGTTTAATTTCAAGCTTTGCAGGTGGTATTTCCACATCCACCTCTATTGTATGGTTATAGCCTAAATATTCATCAATATTCGCCGCCGCAACCTTACCTGCGGCAATGGCACGTATTACAGTTGCAGGGCCTGTTACACAATCTCCGCCTGCAAATACGCCGTCTATGTTTTCAAAATCACTGCTTGCCATTGCATCAATAACACCACGCTTAATTGGAACGCCAAATTCTTCAAAAGGCTGTGTTTCAATACCCTGACCAATTGCAACTATAATAATATCACATGGTATTCGCAACTCTTCTGCATTGGCTCTAACAGGTCTAGGACGTCCACTGTTGTCCATCTCTCCAACAATCTGTGGTTGAACCCACAGTGCTGTTACATTGTCATCATCGTCTCCAGAAATTCTAAGTGGTGCATGAAGACAAAGCAGTTCGCAACCTTCACTGATTGCACCTTCAACTTCTTCAGGAAGCGCTGTCATATCCACCTTGCGTCTGCGGTAAACGCATGTTACACTTGCAGCACCCAGACGTTTTGCACTTCTTGTACAGTCCATGGCAACATTTCCGCCTCCAACAACCACTACTCTCTTTTTGCTGAAATCAGGCAAAGAGCCATCGCCTATGCCCCTAAGCATAGACACAGCAGAAATCACTCCGCGTTTTTCCTCGCCTTCAATGCCAATTTTTTTATCTGTATGCGCACCTATTGAAATATAAATGCAGTCAAAATCCTCTTTAAGCTGGGGAATGGTTACATCTTTGCCAATTTCAACACTATCGTGTACCACAACACCTGTTGAAAGTATTGCATCAATGTCCTCGGCCAGTCTTTCCCTTGGAAGCCTATAGCTTGGTATGCCATAACGAAGCATTCCACCTAGCTTGGCACGTTTTTCAAACACTTCAACATGGTGACCCATTAGCCTAAGATAATATGCTGCACTTAGTCCGCCTGGGCCTCCGCCTAAAATGGCAACTTTCTTACCCGTACAAGGTGCACATTGAGGCACAGGTACCGTTCCTGCATTATCTACTGCATATCTTTTAAGTGCTCTTATATTTATTGAGTCGTCCACCATATTTCTTCTGCAACGAGCCTCACATGGATGCTCGCAAACCATTGCGCAGGCGGCAACAAAAGGATTATCCTTTCTAATCAGCCTAACTGCATCGGCATATTTTTCCTCCCCAATAAGGGCAATATAGCCAGGTATATCCACATCGGCAGGGCAAAGTGCTACACAAGGCACTGGTTGGTGAAGGCTGAAAAGACAGCGATTGTTTTCAATATGCTCTATATAGTCATCCCTAAAACCAACAACACCTTTTAACACCATACTTGCAGCCTCATACCCAATTGCACAGTCGGCTGAATTTTTTATTACCCTTGCTGTTTTTTCAATAAGGGTAATTGTTTCCATCGTTCCTTCCCCATCCAAAACTGAATCTATAAGCAGTTCCAATTGGCTTAAGCCAACTCGGCAAGGAACACACTTACCACAGGTTTGGGCATGGCATAGTTTTAAAAATGCTGACGCAATGTCTACTGGGCATAGCCCCGGCGGGCTTGCAATAATTCTTCTCTCTACATCCCTGTAAAGGCCCTCTACAACCGTTTGAGCCTTGTTGGGTGTAATTATGCTTAATCTGCTCACCTATAAAATTCCTCCTCTCAAAATCTCCATTTGTACCGGACGATAGTTGTGCGATAAAAATAAACAGAACTATTTGTCCTATATTTAATTATAAACGTGCGAACTAACTAAATCAACATACAGCTGTTATGTAATTACATGCATTAATGGTTTTTTCATGAAAACAATTTGTTTTATTACCCAAACTTCAAAAAGTGTTGTAAAATAATTATAGTATAATATAATACATTCAATAGTTATTTGAAAAGAATTTTATAAAGAGGTAAAAATAATGATTAAACAAAAACCACTGGATATGAAAAAAGGCAAAAGCTTAATAATTTTATCGTTTCCTATATTTATCGAGCTTTTTTTGCAACTGCTTGTTGGTAATGTTGACCAATTTATGGTGGGCCGTTATTCACAAAGCGGTGTTGCCGCCATAGGCAATGCAAACCAAATAATGAATATGATTGTTATTGTATTCAGTGTTATTTCCATATCTACAACAATTTTGGTTTCCCTTTATAATGGTGCTGGAGACAAAAAAAGAGTTCAAACAATATACACTCTTTCTATTTTTGTAAATTCCATTTTAAGCCTTGTTATAAGCCTTGTCGTGGTGCTCTTTGCACGTTGTATTTTCACTGCAATGCAAGTTCCCTCCGATGTAATGGAGGAGGCTGTAAGCTACATATCCATCATTGGCATGTTCATAATTTTTCAGGGCTTATACAACACCTTCACAGCAATTTTCAGAAGCAATGCGCTGATGAAGGAATCCATGGTAGTTTCTTTTTCAATAAACCTTATAAATATAGTTGGAAACGCACTGCTTATTCCTAAAATGGGCATAGCTGGTGCGGCTATTAGCAGTAATTTAAGCCGATTTATAGGTCTTATTATAATGGTGGTTATTTTCAAAAAGAGGGTTGACGGAAAAATATCTTTATCACTTTTACGCCCTTTCCCCAAAAGTCAGCTTAGAACCTTACTGTCCATCGGCTTGCCATCAGGCGGTGAAAGCCTTTCTTACACAGGCAGTCAGCTTATAATTCAAACCTTTGTAAATCCATTCGGCACAGCCGTTATAACCGCAAAAGCCTACAGCACAATGTTTGCAATGGTTTCATATTTGTATACCAACGCAATTTCCCAAGCTTCACAAATTGTTGTTGGGCATCTTATGGGTGCAAGGGATTCAGAAAACGTAAAAAGGCAGGTTCAACGCACACTTTTTATATCTATATCAGCTTCCCTTGTTGTATCTGTTACCCTGTTTGTTTTCAGCCAAACCCTTTTTGCCCTGCTTACCACCAACAAAACGGTAATTGACCTTGGTCAAACAATTTTGTTTATTGACATATTTTTGGAAATAGGCCGTGCTGTAAACATGACAATGGTTAGGGATTTGCAAACAGTAGGTGATATTGTTTTCCCTATAGTTCTTGGTATTGTAAGCATGTGGATAATTTCTGTTTTTGGAGGCTTTATATTGGGAATAGTGTTAGGCATGGGGCTTAAAGGCTTTTGGATTGCAATGGCAGTGGATGAATGCTTTAGAGGTATTGTATTTATAGAAAGATGGTTTAGTGGCAGATGGCAAGGGAAAAATATAATTGATAAGAATTAGGTTTCGGTGATTGTGGAATGTACGGTATCCTTGCCTATTTAAAAAGGGAGTACAGCTTATATGCCGTACTCCTTTTAAGTTAACTATAACCAACTATTTTTCATCAATACTTCATTCCGTTTTTAATATTTGCCATTGTTAATATCAAAATTCGAAACATATTCCTCACTATAACTATTGTTCTTTTGAACTTTTGTCACTTCATAATCTTTTTTAATACTGCTGCTTGAGCTTAAAGTCTCTCGGTACCCAACTAATTTAAATTGGTCTACAAGCTCTCTCATAATTGATGCCTGTCCACTAAGTTCTTCACTGGCAGCTGCGCTTTCTTCTGCTGTTGCAGAATTAGTTTGCACAACTGCTGAAATCTGGTCAACACCCTGTGTTACCTGTGTAATGGCCATTGCCTGCTCATTAGATGCTCTAGCAATTCGCCCAATTGTACCGTTAACACTTGCAACCTTATTTATAATCTCCTCTAGAGATTTTGCTGTATCATCTGCTATTTTTGTGCCGTTTTCAACTGCATTAACAGAACGCTCAATGAGAACCGTTGTGCTTTTGGCGGCTTCTGCAGACTTACTAGCAAGGTTCCTTACTTCATCCGCAACAACCGCAAAGCCTTTGCCTGCTTGACCAGCTCTTGCTGCCTCAACCGCCGCATTAAGCGCCAGTATGTTTGTCTGAAAAGCTATATCGTCAATTGTTTTTATAATTTTTCTGATTTCTCCGGAAGTATGGCTAATTTCTTCCATTGCACCAATCATTTCCTGCATACGTGAATTTCCAACCTGCACATCTTCGCCTGCCTCACTTGAAAGATTGTATGCAAGCTGTGCATCTTTTGCATTAATAGTTACTTTGTCTGAAATATCAGTTATTGTTGCAGAAAGCTGCTCAATGCTGCTCGCTTGTTCTGTTGCACCCTGCGAAAGCTCTTGCGCGCCGCCTGCCACTTGATCTGCACCGCTTGCCACTTGGTCTGAAGCTTGCCTAATATTTGAAAACGCACTATTAAGTGACGATACAATATTTTTAATAGACTCTCCAAGCTCAACAAACTCACCCTTAAATTCAAATTCTGTGTCTACATCAAAGTTACCATCGGCAATGCCTTTAAGCAATTTGGATATATGATTAACGTATACCCTAAGATTGTCAATTGTCTGTGCTGTACTATGGGTCAGCATTCCTATTTCATCGTTTGTACCAGCCAAAACAACCTCTGTTGCCAAGTCTCCTTCTGCAAGCAAGCCCATGCGCTTCGTAATGTTAGCAACAGGTTTTGCAATGGCACCTGCCTGCTTAACACTAATAATTACGCCAAATGCAAAAATTAAAATCCCCGCAACAACCATGCCAATAGCAGTAAACCAAACAGACGTTAACATCTCGGCTATAGGCACAACCGTACCTAGTGACCATCCATCACCGTTGCTTACTGGCATGTAGGCGCACATACGCTTAACTCCACCAAAAGAATAATAATCTACACCAGTTTCTCCTGCCGCCATCTTACCAAAAACCTCGCCCATTGCCCTTACAGAACTGTCTGTTTTTGCTATTTCTATGTAATTTGCACGGGTATTAACCATTTCAGGGCGTTTATTTGCAATCATTACTCCTTCAGCGTCCAAAATAAATACATTTCCAGTTTCCCCAATAACAATATCTTTCACTATGTTTGAAAATTTCATTCCATCCATAGTTAATAGCAAAACACCGCCTTGACCTAACGGTGCTGCCAAGTACATTAATACTGTTCCATCAGACAAAACTTCCGTAGTAGATATAAAGGCTTCACCATTTTTTGCTTTAATAAAATAATCTTTATTGGCAATGCTTTTACCATTTTCTTCGGCATTCTTGCTATAAATAACACCACTGCTGTCAACAACGCTGGCAGAAATAAAACCGTATTCCTGTGCGGTTTCACTAACAACCTTGCTTGCAACTTCATAAACAATTTTGCTGTCTTGAGTTATTTTTAAACTTTTTGCCATTGCCTTTGCTTCATTTTTAAAAAGATCCAAACTAGCAGAAATTGCAATATTCGCTGTTTCTGCATTAGCAGTAAGGTCATGTTCAACATTGCTCATAATTCCCCTGTAACTCATTGAAATACCTACAACAATGTTGACCACCGTCAGCATTAAAATGATACTTACTGTAAAGGAAATAAGTCTTTTTTTCAATGACTTATTTCTTGATGTCTTTTTCTTCTTAATCCCCAAACTTTTAACCCCAAGTTTTTTCATAATATGCCTCCTGCAGCAAGTTTTAGCAATGTGCTATTTAGTATTTATTATTGTTAATATCAAAATTCGAATTATATTTTTTGCTGTGAGTTTCATTTTCAACAGCCTTTACTGTATTCTCATCTTGAGTATTATCTAATTTCTTTATTAAATTTGCTGTAGTATCATCCATTAATTTAAATCTACCCACAAGCTCTTTCATAATTAACGCCTGTCCACTAAGTTCTTCGCTAGCTGCAGCACTTTCTTCCGCCGTTGCAGAATTAGTTTGAACTACAGCGGAAATTTGTTCTACACCTTGGTTTATTTGGTAAACTGCACTTGCCTGCTCCTCTGAAGCTTTTGCAATTTTTTTAATTGTTTCATTAACCGAGGATGTTTTTTCAACAATAATTCCAAGTGACTTTGCTGTCTCATCTGCAATTTTTGTTCCGTTATTAACAGCTTTTATGGTGCTTTCAATTAATGCAGTTGTATTTTTAGCCGCTTCCGCACTCTTCTGTGCAAGATTTCTTACTTCATCTGCAACTACGGCAAAGCCTTTTCCAGCCATGCCCGCCCTTGCTGCCTCAACGGCCGCATTAAGTGCCAATATATTTGTTTGGAAAGCAATATCATCAATAGTTTTAATAATTTTACTAATTTCTTTTGATGTATTTGTAATTTCACCCATTGCCGCCATCATAGACTGCATATGTAAACTTCCATTTTCAACTTCTTTGCCCGCTTCGCTTGAAAGACCGCTTGCATAAACGGCATCATCTGCATTTGCCTTTATTTTGGCAGTGATATCTGTTATAGTGGCAGAAAGTTCCTCAATGCCGCTGGCTTGTTCTGTAGCCCCTTGGCTAAGAGCCTGCGCTCCTGAGGCCACCTGCTCTGAACCCAACGACACTTGTTCTGCCGTTTGGCTAATCTGTAACATTATACTGTTTTGATTTTCCTTCATATGCCTTATCGCCAGCAAAATCTTCCTATAGTCCCCAACATAATCATTTATATGCTGTGATATCAACTGGAAATTTCCATCGGCAAGCTCTCCAAGAATATATCCTATATCCACAATTATAACATTAAGATTTTCAGCCATCGTCGAGAACGCTTTCGAAAGCATTCCAATTTCATCATTTGATTTTACCTCAATGTGTATGTCCAGCTTACCTTCTGCAATTTGATTTGCAGCCTCAACAACTCCACCAATGGGTCTAAGCATTTTTCTTAAAAGGATATTCACAGGTATAATAATAACAACAAGAGCAATTGCCGCCATTAAAATCATAATCATCTTAAGTGTATTTACATCATCATATACTTCCTCTGTGTTAAGCACAGTTTGTGCCCACCATAATCTGTCTCCAACAGTTACAGGTCTAAAGAAGCGCGAAACAGACCTGCCATCTTCACGTATTGTTTGTGTGTTAAATTCCACTCCGCCTGCAAACCCATTGGTAATTTTTGAATATTCATCTTTGTTTTTGAAGAATTCATTAAGGCTATGTCCAATATCGTCAGTGCTTTCACTGTCATAAACAATAACTCCATCATCTGTAATAATATTTGCGTACATGCTTGGGTACTTTTCATCTGTTGATTTTATCTTCGCAAAACTGGATACATCAATATCTACCATTACAACAGCTTGAACTGAACCGTTATAAATAACTGGATAGGATACTGTTATAATCTTCTTCCCTTCATATTCAAACGGATTAGTAAAATATGGTTTTTTGGTTTCTAAAGGACTTGAATAGTAGTCCCTTTGAGAATAGGTTGCATAATCACCTAAAGACTGCGGCTCTCTACTTTCAGCACCTTCGTCATTTATGTACATTGTGTAGTCCTTAATTGCTGTATCAAATTTACTTGGCTCGAAGGCAACGCCCATCCCAACAATGTCAGGGTTATTTTTAACTGTTGTATAGGCTGTTTCCAAAATATAATTTTCTATATTGTAGTTCGAAAGGGAAATTTCTTTACCGTAAACCTCACTTTGTTTAGTTGAATTTTGCTTATAAATAACCTTTGTGCCATCTGCAAGAATTTCTTCTTTATCCAAAACAAGCTTATTAAGCTGACTTTTTTTAAAGGTGATCTGCAAATAATCCTGCAAGCTTTGTGCGGTACTGTCCGCAGTATCAATAATTGCCTGCACCTGCAACGCATTACCATAGGCATCAGAAGAAAACTCTGCCTTAACCGTTTTGCCTATAGCCCCACTTGCACTATTTACTGTAAATGATATTAATACAACAAATACAACAACAAGTAAGCCTGTAATCATAATTGCTGTTTTGGTTGCAAGCTTCAAGTTATTAAATTTTTCAAGTTTGAACTTATCTCCATTAAATTTTAGGCCTTTAAAATCAATTTTTTTAAGCTTCATTTTTTTTATCATCAATAACCCACCCTCTCATAAAATACTCCTAATGAATTCATCTTTGTTAAGCTTAATACTCCATGAAATAATTCCTCCTAAAATCTACACAAATTAACGCCACAAAACAAAAAAGCCCTCAGAGATATTCGCTTTTAGGCATCTTTCCCGCAAAGCTATACTCTCACAATGAGGGTCCTTGACTAATTGCAACTGGCTACCATCACAAGTAAGGTCCTATAGTTTTGCGTCACTGCTTTTCAACAGCTTTGCCATTAAATTTGTATTAAGTTATAATTATTTGAACAAAGGTTTGATGCAATCAGTATTTTTTATTAACTGCAAAGAAAGCTATCTTATGCTTATTTGTTAACAATGCTGACCATCTTTTCCACCATCTTCCTAGATTGTAGCATACGGTAAAGCAAAATTCAACGCATTTTTCGTTCTTGTTCAATAAAACTGTAGAAAATTCTCACTTTTTTGTGCAAATATACAGTGGTTTTTTCTGCTTATGAAATCTCCTTAATCAAATGTTTCTAAACACATTAGCAAAATTGTATTTTACTTAACAAAAAGGAGTGCCAAATGAATTATTGCCACCCCTTTTTGTTTATATCAACTCCACTTTCGTGTAATAAATTCTTCAATAAACAATTCTTCGCTTTTTTGTACATCTTTTTTATACTGGTCATACTTTTTTTCTTTTAATTTTTCAAGTGTAGATGTTTCAATTTTAACAGCTACAACCTCGCTGCGCTTTTTTTCCTCAGCCTTCTTTAACTCTGTAAGGATTAATTCTTCCTGCTTTAACTGTGAATCAAGCTTTTGTAAAAAGCCACTGTATTCCATAGCCTCCACAATAGTTATTCCATACTGCTTTTTTCCGTTAAATTCAACATTAACTTCACTATATTTTTTTATTATATCAGCAATTTTTCCCTTTTGCTGGTTTACCTTCGCAATAGCCTGTCCATGTTCGTTGCGCTTGCTTTCTAATTTCTGGTTTTTGTAATCCATAACAGTTTCCAACTGAAACGTAAATTTTTTCATGCCCAATCAACACCCCATTATTCCAACTTTACAACTATTTTAAAATAGCTTCCATCTGCTCAAGTGTTTCTTCATAAGAAAATTTCTCATGTATTCCCTGCTTCAAAAACTCATTCAGTTTATCAATTTTAGAAATAGCAAAATCCAACTTAGGGTTTGTTCCGCTTTTGTAAGCGCCTATGGAAATAAGGTCGCTGTTTTTTTCATATATACTAAGAATATCACGCAGCTTAGAGGCACACTCTCTGTGTTCTGGCGTTACGATTGCTGTCATCAAACGGGATATGCTTGCATTAATATCTATGGCAGGAAAGTGGTTGCTGTTTGCAAGCTTTCTTGTTAGCACAATATGCCCATCAATAATACCACGCACCGTATCTGATATAGGCTCATTGGTGTCATCACCCTCAACAAGTACTGTATAAATTCCTGTTATAGAGCCTTCTTGAAAATTTCCGCTTCTTTCCAGCAGCTTAGGCATTTCAGCATAAATGGAAGGAGTATATCCTCTGGCAATAGGCGGCTCACCTATAGCAAGCCCAATTTCACGCTGTGCCATGGCGAAACGAGTAAGCGAATCCATCATAAGCAAAACATTTTTCCCTTGGTCTTTAAAATATTCCGCTATAGCAGTTGCAACCATAGGGCATTTCATGCGAAGCATTGCTGGTTGATCTGAGGTTGCAACAACCAAAACAGACCTTTTAAGGCCTTCCTCACCCAAATCCTTTTCTATAAATTCTCTAACCTCTCGCCCTCTTTCTCCTACAAGAGCAATTACGTTTATATCCGTTTTTACATTTTTAGCTATCATGCCAAGGAGTGTACTTTTACCAACACCACTTCCTGCAAAAATACCCATTCTCTGTCCCTTGCCAATGGTTAAAAATCCATCAATAGCTTTAACACCAAATTCCATTTTTTCATCAATTGCCGGTCTTGTTAATGGATTTGTGGAAGATTTATCAACGGAGTAATAGGAATCTACCTTGAAATCGCCCAAATCATCCATTGGTCTGCCCATTGCATCTATAATCCGTCCACGCAAAAAGTCTCCAACGGGTATTTTTAGGCATTCACCTGTATTTTTTACAAAACTTCCTGCTGAAACACCCTTTATGTTTTCATATGGCATAAGCAGAATTTTATCGTCCTTAAACCCTACAGTTTCAGCATAAATTTGTTTTTTTTCATTTTCGTTGTAAATCATGCTAATATCGCCAATGCTGGCTTTCCTGCCTGAGGCTTCGATTGCCATGCCCACTATGTTTTCTATTTTTCCAATATGGCTTATGGTTTGAGAACGTTTTATTGCATCAGCAAGACCATCAAACATCGTCATTCCCTCCATATCCCCTTGCACCTCTTAAAATACTGCGAATATTTTCAAGCTGTGTGTTGGCACTGGCATCAATAATCTGGTCTGGCAATTCAATTATGCAAGTTCCTGGTGCCCCATTTTCCATGGCAACAATTTTTAAATTATCCGACAAATGAACAAGTGCCTTTGCAAGGTCGGTATTTGCTTCAACAAACATAGAGGCATCTGCTTTTGATATATATATCTTTACCCATTCCTTGCGTTTAAGCTTTTCAGTGGCAGACACAATCATTTTTTTAATTATCTCTCCACTGCTTTTAAGCCCAACCTGAATAACCTTTTCAGCCACTGCAACTGAAATATCCTTAAGGGTATCAACATTTTGGTCAATTAATGCATCTTTTTCTTTCTCAAACGCCTGTATTAAATCTCTAAAAGTTATAAGAAACGCTGCTGTTTCCTCTTTCAATTCTTGCTTATGCTCCTCATGCGCTTTCTCAAAGCCTTCACCAAGACCCTGTTCAAAACCATCGGAATAAGCCTGTTTTTTAATCTCCTCAGCCTCTTCTTCTGCCTTTTGAAGCATTTTCTCTGTTTGTGCTTTGGTTTGCGCAAGCATTTCTTCAATGCGTGCCTCTGCCTGTTCACGTTCTTCTTGTTCAAGCCTTTGGGCTTCTGTTATTTCCGGCTCTTCGCTTTGGTTCTCTTCTGCCTCATTTCCGCCACAGTTATGTTCCGCTTCTTTTTCATTGAAATTTTCAAAAACTTCTCCATCATCGCCTATTTTTGCTTCGCCTTTTTCGTAAAAACTATCTTTAAAATCGTAAGAGTCTATGGTAATATTTCCTGCGTTATGCAATAATATCATCCTTTCCACCCTTAGAAATTACAAGCTGTCCTGCCTCTTCAAGTTTTCTGATTAAGCCAACAATGCGCTGCTGCGCCTCTTCAACATCCTTTACACGAACATTTGTTGTAATCTCCAATTCGGAACGTATAGCCTCTGCCATACGTGTAGACATATTGGCAAAAATAACCGCCGAAACCTCTGGCGTACTTCCCTTCAATGCGAAAACAAGATCCTTCTGGTCAATATCACGCACAAACCTCTGTATAGACATATTATCCATAGAAACAATGTCCTCAAATACAAACATTCGTTTACGAATTGCATCAACAAGAACTGCATCCTTTTTGCCCAGTTCATCAAAAATAAATTTCTCATTTGAACGGTCAACGTAGTTCATAACCTCTGCAATGTAGTCTATACCACCAACCTTAGTGTAGTCGGTTGTCATAACCGTAGATAACTGCATTTCAATTTTCTTTTCAACAATCTTCATGGCTTCTGGCGAAGCGCTGTCCATCCTTGCTACGGATTCCACAACTTTCAGCCTCATGGATTCTGGCAGTGATGTAAGTATACTTGCCGCCCTGTCTGAATCCATATAGGATAACACCAGTGCAATAGTCTGCGGACGTTCATTATGAAGCAGTGAAAACACAGTTTTGTCATCATATTTACGTAAGAAGGAAAAGGCTCTTGCTTGTAAAGATTTTGAAACCTTGCCCAAAAGTTCTGCCGCCATATCTGGGCCAAACGCCTTTTCCAAAACACTTCTGGCATACTCCATGCCACCCTCAGTTACCATCTTTTGTGTCACGCAGCTTTTATAAAATTCGTCTAAAATGCTTTCTGTCACTTCAGGAGGCAGATAGCCAAGCCTTGCAACAGCAATTGTTAACTGTTCTGTTTCTTCTTCAGAAAGATACTTATAAATCTCAGATGCCTTTTCCACACCGAGGGATACAATAATTGCTGCCGCCTTTTGCTCGGACGTAATTTCTGCTGGTTGTGTTGCTTTAGCCGGATTTGCCATGCTTATTCCCCTCCTTTCAGCCAAGTTTTAATAAGCTGAGCTGCAATTTCAGGGCTTTCTTCTGAAATATCTCTAACCTTATTTTTCAACTCAATTGCTCTTTCATTGTTAAGGCTAAGAATTTGGTTTTCTCTTTCTTCCTGTTGTTTCGCCAACAGATTTTTAAGATAAAGCTCCTGATCCGCCTTACTGTCCATTCCTGAAATATCAACGTCAAGAATTGTGCCGCAAGGGCTTCATTTCTCTTTTTCCTTCTGCGTCTTACAATCAAAATAATAATTATTAGTAATATTAAAAGTACGCCACTGGCAATTGCACCAATTATAATCCAGTTATTTATACCTTCTTCTGTTGGAACCTCTGCAGCATCTGCATTAGGGTCGTAGAAAGGTGCAGCCACAACTGTAACTTTTGCTTCCTGCAAATTTTTTTCTATTCCGGCAGTGTTACCAACTAATGCAACCACATCATCTTTAGAAATATTGCCTGTATCCTTACCGTTTATTGTTACAGAAACTGATATGTCAGAAATACTTCCAGAGTCTATTTGTGCCTGCTCGGTTAACTTATTAACCAAGTAGTCAACATCATACTGGGTTCTATAGTAATTTTCCGTGCCATCTGCTTGCACCTGAGTATATGTAGGTATATCTGCGTTTGTTTCTGTTCCTGGCACACCACCTGTAGTTGCACCGTCTTTTGCAATTTCTGTTTCAATTGACTCGTTGCTTGGTATACCCTTCTGGCTGCCTTCAACAGGCAACTGATTATTAATAATTTCTCTTACTTTTTTGTCCACATCAACTGTGGTACGTACTGAAACCTTAACATTATCTGCGCCATAAATGGGAGCTAATACATTTAATATTTTAGCCCTCAAGGTGTCATCCATATATTTTTCAAACTCAATTTTAAGTTTGTTTGCTCCCTCTGCTGTACTTTCACCTGTTGTTGAAACTTCATTGCCATTTCCGTCTAAAACCGCAACATCTTCAAGTTCCATATTCGGTATACTTTTGGCAACAAGCCGTTGTATTCCCTTAACCTGTTCTTTTGTAGGTGAACCGCTGTCGTTCATAATTACAACAACTGATGCCGTTGTTTTATTAGTACTGTTTTTATCTAAAACATATTTCCTGTCCTCAGTAGAGGCAATAGTTACTTTTGCATCCTTAACGCCATCAAAAAGACGTATCGTAGAACCAATTCTATTTTGGAGTTCAAAAAGCTTATAGCTGTTTTTCTCAAAATCCGTACTGGTCATACTTATGTTGTCTTTAAATATGTCATATGTAAACCCGCTTTTGGGGTATCCCTCAAAAGCCAACTCTGCTTTAACTTGATCCACTACGTTCTTATCTACAGAAATTGTGCCGTCACTATATTTATAGGCAACAACTTTTTCCTGCAATACACCCATTATTTCTGTTGCTTCCTGTTGATTTAATCCTGAAAACAAAACCTCGTAAGACTTTTTATTTAAGATAACTGCAGTACCTATGGAAAAAGCTAAAACCAAAACAGTAGCAATAATAATCGTTTTCCTTAATTTCGGACTAATCTTATTGTACTGCTCCTTTATTTTTGACCCAATATTCTTTATCTTATCGTTAGCATCCAAAACAAAACCCCATTTAACTTCGAATTATTATAAACAACCATTCATTGCCATAATGCATAGCTAAACCTCTAAATGTTCAGCTTAACCAGCTCGTTATAAGCATTCAAAGCTTTTTCTCTAAGCTGAACCAACAAGTCAACAGAAATTTGCGCTTTTGCAGCAGCAATAGTTATGTCATGTGTGTTGTCCGTTTGTCCCGTTGCAAATAGATATTGCTCTTTTGCTAAATCATCTTCGGTGCTTTTTACATCAGCTATTGCATTTTCAAAAATGCTTTTAAAGCTAAGTGTACTATCAATTTTAGATTCTTCGTTAATGCTTGCTAAATTCTTTAATGCATCCAACCTCTGAATTGGTACTATATTCAAACTTATCCCTCCACCTTATGTTTCACAATATAAACGTTATTTACCTATATCAAGGCCTTTTGTTGCCATACTTTTTATAGCATTAAATGCTGTAATATTGGCATCGTAGGCTCTTGTTGCTTCCATACTGTCCACTGTTTCTTTCAACAAATCCACATTAGGCATCTGCACATAACCGTTCTCATCAGCATCTGGGTGCGATGGATTATAAACCATTTTAAAATCTCTCGTATCTTCAATAATTTCTGATACCCTAACACCCTTTTGGTCAGCTGTGCGCAGTCTTCTTGTTCTGCTAAGAACCGATTGAAAGTTTGATTGCTCAATTGGTTCAAAAACCACCATTTTCCTTCTGTATGGCTGTCCGCTTTCTGTTCTTGTTGTATTTACATTAGCAATATTTTCTGCCGCAATATCAAGGCGCATTCTTTGCGCGGTTAAAGCAGACGCACTAATGTTCATTGCACTTAAAAAAGCCATGCATATCCTCCTCTTATTTAATTACACTTCTAAGCCGTGCAAGGTCATCGGTAACGCTTCTTAATGCGTACTGATACTGTATTGTTGTGCTTGCAAGTTCAACCTGTTCAACGTCAACATTAACATTGTTGCCATCCATCCTTGTACTTTCGTCACGTTTTGTCTCTACACGAATTCTGCTGTTTGTTATACTGTTTCTTATTTCAGATGCCTTTCCTCTATGTAGTTTTTGCCTTAATTCATCTTCAAATGTAACATATTGCGCCTTATACCCCGGCGTTGAACCATTGGCTATATTGTTAAGTGTTACTTTTTGTTTTTCCCACAAATAATCCGCCATTTTTTCCGCCGTATACACTGAGTTACTAAACAACCTTTTCATCTCCTTTTATCAAAGTTTAATTAATACATAAATATAATTTTTTATTCACAACCCTACAGTTAAAGTTGCATGTAGTTTTAAAAATTTTAAATCAAATATTAACTATTATATCTAACCATATTATAGTGTAAAATGCAACAAAAATCAATAAATACTGACACTATAATTCAATATTTTACAGCATTTTATTCATAAAAACAATATAATAGGCAATTTATTTGCAAAAATGGAACTAAACCTCAGTTAATACCATTTTTCGCAATGCTAATTCCTACAATTTACCAAAATAAAAAGAAGGGCATCCAAAATTGCCCTTCTTTTTATTTTGAGTTTACTTTTTTATTGCTCTTTGTAGAATTCTGCTACCCATCCTGGTCCAATGGTACCGTCCTTGTAAATTATACTGTTCTTAAATGTAAGCTTAAGTGCACCAGCTACGTTTGTGCTAGCATCTGTCAGCACCTTATCATACACGATAGTATCGCCTTGATAAATACCGTCAAAGGATATTACAACAGTTTTAACAGCTCCTCCTGAATCTGTGTATGATTTAACTGTAACTGACTCTGCCGAGCTTATAATTCCGTTCTTAAAATCAGTAATTGTTAATGGATTAAGAACCAAATCGTCATCGGCACCCGTTCCCTCTGAAACAATATAGTACATAGCCTCGGAGAACGTAATTGTAACAGTACCGTTATAAGGGCTTCCACCTGATGTGTCGCCTTTAATAGATGTTTCCAGTTCAACTGTAGGTGGTGTTGTATCGGCTGGGGTAATATCAGGTATTAATTTAATCAGCGAATCTCCACCGCCAAGCTTGCTTTTGGCAACTGCATAGAAATTGTAGTATGCATTTCTTTCAAGATTTCTCATTGTTATAGTAATTGTTGCATTGGTTGCGTTAGTTGCAACAGTTGCACTTCCAGAGCCATAGTCTATAGGCTTATATCCTGCTGTTTCAAGCCTTGTCCTAATAATCTCGGCACTAATGCTTGCAGGGGATGATTGCTTGTTATAAACAATCCAATCCACTTCCGCCGCTTTATCAAGTGTTATCATAACTGTTGCTGTTGTTTCATTTTTGCCAGTAATAATTGCATCTATCACTACCGGTGGACTTATCTGCTTTGTTGTAAAATCAATTATTCTCATTTCTCCAAGTTCTGGTGGTGTACCTTTCAAGAAGCAGAACAATGTGTATTCGGTCTCTGGTATCAACCCATCAATTTGGAATAAAAATTCAGTATTTCCACTTGTAATAGAAAAACTTCCTGTTACGCTGCCCTGCGGCTTTAAAACACCATTAAGTATGTCCAACTTATTAGGGTCGGTTACAACACCCTTTGGTGCAATAAGATAGTAGAAAGTACCTTTTCTTGTTGTTCTAATTAACGGGCTTACAAATGTATCTGCTGTTACACCGCCATCAGTAACCTTAGGGTATCCAGTCATAAACTCAGGTATTACAGTATCTGTAAAGCTTGCCATAAGTTCAAATGTTTTTGGATAGTTAACAATAACTGCCCCTTCTGCTAGGCCAAGCTCAAGGTTGCTGATAGGATTACTTGCAATAGTTGCAAGGTTTGTACGTGAACCTGCAACGCACTGTATTTTAATTTTAACTGTTTTGTCCCATCCATCACGGTCGCCATTTCCGTTAATCTTAATAATCTTAATGCCATATTCCTCATTTTGAAGCTGATTAAATTTTTCAAAACTGAAGTCAGCTTGACCGTTAATCTTTCTATCTAACATATAGTGAAGTGTAATTGCCTCATCCTGCATAACAAGTGGAGTATAGCTAGCGCCTACATTGTTAATGTTCTCAAACACTCCAGAACTGTTCTTTTTGTAAAGCTCAAATTCAATTGTAAGGTTTGATTCAAAAATAATATCAAACAGTACACTGTCTGCTGTTTGTATCTCCTGAGGATTCACCTCAAACGTCATATCCATTTCCGCCGGAGCAACAGATTTTACCAACTCCACCGTGGGTGAAACAGTTTTAAACTGTGGCAAAACAGTTTTAAGGCTCATTTTGTTGTTTGAAGTGTCCCCTATATAGTTAAGTTCAAACTCATATGTATTTCCGCTGTTTAGCTTTATGCATTCACTAGGGAATATAACAACCGTTGCACTTTCTTGGATTTCAACCGTAACCTGAGTGTAATCAATTGCCACTGCTGTTCTTTTTAATGAAGACATATCATAAAGCACAATGTTATATGGAAGTGTTGTTTCGTTCATTGTGTCGTTTATTTTTGTATCAATAACTTCCTCACTAAAACGAATGCGTACTTCACTCTTTACAACTGGTTCACCTTCTATTGTTTCTTCAAACTCCACTTTTGCTGTTGGCACTGTATAGTCTGCCGTTTTAACATAAATTTTCTTTACAGCAGAACTGTTTCCAGAAGCATCCTGTGCCACAAGGTACAAATCGTAACCAGTTTGCTCTGCTAAACCTGTAATATTAAGCCCTGATTCTATATTCTGCTTTACGGTTGTCTTACCGCTTTTGAAAGCATTGTTTCCGCTTATAACTTGTCTTATTGCCTCAGCACTGTCTAAAGCCGGAGAGTCTGATGAGCCTGTTGGCGGCTTAGGGAAAACTGCACCTCTTTTAGTAAGCACGTAATAAACAGTTCCATCCTCACTTACTCTTAAAAGAACTTCTACAGATTTATCTGTAATTGTACCAACAACAGGATATCCGTCTGAAAATTCCGGCGGCGTCATATCTGGTGTTTTGAATTTAACTACTGATATTTTTGATGTGTTTTGTGTATCTGCAAGAAGAATATAAAATTCATATTCAGTAAGTTCTTGAAGCCCTGCTGCGTGAACAGTATTTTCTATATTTTTAGGAAAATTTTCCACCTTGCCAAAGCTTAAAGCCCCTGCAACTGTCTGTCCCTTTAATGCAACTTCTGTTGGCGCAACACTGCCCTTAGGCAGAACCGCCCAATATCCTTCACAATTTTTCGTAGTGGCTACAAGTATATCCACAGAATCGTTTTTAACAATAGAAACTTTTGGGTATGTATCCAAAAATCTTGGCTTTGCAGGAACATAAAGTTTTTTAACTATTGAAATATTTCCTGTATTGTCCTGTGCTGCTACGTACAAATCGTATGCCATAGTTTCCTTAATGCCCGAAATTGTAATTGTTCCTTCTGTATCAGCTTGCGTTTTTGCACTTGTTGCTTTAAGCGTTGCGTTTTTAGCGCTAACCACCTGATTTTTAGCCTCATCACTACTCAGCAAAGCTGAATAAGTACTTCCAGATGTAACAGTTGTGCCAATTGGGAATGGTGTGTCCTCCGGGTATAGCGCGCAATAAACAGTGGCTTCCTCATTAACCCTGTATTTTACATCTATAGAGGTATCGTTTTTCCCTGTCTCTGTGTAAGGATATCCACTTACAAAAACAGGAGCCGTAGTGTCTTTTGTAGTTATCTCCAGCTTAGAAACAGAGGACTCTGAAGTGTCGTCAAATGCCACAATATAAATGTCATAACTTGCCAATTCTTCTAACCCTGAAATTGTAAGTGTGTGCTCTTTGTATTTTTTACTAACGTTTACCTTACCCTTATTAAGATACCCAAAAAGCTGCTGTTTTTTAAGGTTCGCCGCTGTTGGAACTGTATATTTCCCCTTTGGATAAATTGCCCAGTACACTGTGCTGTCATCCTTGGTTGTAACATACGCAATGTCAACAGAGGTATTACTTAGGTTGCTTACCTTTGGATAACCTGTAACAAAGCCCGTTTTAGCACTGTCTACAGTAGTAAAGTTTTCTGTTTTTTTCTTGCTTTTCTCATTCTTATCGTCTACCAAAACCGATGAAATAAGATATTCTGTATCTGTTTTTAAACCTGATATTTTCACTGAAAACTCCTTTGTTGAATCAACAGCAAAGTTTCCGCTTTTTACTATCTGTACGTTGTTTTTGCTTGGAGAAATAATTTCTTCGGTTTCTACCTTGCCTGCATCGTACAAACTTGCAACCCAGTAAAGCGTTGCAGGTTTATTTGCCTTATACACAATGGTTGCTTCTGAAACACCAATATCCTTAGCTTCTGGATAGCCTGATAAAATAATTGGTGAAGATGATGATTCTTCTGCATCATTGCTGTCCATGTCTACGCCTGCAATTTTTGCCCTAAGGCCTGGTCTTATTTCAACTTGCTCGGGTATCATTTCAGTTACTACGCCTGAGCCATTTACTTTAAGATAACCGACTTCACCTTTGCCGGTTATAGTAGACGCAACGTCAAGAAGCAATTGGTCTACATATGTATCTTCTTGCAGGTAAAGTGTGCTGTCAGCACCAAGCTCGTCCACAACAAGCGTATCTATGTTTCCAGAATTAAGTGAAAGATAGTTTTTCTCACCCTTAACGGTAACGCTCTCAAAATCTCCTGAAAGCTGCAAAGAAGTTCCCTCTGCACCTGCAAGTTCAACATTATAAAATCCGCCATCTCTGTTGGAAAGTTCCTCAAGGAAAGCATTTGCTGAAACCCTTACGTTAGAAACAGTAGTATCTCCACTTATTTTAACAGTTTTAGGCTTGCCGCTTTTCCCTGCAATAATCATATCAGATACATAGCAGTCTGTAAGGTTCACACTGCTTTTTCCTGCATAGCTTTCACCTGTTCCGCTAATTATAACTTGTCCAAGAACGCTGACGTTGTTAAGGTAAATCTGACCCAAGCCTACGCCCTCTGTTATGTAAAGATCGCCTGTTATAACTGTATTATTTAAAGTTACGTTAGACTCTGAAATTGTAACATTCCCATCGTAATAGCCCAATGTTTTTTCTGTAGCCTCATTTATAACTTCGCCCAATGCATCCGAAATAACCTTTGCGGCTTCACCACGGGTTATACTTTTTTGAGGTTTGAAGGTGCTGTCTTGATAGCCAGAAATATAACCCTTTTCAGTAGCTGTATTAATATATCCCCTACTCCATGTTTGTATTTCCCTGCTATCTTCAAAGGTAAAGGTTTCCCCTTGTTTTTTGTCTACGTTAAGGTTTCTGCAAAGAATAGCCACAGCCTCTTCTCTGGTTAGATTGCTTGTGGCATTAGAATTCCCTTTTCCGTCGCCTACAAAATAACCCTGATTATAGGCAGTGTTCACATCATCTGCGTACCATTCTGTTCCTTTAATATCTTTAAAAGCATTTCCGCTGGTAGCTTCATAGCCAAATGCTCTGTTAACAATAGAAACAAACTCCGCGCGTGTAATATCTTTATCGGGATTCAAATTTCCTTTCAAGTCTCCACGCATCAGCCCTCTGTTGTACAAATTCATCATATAGCTTTTAGCCCAGTGGTTAGCAATACCCATATCCGTATCTGCCGCTTCAACCTTGGTTGTTCCATAGTTAAACAGAGGTATTGCTGGTACGCTTGAAAACACCATGCTTGCCGTTAGCAGCACAGCCACACTTTGTTTTGACACTTTTGCAACTGACTTATTAAAAAATGTCATCTTCTTTTCTCCTCCTGTCCTGGCATCTTCTCGCCTGTATAGCAAAAACTCCTCCTCTTAACACTCTTTCTTCGTCTGCATACAAGTCTACAAATTTGCCTCCATAAGAAAACGTATCACTATTAAGTTTTTCCTTGCGTAAAAGCTTTATCTTTGTAAAAACAGGTGTTGAACCCCAATCAGCAACATACTCATAGAATTTATCCATAGGTAAATTTTGCTTACTGTAAAAACCAATTCCTCCAGAACTGATGTCCTTTACAATAATATCAAAACTGTATTCTTCATCCTTATTTTCTTCAGTTTCAGTTTCGCCTACTGTCTCGTCTTCATTTTCATCTTCGCTTTTATTTTTGTCTTCCTCTTGGCTTTCCTTATCTACTCTATATGTAATAACTGCATCTTTAAATACTTCAATCCTTAGGTCCTCTTGCAATATATTACTAATGTGCCTTACACTATCTAGCATAAGCTTATTGTTTCGGTTACTTACAACAACACCGTCAAACACCTTATCAAACCTTTGCTCAAACTGAAATTTTACAATATCTCCTCTTTCAAAGGAATTTGTAGTATCTGCTGAACATGGAATTAACTGTGCACCTCCACCAGGTGGATAATTCAAATCCGCATAATCTATTATCCTGTTTTTTTCATCCAACATTAAACATCTAATTGCCATAACCCTTATTCCCCCATTAATTATTTTACTTCAAATTTATACATCCTTGTTTTCATCCAAATTACTATTAATCTGATTATTTGGAGAAAATTTAAGAAAATAAATATATATATCTACAATTGCCTTATAAAGTTCCGGCGGTATTTCTGCACCTAAATTCAATCTGGAAAGCATTGTTGCCAGTGATGTATCTTCATACACTGGAATATCGTTTTGGGATGCAACCTCTAAAATTTTTTCAGCGGTATAACCCATGCCCGATGCAACAATTATAGGCGCAGATAAATTATTATCTTTGTCATATTTAAGGGCTACTGCCCTTTGTTTAAATTTTTCATCATATCCTGACATTGATGGCATTTTTCCTTTCATAAATTTTAGGGAATACTTCTGAAATGGTTACTGGTTCCTTTCCCTTTTTTACCGACAGTGATTTTACAGACATTCCATTTTTTTCAATAATCCCCAAAAGTCCAGATTGGATTACCTTTTCCATACCCATAAGCTTCTCTGGACAGAAAATCTGTAAATCAACACTTCCATTGTCGTGTAAAATAACAAGGTCAAAAAATCCTACATCTTTAATATCAAACTTAATTAAAAATTTTTCCTTTTTCTTGCCATCCTGAGTTTCCCCTTCAGATTTATCATCAGGGTCTATCCACAATTCTGAAAACATCAAGTTTCCATTTATATTTACAGGCAACATAACGTGCAAAAGAGGCATATAAACACTTTCGTTAAGAAGCGTCGAGGCAAGAATATTTTTAAAATTATCTATATTTTCATAACCCGCTTCTCCCTTAATGCCTTTTTGCAAAATAGAAATAAGCTTTTCCTCCAAAGGGCTTGTTTCCGCCTTTTTTTCTTCTGCCTGCAATAAAATATCTATTAATTTATCAGCGTCACCATTACCAAGTTTTTCTTTTATTGTATTATAACCCAAAAGTTCCTTAAATGCACCAACAAATCCTTCTTTACTTCCATTTTCATACCTTGCAATATTAAGTGTAAGGGCTGTAATTAAATCTCTTACCTTTCCGAAATCGTTTGTTAATTTTACATACTCAGAAAGAAATGGCATAATCTCCTTTTTAAGCACTTCAATATTCTTGGATAAATTGTCATTTTCGGAATTGAAATTCATTTTTTCCATAATGTCTAACAGCTTTTGTGAAAAGCTGGAAGGCATATACTGAGTTATATTGGTTAAATTTGAAAAAATTTCATTCAAAATGTGTCTATTAGATGTAAAATCATTGTATTTTTTAGTGAAATCTAGTATTCTAAATATAAGGTTAGAAGAATTTGTCTCCATCAATGATTTCCTTAACATTCCAAAAAATGCTCCCTGAAATTTTGCTGAAGACTGTGTTTGATTTTTTATAAAATCATGCAGTTCATCTTCCGACATTTTAATCATTTCCAAAAAATCAGATATTTCTTGAGCAAAATTTTCGTTTATACCCGATCTGACCAAATTTTCCATTTGTACAAAAATTAGGTCTGTCATTGCATCAGTAGCAAACAGGTTGCCTTTTAAAGCTTTTATGAACCCATCAAAATTGGAATTATGGGGTAAAAGCAACTGGTTTTCACCATAATCAGCATTAGCTGACTGACCATCTGGTCTTGTAACCTTATTTACATCATTTACATTTTTTATGTTGGCGTCTGTAGTGGAAATGGGGTTGCTTTTGGTTGTATTTTCATACCCAGATAAGGGCGTGGATACCTTTAAAACATTTGACATGATGTTCACCTTCTTTCACAAAACTATTATTTATTTTAAAATCTTGTCGAATAAATAACATAAGACAAGTAAATTATTTCATTTACAATATCACTCTATAATTTAAGGCGGTGCAAATTTATGAACAATGGCATGGAAAGTATGCTGGATATGTTTTTATTTGAAACAAACACTCTTTTGGAACAGCTTGAAGAAATTATGCTGGAATCCGAAAAAGAGAAATCCTTCAGTACAGATAGTATAAATGAAATATTCCGTATCATGCACACAATTAAAGGTTCATCTGCCATGATGGAATTTGATTCGTTGGCAAAACTTGCTCATCGAATCGAGGATTTATTTTTTATTTTCAGAGAAAATAACTGCGTTGAATCTTTCAGTGAAGAGCTTAGAACCGAACTTTTCAACCTTATGTTCCGTTCAAATGACTTTATGCGTAGTGAAACAGCAAAAATCGAGAACAACGAAGCTCTCTCTGATAATATCGACCAATTTATAACTGATATTAATACCTTTATCGAAAAAATGAAAGGAACTCCTGAAGAAAAAGTTGAAACGGTTATTGATACGCCTGTTGTTGCTCAGGAGCGCAAAGAAATAAATACTGATTTACCTCAATCAGATTCTACTTACCTAATTCAAATTTTCTTTGATGATGGTTGTGGCATGGAGCATCTTCGCGCATTTATGATTAAATCTGCTGTAAAAGAAAGTATTGGTGATGAATTCACCTGTTTCCCTGCGGATATTGAAGAAAATTCCGAAACTTGCAACTATATAATAGACCACGGCTTTTTCCTTTGTATAGACAAAGAAGATTTGGTAGAAAAAGCTGTTCAAGTACTTAAAGAAGCCCTTAATGTTGCTTCATTCGAAGTTATTGTAAACCCTCATGCAAAAAAAGAAATTGCAAAAGAAAAAAAGGTTGAACAAACAAAGGTTTTGTCAGAAATTTCACAGCCTTCAACATCCAGCGAAAATGGTCAAAAGGCTGCGCAAAAAGCTCCAGTGCATCAAGCACAGTCAAAACAAAGTATAATTAGTGTTAACCTTTCTAAACTGGACGGCCTTATGGCCATTGTTGGTGAAATTGTTATAACAGAATCTATGGTTACAGCATCACCAGACCTTAGAGGCTTAAAGCTTGATAATTTCACAAAATCTGCTAGACAACTTAGAAAACTTACCGATGAGCTTCAAGATATAACCATGTCCATCAGAATGATTCCTGTTTCTGGCGTTTTCAACAAGATGAACCGCATTGTAAGAGATATGTGCCAAAAAACAAATAAGGACGTTCGACTCACAATTCTAGGAGAAAATACTGAGCTGGATAAAACCATTGTTGACAGTATAAACGACCCTCTTATGCACATTGTGCGAAATGCTATGGACCACGGTATTGAAGAGAATGTGGACGACCGTATTAAAGCTGGTAAAGATACTCAGGGCGAAATTATACTTGAGGCAGAGCACACAGGCAGCGATGTTATTATAACAGTAACAGATGATGGAACAGGTGTAGATACCACAAAAGTTCTTGCTAAAGCAAAGAAAAATGGCATATTAACAAAACCTGAAAGTGAATATACAAAACGCGATATTTTAAACCTTTTGCTTGCACCTGGATTTTCAACCAACGAGGTTGTAACTGAATATTCCGGCCGTGGTGTTGGTATGGATGTTGTAAAACAGAACATTGAAAAGGTTGGCGGCGTTGTTTCTATTTCCAGTGAATTAGGAGAAGGTACATCTATTTCATTGAAAATTCCTTTAACAATGGCTATTGTAGATGGTATGGAAGTCGCAGTTGGCAGCTCAATATTTACAATTCCAATCACCAACATCCGCCAGTCGTTTAAAGTATCCCCAGAGGATGTTATTTTGGACTCCATGGGTAACGAAATTGTTGAGCGTATGGGTAACTTCTACCCTGTTGTAAGGCTTCATAACCTTTATAACATTGATACACAGGTAGAAAATGTTGAAGATGGAATTTTTGTATGGGTTGAATCCAGTGACAAATCCTATTGTTTGTTTGTAGATGAGTTAATTGGTAAACAACAGGTTGTTGTTAAGCCACTTCCAACTTACCTTAACAGCTTCAACATCAAAGACGCAGGCATTGCAGGCTGTACAATTCTAGGTGATGGCAACATAAGCATTATTCTGGATATCTTAAACCTTCATGCAGCTTCCATGTACGCATTTTAAGGAGGATTTTAATTATGACGAACGAACTATATGATGAAATGGATACAAATGAGTTTGATATAGATACATTAAAAGCCGAAAATGATAACTCCAAAAAATATCTAACCTTTATTTCGGACAACTTAGTTTTTGGTATTCCTATTGATAATGTAATAGAAATTATTACCAACCACACTGTAACCAAGCTTCCTCGTGTGCCTGATTATGTGCAGGGAATAATAAACCTTCGTGGACAAATAATACCTATTATAGATATCCGTCTACGTATGAACAAACCTGCGGCAGAGCCAGCATCAACAAATTGTGTTATCATTTTAGAGGTTGATTCCGTTTCCATAGGAATACTTGTAGATGTAGTTTTGCAAGTGTTCGACATTGAAAATAAAATCACTCCACCTCCATCAAAAAGCCAAGAATTTGTAAGTGGAATGACCACCCTTGCTGATGGAACGGTTGTTTTCTGCATGGATTGCCAACTTCTTGTTAATTCTAAATAATAACTTTAGGTGATATGATGATGACTTTAACCGAAAAAGATTTTGTACGCCTTTATACCTATATTCACAAAAACTTTGGTATAAATCTCTCAAAAAAGAAGCAACTTATTGAAGGGCGTCTTGGGTCTACTTTAGTTTCCATGGGGTTCTCCAATTTTTCAGATTATGTAGATTTTATTCTTACAAAAGCAAGCAAAAACGATATTGACGTTATGCTGAATAAGCTTACTACAAATTATACCTTTTTTATGAGAGAACGAATGCATTTTGATTATTTTAGAGACACCATTCTTCCCTACCTTGTTAAAAAGAAGAAAGACAAGGTATTAAGTGTATGGAGTGCTGGCTGTTCCACAGGTCAGGAGCCTTATACCCTTTCAATTATTATGAAAGATTTTTTAGGTGCAGATGCCGCTAGATGGGACACCCGCGTTTTGGCAACGGATATATCGCAAAATGTACTTACGCAGGCACAAACTGGCATTTATCCAGCAGAGTCCTTAAAAGATATGCCAACCACGTGGATAACAAAGTATTTTAAAAAATTACCAGATGGACGATATGAAGTAACGCCTGATCTTAAGTCCAATGTCATTTTTAAGACCTTTAACCTTATGGACCCTATTAAGTTTAGGCTGCAATTTGATGTTATATTTTGCCGTAATGTAATGATATATTTTGACCAACCAACGAAGGATGCACTTGTTAACCGTTTTTATGATGCAACAAGCAGTGGCGGTTACCTTCTTATCGGTCATTCTGAGGCACTTAACAAAGCAACAACTCCGTACAAATATCTTATGCCAGCAACATATAGAAAAATTTGACATACTTTAATTGTATGAAACCTTACATTGTTAAGGTAAGGTTTGCATAAAATTACACTGTGCAAACTTAGAGAGGTGAAACACTATGACAAAGAAAATTCGTGTTTTAATTGTAGATGATTCCATCTTTTTTAGAAAAGTGCTCTCAGACAAACTTGCAGAATTTAACAACATTGAAGTTATCGGCTTTGCCGTAGATGCATTTGATGCAAAAGAGAAAATAATAAAACTGAATCCCGACGTTGTAACACTTGATGTTGAAATGCCAAGGCTTAGTGGTATCGATTTTGTGAAACAATTTATACCCACACACCCTGTTCGGGTTGTATTGGTTTCGGCAATAAATATAAATGTTTTTGATGCATTATCTGCAGGAGCAGTAGACTTTGTAAAAAAACCAGAACTTTCCACAATGGGAAATATTTCGGCCTTCATTACTGAACTTCATTCCAAAATTGTTATTGCAAGAAGCGCAACTATACACTCTTCACCAACAGTTAAGCCATCAGTTCCGCCTGTAACAACACCTGTTCCAAAACCTATTCCAAAACCAGTTTTGCCGGTAGCATTAAATAATTCTTCAGCTTTAAGCTCCATTATTATTGCAATAGGCGCATCAACTGGGGGCACAGAGGCAACCCTTACTGTATTAAAAGGTTTACCATCAAACATTCCTGGCATAGTTGTTGTTCAGCATATGCCAGCAGGCTTCACAAAAATGTATGCTGATAGACTTAATAAACTTTGCAAGATGGAAGTGCGTGAGGCTGTGGACGGAGACATTATTAAGCAAGGCCTTGCACTTATTGCCCCTGGTGGCGACAATCAAATGAAAGTTGTAAAACAAGGTGGAAACTATGTTGTTAAATTATTTTCAGGAGAAAAAGTAAGTGGCCATCGTCCATCTGTTGATGTACTTTTCCAATCTATTGCAGAAAATGTCAAGAATAGGGCTGTTGGTATTATTATGACTGGCATGGGCAGAGATGGAGCAGACGGCCTGCTTAAAATGCGTAAAAACGGGGCTTATACAATAGGTCAAAACAAAGAATCCTGTGTTGTTTACGGAATGCCTATGGTTGCATATAATATTGGCGCAGTTACTATAGAAGCATCTGCTGAAAATATTCCTGCAGTGCTTCAAAAGCACCTGTCAACACTGTAGTTTACTTTTTTATAAAAAAGAACAAAAGTCAGTATCTTCAAGGTTTTGATACCTGTGAAAAATACTGACTTTTTAAATTTCCATAACTTATTCCTCTATTAAACATCCTTCGAAAGAACCAATTGCACCACATACGTTACATACATCAGGTCTGTCTTCGAATACAGCCCCACAAAACATACAACGATATCCAGCCTTACTTACATGCTTATGATGGTTTTCATTTGGTGTTTCAGCTTTTACTGCCACCCCGTCTTCCTTCGCCTTTGATTTTTCACTTGACATCATTGCCATCAAACTTTTCATAAATGTCTTTTCATGATCTTTTTCAATTTCTGCAACCTTCTCAAACATAACTGCAAGCTCTTCAAAACCTTCTTCTCTTGCAGTTTTTGCAAATTCGGGGTACATTGTCATCCATTCGCCATTTTCGCCTTTTGCTGAATCTGTAAGATTTTTCTTCGTAGTACCAAGACCATCATTAAGTATACTAAACCAAATTTTTGCATGCATACTTTCATTTTTTGCCATTCTTTCATACATTTCTGCAATTTCTGCATGACCTTCTTTTTGTGCCTGTATAGCATAAAATGTATATTTATTTCTTGCTAGTGATTCACCCGTTAATGCAGCCTTTATGTTTTTTTCTGACTTTGTTCCTTTTAAGTTCATATCTTCTCCACCTCTCAAATAATAATATTTATTATTTAATTATAACTCTTATATTTTTAAAAGTAAATAGATAAATAATAAAAACCCAACAAATTTTACTATTTGCTGGGTTTTTATTATTTTTGAAATAACCTCTTAAAAGCATCCACTGTGGCATTTGAAACTGCCGCCGATTCGCGATTGCTTTCTTCTGCTATTTTCAATTCTTCTCTTATAATTTGTACTTCTTTTGGGGCATCAATGGCTATTTTAACCTTATCGGATGATATTGATTGTACCGTTATGGTAATGTCATCGCCAATTATTATAGATTCTCCAGCCTTTCGTTGTAAAATCAGCATATATATCAGCCCTCCTTAGCTAAAGCTGTGGTAAAAGGTTGATAAAATGAATATGCGGACTCCTCTAAAATAATCTGTTTTCCCTTGTTGTTTTCAGAATTAATGATAATTGGGCATTTCAAATTGGCTGTGCTTTTACTTGTATCATCATTAATAACACATACAGCATAAGTACGTACACAATCTACATTTGTTATATTAAGACTGCGTGTATCATCATCAGATAAGATTACATCATAATCTTCAAGGAAATGATATGGATTTATCATAAGAAAAGCTAAATTTTCATCCTCAATGCTTTGCATACAAAGAAAATTCTCATTTGTATTCTCAAACCAAATAAGAATAAATTTTTTCTTATCTTTAAACCCATACAGTCCCTCATCAAAGGTTACTATATCTTCCTCTTTATACTCTATGCGTGAGAAGTATTTTGCATTTAACTCCATTGTAACACCTCATTTTGTTTTAAGCCCTAACATCAGTTGTTGGAACATAGTCTGGGTCAGCACTTGCGGGGAAATATATTGGTCCACCAATGTATTCAATACGCACATCAGGCATTTGAGTAATCGATATTTCAATATCTCCTGGAATAAATTCAAAATTACCGTTTAAAACCTTCCAGTCAAAATTTAATTTGTCCATCTCATATTCAATTGTCATTTCTGGGGCAGACCAATTTAATTCTGGTGCGGCTGAAGGAAGAAATTGTATACCAACATTTGTGTTTACATCTTTATTCACTCTGGAATCTATAATTTGCCCTAAAACGTCTTCTCCAATTTGTGCGTTTAGCAATAGCTTCCCCTCCTGTGCATATGTTGCTGTAGCCTCATACACAGCCTGTTTTCCCTTTTGCGCCGCCTGATATGTGCTCTCCATAGTAGTTGGACGAATTGAGCTAAAACACTTAGACTGGTCAATATCCAACTTAATTGGCTGACTTTTAATGCGAAGTCCGCCTGAATCTCTTGTTATTTCCATGGTAGCATTGGAATTTTTATATTCCAACCTAGCATTATTTACCTTCATCTCAATAGAGATAGGTATCGTTGTAATACTAATTAAAGGTTCCACGAGATTACCCCCTTTTTGTTACGTTCAATTCATATAATCAATAAACGACTGACTTAAAATACTATTACCAACCTTCAATGCAGCATTGTAAGCATATTGTGACCAAGAATAATTTGTAATCGCTTCTGCTAAATCTATAGATTCTACAGCAGTTATCTTTTCATTCAATATGGTCTTATTTGTTTCCAATCTGGTTAATGTGTTCTCTAAATAGTTGCTTTTTGTCCCAATTTCTGTAACAAAGTTCATAAGGGTTGAACACGTAGATTCAAACTTAAGGCTTAATTCAGACGTTTTCTCAGTGTCAAAATCCTCTGCTTCAAGCTCATCGGCAATTTGTCCCAACAAATTAACCAAATTGTTATCCATCCCATCTGAATCTGTTCCATAGCCTAAAGCATTAAGACCAGAAAACGAAGTACAAAATGCAGTTCCACTTGTTACATTGCTTGAACCATCCACCTCTAACCCAAAGCCAAGGTCAACTAACACTTGCTCTGATAACAGCTTATCAAGAGTTGCTTTTTCAGTAGCATCTGTGGTGTTAACATCTATACCAAAGTATTGAAGTTGTCCATTAACTAGCTCGAATGGTGCTTCGCTGTTATTTGCACCGCCAAACATAAAATCATCACCATATTTTGCATTTGCACTTAACACCAAGGTTTCCTGATATCCTCTAAGACTGGCAGCTATGGTAGCCCTACCTTCTGAACTTGTACTGCCGTTAATAGCCTGAAGTATCATTTCCTTTGCACTTTTAGCAACGGTATGCATTTCTAACCCACTACTTGATATGGTTTCTAGTTTTGAAATAGCGTCCTCTGTGTTTGATATATAATTACTATTTGAAGCATAACTTTTTCTAAGTTTAAAGGCTTGTGTTGCCGCCGCAGGGTTTTCAGCCGCTGTGCTGAATGACCTTTGGGTAAGCACTTTGTTTTGGTCGCTGTTTAATTGTATGGCAGCTTTACTAAGCCCGCCTTGATAATTTCTTAAAATAGCACTTGTTGTAATTCTCATCTGCAATCACCTCCATAATATGTATTATCTACCAACAACGCCCATGCCAAGAAGAGTTTCAAGGGCTTCATCAAGTGTTGTCATAAGTCTTGCCGCAGCAGCATAAGACTTTTGGTATTGCAACAAGTTAATACCTTCTTCGTCAAGGGATACGCCTGAAATAGCATCTTTTGAATTTGAAATTTCACTTGCAACGGCACTGTAATTATCCAAGGTAGCCGTTGTGGACTTAATATCAAGACCCAATGTAGTACCAACGTTAGAAAAATATTCGCTGAATGTACCTGTAAAAAGTGTACTGCCACCGCTTGTAGTATAAGAATAATCTGAATCAAAAGTAGCTACCATAGCCAAAATATTGTCATTTACAGCTGAAGAGCTTGTAGAATCCGAAGAGGCATTAATGCCATAAGTTCCGTCCCTCCAACCGCTGGCTATACAAAGATTTTTAGCCGTAATGTCTGAACCGTCCTTAGAAGCAAATAAATCATTTGTAGTAGGTGGTGTAACGCCTCTATTATTAATTTCATTAAATACTGTTGCAAGTTGCTGTGCAAGCAAATCAAGGGATTTTTCGTAATAGCCAATGCCTTTTTCTTCCGTCGCAGGGTCATCAAGAGAGCCTGATTGGTTAAGCATAGCAAAAGAGCTTTTCAGCGACCCCGTTGACAACTCCGAAACCATTGTTGCATAAGTAGTTGTGGGCGTTTTGGCATCTTTAAGGCTCATTTCAAGTTGCTCTGTGGTTGCGTCTTTAGATACGGTAAATTCACCATAGCTATTGCCACTAACTAAACTGTAATTTGTACCAGTACTGCCAACAAGGTTTATCTGCAATTCGTCTACTGAAAGAGTAGAGCTAACCGGGGTGGCTACATATTGAACGTCTATTTTTACATAGCTTGCCAATTCATCAATAAGAGTGTTTCTCTGGTCAATCAGCTCCAAAGCATCATTGCCGTTAATTTGGCTGTTTCTTATGGTTTTGTTAAGGTTTGCAATGCTTTCCATAAGCTTGTTAACCTCTGGAACATCCACATTAGTTAATGCATCCTCTTGCCCGTCTCTAATCTCTTCCACTTGATTTGCATATTGGTTAATAAGTTGGCAAAGAGAATCACAAGATGAACGAACCATGCTGTCAAATTCATCGTCTCCTGCATTGGCAGAAAGCTTATTTAAATAGCTTGTAAGGTCAGTAAACGCATCTTGCAAACCTGTTTTTGCAACCTCGTCAAATACATCTTCCAGTTCGCTTAAAGAGGCAACTTTAACATCTGCCTCGCCTACCTTGGCTATTGTATTCCTAAAACGAATGTCCAAATATGGATCACGGGACTGTGAAACGCCTGTAACAAGTACACCGTAACCAACTCTTGCCTCACTGGTGTTTGAATATCCTGTAAGGTTTAAACTTACTAAATCTACTGACTGGCGTGTGTAACCTGCCGTATTAATATTGGTTATATTTTGCCCTGTAACGTTAAGCGCCTGCTGGCTTGCGCTTAAACCAAGCTGAGCCGTTGTAAAACCTGCAAATGTGGAACGCATTGGGTTTCCTCCTTAAGTAAATATTGAAAATTAAATCTACACCATTCTGTCTGTAAAAGAAACTTTTCCTGAATTTTTGTTTTTTACGTTGCTGTTTTTTAAATTTTCTAATGTACTGCTAATTGAGTGCAAATTAACCTCAATGGAAGTTTTAATTTGACCGTTTAGTTGGTTAAAATTAAGCACCGCACCTCTAAGTTTTTCAAAAAGAGGCACAGCTACTGCCTTTTTTTCTTCTGCCATATTTTCCAAAATCTGCTTATAGGATAAACCGCTAAAGCCTAAGTCCAATAAAATTGCCTCCCGCTTTCTATCAAGGCTTTTAGACTTCATTACAGCCGCTTGCTCCTGTTTCATACATTCATCCAGCAAAACAAGGTCGTTATTATGCACTGCGTCAAGTTTCTTTTGCTGAACCTCTGCAAGCTTTTCAAGAAATTCAGTTATTTCAACTGTAAGCTCATTAAGATTTTCAATTGTGTTCACGGTTATTTCGCCCTCCAATCACTCTCAGCCCAATATCATTTTTCTTGCAATTGCACCTAAATCTATTTGATAAGTACCTTCTTCAATTTGCGCTTTTAAGCTTTCAAGTTTTTCATCACTGCTTGTTGCTTTAGCCTCTGAAGAAATTTCCTTGGATACATCTGTCGCAAAGCTTTCGTCTGTAACAGGTGCAGGTCTTGAACTAATTACCAATTCATCAAAACTGCGTTTTTGATACAGTTCGCTTGTGCTGCTTTGGCTGTTAGTTGCCTGTGTTTGTTTTTTCATATTTGATTGGAGATTAAAAAATTGGTTTGCTTGAATTTTCATAGGAATTCTCCTCGTCCATTAAATTTCCCTAAAATATATTTATACACATTAAATATCATCTAATTAATATATCGACCGCTTTACACTGAATGATAAGACTATGCCTATAAAATTTTGCGCATAAAAAGTATAAAAAAAGACAAACCCTTGACCCAACTAAAACCGCATATTTATGCGGCTTTAATGAAAGTTTTTGGTCTTGCTTTTTTCAAGAAGCAAGTGGGTTTGGGCAACGCCCAAGGTTTTGAGCAATAAAAAAAGGTGCAGACAATGTCTGCACCCTAAATTTATTAATTGAGTTACTGTTTTTATTACTGTAATAACTGAAGAACACCCTGTGGCAACTGGTTTGCCTGTGCAAGCATAGCCTGAGAAGCCTGTGAAAGAATGTTGTTCTGTGTGTATTCTGTCATTTCTTTAGCCATGTCTACGTCACGGATACGGCTTTCAGCCTCTGTGATGTTTTCTGTTGCTACAGAAAGGTTGTTGATTGTGTGCTCAAGTCTGTTCTGGATAGCACCAAGTTTACCTCTTGTGCCAGAAACAGAGTTGATAGCTGTTTTGATTTTTTCAATAGCACTTTCAGCACCTGACTGTGAGCTGATATCAACGCCACTAATGCCAAGTGATTTAGAGCTCATATCACCAACATTTACTTTAATCTGGTTGAACTTATCTGCTGTATCGCCAATCTGTAAAGAAAGACCATTGCCCTTTGATGCATCTGTTTTTCCTGCCATTAAGTCAATACTTGTATTTGCAGAACCATTAACTACAGCACCAATGCCTGTTTTTTCATTGATTAAAGCAATCATAGCTAGAGTTTCAGTATCATCAGCAGCTGTACTCGCGGTTTTTACGTAGTTTACATCAGAGTCGAGAGCTTTAGCAGCATCATCGCCAGTTACAAACGCAAATTTTGAACCATTAATTTCAAAAATGTAGTTGTCAGCATTTGTTGTGCTCGCACCATCGTAAGAAGCTAACGCAGCAGTATCCAATGTATAGAAAGCATCTGCGCCTTCTGTATTTGCAATGTCACCTACAACGTCTGCTACTTCAGTATCAGTTGCAACGTCTGCTACTCTAATTTGATATACTTCAAATTTATCGTCTGCACCACTATTTTTAGATGTAATCGTCATTGAGCCGTCGGAAGCAACAGTAGCAGTATAACCATCACCAATAGCTTCCTGAACAGCCTTTTCAAACGCAGTAGCTGTATCTGCATCTGTAGCTAAGTCACCACCTGTACTACCAGCTGTAAACTTTACTGTTTTGTCTTGTAAATTGCCATCAGCATCTCTGAACTTAATTTGAACATTATAATCAGTATCAGCAGTTAATGAACCAGCACTACTAGGAACATCAGTAGCAGATGAAGTAGCTGTTGCACTGTTTAAAGTAAGAACTCCAGCATTTCCTGATAAACCTGCATATTTAACATCAACTGCAACCTTGCTTGCAGAAGAGCTTCCTAAAGAACCATCTAACAAGTTAATACCATTGTAGTTTGTAGATTTAGAAATTCTATCGATTTCTGATAAAAGAGAGTCAACCTCTTCCTGAAGGTTAGCACGGTCTGTTTCATCATCGAAAGTACCATTTGCAGACTGTGTAGCAAGCTCTGTCATACGGTTAAGCATTGAGTGAACTTCTGTTAAAGCACCTTCAGCTGTTTGTACTAAAGAGATACCATCGTTAGCATTGTCTGTTGCTTTTTCAAGACCTGTAATCTGGCTTCTCATTTTTTCAGAAATAGCAAGACCAGCAGCGTCATCGCCAGCACGGTTGATTCTGTAACCTGATGATAATTTCTCAAGGTTTTTTCCTAAAGTTGTGTTGTTTGAGCTGTACTGTCTAAGAGCATTGTTAGCAGCATTGTTATTTTGAATTCTCATAATTGTTTACCTCCTTGTGGTAACCAAGAGGAAATCCTTTTCCTCTTTTGCAATAAGTAATTAAAAAAGTATTTTAATAAATGAACCCGGGTTGTCATTTATTGTTTACACATACTATATCGGAACAAAAAGAATAAACTTAATACCTTTTTTAAATTATTTTGGAAAATTTTAATATCTGTCCGAATTCGATTTTTTTCTACATAAAGATATGCAATTTTACAATTAAATGATATACTAACGGCATAATTATTTAAAATTTGAGGCATAATTATTATGTGCCACAAGGAGATTACCGTTTTGATACATCTGGAAAAGGTTTGCAAACAATATAATAACAACGCACTTTCAGATGAATTTGGCGTAAAAAACATAACACTTAACATAGAAAGTGGAGAATTTGTGTTTTTTGTAGGCAAAAGCGGTGCTGGCAAAAGCACCCTTCTTAAACTTATAATTAAGGATATGGAACCAACCTCTGGTGATATTTGTGTATCCAATTTGGCTTTAAGTCAACTGGGACATAAGCAATTCCCATACTATAGGCGTATGTTCGGCATAATTTCCAAAGAACTTGGTCTGTTGGAAAACAAAACTGTTTACCAAAACTTAGAACTTGTAATGCGTGTAACAGGCCAGCCAACAAAAACCATAAAAGAAAGCATTCCAAAGGCATTAGGCTTGGTTGGCATGACAAAAAAAATACAGGCATATCCTCGTGAATTATCAGAAGGAGAGCGGTTTAAAGTGCTTATGGCAAGGGCTGTCGTAAATAATCCAATTATTGTAATCGCAGACGAGCCTACCGCCAATTTAGACTATGAAACCGCTTGGGATATAATGAATATTTTTAACGACATTAACAAACTTGGCAAAACTGTGCTAATTGCAACCCACGCAACTAAGCTTGTTGCTGTAATGAAAAAAAGAGTTATAACAATACGAGATGGACGAATATTATCCGACGTTACGAAAGGTAAATATGGGCGTGTGCTATGAACGATTACTACAAAAACCAAAAAAAATATAGACCTTCACGGAGAACCAGCTCTTCCTTTGGTGAGAAAATTGGAAGTCTTTTTGACGTTGTTATGGCAACTATGTTCAGCACTACATTCTTGGGTTTTTGCGCTTTTCTTGTTCTTTTTTCCATATATGTAACCCCAAAGGATATTTCCTATTTCAAAATTTACGCAAAAAACCAAGCGCAAAATTTAGTTGAAAACACAAGCACCTTAGCCTCTAATGCATCAAATCTTGCAACAGAAGTTGTAAGTGATTTGGCAAATAAATATGAAGAATACAAAGAAAAAGAGAAAGAACTTCAGGCGCAAGCCCAATTAGCTAAAGCAGAGCCTGTTAGCTTAACACAAAATTTCTCCGCAGCGGAAGTTGAAGTTCAATTAAACAGCAGTACCAGTAAAATCACATATTTTTCTCAAACTGACCCGCGCTGGGGTGATTCATTTTACGGCAACACCAACACAATTGCAGTTTATGGCTGTGGACCTACTACCATTGCCATGCTTGCCTCAAGCCTAACGGACACCATAGTTTACCCGCCCGATGTTGCAAAGTGGGCCTATGACAACGGCGAATTTGCCAATAACGGAGGATCTTACCATTCCATTATAGCTAATGGTGCGGCAAACTACGGTCTTGTTGCCAAAAGCCTTATAACCCCAAGCAAAGCAACTCTTATAGACGAGCTTAGCAAAGGCAATTTAGTTGTTGTTTTAATGGATAAAGGAGATTTCACCTCTGGCGGGCATTTTATAATTCTTCGTGGAGTTACTGAAAGTGGCGAGGTGCTTATTGCCGATGCTAAAAGCTTGGAAAACAGCCAAAAAGCATGGAGTTTTGATATTATAATATCTCAAGCAAAATACGCCTCAAGTTACGGCGGACCATTTTGGTCCATTTCTAAAAATTAAACAAAAAAGTATGTAGTTTCAAGGCACTTAAGCCTAATGAAAATACATACTTTTTTTAGTTTAATGATATGGGTTGTTTTTAACTGTAATACACGCCTGCGAAAGCTGTGTTGTAACTACCCCTGCATATTGGTTTTCCAAATAGTTAAACATTGGAGAGCCAGCTTTTTTGTCTATAACCACATATTTAGGCGTCAGTCCGTTAAGGGCTAATGCTATTGTATCTGCAACACACCTTGGGCATGTGCAAACACCGAATTTACGCATATAGGTTTCCACTCGTTCTTTAACTATTTCCTCAAGCACGTTCACGTAAATATATCTATCCTGTTCAACTTCTTTTGTATCCTGTTTATTCACACTTTCAACTGTTTGTGTTGAAGCTGGCGTTGAAGGTGAAGGTAGTGTTTCCACTTCCTCTAACGCATCTAAATCTGGCAGTGGTTCTACTTGTATATCTTTGTTCTTGCTTTGTATAACATAGCTTTCCTGCTCTATTCCAGGCTCTTCCATAGCTGCAGATAGATTTTCATTATCCTCGCTTGGGTTTTCCTCCTCTACAACTGACTTTGCAGCATCCATCACAACTTTTTCAAATGCACTTTGCTGGTTGTGTGGCTTAGAAAGCGCAGGTTCACTTTCTTGTGTCAGGTTCTCTTTAATTTTTTCTGATAACTCGGTATCATGCGCCAGCTGCAGGTCCACAAAGGACAAATCTGGCGTAACCTTGCTTTCTATGGTCTGAATTTCAACATCATCATCGTCTTCTGTAATGTTTGTTTCCTTTGCTTTTGAAATCAAACTCAATACATGCTCGGTTTTGTTCGTCTTTTTTGCCATACCCTTCCTCTTTCCAAATATAATTTACCCATTTTGCCTTATGTGTTACTTTTTGCTTTCATTTCCTTTATATGATGTTTTATTCTTCTTAGAACTTCCTCAACAAAATTTACATAATCTATGGTTGGTTTACTTCTTGGTGCATACAGCAAAATAGATTCTCCATGTGCTGGTGCCTCTGCAACCGCAACTCCAGCCCGAATTCTAGAATTAAAAACCTTTGTATCAAGCTGTTCGGCTATCTGATCTGCCATCTCAGAAACCTCTTTTGCAAGGTTTGTTCTTCCGTTAAACTTAGTTAACAGCAAGCCCATAACAACCAACTTTTCATTGTAAAAACGTTTAACAGTTTCCACCGTCTCTCGAAGCTGTGTTACACCCAAAAGACTTAAAATTTCTGGTATCATTGGCACAATTAGAAAGTCCGATGCCACATAGGCATTCACAGTTAAAATATTTAACGCAGGCGGTGTGTCAATAACGATAAAATCATACTTCTGTTTTAATGGTTCTAGGTACTCTTTAAGCAGATACTCTCTGCCTGAACGATTAAATTCAAGTTCTGCGCCACTAAGCAATATATTTGAAGGAATTATATCCCCAAATTCTGTTTTGCATATTGCATCCTCGATAGATGCCTGACCCTTAAAAACCTCGTAAATGGTAGTTGTGTTTTCAACATCCACGCCAAGACAAAACCCCAAATTACCCTGAGGATCTAAGTCTACTCCTAGAACTTTATATCCATTAAGCGAAAGCCCTGTAACTAAAGCACTGGAAGTAGTAGTTTTTCCAACGCCGCCTTTTTGGTTTGTTAATGTAATTATTATAGACAAAAATATCACCTCAACTACAAAATTATCAAAATACTCTTATGAAAAGTATACTATATGTCGATGAATAAGTATAGAGAATTTTAAATCAAAGAAAACATTTTATATATTAATCACCATAAAGGAGGATAATTATGGCTAGTTTATCAAGTCTTACATCCAGCACTTCTAGCAGCTCTACCTCATACGTAAGTAGCGGTATCAGCGGTCTTGCCAGTAATTTGGATACCGATGCATTAATTGATGCAATGACCACCAGCACAAGAAGTAAAATTGCAAAGAACAAACAAAAGCTTACAACCTTAGGATGGCAGCAAACCGCTTACCAGTCTATCAGTTCACAGCTTGTTTCCTTTGCAAACAAATATACTTCTTATTCATCCAGCACAAACCTTTGCAGCTCTAGCTTTTACTCAAAGTACACTTCAAAAGTTACCAGCAGCACAAATAGCAGTAAAGTTTCAGTATCAGGAACTTCTTCCTCAGCGACTAGTGTATCTATTGCTGCCGTTAAACAACTTGCTTCTGATGCATCTTTCAAATCCAGCGGCACGGCTTCAAGCCAGTCACTTACTTCTGGCGAAATAAATTTTGACGATGCAGATGTTTCAACCATTGCAGGAAAGTCTTTGGCTTTTACATATGGTAACGATAAATACTATATTACACTTGATGCAGAATCAGATGTTTGTGACAGTGCTGAAGACGTTGCTGCCTTAATAAATAAAGCTCTTTCAGAGAAAAACCTAAAAACACAAACTACAGACAGGGCAACCCTTGGTGATGTCCTTAAAGTTTCAGCTAACACAGATGGTTCACTTTGTTTTACAGCACAAAGCGGCAACTCTAACTCCATTAAAATTACGGGTGGTACCGAATCCTTGCTTTCAAACCTTGGGTTAAGCAACTTAAAATCCTCCGAAACTGTACTTACAAGCGCTGGCACAAGTGGAAGCGTTGTTGACACAGATTCTCTTAAGGAAACAAAAACTTTTGCTGAAAGACTCTCCGGTCAGACATTAACATTTAAATATAACGGTACATCTAAAACAATTACCTTTGATGACACAAGTTCTTTAACTGACCTTTCGTCACTTGAAAGCTTTCTTCAAACAAAACTTGACACCGCCTTTGGCAGTGGAAGAATTTCAGTAGACACAACAGCAGAAAATGGACTTTCCTTCGCAACAACCTCTGCCACAACAGGTGACCCTGATACAACTTCCACATTGTCAATATCTTCAGGCTCAACTGGTTTACTTGGCTCAAGTGGTGTTTTTGGAATTACCGCAGGAACAGCAAATCGTATTAACACAAGTGCAACCCTTGCTGAATGCGGACTTGCAAATAGTGTTGAAGATGGAAATTACTCTATTACAATAAACGGCAAAACTATATCTAGCTATAAGGATTCTGACGGTAACACCGTTGCATTTGATAAAAATACAACCCTTGACAAAGTAATGGAGGCAATCAATTCCTCCGATGCAAACGTTACCATAAGCTACTCCAACTCTACAGATAAATTTACTATTAAATCTGATGAAAATGGTGCATCTGGAACAGTTACAATTACAGAACCTACTGAAGGAAATGACCTTGCAGCTTTGTTGTTTGGCAAAACAGGTTCTGACTATAACGGAACAGCTACCGAAGGAAAGGATGCCATTGTGCTAATTGACTATGACGGATCAGGCGGTCAAGAATCCGTAGAAATTACCCGTGGCTCAAACAACATTGATATGAATGGAACCACCATTTCTTTAAGCGGAACTTTTGGCTATGATTCATCCGGAAACTATATAGAAGGAACTGAGGCTGTAAAAATAACCTCATCTGTTAATTCTGATAGCATTGTCAGCGCAATTAAGTCAATGATTGAAGACTATAACACAATGATTGCCGCTGTTAATACAGCTTATACAGAAAAACCAGATAATGACTACGCACCTCTTACAGATGAACAAAAAGAGGACATGACAGAGTCTCAAATTACGGCATGGGAAACAAAGGCGAAAAAAGGAGTTCTTTTTGCTGACACAACCCTTATGAGCCTTTCCTCTGAACTTCGTAATGTTTTTTCATATGATAGAACTGACGGACTTAGCTGGAGCTCTATTGGTATCTCTACTTCTAGTGATTATTCAGAAAACGGAAAGGTAACTTTGGACGAAGACGCCCTTATAGCCGCACTAGAGTCTAACCCAGACACCGTAAAACAACTTTTTACTTCTGCTGGAACCACCACAACCACAGCAACTGGCACCAAAACAACGGATATTGGTGCAATGACAAAGTTAAAAACTGTAATGGATAAATATGCAAAAACAACTGGTGCAACTAAGGGCATTCTTCTTGAAATTGCCGGAAATGAAGCCTCAGCGACATCCCTTTTAAGCAACAGAATTCAGACGCAAACAGACCTTATTAATAGTATCATTGAAAATCTAGAGGATAAGCTTGAAAGTCAAGAAGAGCGTTACCAAAGTAAATTTACTGCATTGGAGTTGGCAATATCAAAAATGAATAGCCAAAGCACCATTTTTTCAGATCTTTAAAAATCAGTAAACTTGAAAGGTTGGATTATAAAATATGAATAACTACGGTTATCAGCAGTATAAGCAGCAATCCGTAACCACTATGACCTCGGGAGAAATGCTTATTCTTTTATATGACGAAGCGTTAAAAAGATTAAGCAGAAGTGAGCTTGCTTTAAATACCAAGGATTATGCAACATTTGAGGCCTCTGTTGACAGAACTGCCGACATAATAAAATATCTTAATGCAACCCTTGATAAAAGCTACCCTATTAGCGCAGAGTTAAAAAGACTTTATGACTTTTTTCTTTACCAGCTTGTAAGAATTAAAGCTGGAAGGAATGCCCAGCTTATTGCTGAAATTCGTCCTTTAATTTTAAACTTAAGAAATAGCTTTAAAGAAGCAGACAAAATCACCGTAGGAAAACAATAATTAATTGATTTGGGAGATGTTTTACCATGGATAAAGAAATGTTAGATATTGCGGTGAATCTGCGTAAAAAATATAATAAAATAAGTGAATTGCTTGACACAACCCAACAAATGGCAGATTGTATTAACCGTAATGATATGGTTTCTTTTGAAATCTTGATGAACATGCGTACAGACATTCTGTTAGAAATTGAGGAAATAAATTACTTGCGTGGGCAGCTTGTTGAGGCTCTTGAACCAAAAAAAGAAGAACGTGTAAGATACTTGATGCAAAAAGGCGTTAAAATACCTGATGACAATGCTGATGAGGAACTAAGAATATATTCATCTTTTATGGATTGCAAAAGTGCCAATGAAAAATTAGTTGCCATAGACAAAGTGATGAGCAAAAAAATTTGCGGTGACAAGTCGTTTTATCAAAAATAGTTTGCAATATAAAAACCGCCATGTTAACTTTTTACAGTTAGTATGGCGGTTTTATTAATTATTATATGATATAACGATCTACTTTAAAATACTACCATTAGCTTTTTCCTTTTCCTGTAGCAATTGCTATTTTTCTTTTACATTTGGTCATGTCTACCAAGAAGGTAGTCAATAACCTCCACAAGCCTATGTATTTCTGGCTTAGTAATTTGTTCATCAGCACCAAGCTGTTTACCTTTTATATACATTTCTCCGTTTATCATGGATGAGAAAATAATAACAGGAAGTTTCTTCAAATTAATGTTAGTTTTAATAAGCTTCGTTAAACGATGTCCATCCATCTTTGGCATTTCAATATCTGTTATAATAAGAGAAACCTTCTCTTTAACATTTTTTTCTTTCTCTATAGATTCAAGAAAATTCCATGCTTCCTGACCGTTATCAAACTTAATTATATTGCTAAAGCCAGCTTTGTGCAAAGACTCAGTAATAATATTAGCTAGCAAAATAGAATCTTCGGCAATTAGAATAGGGGTATCATTTTGACGTCTTTCACCCATTTTTTCAACATCTGCAACCTGAATGCCTGTTGATGGTGAAATTTCTGCAACAATCTTTTCAAAATCCAGTATTGTTACCAACTGTCCATTAATTTGTGTAATGCCAGTTGCAACTCCTTCCTGCCCTTTGCTTATGGTTTTATCCGGTTTTTGAATGTCTTCCCATGAAAGGCGAACGATACCTTCTACACTGTGCACCCTAAATGCAATGTACATGCTATTAAAATTTGTTATAATGAATAAATCTTTTTCACCAACATCGGCTTTATCTGTATAAAGGTATTTTGGCAAATTTACAACAGTCAAAACCTGGTCACGTGGTTTAAACATACCCTCAACTACAGGGTGAGAATGAGGCATAGGAGTAACAGGTGCCGCAATCATAATTTCACGAACCTTAACTACGTTAATTCCATAAAGATTGCCGTTTATTTTAAACTCCATAATTTCCATTTCGTTGGTGCCAGATTCTAGTAAAATTCCACCTTTTTCAGTCTTCTTCATATTATATCCCCCTCAGTTGGTACTAATTTTTTTAATATGCACTTACAAAATTATCTCATTTCTTCCGTAAGATTTAATAACACCGTTTCCTGTTTTGCAATCAAAATACAAGGTTCGCGCATAATTAGCACCCACGTCTTCCTTTAAAATACGAATTCCTTGTGCACGCAAAGTTTGCTTTACACTTTCAATGTTCCTCGTTCCAATATTTCCCAAGCTTCCGTTTCCTGGAATATCGAACATCCTTGCTCCACCAGCAATTTTTGCAACAATCCGGTTGCGCATCGCTCCAAAAATCTCCATTTTTCTAAGGGTTTCAGGTATACCTGTATCTGCAAATTTAAAAACATTATCGTTGGAATTTTCAAGTTTAACCGGTAGCATAATATGTATCATCGCCGCAAGTTTAACAACAGGGTCGTATAAACAAATTCCAATGCATGAACCTAATGCGTACGTTACAAGAACACCTTCATTTCTGGCCATTTTCATATCTGCAATACCAACAACTATGTTACTAATCACAAATAACACCCAATTTCTTCAGCAAAAAGTTTAAAGATTTTATATCAGGCAACATAAGAAGGTTGCTAGTCATTTCTTGATTTTCGTAAATAAAATTTCCACCTATCATCATCATTTTGTCTGTTACATAACCATATTCACTCATTGGCACAGACATAATTCCACCTAGCATGTTAATTGCCATAGCCGGCACAGATAGCCTTGTATTTATACCTGCCAGTTGAGATACTGCGCTTGCATAAGACGAAATAATTATATTGCTAACTTCTGAAATAGCAGACTTGTCCAAATCTGTTAAGTCTTCATAGGTTTCAATGCGTTCCAAATTAAGTTTTTCTAAAACAAAGTTAATAAAGTTTAAATCCAGAAGATAAAGCATAATACCTTCAATATCTCCAGTAATATGCACCAACACTGCGGCAATTATTTTTTCAGGTCCACCCAAAAATGCACTTACTGTGCTATAGTCTATAATGTTTACCTCTGGAAGTGACATAGTAACTTTAGCAGACAATGTACTTGAAAGTGCTGTTGCCGCATTGCCTGTGCCAATACTTCCTATCTCTCTAAAAACATCTATTTCATCCTTATTCATTTCATCGTAACTTTTAATTTCCACAACATCATCCCTCTAAATATTTTATAAGGCTATACCAGTAAAAAAATCTCTAAACTATGCACGTAAACTGTTAATTGTAGTTTGTATTTCATCGGAGGTCTGAACCATTCTAAGTGCATACTGATATGCTCTTTGTGCTTCAATAACCTTCGTCATTTCCTTGCTTATATCCACGTTGGAACTTTCAAGCCTTTTCTGCATTATGCCAACGTCGCTTAAAACTGCTTCACCATTTCTTTGCGTTGGTGCATAGTTGCTATCCCCAACACTGCTAATTCCATCCAAAACTCCAAAATCATATACTGCCGGCTTTATTTCATCATCTGCCAAATCATTCAATCTTATGTTGTTTCCATTCTCATCCAAAACAAAATATCCGTCGCCAGAAGTAAGATAAAAATCCTCACCCATTTGTGCCATAGAAAAATTTCCATTTCTTGTATATACAATTTCTTCAGTTGCAGGGTTCTTTAAGGCAAAAAAACCTCTTCCATTAATATAAAAATCCAACTTTGAATCCGTGTCTATATAATCTCCTGCTTCAAAAATACTATAGGTGTTGTCCAGTCTTGTTCCGCTGCCTCGTTCAACCGCGTCGCCCTGTGCTCCTTGTGTTGTTGTGTACAATAAATCGGAAAATGTTGCATTTTTCGTTTTGTAACCTTCGGTATTTATATTTGCAAAATTGTTTGCTATAACATCCAACTTTGACTGCTGAGCCGTAGCACCAACAGATGCAGAGTAAAATGATAAATTCATAAAAAGCCCTCCGTTCATCGCAATTTTAAACAAAACTACTTACTTACAATTATACCATAAAAATACAAATATCCCAAAATAATTTTAATTTTTGCCGCCTTTTTCACTTATACCCTGCCTATCTCTGTTGCTGCCTTACTTGCTAGCTGGTCATACATTTTCAGCACCTGTGCTGCACTTTGCAACACACGTTGACTGCTTAACATTGCTGTCATTTCGTCCAATGCACTTACGTTAGAGGTTTCCACGGTTTTCCATACTAAACTTGACTGCATAGGAATTTCTTCTGCACCAGTAGTAAATACGCCTTCGCCAGCCTTTGCAAGCTGTGTGTAGTCTGCAAAATCCACAACATCAATGGTTCCAAGTATCTGCCCGTTGTTTCCGATAATATTTCCTTCGTAATCTACATTAATACTATCTGTAGGCATATATATTTCACCATTTTTGCCTGCAACACGACCTTGTCCCTGAAGTGCTAAATAACCCTCATCATCAATTATAAATGAACCATTTCTGGTATATTTAACTCCATCTTCACCTTCAATTTTAAAAAAGCCTTTGCCCTTAATTGCAAAATCAAGATTGCCGCCTGTTTCATCCCATGCACCATCTTCAAAATTTGTAACCGTTTCATAGGGTGCTGAAATCATAGATACGCTACCAATATTCTGGTTAATTGCACCTGAAACATTGTTTGCAGACTGAGAATACAGCACTTCTTTAAATGTGCCTGAAACAAATTGTTCCTTTTTATAACCAGGTGTGGACATATTTGTTAAATTGTTGCTTATAACGTCCATATTTTTATTTTGTGTAAGCATACTGGATGTTAAAGTGTAATATCCTTTAAACACGTTACCCCTCCTAAAAAATACCGTTTCCCTCTTGCAAATATATTCTAAGCTTTCGCAAAGCGTTAGAGTGCATCTGCGATATCCTTGGCTCACTTACGCCAAGCACAACTGCAATTTCCTTCATGCTTAATTCCTGCACATAATGCAGGGAAACTACAAGCTGTTCTCTTTCTCTAAGCTTCCCTAGTGCTTTTTTTATTTCTTCTTCCATCTCTGTGCGGTCAAGGCAGTGTTCTGGCATACCTTCCACGTCCAAGTTAAGTACCTGTCCACTCATTCGCCCTTCTCCTGCTTCCTGCAGAAGCATTTCAAAAGAGAGTACGCTCATTACATTTGATTTTTCCAAATGATCCTGATATTTCTCCATAGGAACATTAAGATATGCTGCAATTTCATTATCTTCAGGCATTCTGCCAAGTTCAGTAAAAAGTGTATTTGTAGCTTTGTCAATATCTTTTGCATTCTTCCTTGTGCTTCTTGATACCCAGTCATTTTTTCTTGCAATGTCTATAACTAGCCCTCTCATGCGCTTAGAAATATAACTTTCAAACTTTATATTTTTCTCTATATCAAATTTTTCTATTGCACCCATAATTGCCAATACGCCTTCGTTTACAATGTCATCCAACTGTGCAAATTCATTGTATACCCCTCGCATTTGGATTGCAACACTTCTTACAATATGCACATATCTAAGCACCAACTCGTGCTTAATGCTGATATCACCCGTTTCTTTATATATGCGGAATAGTTCTTCATTTGTTATGCCCACGTATTTTTCATTACGGTCCATATCATCATTTCTCCCATGCTAGCTGCTAATATTCCCTATAGCCTGAATTTGAACATTATTGGCTATTTCGTTAAAGGAAAGAACATATATATTAGGGTAAAACTGCTCTATTAACCTATAGAAATAGATACGAATAACGTGACTTGTTAAAATTATTGGCTTATTGGAAAGTTCGTTAAAGCGTTTAATGTTTTCAGCAAGCTGTGACAAAACATTCTGCAATATGTCTGGGCTAAGGGATAAGTAAATACCCTGCTCACTTTTAGACATACTTGTAATAATGGTTTTTTCCAGCTCTGCATCCAAAGTTATTACCTTCATCTGTCCATTTTCACAGAACTTTCTTGTTATAGTACGTTTCAGTGCAACTCTTATGCGTTCTGTAATCGCATCCACATCTCTTGTTGCTGCGGACGCATCAATTATTGTTTCAATAATAGTAACCATATCCTTTATTGGAATACCTTCTTTTAAAAGATTGGATAAAATTCTTTGAAAAACTGCATATGTAACAATATTAGGAAAAGCCTCTTGCACCAACTCTGGCGCATATTTCTTAACATTTTCTATTAACTGAACAACTTCTGCCCTCGATAACAGCTCGTAAGCATGCCTTGAAACAGTTTCAGACATATGGGTAAGCATAACGGAAAGCGGGTCTATTACAGTGTAGCCGTAAATTTCTGCTAACTCCTTGTTTTCCGGTGAAATCCATTTGCTTGGTATTCCGTATGCCGGCTCAATTGTTTCTATACCGTCAATTTCACCAGCAGGTGAAGTTGGCTCAAGCGCCAGATAATAGTCCACCAAAATTTCTCCGCTGGCAATTACTTCACCCTTAATTTTAATTGTATACTGGTTTGTGTTAAGGGAAGCACTATCCCTTAATCGTATGGATGGTATTACCAGACCCATATCCTGTGCATACTGTCTTCTAAAAATTACAATACGGTTAATCAGCTTTCCGCCGCTGCCCTCATCCACAAGTGGAATTAGGCTGTAACCAAACTCCATCTCTATTGGTTCAACATTAAGTAAAGTATAAATGTTATTTATATCCTTGTAGTAGTCATCCTCTGTTGGTTGTGCAGCCGCCGTTTCAGGCATAGAAACCGAAATTTCTCCTTGCCTTTCTGCTGCTTTCATCTTTCTGCTTGCCGTCATGCCAAGACCCAACAGCATAGCAGAGGTCATTACCAAAGGTACCGTTGGCGTTGAAGGAATAATTCCAAGTATTCCTACCAGTCCACCGGCAATAATAATTGCCTGGGGTTGGGCAAGAAACTGCCCTGTTACATCGGCACTTAAACTTCCATCGGAAACGGCGCGTGTAACAATCATACCTGTTGCTGTGGAAATTAAAAGAGCTGGTATCTGTGAAACCAACCCATCACCAATAGTAGCAATGGAATATACCTGAAGTACCTGCCCAAAAGACATTCCAGACTGTACCGCACCTATAATTACACCGGCAATAAAATTGATTACCGTAATAATAATAGACATTATGGCATCGCCTTTAACAATCTTTGTAGCACCATCCATAGCACCGTAGAAGTCGGCTTCTTTTTGTATTTTGTATCTTCTTATTTTTGCATCTTGTTCTGTTATAAGTCCAGAGTTTAAGTCAGCGTCAATAGCCATCTGCTTTCCAGGCATAGCGTCCAAAGTAAACCTTGCGGCAACCTCTGCAACACGTTCTGCACCCTTAGAAATAACAATGAACTGTACCAAAACTATAATAAGGAATATTATAACACCAACAACTACGTTTCCTTGCAAAACAAAGGTACCAAATGCTTCAATTACCTTACCGGCCGCACCCTGCCGTGTTAAAATAAGCCTTGTTGATGAAATGTTAAGTCCCAATCGAAACAGTGTAGTAATTAAAAGCAACGATGGGAAAATGGAAAACTCCAAGGATTCCTTTATATTCATTGTAATTAAAAGAATTATTAAAGAAATTGATATATTTACAATAAATAAAATATCCAGTAAAAATGTATTCAAAGGTATAAACAAAAGCAGTACAATGAGTATTACAAACAATGATACCGAATTTTTCAAAAGACTTTTCATATTTCACACCATTTCTAACTATAATAACATCTTTTGTTTCAATTTATATACATAAACAAGAATCTCGGCTATTGTACCATAAAACTCTTGTGGTATTTCTCTGTTTAAATCGGTGGTTGCATAAATTGCCCTTGCCAGCGGCTTATTTTCAATAACAACAACATCATTTTCTTCTGCCATTTTAATAATACGCAGAGCCATGTAATCCTGCCCCTTTGCAATTAGCACAGGCGCAGAGCTTTTCTCAGAATCATATTTTAGTGCCACTGCAAAATGTGTAGGGTTTTTAATAACCACATCTGCACTTGGAACTTCCTGCATCATTCTTGCCATTGCCATCTTTCTTTGCAGGTTCCTAATTTTTCCCTTAATTTGAGGGTCACCTTCCATTTGCTTGTATTCTTCTTTCATTTCATGCTTAGACATTTTAATTTGTCTTTCATATTCCCACCACTGGAAACCAAAATCGAATACAGCTATTACCAAAAAGGCTAAGGCAACCTTAAAGACCAAACTCATAATCAAGTTCAAAAATACAATTATAGATGAATATAAGTCCATGTCTAGAGTTCGGGATATGTCCAGAATACTATTTGAAACAAATTTGTATAAAATAACTAACAAAATAGTTATTTTAACCGTACCTTTTATTACATCAAATGCACTTTTAGCTGAAAACAGCCTCTTGAAACCTTCAATAGGATTAAGCCTGTTAAACTTAGGCTTTAAGCTATCGGTAACAAACATCGGCTTTGTTTGGGCAACTGTTGCTGCTGTTGCCAAAAACCCAGAAGCTATAAGTAAAGGAAATCCAATTTTCAGAAATGCTAAAATAAGTTCCCTTGTTATGTCTTTAAGCATATCTTCTGTCATTTCCGTTTTAACTGCCGCTAAATCAAAAAAAGTATTAATAACCTGTTTTAAGGTATCTACCATATACGGAAAAATAATTTTGAGGCAAAAAAACATACCTATTATTGAAACAATGGCAATAACGTCCTTGCTCATTAATACATTACCTTTTTTTCGCTCGTCCTTCCGTCGTTTGGGCGATGCTTTTTCGGTTTTGGAATCACTACCTGCCAACAGTCATTCCCCCTTTCATCGTCCAAAAAATCAAACCAAAAGCTGTAGTGCATTTCGTAAATGTTCCATCATAACTAATATTAATTGTTGCACAAAATCAGCCATTGGTGTAAACAGCATAAGCATAAGGCAAAGACCTACAAATATCTTAAGCTGAATATTAACGACAAATATATTTATTTGCGGAATAGCTTTCATTAAAATGCCCATGCCTACTGTGCAAAGAAATTCTATTGCCACAACTGGAAATGCCATTTTTACGGCAAACTCTGTGCACATAACAAACATGTCCAATATGCTTTGGGTCAACTCCTGTCCAAAAGTTACGCTTCCGTAAGGCACAACCTTGTGGGAAGTAATCAAAATATTAATTAAAGCCACATGGGCATCAATTGCAAAAAATAGAAGCATATACATCGTATTGTAAAATGTACTGCTCAGCGATATTGACGAATTACTTTGTGCGTCATATATCTTAGACATGGAAATACCCATTTCCATATCTAGAAAGTCACCTGCGAAAATAATTACGTATGCAAACAGTGTAATTATAAATCCTATTACATATCCTGCTGCAAATTCCTTCAGCAGTAGCACACCATATTCCAAAAATGTTGCTGGCATAATATCTGGTATAGGTGTTGCGGTATAAACAATTACCGTAAGCGCTATAACCAAACCTGTTTTAACTTGCACAGGCACGTTTTGTCTAGCGAATATAGGATTTAAAAGTACAAACCCAGACATTCTCATAAACACTAATGAGAGAAAAATAAAATTGGTATAGTCATTCATGTATTCCAATTCCTCCAAGCCTGCCTTTTTTAAATCATCATTTCAAAAAGTTGATACAAAAAATCCTGCAATGTTTCAAGCATCCAAGACCCTCCTATTAAAAGAAGCAAACCGATTATAACCACCTTTGGTACAAAGGTAATAGTTTGTTCGTGAATTTGGGTTGCCGCCTGAATAATGGATATAAATACACCAATAACCATACTAAGTACAAGTATAGGTCCACCTAGCTTAATGGCAACAATAACAGCCATTTGCATTATTTCAAGTACCTCTGAATTTGTCATCCTATCCACCCATCTCTAAAGCACATTGCATAAATATTTATTATATAATCTCACTGGAATCCCTTTATTAAAGTAGAAAATAGAAGTTGCCATCCGTCTACTGTAATAAAAAGCAAAATTTTAAATGGCAGTGAAATTGTAGCTGGCGGCAACATAATCATACCCATAGACATAAGAGTGCTTGACACCACAATATCTATTAACAAAAACGGTAAAAACAATAAAAATCCAATAGTGAATGCACGTTTTAACTCACATGTAATAAAGGATGGAATAACTACCGTCATGGGAACTTTTAAATAATCGCCGTCCTGCAATTTCTCTCCAGCAAAATCCATATACATATCTAAGGTGTCTATCTCTGTCTGCCTAAGCATAAACTCTTTAAGCGGCACAGATGCTCTATCCAATGCCTCTTTTTGGGTAATTTCCTCATTTTTATAAGGAATATATGCTGTTGTGTTCACCTCGTCAATAACTGGTGACATAATGAAAAGGGTTAAAAAAAGGGCGATACCCACCAGTACATTATTGGGCGGTGTTTGCTGCAAACCTAAGGCATTCCTTAAAAAAGACAACACAATTGTAATTCTTGTAAAAGATGTTGTCATAATAACAATAGAAGGTAATAAAGAAATAAAGGTCAGCATAAACAAAATTTCTAAAGACTGAACTCCATTGCCATTTATATTAATTAATGCATCATTCATAGTCTGCTCCTTGGTAAACAAAAAACCGTTGCCCCTACTTTTGTTTTCCTAAATATTTTAAAATAATTTTTTTAAATTCCTCTGGCTTGGAAAAAGGGATTTTCTCCTCCAACTCCAAATCTGTGGTCTGTGGAACAAAATTTTCAAGTTCTGTAATAAGCTTAATATCTGTTGGCGAAACTGATAAAAGCAAATGCTTTTTATCTGCCTCTAGAATAATAACCGACTTATCCTGTGTAACTGCAAGTGTATCCAAAATTTTCATATATTTGGACCCACGCGACGAAATCCCCTTACTTCCAATCCATTTTGTGGTTATGTAACTAAAATATAAAATTAAAACTACAACTACAAATGTAAAAATTATAGGTATCATATCCGCGAAAGAACTCACACTCCTTTCAAACAGCGTGCATAGTAAAATGTACACTTATACACTAATCACTAAAGAAGTGCTGCTTTTCACTACAAAACAAATGGTTTTGCACGCCACTCAAACATAAATAAAATCAGCACATTATCAGTATCCACCTTAAAAATTTATCTAGGGCAAAGTCAAAGAAGACACGCCCTCGCGTTAATATTGTTGTAGGTTATGTATAAATTCAATATAGCACTGTGTTTAAGCAACAACTTTAATCTTCTAAGCTTTAATTTAACCTAAAACGGTTGTAACTGTTTTCAAAATTCTGTCCGGCTTAAACGGCTTAACAATAAAGTCTTTTGCTCCAAGTTTAATTGCTTCTATAACCATCGCTTCCTGGCCCATTGCAGAACACATAACAACATTTGCACTCGCATCAATGGTTTTAATCGCTTTTAATGCAGAAAGACCGTCCATATTAGGCATTGTTATATCCATAATAACTAAGTCTGGCTTAACTTCATTAAATTTTGAAACAGCCTCAACTCCATCTGCTGCTTCATAAAGGTCTGTGTAGCCATTTTTCTGTAGTGCGTCCTTAATCATCATTCTCATAAACGCCGCGTCATCAACTAATAATATTTTAGACATTTAAAATCCATCCTTCCAATCTTATCTCAATTTTTTAGTTTGTTTTTGTATTTTAATTTTTATTTAATATTTCAGTAATTCGTACTCCAAAGCAATCATCTACTACCACTACATCCCCTTTGGCGATACATTGTCCGTTAACAAACACATCCACCTGATCACCTGCAAGGGTATCCAACACAACTAAAGACCCTTGTGAATATTCCAAAATTTCCTTAACATATTTTTTTGTTCGCCCAATCTCAACTGAAACCTCAAGCGCAACATCCATAAGCATATCCAGGTTTTCAGGACGCTCTTGGTTAGCCAAATTAACCGATGGCTCTTGTGCAAATGGCTTTACATTAAACACATTAGGCTGTGGTTGAGGTGGCTGTTGGTATACCGGCTGTTGATACATAGGCTGCTGGTACACAGGCTGTTGATATACGGTCTGTTGTTGCTGTGGTGCCGCTCCACCGTTAAGCAATTTCTCTATTTCCTCCTGAGACATCGTTCCTCCTGATGGCTTTGGTGGTTCTGGTGCAGATGCTCCACCGTTAAGTAAATTTTCTATTTCTGCCTGAGACAATGTTCCTCCTGATGTCTTTGGTGGTTCTGGTGCAGATGCTCCACCATTAAGTAAATTTTCTATTTCTGCCTGAGATAATGTTCCTCCTGATGACTTTGGTGGTTCTGGCGTACCACCTCCATTAAGCGCTTTTTCTATCTGCTCCTGTGACATAATACCAACTGCCTCCTGCGACGCTTCCTCCCCATTGTTATCCGACTCACTAGTGTTAGGTATAACGATTTTGGCATCTTCTTCGCTCTGTCCTTGTCCCAAACCAACACAAGCAAGTAACTTTCTTGCCAAATCCAAAGTCATTACATTTAAAAATTCACTTTCAACTGCATCTTCGATATTAAGAGAAAAGCTAACAACCACCATCTGGTCTTCATCACCAAGATACTTTTCTTTAAAATCGGAAATTGTGTTAATTTCAAAAGACTCTGGCGTGGATATATTAACAATTTCACCCAAAAATTCAGACAGCGCCGTAGATGAAGCACCCATCATCTGGTTCATAACCTCACAAACAGCACTCATATATAAATCGTTTAATTCAAACTCTTCATCAGGTATTTCCGTACCCATAAGTATTTCTACAATAACTTTAACATCATGCCTTTTTAGCAGCATAACATTTTTCCCGTTAAGCCCAGAAACGTAAACTATTTCCACGCCTACAGCCGGTTCCATGCTGGCAAATTCAAATTCTTCCTTGCTAGAAACCTGAACTACGGGAATGGTTATGTCTACTCTTCTGCTTAACAATGTCGAAACAGCAGTTGCCGAAGCCCCAAGACTAATATTTAGAATTTCGCCAATTGCGTCTATTTCCAGAGAGCTAAAAACATTTGACCCCATAAATTAAGTTCTTCCCTTCATGATACTCATAATTTTTTGCAAACATCGCTAATTCTTACTGCAATGTTTTTATTATGCACTCCCAACCTGCCCTTAAACCAAGAATTCTCGTCTATAAAAACATCTACATCAGAATTTTTAGGCTTACTCATATTAATAATATCGCCTTCTTTTAAGTTGTAAACTTCTTTTAAAGACAAAGATGCATCACCGATTTTTGCGGTAACATCCAGTGTTGAGGCGTTAATAAATCCAAAAATTTGCTGTGTCGTCTTATCCTCATTGCCAACCAGTTTTCCATGTGGAGCTTTCTTACTTTCAATTATTTTAAACATACTTGATAAGAGGGTTGCTGGAATACAAATATTCATCATTCCCGTGCTACCGCTGACATCTATTTTCAAAACAACAATAACCACAATTTCATCCATTCGCATTTCTTGCAAAAGCCCATTAGAGGTTTCAAATTTACTAATTTCGAAATCAACTTCCAGATAATTGGACCATGCGTCGCCCATTATTTCAACTAAATGTTTAACAATGTTTTCATACAACGAAAGTTCAATATCTGTATATGTATACCCAGAAAAAGAATCTCTACCATCTTCACCCGCACCGCCAAGCATTCGGTCAATCATATTCAACATCATAGGTGCCGAAATATGCATATAGATTGGTGTAATCTCATCGCTGCCGGGAAACTTTGCATTTATAACCGTAAGCGTATCCGTATCCGTAAGTGCGTTACTAAATTCGTAGTAACGTTCTTCTTCAACCGTTGCCAACTCAACCTCACTTGTAATACGCAAAAGGCTGTTAATTCTTGAAGAAGCAATTCTGGAATAGCTTTCATATGCAGTTTTCAAAATATTCAGTTTATCTTTTGTGAATTTTTTAGGGCTATAGAAATCATAATTGCGATACTTTTTTTCTTCACCTTTAGGCTGTGTTTCCTCAACACCGCCTCCAGCCACAACCGATGCAAGCAGCGCATCTATCTGACTTTGACTCAGTACTTCTGCCATCTATAGTTTTACCTTCCCCGCATCATTTATTTAGATTATTAAGGAAACCCATAAACCTAATTTTAAGCTAAAATTGAGCTTTTTACCTTTATTTCGGTTTTCTTGTAATGATAACACATAATCGCACTTTTGTGTGCAAAAACGTAAACAATCAAGTATTTTCTATTTTTGGTACATCTTTCAATTTTTTACTGATGATGTTCCTGTATCATCGCTGTTTTTTATCCCATAAACCTCTTCATAATATTTATCCAGTCTTCCCGCAACACCTTCATCTTTTGTAATAATAATTTCAACACGTCTGTTTTTTGCACGGCTTTCTGTAGTTTCAAAACTGCTTATAGGCCTAAACTGACCAAAGCCAGTTGAAATCATTTTGTATGGCTCAATTATATTTTTTTTCTGCATGTATACCAAAACCTCTGCCGCTCGGTTGGATGACAAAAATCTATCACTTACAATTTCGTTTGGTTCTGTGGGGCTTGCTTGCGAGGTATGCCCAAGCACTTGTATCTCCTCCACCGAGTCACTTACTCCACTAAGTATCTCACAAAGCTTGTCCAAAATAAGTTTTCCTTCATTTTTAAGAACATAGCTGTCGCCATCAAAGAACACATTGTTCCTAAATGTTATAAACGTGTATCCTTCACCTTCTGTAATTTGTACATCCTCACCAAGACCCGAAAGCTCAATATATTCGAAAAGCTGAGCATATATTTCTTCAAAAGCATCCTGCTCTTCAGTTATACCGCCCTTTCCCGGAGCTGTTTCTACCTCTTTTATTTCTTGAGAAGCTTCAGGGTTAAAGCTTTTAACAAGTATATCCCATTTTGCAGCATCTATGGAAGACATGGAATAGAGCAACACAAAAAAACAAAATAGTAAAGTAACCAAGTCACTATAAGTGGTCAGCCAGTCCTGAGTTCCACCGGAACTTTTTCTTCTTGCCATAACATCCCCTAACTTTCATAAACGACCCTAAAAGAATTAATCATTGCCACTGCCTTTTTTGCCCTTACCTTCAGCATCACGCGCATACTGAGGAAGGAATGTAATAAGTTTTTCCTTCAAAAATGTTGGATTTTCACCAGCCTGTATAGAAAGAATACCCTCAATAATAACCCTTTTACAAAGTGCTTCTTCTTCATTTCTTACTGCCAATTTTTTTGCAATAGGTAAAAATATTAAATTACAAAGAATTGAACCGTAAAAAGTGGTAATCATAGCAACGCCCATGTTTAACGCAAGGGCATCAGAACCACCTTCGGCACTCATAGACCTAAGCATGTTAATTAAGCCTATTAATGTACCAACCAAACCAAAGCCAGGTGCATAGGCTGCAGCTTTTTCAAAAAACTCAACAATTTCACCGTGTCTGTCCTGAATATTTTCAAGGTCTGTATTCATCAGTTCCCTAACTTTTTCAGGCGCTGTTGCATCTACAATAAGCATAAGTCCTTGCTTAAAAAATGGGTCTTCTGCCTCGTTAGCTTTATCCTCCAGCGCCAGCAAACCATTTTTACGCGCAATAATTGCCATTTCCTGCAACTGTTCAATACTTGCCATAACATCATAATTTTTAGGTTTAACTGTGTTTACGAAAGCCTTGGGTACAAGCTTTAAAACACGAACAGGATAACTTGCAACAAGACCTGAAATAGTACCGCCTAATACAATTAAAATACTCTGTGGGTCAATAAAGTTCCCAATACTTTTTATACCAATTCCGAATGTAATCAGTGCAAAACCAGCAATTATGCCCACAATTGTTGTTAAATCCATTTTACGCCTCCAAAATCAATTAATACTCATTGTCGTTCTTTATGATAACAGTATGCTTATGCAACATTTCAATTTTTGCAAAATACTCCATAACTTTATCAATAATTTCTTCCGGGCTTTCACGTACAATAAAAAACTCTTTGTTCATCAATATAACTTTTGATTCCGGAATGGATTCTATTACTTCAATTTGAACACAATTCAAAATAAATATCTCTCCATTTAATTTGGTAAGTTTAATCATGCAAATCCTTCCTCTCAAAAAATAATATCTTGCACTTTTCCGTTCAAAACAGTTAAAATCTGTTTGCTTTGCAAATTCCGAATATTTTTAAAGCTTTAAGGGACGTTTAAGCTAATAAAAATCGAACAGTTTATGCATATTTAATTATCTTTTAAGGTTTACAAGTTCTTCAAGCATTGTGTCTGTAACTGTAATAATTTTTGAATTTGCCTGGAAGCCTCTTTGTGTTGTAATCATATCTGTAAACTGAGTCGCAAGGTCTACATTAGACATTTCAAGTCCATAACTCAAAAGTGTTCCTGTTGCTCCCTCTCCTGGTGCATAAGGAAGAACTGTACCTGTGTTGGCAATTGCCTTATAATATCCGTTTGATGTTTTTTCCAAGGCATTTGCATTTGGCACATTTGCAACTGCAATTCTGCCTATAACCATAGTGGAATCGTCGGCTTTTGTAACTGTAACCTCACCAGTTGCATTAATTGTAACGCCAGTGTATGAATATTTGTCTGTTGACGCTGTACCATCAAATGCACGTATTGGAGAAATTGTGCCTGTATTTTCAACGCCACCTTGGTAGTTAAAACCATATACAACATTTTTATTTCCGTCTACTAAATAGCCATCACCGTCGATGCTGAAATTTCCTGCTCTTGTTAAGTATAAAGCAGATATTCCTGCACTTGCCACTGCTGTGTCTGTAGCAGAAAAACCTGTATCATTTTTTGCACCAACAATGAAGAACCCTTCTCCGTCAATCATACAGTCTGTTGCACTATCTGTTGGGTTATAAGAGCCTGTTGAAAGTTGTAAATCAATTGTACCAACCTGAGAACCGTAACCAACTTGACTGCCATTTTTACCACCATATGTATCTGTGCCATTACTTGATGATGCTGTTGCCTGATATAAAGATTCTGTGAAAGTTACTCTTGATGCTTTAAAAGCAGTTGTGTTTACGTTAGCAATGTTGTTACCTATAACGTCCATTTTTTGCTGATGTGCACGCAACCCAGAAACACCTGAGAACATAGACTTTACCATACTATTACTCCCTCCATATTGCTGCCCATAAATATCAGTCGGATATTTATGTTAGCCTCCTAAAAGGTCCAGCTAAATTAAAACAGCACTGTCAATATTTGTGAATACATTATTTTTTAATTCCTCTGCCGATATAGCAGTAACAATTATTCCGTTTGGAATATTTACAACAAATGCGGCATCCTGCCCAATCATAACTGTATTTATAGCGCCTTTAAGCCTTGCAGTTTGTGCCGCCTCGTTTAGTGTTGTCATAAGGTTAGTATCAACATCTATTCCTCTTTCCTCAACACGTTCCTTGGCATGCTTAGATAGCTGAAGCTCTTGGTTTTTTTCGTTGAATTGTTGGTTTAAAACCGCTTCAAAACTTATCTGCTGGCTGTTAAAAGTTCTTACAGGGCTTGATGCATTTTTAGACTGATATGCATTTGTATTACGAATTTTATCAATCATATCCGCACCCCTTCCTTTTACAGTTTGTGTTGTTTTTTATCAGACATCCGTGTCTAAAAACAACCATTTATTTCGTCATTGCGTTGCCTATTCACCGTCTGTAGTATCTGCTGTATCTTCTGTATCTGTTGTATCTGCTGTATCTGCTGTATCTTCTGTATCTGTTGTATCTGTTGCGCTGTCTAGTTTACCAATTGCCATGATTTGCGAAAGTGCATAGCTTTTACCATCAACAATAATTATTTGCTGGCCTGAGTATGTGCCTGTTGCAGTTACAACACCGCTAACTTCAATTAAATTGTTTTTGTTGTCGTATGAGGCAACCGTTACTTCTTTACCAACCAAAGAAGCTGCATATGTAGTAATTGTTGTTGTGTTAATTGTGTCAATAGCTTCAACAACTGCCATCTGTATCATCTGATTTAAGTAATCACCAGTGTCAGATGGATTTGTAGGATCCTGATTTTGAAACTGTGCAACCATAAGTTGATAAAAGTCATCCATGGTTAATGTGTCACTTGACTTAGAGCTTGTTGTTGCAGATGTTTTTGCCGTGGCACTTGTGTTCATATTAGTCATAATACTACTCATTTTTTACACCTCTTCCATTTCAAGTATACCAAGCCTTAATTTTTGTATAAAGTCAGTTTCTGTTTCATCATTATCGCCTTGATTGTGCTGGGAATTGCCTTGATACTGCCCTTTATTGCCATGTCCGTCAAAGTTTTCCTGTCCGCTGTCTTTTTCATTGTATACATTTACAACCGTTTCCTGACCCATGTTTCCTTCAACTATTTTTACTAAACTAGAAACATTGTTTTCTAATAAAGCCTTGGTAGTTTCGTTACTGCATGTCATTGAAACCATAATCTTACCGCTTTCAACCGAAAGTTTAACAGCAATTTCGCCAAGCCCTTTAGGGTTTAAAACTGCCTGAAACTCGTTTGCACCACTGTCAAGCTTAACAACTATTTCGTCGCCCAACTTTTCAGCAAGCTCTTTGCCTGTAGATGGTGTTACAGGGTCTGCAACTTTTATAACTATTACATCCTTATCTGGTGAAGCAACAATTTGTGCCTCTGAATTAATTTCAAGGTTGTCTTTTTTTGCATAAATATTCTCGCCTTCAACCTTTAATTCACCAACAGCCTTTTGATTCGGAACATCATCCTGGGCCTTTTCTTGATTTTGCACTTGCGCTTTTGAATCATCTAAATTCATATCAGCTTCAGAATTCTTTTTTTCAGGAATAACTTCCTTGTGCATCGTGTCAGCTAACTTAAATGTTGCTTTTTCATCTTTCACAACATCAGTGGTTGTTTTGGTGTTGTCTTCTGGTGCTTTTATAATATTTGCCTTACCAAGCACCTCTTCACCTGCCACATTTTGTAGCGCAGTTTCCTGTCCAGCATCTGTTGAAGGAACTTCTCCTATCTGTGGAATAATTACTCCATTTTCAACCGCCGCAGTTAAAACAGCCTCCTGCACTGGTTCAATTTCTATATTCACCACATCAACAACATTTCTTGCCAAAAAAGCTTGTTCAAAAAAACTATTTTTTTCATTCTCAAAGACTTCATCCTTTTTGTTGGCCTCGTCTTCTTCATTCTTTTGCGGTTTAACTTCATTGCCAGCTTTTCTGTCCGTCTTTGTATCTGTTTTGCTATCAGCATCACAATTGGATTTTTCCTCAGCCTTTTCAAATCTCTGCTTTTTTACTGCCATATCCATTAAGGACTTGAAATCATTGCTCTGCTTTTTTACCGTACTTTTGGATGCATTATCAGCTGTATATTTTTCCGATGCAATCGCATTTATACCCATTCACTCACCTCCTTTAATTATCTACTTCTTATTTGTTTTTAGAAAAAAGATGCTTCTGTTTGTCCATTTATGCACTGTTTTCTGGCAATGCTTAGTATTAAAAATTAAGTTGCATTGCCCCTGCCCCTTTAACATTATGCATAAATATTCGGAATTTGCAAAACAAACAAAAGTTAATCTTTCCTACTAAATACTAACATAATTTCAGCAATATTTCAACAAAATATCGTTAATTTTAACCGTTTGTTACATTATATACCTGTTTACGACAGTTAACTTTTTATATAAATTGTCGAATTTTGTTTGATATTTTTAATATAAAAAATGAGGCTAACTAAATTTAACCTCATTAACTTTTAAATGTCATTTAAAATCACATTTTAATTTGAAGCAGCAACCAACCTTTTACCTAACAGGCTGGCTGCTGTTGCTTTAATTTCAGCCTTCAAACCTTTAACAGTCATGATAGTTATTAATATTTCCCATCATTGTACGTTTCAAAATCCTGCGGTGATGTACCGTCAATTTCTGAAAAGTCATTGTATTCCTCATTTTCTTGGCAATGCACTTCATTAGTGTTGTTTTCCATACCACTAAGCTTAAATTTCCCAACCAATTCCTTCATTAATTGTGCTTGAGAACTAAGTTCCTCACTTGATGCAGCACTTTCTTCTGCTGTCGCAGAGTTTGTTTGCACAACTGCAGAAATTTGTTCTACACCATGTGTAACCTGTGCAATTGAATCTGCCTGCTCAACTGAAGCATTAGTAATTTTTTTCAGATTCTCAACAACTGCTTCCGATTTTTCAACAACAACAGAAATTGACTGGGCTGTTCCGTCTGCAATTTTTCTGCCATTATCAACTGCACGAACTGTGTTTTCAATAAGTTCCGTTGTATTTTTAGCTGCCTCTGCGCTTTTTTGTGCAAGGTTTCTAACTTCATCTGCAACAACAGCAAATCCTCTTCCCGCTTGGCCAGCGCGTGCCGCCTCAACCGCGGCATTAAGTGCAAGTATATTTGTTTGAAAGGCAATGTCATCAATAGTTTTAATAATTTTTCCAATTTCACCAGATGTTTGAGAAATTTCGGTCATTGCATTCACCATATCTTTCATCTGCTGTGAACCAACCTGCAAAGCAGCTCCTGACTGATTTGCAAGTTCATTTGCTTTAAGTGCGTTATCTGCATTTTGTTTAATATGGTTAGAAATATCATTAATTGTTGCTGAAAGTTCTTCTATTGAAGATGCCTGTTCAGTGGCACCTTGGCTAAGAGCCTGAGCTGCTGCTGAAACCTGACCTGAGCCACTGGAAACCTGCTCTGAAGATTGATTTATCTGCCCTAAGCTTATGTTAAGATCCAAGAAAATTTTATCTATAGATACTTTTAGCTTTGCTAAGTCGCCTGGATATTCCATGTCGGACTCTGATGTTAAATCACCGTCTGCAAGTTCAGCCAATCGTCTGTCAGTTTCTTTAATAATAGCTGTCAGATTCTCAACAATTTCCCTTGTGGAGTTTGCAAGCACCCCAACTTCATCTTTTGATGTTATTTCTGGCATTGGCGAATGTAAATCACCCTCTGCCAAAAGCTCCAAACGCTGGGCACACTCTCCCATAGGCTTTGCGATGCTGCGGGCAATAAAAACACCAAATATAAAAGATAAACCTAAAGATACCAAGCCAAGCACCATATTTAAAACCAAAGAAATTTGGCCAAGGGTTTCAAGTTTTGCTGTAACGTCTGCACCTTTGCTCTTTTTAAGATTTAAAAGTTCTAAGTATGTATCATATAAATCCTGATATACAGGGTCTAAATTGTCACGCATTTTCTGGCGTAAAATAGTTCGCTTTGTAAGATTTGCGGTTTCTCCTGCGGCTACATATTCATCTTGTAACTCATAATATTTTGCAATCTTATCTCCAAGCTGGTCATAAAGTTTTTGTTCGTCTTCATTTGAAATACTGGATTCAACCTCAGCAGAATATGTTTCATACTTAGGTCTCAATTCGTTATAAAGCTGGTCTTTTGCCTCGTTACGTTTTAATTCATCCTCATAGTTTACAACATCCCGTACTGCACGGCGGGAATCCGCAATTATCACAAGGGCCGATGCAACACTGCCAGTTGCAAAACCGTAATTATTTAAAGCCATTTCTGCGTCAGAATTTATTTTTTTCATGCTAATTGATGATACAACAGTTGCTATATTAGAAATAATTGCAACAACTAAGAATGAAATAATAAGCTTCTTTCTAATTTTAATATTTTTGAACATACTTAAACTCCTTTTTGTTTTTTGTGTTCTGTAACCAATTCTGTCCGTTGGGTCATACTTAACGTACTGCTCCTTTTAAACGCAAATTTGAATGCAGCTTTTTTCCTCCTCCATCATTGTGTGTATTAATATCTTTTTACACATAAAAACGTTCCATGCTTGTTTGCACAGTATCCATTATCATTCCTTAAATTAATCTTTAAACGAACATCTGTCCATAGCACAAACTCAATAACACGCCACAGGTTTCAGTTTACCACTAAATTCGACTTCTTTCAATAAATTTTTACCATTTTTTTCATTTATTGTTAACTATTTAGCTTTACTTCATATCTTGTTTCGTAGATTTGTCTTTCTACTCTTAAAAACAAAAATTTTTTCTGCCTTTTTAATAACAGTTGGAAACAAAAAGGCAAAAATTATTATTCGTCTTTAGCCAAATAATAATTTCTGCCTTTCAAATATCATAACATATTAATTATGCAATTTTTACTCCATTGTATATCCATCAAGACTTCCATTTTCTTCCCAATAATCAAAACGATTTGAAATCTCTTTGTATGTGTCATTGCAAATTGAAGGTAATTCTCCGCCCCAAGATTTACTTGCATTGGAAAAACCCTTTTCAACTGCACTGCGCAAAACAGAAATTTTTGAAACATCTCCGCCGCAAAGACCAACTGCCATGTCCATAATACGGGTTGCCACTGCATTTACACCCCAGTCTCCATCTGCCGAAATTGCCGCCTCTGCGTCTTCCTGCGTAGTTGCCAATTTAGGCAAATTAGCAAAATCACTTGTTGCATTGCTGCTGTACTGCGCCTGTTTTCCAAGCATTTGGCTTATAAGCTTATCGAAGTTAGCTTGATGCTGTGCTCTAAGCTCATCAATTTGGTCACTACTAAGTCTTTTTGTACTTTCAACACTTTTTTCACTGTCTTCACTCTTTACGAAGGCGTCTTTCACTGCCGACTTTTTTACATCTGCAGCTTCTTCACTTTTTTCCGGTTTCACCTTTTCATAGCTGCTTGATAATGTGTATGCACTTCCAACCCCAGTTAATTCCATATTTACCCCTCCTTAATAAAAATCCGCTTCGTCTATATAAATGTTATCGACAAAATTGTATAATTATTAAGGCTTTTTACAATTTCCAATCTAGCAATCACTTATTGCAAAAAGCAGTATTTATATCCTCAACTATTTCGCCATCCAACTGGTTTTGTTCTGCCATGCGGCGTAAAATTTCAATTGCCTGTTGGTGCTCCATTCCATCTTTATATGGTCTTTTTTCAACAAGCGCTTGATATATATCAAGGCACGCCATAAGTCTTTCATTTTTGCCAAGCTGTTGTGCTGTTTTGCCAAAAGGATATCCCGTTCCATTAAGTTTTTCGTGGTGAAGGGATGCCCATGATGTAACTTCTTCAAACCCTTCAATGCCTCTAAGCATACGATAGGTTTCGTATGCATGGACTTGCACATCCTCGTATTCCTCTTGGGTAAGCTTCCCTTTTTTTTCAAGCAAATCATTATCCACAACTAGCTTGCCTATATCATGCAAAGCCCCAGCCAAATAAAGCTTCGTTCTAGTGTCTTCATCATAGCCATAAAACTTTCCCATTTCATAAGCCTTTTGGGCAATTCCAATGCAATGGTTATGGGTAAATTCAGATTTATAATCAACAATGGTGGCAAACAACTGTGCAAAATCTATCACCTCATTGTTTGTATACTCATATTTAATTTTAGGAATATTTACACGCAGTGTATTGTCTATTTTATCGTTTTCCATTTGTCTGATTGCTTCAAAATCAAAGCAATTAATAAAAGTCTCTGCGCATTCCTTATCAAACGCAGCGTCCGTGTTTTGGTGCAAAAACTTCTTCATTTCAATAAACTTTTTTTCAGTTACGTCACTTAAATCAAAATTAGCATCCAACTGGTCCGCCAAATGAATCATGCGGGCATAAATAGGTATTTCTTTCCATTTCTTTTTAAGAGGCCCTGTCCCATCAGCATTCTCATGGTGATATAAAATAGCGCCCTTAACATTACCAAAAAATTTTATCTTCTCAATATTTTTTTCGCCTATAACACAGTGCAAACTAAGGTTTTTTATATCTTTCCCGCCATGTTCACTGTATTCCGCTTTTATAAACTCAGTAAGTGCGTTGTCATGCAGCAAGGCGCAAGCGGCAAGGTCCAGTAATTGATTTGTGCTCATTTTACATTTTTCGCCCATTTTCACGCATATGTATGCCACTCGCTTTGAGTGATTTGTTGTTACACCAACTAACTCATTCTCTACACAATCCAGTGCATAAGATAAGGCAAATAATACCTCTGTGAAACTAAAATTCATTTTGAACCTCCTTTGCAAAGAAAATCTGTCTTTTATTATTTTAACACGTTTGGCTTAGACTGGCAAAAACACCTGATAGCCTCTTTCTCTATAAAAACCCACCGGCTGTAAATTTCCCAGCCATGTGGGGTTTCCATTCCTATATTTTAATACTTGTCATAATTACTTGCCGTGCCAAAACTACTGCCTTTGTCCATTGTTTCTTTACTGCCTTCAGCTGGAATGTATTTAGAAGCAACGTTATCTTTTTTAAGCTTGAATTTAGCAATAAGATTGCTTAAATGCTGTGCCTGCCCTGATAACTCTTCACTTGTCGCGGCACTTTCTTCCGCTGTAGCAGAAGTTGTTTGCACAACCATGGCAATCTCTTCAACGCCCTGGTTCACCTGCTCCAATGCCAATGACTCATGCTGGGCTTGCTTGGATATTTGACTTATTGCATCAAGAATATCCTTTGTGCCATCAACTACAGATATTAATGAGTCTGCCGTTGTTTTGGCAATTGCAACACCTTCTTCTACGGACGTTAGTGTACTTTCAATAAGTAATGTTGTATCCTTTGCTGCTTCTGCGCTTTTTGAAGCTAAATTCCTAACCTCGTCTGCAACCACGGCAAAGCCTTTGCCTGCAGTGCCAGCACGTGCGGCTTCCACCGCCGCATTAAGGGCAAGTATATTAGTTTGAAACGCAATATCCTCAATTGCTTTAACAATTTTGCCAATTTCGTTGGATTTTAAGCTTATGCTATCCATTGCCACAAGCATCTGATTCATCTGAGCATTACTTTTTTCAACCTCTGCTCCAACCTCATCTGCTTTTTCGTTTGCAACTGCTGCACTTATTGCACTCTCTTTAACCTGCTGGGAAATCTCTTCTAAAGAAGCTGATAACTCCTGTACCGAACTTGCCTGCTGGGTAGCTCCTTGGCTAAGAGCCTGTGCACCAGCTGCCACTTGCTCCGAACCAGTGGACACCTGTTCTGCCACTGCCTGCATATCTTTAAAAGTGTTATTCAAAGATAGAAGTATGTGGTTAAGTGCCTCTTTAATAGTTGAAAAGTCACCTATGTATTCTCTTTCAATTGCTAAATCTAACCTTCCTGCAGAAATATCGTCCAAAAGTGTTGATATTTCAGTAATATAGCCGGAAAGCACCGCCGCGGTATCATGGAATATAGAAGAAAGCTGACCTAGCTCATCTGTTGTTTTAACTGTATTTTCAGAAATGTTGGTCAAATCACCAGCACACATCTTTTCCGCCAAAACCATAACAGGCTCAATTGGCGCAAGGGCTTTTTTCAGCGCAAACATGCTAAATAAAGTAAGAATAATAAGCCCTACTGTTCCAACTGAAATCATAGCAATGGTAATTTTGTTTGCTTCCGCTAAAGCCTCCGCCTTGCTTACCGCAAACGCACTGCTCCACATTAAATCTGTTCCAACTATGGTAATTGGCCTGTGCATAATAATTGCCATCTTGTTGTTGGCAGCCGGAATTTTTTCCTCTAACAGCAATGGCTGCGCTGTTGTAGCGGCTTGTAAAATCTTTCTTGTTGTTTCATCTGTGCCTTGCATAACCGTACCTATTTTTTCCGGATTAAAGGTATCCGCAACTATTGTTCCATTCCCAGTAATTATGTAGCTGTGGGTTTTGCTGTATTCACCATTATTGTAGTCAAGTCCGCCTATAGAATCCATCAAAATGTCACAAGAAGCAATTCCAATAAAATTGCCGCTTTCATCTAGAACTGGATTGCTTAAAGTAATAAGCCAAACCACCTTATCTTGTGTAAGTTGATAAGCATAAGGTTCTGTAATATGAGTAGACATCAGCTGTTTAGGTGCTGTAAAATAATCTGCTATTCCGTATTCGTCATAATTATTAAGCACCTCCATTGTTATACCGTTCCCGTTAGGGAAAGCATAATATGACAATCCTTTTGGGGTATTTGGAAAATATTTATTCGGCTCAAAAGCTACATATGATGAGAAAATTTTATCATCATCCAATACATTAATCAGGGAATTCTGAATCATTTTTTCCGATAACGCCCTGTCCAACCCTTTATATCTCTCTACTTCCTTTGCTATTGCTTTAGAAAATATATTCATGCTGTTAATATACGCTTTTGCCTCCTCAGCATTTTCATCAGCAACATATGCTACTTCTTTATTAACCAAATTAGATACAATGTCTCTTGCTAACACACTTAACAGTCCGCACATTACAACAATTGCCAAAAATATTATGCCCGTGTTCACCAATGGTATTTTCACCGTAAGTTTGTCTTTCCATTTGATATTGGTTTTTGCCATAAAAGCAACTCCTCTTCTAGTTAAATTCTTCAAGCATTCAAGCTGTTTATTTAAAAAGTCCCCCACTAAATCTCCGAATTTGTGGGGGACTTTAAACCATTTTAATTTTTTATGCTTTAAGCTTAAACCCACCAACTAAGTCCTTAAGCATCTGTGCTTGTCCAGAAAGCTCCTCTGCAGTTGCAGCACTTTCTTCCGCTGTCGCTGAATTTGTTTGAATAATTGATGCAACTTGGTCTACACCGGATGTAACCTCCGCAATGGAAACTGCCTGTTCTTTGGAAGCATCGGCTATTTTTTTAATAAGCTCTGTAACATTGCCCGTACTTTTAACAACATCCTGCATAGATTTTGCAGTTTCGTCAGCTATTCTTGTTCCGTTATCAACTGCCTTCACAGTGTCTTCAATAAGCACCGTTGTATTTTTTGCCGCTTCGGCAGATTTGCTTGCAAGGTTTCTTACTTCGTCTGCAACAACAGCAAAGCCTTTGCCTGCCTGTCCTGCCCTTGCAGCCTCAACTGCGGCATTAAGCGCAAGAATATTTGTCTGAAAAGCAATATCCTCAATGGTTTTAATTATTTTGCCTATTTCTGTAGATTTCGAACTGATTTGAGAAATAGCATCCATCATATCATGCATCTTTGTATTGCTAACCGCAACCTCTGAACTTGTTTCTTCTGAATAATCTTTTGCCTTTTGGGCATTGTCTGCATTCATTCTTACGTTTTCAGAAATATGAGCAATTGTGCTTGCAAGCTCTTCAACTGCGCTGGACTGGGCAATTGACCCTTGAGATAATGCCTGTGCTCCAAGGGCAACTTGGTCTGAACCACTTGCAACCTGTTCAGCCGCCATATTAATCTGACTTAATGTAGCAGTTAAAGTGGTAGATATATTCATAAGTGCATCTCTTATTTTTGAGAATTCGCCCTCATATTTTTGTTTAAGTTCAAAATCCATGTTTCCGTCAGCTATTTCATTAAGCGCATCGGATATCTCATTTATATAAGAAATATAATCTTTAAGCCTTAAAACTGTCTGCCTTATTGCCTCTGATACATGCCCTACCTCATCCATGGATTTTACAACAACATCCACATCCAGTTCTCCGTCTGCAATTCGGTTTGCTGTGTTTGAAAGGTGCTTTAACGGCCTAACAATACCTATTGCAAGAAGCGTAACAGCCGCAATTGCAAAAATAACCTCTACAATAACTGTGGTTGTAAACGTTGACGCTATACTTCTAATTGTGCCATAGTATTCTCCTTCTGGCAATCCTGTAAGTACATTCCAACCTGTATTGCCAACTGCACTTACTGTGCCATGAACCTTTTTGCCATCAAGGGTATATTCAACCACCTCTTGGCCTTGACTATTTACAGCATCAACTGCCTCTTTTGACAAGTTCGTTTCCTCTATCTTTTTCCCTGCATATTCACCCTGCGGATGATAAACTGCCGTTCCGTCATCTGAACATAATATAAAGAAGCCTTCCTCGCCAAGTGTAAAGTTGCCAAATGTTTTTATAAGATTGTCCAGTAATATATCTACACCTGCAAAGCCAATAATCTCACCTGTTTTCTGGTCTCTAACATTTGCAATAACACTAATAATAATTTTTCCTGTGCTTGTATCCTCATATGGTGGAACAATGGTTGTCTCGCCTTTAGCTTTAACAACATACCAAGGTCTTGATGTAACATCCCAATTTATGGCTGAAGTAAATTTATCATTTTGCATAAGCTGGCTTGTGTTATCGTCAGCTATCCAAGCAAACATAACATTTTCACTATCTACACTTGCTGTGTCTATAAGCAACTGTAACATTTCCGTATAATCCTTGTTACTCTGAAATCTTTGGTTTTTGTTGTCTGTATTTTTCAAAAAATCATTTACTTTCTTGTTTGCAGCAATCTGTTCTGCCATAACCATGTAGTTGCTAAAAAACTTATCAGCTTCCACAGCTGCTTTCTGGGATGATTCCCTAAGTTTTTCATCGGATAAAGTTGTAACAGTATCTCTTACCTTATCCATTATAAACATGCCAGATACGCTAAGTATCAAAACTACAGGCAGTAATATACCTGCAAGCATTTTAATTAAAATGCTTTTACGGCTTTTGTGATTTTTTGAAAAATTTTTTATTGAAAATTTTTTCATAAAAACACCTCCAAGTTAATAAGTTGAAAATTCACAAGAAAATAAATTCAACTATTTTGTCTAATTATAGCATATCATTTATTTTTTGGAAATTAATTTTAACCAAGTTTATGTTATATAGCAAATGCAACAAAGTATTTTCATTTCATTTTAAAAATGTGCGCACCATTAACAACCATTACGGAAACAGTGTTATTTATGCATTTACATTCTTTGTTTCAAATCCCTTACACCACGCAAAATGTGGAATTTCATAACCGTTCGTGCGCTATCCCCATCTCTGCTTTTAATATACTCCATAATTGTTTTGTGGTCCTCAATGGCAAGCTGATTAAACTCCTTGTTTTCCCAAAATCTAGCAGTGGTTTGCCCTATTGCAATAAAAAGTACTGGCATAAGCTTGTCTATAAAACTATTATGAACCGACTGAGCAATGGACATATGAAACTTACGCTCAAGCTCGCTTTTATCCTCACCTTTTAAAATAACGTCTTCAAGCTGTTTACCATAAGTGCATATTCGCTTAATTTCACTTTCGGTAGCACGACTGGCTGCAAGATATGCCATTTCCGGTTCAAGCAACAGCCTTATTTCTACTAAATCCAAAACATCCATAGTGTCAGCAATCATTGCTTCCATTTTTATTCCACCGTAATTTTCAATATTTGGAGATACAAAAGTGCCATTACCTCTTTTTATCTCCAAAACGCCCCTTTCAGCAAGCTGTTTTGCAGCCTCTCTAAATGTGGTTCGGCTAATATTAAGTTCTGCGGCAAATTCCTTTTCATTTGGCAGTCTGTCGCCTGAAGCAAACCGTTTTTCAACTGTTATCATATTAAATATTTCATCTGCAATTCTTTGTGAAAGAACTTTATTTGACATTTTATACTCCCTGTTATTCTAAATTGAATTTTTTCTTATAATCATCATCAGCTTGAATTTTACCAGTATCTTCCTTATCTATACTATCGTCTAACTTATCCGTCTGCTTATCAGCGCTAATTGTATCATCGCCTTGATTAGTAGCTTGTATTGTGTCTGTAATTGTGTTCATAATATTTTCATTTAACTTGCTCACACTACACTTTAGGTCAGATAGATTTTGTTTTTTTATTTCTGAAGCATGTAAGCCATCTTTTTTAATTTCACTGCTCCATGTGTTTGCCTGGTTTTCCATCTTGGTTTTAACACTTGCAAGTATTTTTATCTGCTCCATACTTCCGCTTAGGGTAAGCATATCTCTATTTCTTTTCTCTGTAAATTCCTGTTTTGTAGTTGCTTCATCAGTTTTGGATGTATCATCTTCGCCAGTAATTTCCTCTGCCTGTTTAGACATAGTTTGAGTAATTTCTTCGTCTATTAACTGTAATTGTTCCTCATATGCCTCAATCTGCGGCTTTATGTCCTCCAATTCTCCGCCGTTCTCAAGAGTTTTGCCTATAAGCTCATTTTTCATATCTGTAACACTTTGCTTTCTGTCCATAAGAGAATCCAGCATACTTGATGAATTATTTACTCCATTCTTTGTTTCATCGTCTTCTTTTTGTGAAGATTTATTTTGCCCTGCTCGAATAATATTCAAAAGGCCATTTGATTGTAAAGCACTGTTATTTATGCGCATATAATGCATCTCCCTTTTTAATCTTTATATGGTATATCGGCACATTTCAGCATAGTATTACATTTATAGCTGAATATTCTCTTTACCAATAAAAAAGCATATGCACAATGTATTTCTACTATTTTGCATATGCTAGTATTGTTTATTTTGCAAGCATCATTCTATCGTTAGCAAATTCGCCACCACTTGCCATTTCAAACTTTTCAAGCAAATCCCTTACCTCAAGACCTGCCTTTTCCTCCCCTGTTACATCGTAAATTATATTCCCCTCATGCATCATTATAAGTCTGTTGCCAAGCCTTATTGCATCCTTCATATTATGGGTTACCATAATGGAAGTAAGTTGAAATTCCTCTATAATACTTTTTGTAAGGTTTAGAACATTATGTGCTGTTTTAGGGTCAAGGGCGGCTGTATGTTCATCCAAAAGCAATAAATCGGGCTTTTTAAGGGTAGCCATAAGCAACGTAAGTGCCTGCCTTTGCCCGCCAGAAAGAAGCCCCACTTTAGATGTCATTCTAGTTTCAAGTCCAAGACCAAGTATTTTAAGCTTTTCGGCAAAAAATACTTTTTCCTCTTTGGTTATTCCCCATTTAAGGCCTCTTTTTTCACCACGACGGTAAGCAAGCGCCATATTTTCCTGTATTTCCATTCCTGCCGCTGTTCCACGCATAGGGTCTTGAAAAACACGTCCAATATATTTCGCCCTTCTAAATTCAGGCTCTCTTGAAATATCGTTTCCATCAATAACAATCTGTCCTGCATCTATTGGATATACCCCTGCAATCATATTAAGCATGGTAGATTTACCTGCACCATTTCCACCTATAATTGTAACAAAATCACCTGGGTTCAGATGAAGGTTTATTCCGCAAAGCGCCTTTTTTTCATTAATTGTTCCCTTATTAAATGTTTTTTGTACATTAGTAAGCTTTAACATTATTCATTACCCCCTTGGGAATACGCATTGTTGCTTTTAATTTTGTTTGCAATAACTGGTACGCCAAGTGCCAACGCAACAATCACTGCCGATAAAAGCTTCATGTCGTTTGCATCCATTCCCAAACGAAGAACAACGGCACGAATTACAAAATACACAACCGAGCCAACCACTGCCGATGCAAGTCTGCTTGCAAAAGACCTAAAATGGCTCATAAGCACATTGCCTATAACTATTGCCGCAAGACCAATTACAATTGCACCTGTGCCCATACCTATATCGGCATACTTTTGGCTTTGGCAAACCAATGCACCTGATAAACCAACAAGGGCATTGCTTACCATAAGGGCAAGCATCTTTGCAAACTTTGTGTTTACCCCAAGGGCACGAATCATGTCTATATTATCGCCTGTTGCCCTAAGAGCACTGCCAATTTCTGTGCCAAAAAACCAGTACAGCACTGCAATAATTATAACCGCAATAACGATACCCATTATAAGAGATACTTGTGATTGTTTAAGCCCTGTAAACGCAACAAAGTCTGTAAAAACATTGCTTACATTAAGCAAAGGAATATTACTTTTTCCAACAATACGTAAATTAATAGACCAAAGACCTATCTGTGTTAAAATACCTGCCAAAATTGCCGGTATTTCAAACACCGTATGCAAAAACCCTGTAACCATACCAGCCATTGCCCCTGCAAAGGCAGCAATAAGCAGTGCCGTCCAAGGATTAACACCCTTGTTTACCACCATAACGGCACAAACACAACCACCAAGGGCAAAGCTGCCATCTACCGTAAGGTCTGAAATATTTAAAATTTTATATGTTATGAAAACGCCCAGAACCATTATGCCCCATAATACGCCCTGAGAAACTGCACCTTGAACTGACAGTAAAAAACCACCCATAATTTATTCTCCCCATAATATACGCCAAAGAGGACGCTCTGTTTTTAGAGCATCCTCGAAAATTGACCACCAAATTTTACAACCTATTTTATTGAATCTACATCAATTCCCAACGCATCCGCAACTTCTTTATTTACAGTTAAAGCACACTTGTCAGCAGATAAATATCCAATTGGAGTTTCTGCTGGTGTTGCCTCACCCTTTAAAATTGCAACTGCCTGCTGTCCTGCAAGGTATCCAAGTTCATAGTAATCTATACCATATGTGCAAAGGCCACCATTGTTAACCATACCTTCTTCACCACAAATTACAGGTAATTTGTTTTCATTAGCAACCATTGCAACTGTTGTCATACCTGCCGCAATTGTGTTGTCTGTAGGTGCATAAATGCAGCTAACATTTCCCACCATAGACTCCACTACTTGCTGAATTTCGTTTGAGCTTGCAACGGTATAAACCTTGCTTTCAAGCCCTGCGTTTTTGCAAGCTTCTTCTGCCATCGCCGCTTGAATGTCTGAGTTAGACTCTGCTGTGCAGTAAAGTATGCCAACAGTTTTAGCTTCAGGCAATACCTTTTTTAATAAGTCAATCTGTTCTTTAACAGGTGTTAAATCCGATGTTCCTGTTACGTTACCGCCAGGTGCGTCATTAGAAGCCACAAGGCCTGAACCTGCAGGGTCTGTAACGGCTGTAATAACAACTGGTATCTCAGTTGTTGCGCCAACAACTGCCTGTGCCGCAGGTGTTGCAATTGCTAAAATAAGGTCGTTGCCGTTGTTAACTAAAGATTCTGCAATTGTCTGACAAGCAGATTGGTCACCAGATGCATTTTGCTGGTCTGCCTCATATTTAATACCTGCGTCATCAAGCGCCGCAAAAAAACCTTTGTTGGATGCATCAAGGGCATCATGTTGAACAAGCTGAAGAACACCAATTTTATATGTAGTATCCTCTGCTGGTGCTTGGGCTTCTGATTTCGCCTCTGGTGCCGGTGTTGCTGCCTTCTGGGTTGAAGAACTTCCTGCACAGCCTGCAAGTGCCCCAGCAAGTACAAGAGTTATAATAATTGAACAAAATTTTTTCATTTTAATCATCCTCTTTTCGAAATATGACTTTACCGCATAAAAGTGCCAAAATTTTAGCACATAAAAGCGCAAAAGTATTAATGGTGTAAGTTTACTCCAGATACCTCATTTTGTCAATATAACTTTTGCAATAATAAGGCTGATTTAAGTCTCTGAAAAATATTAAACCGCCCCATTTATTCTTTCCAATGGGACGGTTATTATAACTGTTTCACATATTTAATTTTTATAACACTTACATGGTAAAATTATAACCAGCTTCAAGTGCTTTAATGTTGGCTTCCACCAATGCCGGCTTCATTTTTGCCTTAACAACTTCTCTTGCGTCCTCCAAGGTAACTATATGAAGGGTTTTAACAACTGCACCAAGGGCAACCATGTTCGCCGATTTACCGGTTGCCACTTCGGTAGCAATTGCTGTAAAGGGAATTTCCACAATGTTTATATCTTTTCTTGCTGATTTACTCGCAATCATGGAACTGTTAACAATCAAAGTTCCGTTTGGCTTAACCTTGTTTTCATAATCCTTAAAAGAACCCTCATCCATAACCAAAATGGTATCTGCCAAAGAAATTACAGGAGAACCCATTTCCTCTGAAACAACTACCTGACAGCTGGCACGTCCTCCTCTTTTTTCCTGTCCATAGGCAGGTGAAAGTGTAACTGAAAGACCTTTTTTTGCAGCCGCAGTACAAACCATTTTACCCATAAGTATTGTGCCCTGACCGCCAATACCAGAAAATATCAATTCACTTTTCATATCATTCACCCTCCTTTGGTGCTTTAAATACGCCTAAAGGATATTGTGTAAGAACAACTTCATCTATCCATTTAAGGGCTTCCACCGGCTTCATTTCCCACCCTGTTGGGCATGGAGAAACAACTTCAATAAAGCTTAACCCCTCACCCGCCAACTGATAATCAAATGCTTTTTTAATTGCAGCTTTGGTTTTTCTAACATTTGCAGGGCTTGTTACTGTAACTCTCTCGCTGTAGTGACAGCCAGGGATTGATGCAATAATTTCAGCCATGTTAACAGGGTTTCCTGTGTATTCCACACCACGCCCGTAAGGGGAGGTTGTTGTCTTTTGCCCTGTAAGTGTTGTTGGTGCCATTTGTCCGCCTGTCATGCCATAAATTGCATTGTTTACAAATATAACTGTGAATTTTTCACCTCTAATTGCGGAGTGCATAATTTCGCTCATACCTTCTGAAACCAAATCTCCGTCACCTTGGTATACAATTACAAGATTATCTGTTAAAGCTCTTTTAATACCCGTTCCTACTGCTGGTGCACGTCCGTGAAGTGCGCAAATGCTATCTACTTTGTAGTATTTATCTGCGTAAACTGAACATCCAATAGGCCAAACAAAAATTGATTTTTCTTGAAGTTTATCCTCTTCTATAATTTCGCCAATTAATCTATTTATAATGCCGTGACCACAGCCGCCGCAATATTTCATGTATTCATCTGTAAAGACCTCAGGTCTTTTATAAACTATGCTCATTTCTTCCACCTCCCGAAATTATCCTTTATAAAGCTCGCACATTTTCTCGCATAACTCAACTGGTGTTGGTGTTATGCCTCCAAGTCTGCCGTAAAATTCAACTGCATTTTTATCCTTTACAGAAAGCTTAACATCCTCAACCATTTGTCCAGAGCTAAGCTCAACAACAAAGAATTTTTTGTTTTCAAGGTTTTCAAATGCTTTTTCTGGGAAAGGCCACAGGGTAACCGGCCTAATAAGACCAACTTTCAAGCCTTTTTCTTCTGCAAGTTTCATTGCTGTCATACAAACCCTTGAAAGGACACCATAGGCAACAACAATAATGTCTGCACCCTCTACGTTAATTTCTTCCCATCTTTGTTCGTTATCTTTAATTTCGTTATATTTTTTCTGTAGTTTAAGGTTAAACTGTTCCCATTGTTCTGGGCCGTCGCCACAGGTTGTAATGTCGTTGTGTGGTCTGCCCTTTGCTCCGTCCACTGCCCATGGCATTCTTTCAGGGCCGCTTGTTCTTTCAGGAAGCTGAACAGATTCCATCATTTTTGAAAGCATTCCATCACTTGCAACTACAACCGGATTAAGATATTTTTCTGCAAGTTCAAAGGAAAGCGGTGCAAAATCTGCAAATTCCTGCACTGAATACGGAGCAAGGACGATTGTTCTGTAATCTCCATGTCCGCCACCCTTTGTAAGTTGGAAGTAGTCACCTTGTGCGCCAAGAATTTCTCCATCTGCCGGGCCTGGACGCATAACATCCACAATTACCGACGGAAGACTTGCTGCTGACATATAACTCATTGCCTCACAGCCAAGGGAGAATCCAGGACCGCTTGTAGCCGTCATGCCTCTTTTGCCTGTTGCCGCAACCCCTGCTATCATATTAAAGGCCGCAACCTCTGTTTCAGCTTGAATAAATGTAAGCCCCTCTGATGGAGCTTTTTTTGCGTAATACTCAGGCATTTCACTTGATGGTGTTATAGGATAACCAAAAAAGTATTTACAGCCTGAACGAATAGCAGCTTCTGCAAAGGCTTCATTTCCCTGCATAAAAACTTTATCACCCATTTTTCTTCTCCTCCTATACTTCTTTCTCTACTGTTATTGCACCTTCTGGACACATAATTGCACAAATTCCACAGGCAATACAATTTGTTAAATCTGCCGCTTCGACTGCGTAATAGCCCTTTTTATTTACACTGTCACTTTTTTTAAGAATAGTTTTTTTGGGACAGAAGTTAATACAATACTCACATTCTTTGCACATTTCGCGGTCAACCGTAACACGGTTCATAGCTCTCACTCCTTTTTAACTTAACCCTAATAATAATTTGATATCATTCTAATATGTAGAACTGCTTTCTGTTTTTACACTTTTATTTTATATTCCGCGCCCCATATTGTCAATAATACTTTCAACACAAATTTAAGGAAAAACTCTTTACTTTTTTAGTCAAAATCTATATAATAATATATACATTCTATTATTTGGAACAATCACTATCAGAAAGGATGATAATTTATGGACAGCTTCGAGCATGTTCCCAAATACCCTGTACAAACATTAAGCAAGGCGCTTGATATTTTAAATTACATCAAAGAAAATAATTCTACAGAAGGCACCAGCATAAGTGAAATAAGCAAAGCCCTTGACATGGGAAAAAGCGGTGTTCACCGCCTGTTAGATACCCTTATGGCATACGGCTATGTAGAAAAAACCAACATAAACTCCACTGCATATCGCCTTGGCTGGGGACTTTTCGATGTAGGCAATGCCGTACCAAAGCAACACACCCTTAATAGCACAAGCTATATTCCTGCCGTAGAAAAACTATGCAATATGTTTTCAGAAACCGTTAATTTGGGCGTATTAAACAACCACGAAACTGTAATTATATGCAAAATAGAGCCTAATATTAAGCTGCGCACAAATACACAGGTAGGCGAGCGTGAACCACTTTATGCAACTGCCCTTGGCAAGCTTTTTATGAGTGATTTCTCTAAAGAGGAGCTTGCATGGTACTTTGAAAACACAGAAACTGAACAACTTGCCGCAAATACAATTACAACCCTTGATGCAATGAAAAAAGAACTTAGGCTGATTAAAAACCAGAACTACGCCCTTGATAACGAAGAATATTTTGATGGAATGATTTGCTTTGCAATGCCTATTAAAGACTTTACAGGAAAAATTGTTTCTGGAATTAGTATAAGCGGCCCAGCAAAACGTATGAATAAAGAAAAACTTAGCAATATACATCTTTCCTTAACACAAACCTGCCGCGAGCTTTCTGCCTTTTTGGGCTACAATGATTAACCTTTTAAAATCCTTGGGCGTTGCCCAAACCCACTTGCTTTTTGAAAAAAGCAAGACCAAAAACTTTTATTACAACCGCTTATTTATGCGGTTGTAGATGGGTCAAGGTAGCAATGGCAAAGATGTGCCATCTGTCCGTAGGACAGCTTTGCAAAGCAAAGTGCTGACAGGAAGACCTTGTGAGTGTTTAAGGGCGAAGCTCCAAGGTCTTGACTTTTCTACAAAAAAAGAGATACAGATATGGCTGTCTGTACCTCTTTTTATATTATAGGATGTTTTTAGTGTTTTATATTATATTACTTTGTTGGATGTACTGCGTCTTTAAAAGCTGGCTCCTGTGGGCCTCTTTGGCAATCTTTGCTGATGTAAAGGCTGCCTGTTGCTGTTGCACAAAGTACAGGCGGAACACAAGCTGTAGCTGCTGTTGAAGCAACACCTGTCATGTCCATCTCTGTTCTGTCGCACATTGTAGCTACCTTGTAAGCTTCAAACCTACATGTGTAAGAGCAGTTGCCTACTTTTTCAATCCAGCCGTGGTATTCCATAAAATCGCCAACATAAACAGGTGCTGTAAACACAACATCTTTGTAGCCAAGGAAAAGACTTATGTCGCCGTCTACATAAACCATTAATTCTGTACCAACATCGCCCCACATATCAACAATTCTTGCACCGTTAACAAGTCCGCCTACGTAATGTCCATCTGCACCTTTCATCATTAAATGATGTACAACTTTTTTGCCTACCATATTTATTTCCCCCTTATAAACTTTATGATTATTAACTGTCAATTATTTTTTAACGTGTTCATGTACAAACGCTGGGTCTGTTTCTCCACGTTGTTCTTTTTTACCTATGTAAAGGCTGCCTGTTGCTGTTCCGCAAAGAATTGGTGGAACACAAGCTGTAGCCGCTGTGCTTAAAAGTTCTTCATCATTATGAAGTCTGTCGCACATTGTAGCTACTTTATAAGCCTCAAATTTACATGTGTAAGATGTGTTTCCTACTTTTTCAATCCATCCATGGTATTCCATGAAATCGCCAACATAAACAGGTGCTGTGAAGTTTATTTCTTCATAGCCAAGAAAAAGGCTGATGTCACCATCTACTCTTACCATTAATTCTGTTCCCACATCGCCCCAATAGTGCACAATTCTTGCGCCGTTAACAAGTCCGCCTACATAATGTCCGTCGCTGCCCTTCATCATAACATGAAGTACTACTTTTTCTCCTACCATATTAAATTCCTCCTCAATGAAATTCTGTTGTTCTGTTATTTAGAATAGCATTCTTTATTTCTTGACTTAATTATAGTATCTTAAGCTACTCTTGTCAATGCACGTTTAAACATAAAAATATACAAGTTCCAACATCATTTTTTGTATAAAATCTATATATCGCAGTTGCTATTCTATTATTTGGAACGAAAAGGAGTTGCTACCCTATTTTGCAACAGCCACTTGCCTATCGGTTACTTTTTTCAATTTTAGCAAATAAATGCCGAGTACCAAACTTGTAACTATCCATGTAAGAGGATAGCTTAAAAATATTACTCTTGGATCTTTGTAGTATGTTAATGCAGTACAAATCCAAGCTATACGCAATCCGCACATGCACAACAGTGTTATTAACATAGGTGCAACAACTATTCCTTTTCCACGCATAACGCCAATCTGCACTTGATTAATCGAATATATAAAATACAATGGAAATTGATATTTAATTTCCTTTACACCAAAAGCGATTGCCTGCGCATCATCTGTGAACATGCCCAAAACATGCTTTCCAAAGAAAATAAAAAACAAGCTCATTACAACAGTAACACCACCTGACATAATAAAGCATTTTTTTCTGCCCTCAGCAATGCGCTGTGACTTCTGTGCACCATAATTTTGTCCCGTAAACGCAGCAATTGCATTTACAAATGCACCTATTGGCATAAACATAAACCCATCAATTTTGTTAAAAGCAGCGAACCCTGCCATTGCAGAAACTCCAAACAAATTCACATTAGTCTGAACTATTACATTTGAAAAACTAACTAAAACGGACTGAATTCCTGATGGTATTCCAATTCGCACTATTTCCCTAAACGTGGTTTTGTCTGCCCTAAAATTTTCAAAGGAAAGCCTGTATTCCTTATCTGCCTTCATCAGCTTTCGCACCATCAATACCGCCAGTACAACTTGTGTGAACACGGTTGCCACTGCCGCACCACCCACACCAGTTTTAAGCACTACAACTAACAACAAATCCATCAACACATTACCAATGCCCGAGCCTGCCAAAAAATACAGCGGTGTTTTTGAATCACCCCATGCGGTTAAAAGCCCACTGCCCATGTTGTATATCATCATAGGTATCATACCCAAAAAATAAATCCTACTATAAAGAACCGCCAAATCCATTACTTCATCAGGTGTATTCATCCACTTGAATAAAACTGGGGAAAAAAATACACCCAATAGGGTTAGCGATAGCCCGGACAATATGCTTATGCTAGCTGTTGTATGTACTACTTGTCTAAGCTTATTATATCTGCCCATGCCAAATGCAGTTGCTGCACGTACATTTGCACCAGATGATATACCAATAAAAAAAAGTGTTAGCATTGACACCAAAACCGAGCATGACCCTACAGCCGCCAAAGCATTATTACCAACAAATTTACCAACAATAAGCACATCTGCCGTATTATAAAATTGTTGCAGTAGATTAGATATAAGCAAGGGAACTGAAAAAACTATCAGCTGTTTCCATATGTCGCCCTGTGTCATATCCATTTTCCCAGCTTCCTTACCAATTGTGCTTGCTTTTATCATATTAAAACCTCATTGTTTTATTTTAATTATAGCTATTATATCACAAACCTCCAGCCAATAATCACCTAAATTTTATTCATCATACGGTATTTTTGTTCTTAACTATATTCACGAACAATATCCATCAAAGCAACCATGGCTCATCTGTGCCATTTATCTTTATGGTACACCATTTGACTGAACATATTCAACTGAGCTCCTTGCCACGGTAATTCACATAATGCTCCTGTTTTCAATTCTTCCTCAACATAAATTCGTGGCAAAACGGTAATTCCAAAATTAGAAATATTAGTTGGATACGAAGAAAGCTGTTCAACTAAATTTAAAAATGATGCATTAGTAAAAAGCGGTCAACTCTCAGCAATAGGCAATGACCTCGCCGAATACATTCAATCTTTGAATCTAGATAATTTTTCATTGGTTGGTAACGATTGGGGTGCCAGAGCTGCCTATATTGCCTCTTATTTATTGGCAGACAAAGCTCGCCATTGTATCTCTCTTTCTGTAGGTTATGGCACTACCAATCCTAATCAGGAAATGAGCCTTAAGCAAATTAAAAACTACTGGTATCACTGGTATATGGCTACAGAACACGACAAAGAGCTGGTGGAAAAAAAATCGCAGAAAATTTTGTCGCTTTATGTGGAAGCCTGGTCTCCTAAGTGGCAATTTACAGATGAGGAATTTAATGAAACCGCGTCCTCTTTTGGAAGTAACGATTGGGCAGTCCTCCTAAATAAATACATATTTTAAGGCTTTCTACTGTGAATTAACAAAGTAGAAAGCCTTAAATTTTTAAAAGACTAAATAGCGTTGAAACCTATTTATGCTTTTACACTATAGGCAGTTTCTTTTGCAAGCCTTACTTTCTCTCTTATAAGCTCTGCCTCTTTTGCAATTTTAGGGTCGTCTTCATAGAACACATAGAAGTTAGGGTCTACTGTACCAATGCCCATATAACGTGCCTTATAGTCCCTCATTATTGCCCAGAATTTCTTACTTAAAATTAATATTGCCAAAAGGTTTGTAAACACCGGTGCTACAAGTGTAATATCCACTATTGTCCAGAATAAATCTGGGCCATTACCTGTTAAAACAATCATGCTTACAATAATAATGTTTGGCAATGGGAAAACAAATTTGAATATTGTTATAATTCTATCTCTTAATATTGGTTTATATCTAAGAGCATGATTAATAACGGCGCAGTAATATGTAAACCAGCCTGTTGTGGTTGTTATACCAAAAAGAAATGCCATAATTCCGATAAATGCAACCCCTACCTGCCCATAAACACTTTGGTAAGCTGCAATTGTAAGTGAAGCACCTGCAATGCCTGTTTCCCATTCACCTGTAACAAGAACTGCAAGAGCTGTAACAGAGCATACCACTAATGTATCAATAAACACTTCAAATGAACCCCAAAGACCCTGTCTCATAGGATGAACTGTATCTGCTGAACCATGAATAAGTGGAGAAGAACCTTGTCCAGCCTCGTTTGAGTTGATCGAACGTGAAAGACCTTTGCTAATTGCCAACTGCACACCTGCGCCTGCAAAACTGCCAACTGCTGCTGTTCCAGTAAACGCATCGTGGAAAATCATTGCAAATACATGAGGTACATTCTGAATATTAACAGCAATAAGTCCTAACCCTCCAAGTATGAATAATACACACATAACAGGCACTGCTTTTGAAGCGAACTTAGCAATACGAGGTGTACCTTTCCAAATAAGATAGAATAGAATTACGGAATAGGCTAAAGTAACGCCAATCATGTTAAAACCAAAAGATTTGTTTAATACTTCTGAAATTGTGTAAGCTTGGCTTCCACCAAGGAACTGGGCAACAAAGCCGATACCAAATGCAACTGCAAGTGCTCCACCAAACTTGTGACCCATCTCTTTCATAATACCTTTTTCCATGAAATATGTTGAACCACCGAAGTATTCGCCCTTTTCGTCTTTTGAACGATAGTAGCAGCCCAATGTTGTTTCAACGCATTTAACCATCATTCCAAAAAATGCCCATAACCATAACCAGAAAACTGAACCAGGTCCACCTACAGCAATTGCTGTTGCAACACCTGCTATATTTCCACAGCCAACTGAACCACCGATAGCTATACAAACTGCTTCAAAAGGTGAAATTTTACCCTCTTGTTTTGTGTTTGCTTCCTTACTAACCATGCTTCCCAATGTATGCTTCATAATATGTCCAAAATGTCTTATTGTAAAAAATTTAGAACCTATAGTAAAATATGCTCCTACAACCAAAACAAAAAGTGTAAACGGTGTTCCCCATAAAAAACTGTCAATTGAGTTTAATACATCCGCTATCATAAACAATTCCTCCAATTCACTAATTAATGTTATAATTGCTTAAATACCAGCTATGTACCTTTTAATGCATGCACTAAATAACATATCCCTTATATCCCTAAGTACTACACTTTGCTATTAATAACCTGGCAAGCAAACACAGTGCATTGGCCTTTGCACTTTGCTCACATTTACTACTATAAACTCTTTTGCAACTATAGAGTCAATAGTGATATAAAATTTATTACAATATTTATTTTTTTAGCAGTTTGAAACATATATATATTTTTACATGCACTATTTAAACAAAATATCTCTTAATAATATGGTATTATCGTATTGTTTTTGTGCATATTCCACATTGATTCAGTTTTAATAAGAACATAAAAAAAGTACGGTTTGAAATATATTCAAACCGTACTTTTTACTATGTAATTATTTCCCGTAAGCCTGCTCCAAAGCGTTTTTAAAATCTTTTATTAAGTCCTCTGTGTTTTCAATTCCAACAGAAATTCTTAAAAGACCATCAGAAATGCCAATTGCCATCCTTTCTTCCTTGCTCATATCACTGTGTGAGCTCATAGGAGGATAAGCCATACTTGTTCTGTATCCACCCAAAGTCATAGCATAGTGGCAAAGCTTTAATGAGCGCATAAATTTGTTCAGCTTTTCCCTATCTTCCGGCAACTCTATACTTAGCATACCTCCAAAATATTCCCCGAACTGCTGCACTGCAACTTCGTGCTGAAGATTGCTTTTAAGAGATGGATGATTAACCTTAAGTACATATTTTGATTTTTCAAGCGCCTCTGCAAGTGCCGCTGCATTTTCACTTTGCTTTTTAATACGAAGGTCAAGTGTTCTCATACCCCTCATTGTAAGCCAAGATGAAAATGGGTCACTTTGCGTTCCAAGAAGAACCTGGAGATTATATATTTTTTTAATAAGTTCCGCAGAACCTGTAACTGCACCGCAAACAGCGTCACTGTGTCCGTTTGCAAATTTTGTTAAGCTGTTTACAACAAGGTCAGCGCCTAATTTTAAAGGCTTAACAAGTGCACCTGTCATAAATGTGTTATCCACAATAAGAATGGACTTATTGGCGTGGGCTAATTCAGAAATTTCTTTAATGTTTGGAACGGAAATTAATGGATTAGAAACAATTTCTGTGTAAAACATGACTGTATTGGGTCTAATATTCGCCTTAATCTCATCAATATTTGTAAAATCTATGAAAGTTGTTTCAACGCCATATTTACCAAGAATGTTTGTAAAAATTTCTATTGTCTCACCATAAAGGGTTTTATCTGAAAGAACGTGGTCGCCTGCTTTTGTATTTGCAATTACCGCTGAAGATATTGCCGCCATACCAGAAGAACAACCTATTGAGTCTTCTCCGCCTTCCACATAGTTCATAAGTTCAATTAAAGCCGTTCTGTTTGGATTACGATTTCTGTTGTAGCAAAAACCTTTTTCGTCATACCTTTTCTGCAAATCATCCAAATCTTCAACATTGTGCGCAGTTGACATATGAATTGGAAGTGCCTCTGGATTTGAAGTAGGCAATCTGAAATAAGCACCTGCTGTAAGTATGTTAGTTTCAAAATCTAACTGGTCATCAAATTCACTGAACATTTTAAGTCCTCCTTATGTTTTAAAATAGTTTAGGATTGGCGTAAGCATGTAATTGCAAACATCCCAAATAAGTAATATGTAATTTATATATAATCTATGATTTTTACATCATAGAAATATACTTTAATAAATTCCCAAAAGCTATTGCTATTCCTGTTCCCACAAGGTCTCCGAAAAAACCAAGTATAATACCAAATGAAATCCAGTTTGGATTATGTGTGGCTGCTATAGCCGGTGCGGATGAAGTTCCGCCAAAGTTAGCCATAAAGCCAACCTGTGCTGTAAAAAGGTCAAGCTTAAATACCTTACAAAGGCATATCCATATAACAAATACAAGTACGGCTATCATTAAAGATAAAGCAATAAATGCAGGTGCCTGTGTGCACTGGCTAAGGTCTGAATATGACATTGTAACGCAGAGACTGAGATAAAGGAATACATTGGCAACAGGCTGTGCACCCTTTAATCTGTGTGCAGGTGTTAACCCCAACAAAATGCCAAGCACTGATGAAAGAACAACTCTCCAGCCAGTCTTTGAAAGGAATGTAACCTGTGGAAGGTGTGGAATAAGCCAGTTAATTGCTACAGTTCCTACTGTTGCAATTGCAAAAAGCTTACAGTAATCCAGCATATCTGGTGCTGTTTTGTCTAAATCCTTGTTTGCTTCTTCAATTCTTTTGGCAATTTCATCAATACCCTCTGTTGAAGCGTTCATTTTTTTATTCCATAAATTTGTACGAGGTATTAACCACATTGAAACCGAAAGAATGATAGTAAAAACAATAGTATCCATCATAACAGCGTAAACATAGTCAACCCCTTCTACGCCGAAAACAGAAGCAACTGCTGCCATGTTAATTGTTTCCCCAACCCATGAACCTGTAACTGCCGCAAGGGAACCCCATGCCCCTTCAGGAAGATGCCCTTTCATAATGAAGAAAGAAATTAAAATTGCAGAAAGTATTGAAAATGTAGCTACAAAAAAGCCTAAAATCATGCGTGGCCCAAGCTTAATAATATGCCTTATATCACATGTAAGCATAAACATTATAAGCATCATAGGAAGAAATGTTGAATACATCAAATTCTGTGCATTTTCAACCCCTTCTGCCGCTCCATCAAAAACATCAAATGTTGCAGCAAGTGCAACTGCAAGCATAAGCCAAACCATGCCAGGTATTACTTGGAAAATTTTCTTGTCAGCATATTTTCTGCTAAGTGTAAAAACGATTGCCATTAACGTAAGTAGAAATGCGTAAAAACCTAATGATGAAGTAATCATAAAAGCACCGTCCTTTTATTATAGTGATTGAATTAGTAGTTTTGCAATTGCTTAACTGTTTTCTATATCATTTATAACTGCATGTTAATTCCATAAGTTAAGCTTTCTTTTTATCCCAAGGGCGTGCATATTTTTATATTTATATACCGTATGTAATTATTGGGTCATCCTTGCATATTGCCAATGAAACAGTTATAAATAAAATTATGCTATCAAACTCTGCATTGTACTGTGCCAAGGTGTTGCCAAAAAAATCTTTTATTTCACCAATTTTTTGTCCGGCATTAACCTTTTCCTCTAGCTCTACACACGGATACCAACAGCCTGTTTCTGTGGCATCAAGATACACTGCTTTTGTTATTAATGTGGACTTAGTATCAGGCTCTTTGACCCCACCAGAAAGAATTTCCAAAAATCTCATTACATTTTTCACATCTTCCTTGTAGCTCTCCACTTCTTCTTTGCCCCAAAGCCCACGTCCGCCTCTTTCAACCAACAATGACGGAATCCCTCTTATAGCACATGAGTTATATGCGCCTGTTGTTGCGCTGGATTTCACTCTGTATTTTGCATTAAGCACCTTTGACGCTTTCTCTGCATATTCCAAAGTTTCTTTATTCTCACCTATGCCTGGATAATATACATATGGAGGTAAATATTCATGAATATCTCCGCCATGCATATCAATGTAAAAGTCACTTTTATCTTGATATTCATTTGTAAGCACGTAAGCGATTTTATCTCCTAATGTTCCTTCTTTGTCACCTGGGAAAAGTCTATTTATATTTTTCCCGTCCTCTGGCATTATGTATGAAATTCTTTCATAGTAGGCCGAAACATTTACTGGATAAATCATTACTATTTGCCCAGAAACATCTTTAGGATTTATTTCCTGAGCAAGTTCAATGGTGGTTTCAATACACGGATATTCTCCTCCATGTATTCCGCTTGTAATTAGAAGAGTTTTCCCTTCCTTTGAACCATTAATAACTGTAATTGGGAATTTATAACCTGTGTCCAAAACTTCCGCAAAGCCTTGTTTCTTAGTCCCTGGCTCAACCGTAAGGCCGCCAAAGGTGATGCTCTCTTTCATAACATTTGCCTCCTTTTATTAAACAGCATTTCGTTATAACGTGTTTTGCCCGGTTTAAATTACAATACAATATAAAAAAACTTTTCTTGTGCTACGGCCGTTAGCACCTTCTATTTACTTAGCATAAACCCTCTTGTTGCTATACAGTCAACATCAATATTCCAATTAATCTGTATGTTGTAGTTATTTATACTTTATTGCAGCGAGTTTAAAATTTAACCTCATTTACTGTACTTTATTCACATCAAGCTTGCATTTTTTCGTCATTTTTATATTAATTTCGACCTTTATTTCCATTATTGCAGAAACTACTATGTGCAATTTTTTCAGTATCTTGTTTTTTAATTTATGCATGAAATAGTTATGTATATATTACAATATCTTACTAATAAGTTTAATATAGTTTTATTTTATATTAAATAGGTTGCTTCTTCATTAATAAAATTTATTTTTAAAAATATTTAAAAAAACCATTGACTCTATTGCAACTGCACACACTACAATGAATTTTGTAAGTAACAATAACAGTGTATAAAAATTATTACAAATTATCCAAAGGGAGGACAAAAAACATGGAAGACAAAAAATATTCTGAAGCATCGGAGCTTTTGTACAAAGGCAGAAAAGTAAAAGGTATGGATTTTAATAAACCTGAAGCTTTTCCACTTTTTGCAGTTACTGCATTTACAATGAACAGTTTATCAGAGGTGAAAGAGGCTTACAAATCAAAATATACATATGTAAGAACTTGTAATCCAAATCGTGACGCTTTAGCAGAGGTAGTAACATTCCTTGAAGGCGGCGAAAAGAGCCTTATTTTCTCATCAGGCATGGGGGCAATTTCAACCACTTTATTCACCATCCTTCAGCCTGGCGACCACATAATCTGCAACAGAAACATCTATGGAGAAACATTTGATGTTATGAACAAGCTTATGAAAAAATTTGGTGTTGAAAGCGACCTTGTAGATTTTGATGATAACGAAAACATCAAAAAAGCACTTAAGCCAAACACAAAGCTTATCTATTCAGAGGTTTGTGCAAACCCAACAATGAACCTTGTAGACATTCCGGAAGTTGCTAAAATTGCCCATGCGCATGGTGCATTACTTATGATTGACAACACATTTACAACACCTATTTCAATTAAACCAATTAAAATGGGCGCAGATATTGTTATTAACAGCTTAACAAAATTTATGAACGGTCACAGCGATGCCATTGCAGGCTCAATTACAGCATCAGAAGAAATTATTGATGCAATCCATCCTGTAAGAATGCTTTGCGGCACACCTGGCGACCCTAACGCTGCTTATGCAATGATGAAGAGCTTTGGAACAATGGATCTTCGTCTTAAAAAACAAATGGCAAATGCTGCTAAGCTTGCAAAAGCACTTGAAAGCAATAAATATGTTTCAAAGGTTAATCATCCTTCTTTGGAAAGCTTCCCTCAGCACGAGCTTGCCCTTAAACTTTTCGGTTCAAATGAAACTATGAGTGGCATGATGAGCTTTATTATTCCAGAGAATGAAGAAAAATTTGATGAATTTATGTTAAGACTTCACTTTGCACACTATGCAACAACATTAGGCGGTCTTCGTACAACTCTTGTACACCCTGTTACATCTTCACACAGCCATATGCCAGATGCAGACAGACGTGCAATGGGTATTACCCCTGGTCTTTTCAGACTTTCTGTTGGTATTGAAGATGCTGACGATTTAATTGCAGACTTTACACAGGCTCTTGAAGTTTTTGGTGAATAATAGTCTAAAAATTAATAATAAAACAGTGAGTATGCCCTATTACAGGGCATACTTTTTGTGCTATAATACTTTACATGAGGTGAAAATATAATGAAAATACAAATCGACGAAAAAATGAAGGAAAAATATCCTAACGTACGTCTTGGCTGTATTCGCTACACTGCACAGGTAAAAGAAACCAATGCAGAGCTTTGGGACATTATAGATAATACCGTTTCTCCAAAATTGATTTCCCAAATGGAGGCAACCAGTGTAACAGAATTTAAAAATATTGCCTCTTCTCGCTCGGCATATAAAGCCTTTGGAAAAGACCCAGGACGTTACCGTGTATCATCAGAGGCACTTTACAGAAGAATAAAACAAGGCAAGGGATTATATAAAATAAATACCGTTGTGGACACAAATAATCTTATTTCCCTTGAAACAGGTTTTTCAGTGGGTTCATACGATATTGAAAATATTGATGACACAATTACATTAAAGACTGGCCTTGAAGGAGAAAGCTACAAAGGAATAGGTAAAGAAAGTGTAAATATAGAAAATTTGCCTGTTCTTGCCGATAAATACGGTGCTTTCGGAAGCCCTACCAGCGACTCAACAAGGGCAATGATCACTGAAAATTCCAAAGAAATATTAACTGTAATATATGACTTCTCTGACGATTGCGACCTTGAAGCTCTGCTGAAAAAATCGGCCGATTATTTTACTAAATTTACATCGGCTATAAATATAGAAACCTTTATAGTGTAATTTTTATTGCAAGAATTCTTTTTATTACAAATCTTTTGTGGTATACTATTGTTGATGTTTTTAATGCTTATAAGGGGTGATGAATTTGAAGGACTTATATTCAATAGGTGAAGTTGCAAAAATTATGGGCACATCTGTGCAAACACTTAGATACTACAGTAGTATAGACCTGCTTAATCCAAAATACATAAATCCCTCTAGTGGCTACAGGTATTACTCTGTAGAACAATTGCATTTTATAGACAGAATAAAGTATCTGCAAAAGTTTGGTCTTAATCTTGATGAAATAAAGCAGATTATTGATAAAAATGATATCCCTCTACTAATTTCTTTGCTGGACAAGCAAAAAGCTGTTTTTCTTGAGGAAATAAGCAAAATTGAAGATATTATAGATGGCATAGAATGGTATAAAAATTATTTTTCTTATGTAGACCCTACAAATGTAAACGGAAGTTGCTATAGCCTTCACTTTGATAAACGGTATATTGTTGCGGCCGAATGTATTGAGGATGAACCGAAGCAAGATTTTCATATACGGCTAAACGAAATTAAAAGCAGTCCACAGTTTAAAAATTTATCCTACATGCGTCAATTTTCTTACGTGTTAGACTATGACGCTCTTATTGAGGGAAATTTAAAACCTCTTCACCTTGGCATGTTTATAAAAAAAGATCCCTGCTTTAAATCCAAAAATATAATTGAAATACCTGAGGGTGATTACCTTTGTTTTAAAGCAAGAATTTTAAGTGATGGTTGGAATCCTTACTTTATTAAACTGTTTTTTGCTGGAAAAGAAAAACCTGCTATAGTTTTGGCAAATGAATATGAAGATAATTTGTATGAATATTCACGTTGTGTATACGAAATACAAATTCTAATTCCTCAGTAAAATTAAAGCTGTTGCTAATATCTGCAACAGCTTTTTTGTTTATCTATTAATTTTTTTTATTATATTCCTCTAAATCAGCAATAGCCTTATACAACTTTTCTGCTGTAACTTCATATGGCGCATTGTGTATATCATCCACTTCAAGGCACTTATCTATTGCTGGTGCCAATTCTTCATACTTCACCTCAATATCTGCAAGCTTTGTAGGCAACCCTACTGCCTTGTAAAATGGATACAACTCGTTTAATTTATCCATCTGCCCGTCATACATAAGTAAAACCAACACGCCATAGCTAACAACTTCTCCGTGCAAATGATTTTTTTCAATTTGAGGAAGCACTGTCATTCCGTAGAATAAAGAATGGGCAATGCTGGAGTTGAGAGAAAATTCAATAAACCCAGAAACCATGCCTGTTGTAATAATATTGCACAAACAAATCTGCTGTAATTCATAAGATGGTGTATGTGTTTTGCAATCTGCAAGTGCTTTTTCGCCATACTTTACTAATGGCTTGTAACACATACTAGCCATTTCTACGCCCAAAGCATTTCCGTGGCTAAGTTCACGTCCACGCCCTGCAAGGGATGTTTCAAAATGCTTTGCCATAGTATCACCAATACCTGTCCATAAATAAACCTCTGGTGCATTGGCAATAATTTGTGTGTTAATAAAAATATGTACAGCTGGCTTAATTGTTTCATATGTATCACGCATTACCCCTGTTGGGTAATACATAATAGCCTCTGTAGATGCTGCAGCGCACGTACCTGCAATAGTTGGGAAAGTAAAAACAGGTTTTTTTGAAATACAAGAGGAATACTTGCAAGTATCCAATGCCTTACCGCCACCAAAGGCAAAAATCATGTCTGCCTCTTTAAACTTAGGCTGACTCATAACCATTTCTGCATTTTCATAGGAAGCTTCGCCGCCGTACCAAATATAATCTATAATTTCAAGACCTGTGCCTGCAATTGCTTTTTCAAGCTCGTCTTTTGCTGCTGCAAGAGCTCTTTTTCCGCCTACTGCAACTGCTTTTTTACCATATTTTAAACAGATTTCTGCCACGTTATCGTATGCTTTTGGCCCAACAGAATAACTCGGTAAATATTGACTTGAAAAACCTCTGTTTTCGTCATGCTCATTATGATCCATGTCCATTCTCCTTTTTAATTTAAATTCAATTACACCGGTACTTATGAGAGGCGGGGGATAAGTTTACCGGTGTAACTATTTCAATATTAATTTATGTAAAGGCAAAGCCTCATACTCTTAATTACTTATTTCATTGATTTCCCTTCTGCCGCCATATCATCCATGTACATTCCCTTTATAATAAGGGCAAGTGTTTTCATATCGCCGCAAAGGATATCTTCTTGGTCATCACCAGGACGAATGATACCTTGTCTGTTTACCCAAATTGTTCTGTAGCCCAATTTATTGCCAGGCATAACGTCATATTTAAAACCAAAGCCTGCATGCATCATTTCATCAACAGTTAAACCAAGTCTTTCTCTTGAAAGGGTAAAGCCATCTGTTAAAGGTTTGTAGCATCCAGCCATTTCAGCTGTTACAACATCGTCAGCTTCTATGCCAGTGTTTTCCATAACAGCCTTAATAATGTCGTTATCCGTATTTGTAAGGTATACAACTTTTGTATATTTTCTAAGCTCTTTAATAGCTTCTACGGAGTCTGGGAATGCTTTCCATTTAGCCATAGACTGTGAAAACTCTTCAGCATCTTCTTCTGTAAAATCGAAACCAAAATCTCTGCAAGTAATTCCTAATGTGTCACGCAGTACCTGACGGTAAGGACGATATTTTTCCTGTATATAATCAAACTGAAGTTCTTCCCATTTTTGCTGTACTTCTTTAGGTGTTACCCCAGTAATACCTTTTTTCTCCATAAATTTTTTAAAGAAGTCTTGAATTTCACCTTCCCAATCGATAATTGTTCCGAATACGTCAAAAGTAATAGCCTTTGGTACTGACATTAAAATCATCCTTTCTTATTTGCAATTTATTTAAATTTCTTAGTTGTTGTTTCTTACAAGATAATCTTATTGTGTGTAGCTACAATAGAGTCAACTGTTTTTTTACAAATTATTTTCTTTACTAAAATAACTAAAAAAGGTCATAAAATAAAAGCCCTAATTTATAAACATTTGAAAATTTGTCTAAATCATCATAGATTTTTGCTCTTAATCTTCTTTATTTTAAATTTATGGCAAAAGGAAACTCTTTTGTAGGCAGAGAAAAAACGACACCATTCATCTTTTTTAGACAGGGAAAAAGCCATGCTTGGGAACATGGCTTTTAGGAAGGATGGTATTATGAATTTCTTTTTTTGGGGTTTTGTTGTATCTCGTTTACAAATACTAATATAAACTATATTTGTTAATTACCTATGTAGAATTTTAAAACAATTTGTGAACAAATCCTTTAAAGCTTAAGAAATAATTCACACTTAATATTGTTTTGATTTGCGCTCACTTTCCCATGTAGCTGGCATTGCCAGTGGCAACGGATATTTAAGCCATAAGAAATATACAGGAATTGCACCACAAAGCAACATTATCTGCCTTAAAATATTGGATGAACTCGGCCACGGTTCTTCCTCTGCCGCCCTTGACGCAATTCGCTGGATTGGAAAACACAAGGACACTTATAACATTCGTGTTGTAAATCTTTCCATAGGAACAAATGATAAAACCATTGCCTCGCCCCTTGTAAAAGAAGTAAACTCTTTATGGGAAAAAGGCGTTGTTGTTGTTGCCGCATCGGGTAACGATGAAAGAAATGGCATTGCATCTCCTGGAATAAGCCAAAAGATAATAACCGTTGGCAGTATAGAAGAACAGGTGCATTTTCGTATAAAAAGCGGTAACATGGTTTACTATAAGCCTGATGTTTTTGCCCCAGGCGAAAATATAATCTCCTGCAAAGCAGATGATTTTTCTTTTCAAGGTAAAAAAAGAAGCGGCAAAAGCGTAATTGATAATTACTACGTACGCATGAGCGGAACATCTATGGCAACCCCAATGATAAGCGCTACCGCTGCACTTATTCTTCAGTATTCACCAAAACTTTCACCAGACAGTGTTAAACGACTTATTTGCAATGCCGCCAACAGCAGCCCTCCGGAAGGATTGCTTAACATTGAAAAAATCTTTTTTGGATAAAATTTTATTTTTGTAAAATAATAATTATGCCACCATATTTTAAATTACGAGGTTTATTATGAATAACAAAACTGAAATTTTTGATTTAATTACAACACATTTAGTTAAAGATGCTACTCCGTCAAAATTTTTAACTGAATTAAGTAAACTGCCTATTTTTTCTAATGAACCCTATGTTATGCTGCAAAGATTGCAATTCACTCTACAATCTCCTGTTCACCATCCCGAAGGCAACGTGTGGAATCATACTCTGCTTGTGGTAGATGAAGCAGCCAAACGCAGAGCTCAAAGCAAAAATGAAAAAGTTTTTATGTGGGCAGCCCTTTTACACGATATTGGAAAGCCATCTACAACAGCAACTCGCAAGGGCAAAATAACCTCCTATAATCACGATGAAATTGGCGCACAGCTTGCAATGCAGTTTCTTCACCAATTTACTGATAACGATGATTTTATTAACGAAGTTGCTTTTCTTGTAAAATTCCACATGCAAATATTATTTTTGCTTAAAAACCCTCGCTTTGCAAGCATAGACCAAATGGCACAAACCTGTAATGCAGAAGAAGTTGCCCTTTTAGGTTTATGTGACCGCTTAGGAAGAAAAGGTGCAAATATAGAAGAAGAGGAGAAAAATATTAAAATTTTCATTGAAAAATGTAAAGCTTACAGTTGAAAGGAGAAATACTAATGGCTAAAGCAGGAATGAGAAGACCCGACCCAGAAGACCCTCACGGTACAGAAAGTAACCACAAGACCAAAATACCTAAAAATGATGTAGACCCCGTACCAGAAATACAAGGCAAGGCAAAAAGCGGAAAAACTAAAGCTAACCCAATACGCTGACTATTTTAATCGAAACAAATACACGAAAAAAAGTCTTCCAATAGCATAACTGCCATAGGAAGACTTTTTTAATTGAGCCCACAATGGGCGCGCAGTAATAGTGTTCCTTTGATGTAAGCCTATTTGTTTGAGATGGTAATGCCACCCTCCGAATCAAGGCTTGTTGAAAATTCTGTACCCGGGTAATCAATGGACACACTGTAACTGCCTTCTTCCCCATCAAGGGTCTCATCACTTTCTGTTTCGTCTTCGTCCCACAAAGAATCAAGATACTGCTTGGCTTTGTCAGTGTCGGCAAGCTCCTTATCAATGGGCAGATTAAAAACTGCACTTGACCCATCGTAATCTGGATTGACTTTTAGCTCCCCTGTTTGCTCGTTATAGATAAACGCTTCTGAATCAAAGAACGACCCAGTATTGATACCGAGATACACCCCTTTATCGGCAAACATCGTTACCTCATCACACTCAACCATGCGGTACATAATGCCGTCCACTACTGTTTCCGAATATCCGCCGTTCATGGTATTGGCATTTACCTGCCATGGTTTTAATCCCTTAATGTATGGCGACACATAGAAAGACGGGTTTCCGTATTCTTCATCCATAGTTGTTGGCATAGGTTGCCCGTCTGCTTTGGCAATTGCAACCACGGCATATGTCCGGTCGCTAAGAATATCGCCATTGCTGTAAGATTGGTGGTCTGTAATGTCCTTGCCAGACATGATAGCAAGTAACGTAAATGTAAACTTACCAGAAGTGCAGGTCTCATTAATATCGACAGATGTTTCCCCGTCAAAAGCTGTACTTAATTTCTGGTCTCCGAATTTCTTGGCAACTTCACTTGGTTTTAGAAAATGCCATGCTGCAAATGCGGTGGTTGTGACAAACAAAAGTGATATAGCCGCAACAGCAATTGTGCTGAAAGAGCGTTTAATAGTTGACTTTTTCAAAACAGATTCCTCCCTAATACACTGATATTTTACTTTTTGAATTAGCTCTGAGGATGGTGCTTCATAACTGCTTAAAGCTTTTTTTAACAAAACATCCACATCAAATTCCTCATTTTTCATAATGGCTAGCCACCAATCCTTTCTCTACAAGTTTTCTGGCTTTAAATAATCTGCTTTTAACCGTACCGGCAGGCAGCTTTAGCGTATCAGATATATCCGCCACACTCATTTCTACGGTATAGTACAGGATTGTTGGGATTTTGAATTTATTTGGTAATTCTTCAATTAATTTTCTTATAATGCGAATTTCTTCATCCTCCATTAACCTGTCTTCCACGCTTTCACCACTTGATATAGTTTCCTCCAATGGCTCTGCCGGTGCTAACCGTTGGCGGCGAGCATACTTGCGTTTCCAACTTTTCCATATATATAGCGAAATAGAAAATAGAAATCCTTTCGGGTTGTCCGAACTCATTATTTTTGATTGCTGTTCAAATGCTTTAGAAAAAGTTTCTTGAAATAAATCGTCTGCATCCTCTTTAGAATAGGTAAGGCTTCGGCAAAACTTGTAAACCGAATTGCTGTACTCATCCACCAACTCTGCAAAAATATATTGCTGTGTTAACTCATTTACTTTCATTGTGTGCACACTTTCCAATTTAGACCTCCTTTCAAAATCCCGTACAACTGTAAATAGTCACCAGCTTTCAAATGGTTCATTTTTTTATAGAATTTTTTCTTATTACTCTTTAGTAATCTTATAAACAACGTATTATGAATTTTCACTCACTTTTTCATTATACAAATAATAACAAAAAAAACCACTCGTAAGAGTGGTTTAAGACTGAATATAAACCTTGGGCGTTGCCCAAACCCACTCGCTTTTTAAAAAAAGCAAGGCAAAAACTTTAATTAAACCCCGCATTTTCATGCGGGGTTAGTTGGGTCAAGAGTGAAACCCTTGTGGGTGTTTGAGGGCAAAGCCCTCAAGGTTTTTGTTTTTTATTTTGCTCTCATATGGCTTCTTAATTCAGCGCCAACGCTTTCAGATAAATGCTCTTTCTGAATTCTTCTCATAGAGCTAAAGTTAGGGCGGTTAGCCTGATTTTCTAAAATCCAATTTCTTGCAAAGGCACCTTCTTGAATATCTGTAAGTATGCCCTTCATTGCTTTTCTTGTTTCGTCTGTAATTACTTTAGGGCCTGCTGTGTAATCTCCGTATTCAGCTGTATCACTTATGGAGTAACGCATGAATGAAAGTCCTTCTTTAACAACAAGGTCAATAATCAACTTCATTTCGTGAATACACTCGAAGTATGCACTTTCTGGCTGATAGCCTGCTTCAACAAGAGTGTCAAAACCAGCTTTCATTAAAGCCGCAACACCACCGCAAAGTACTGCTTGTTCGCCAAAAAGGTCTGTTTCTGTTTCTTCTCTGAAGGTTGTTTCCAAAACGCCTGCACGGGTTGCGCCAATTGCATCTGCATAGGAAAGTGCTGTTTCTTTAGCTGTGCCAGAAGCGTCTTGATAAACTGCAATAAGTGAAGGAACGCCGAAGCCTTCTTCATACTGGCTTCTTACAGTGTGGCCAGGGCCTTTTGGCGCAATCATAATAACGTCTACATCTGCTGGAGGAACAATTTGACCATAGTGAATATTGAAACCATGAGCAAAAGCAAGGGTAGAGCCTTTTTTAAGGTTTGGTGCAATTTCAGAAGCGTAAAGCTTTGCTTGAATTTCATCGTTTACAAGAACCATTGTAATGTCTGCATTTTTCACTGCTTCTGCTGTGTTCATAACCTTTAAGCCTGCAGCTTCAGCTTTAGCTTTGCTTTTTGAGCCTTCATATAAACCGATTGTAACGTCAACGCCACTGTCTTTCAAGTTTTGTGCATGTGCATGACCTTGTGAGCCGTAGCCGATGATAGATACCTTTTTACCTGTTATTATTTCTTTTATTGCGTCCTCTGTGTAATACATTTTAGCCATTGTTTTCAATCTCCTTTAAATTATATTTTTATAGTTTTTAATGTAATATATATTCAACAAGCCATGAAGTCGGCTTCTTTAATATCATAAAGTTTAGTTAACTGTCTAAGCATTTGCTCGCCCTTGCTAATCTCACCAACAGCAGTTATATCCATTTTCACTAAATCGGGTGAGTTGGTTTCATCAAATACAAAAGATTTAATTCTAAATCCTCTTTTGTGGAAAACGGAAGTAACCCTTATAAGTAAATCCTCGGTATTGTTTGCTATTACTGCTATTTTAATGTTATCCATAATCTATCCCTCTTTTCATGTAATAATGTTGTGTATAGAACCGTTTGGTGGAATCATTGGCATTGCATAATCATCTTCAGATATAGTGCAATCTACAATTACTGGCCCTGTGTCCTCCATTGCTTTCTTTATTGCAATTTCTAAAGCCTCCATGTTATCCGCCCTGTATCCTTTTGCACCAAAAGCATTAGCCAGCTTCACAAAATCCGTTTTGTAACCTAAATCTATAGAATAGTAATTTTTATCACAAAAGTAAGTTTGAAGTTGCTTAATCATTCCCAACTTCCCATTGTTTAAAATAACCACTATTATGGGAAGGTTGTTTCTTACTGCCGTTGTAACTTCGTTCATATTCATGCAAAAACTTCCATCACCTGTAATAAGTAAAGTTTTTTCTTTTGTTGCAACTGCCGCACCAATTGCCGCACCCATTCCAAAACCCATTGTGCCGAAACCTCCCGATGTAAGCAGGGTTCGTGGCTTTGAAAAGCTGTAATACTTTGCCGTCCACATTTGGTGCTGACCTACATCTGTCGCCACAACTGTTTCCTTTGGAAGAATTTTATTTATGGTTTCAATAATCTCTTTTGGTCTGAAAAGTTTTTTGTCTGCTGGTTTTTCTCCATAAATTTCTTTTATGCTTTCAACTTCTCCACCCCATTTGCTATTGTCCTTTTGGTTAATATTTTCTGCTAAATATTGAAGTGAAGTTTTTAAATCTCCAGTAACTTCGGTATCCGCTTTTAAAATTTTGCCTTGTTCCGAAATGTCTATATCCATGTGAATTATCTTTGCTTTTTCTGCAAACTTTTCCTTGTTGCCAGTACCTCTATCTGCAAAACGTACACCAGCAGCTATAACCAAATCCGCCTGTGCCATAACTCTTGAAGCCTCTTGCCTTCCATACATTCCTGCCATGCCAAGGTATTTAGGGTGCTTGGCATTCATTGCCGAAAGTCCCATCATGCTGAAAATTACATATGCATCGCATTTTTCTGACAGTTTCTTAATTTCATTGGCGCTTTCGCTGTTTATAACTCCACCGCCGCAATAAATTACTGGGCGTTTTGCTTCATTAATCATTTCAATTGCTTTATTCAACTGCTCAATCTGCGGTTGGTCATGCTCTTCTTTTTCCTGCATTGGCTGTGAAGAAAAGGGGCAAAGTGCCATTTGTACATCCTGCGGAATATCAATAAGAACAGGCCCAGGTCTTCCGCTTATTGCTATTTTAAAGGCATCCCTAATTGTATCTGCAAGTTTTTCAACATTTCTAACAAAAAAACTGTGCTTTGTTACTGCAACTGTAAGGCTCATTGCATCAATTTCCTGAAAACTGTCTGTTCCGCTAAGGCGAAGTGGAACATTGCCTGTTATTGCTACCATCGGAATTGAATCAGCAAAGGCTGTTGCAAGACCTGTAACAAGGTTTGTTGCCCCTGGGCCGCTGGTTGCAATTACAACACCTACATTTCCGCCTGCTCTTGAATAGCCGTCTGCCGCATGAGAGGCTCCCTGTTCATGGGCAGTTAAAATATGTTTAATTGTATCTCGGTTTTTAAAAAGCTCATCGTAAATACGAAGGACATGACCACCAGGGTAGCCAAAAACCGTATTCACGTTTTGCTCTTTTAAAACCTCTATAATTATTTGACTGCCTGTTAACAACATGGTAATTCCTCCGTTTAAACTATTTTTGAAAATAATAAAGGGCCATACAGTTATTCACTGTACAGCCCCAAAACGCTACCTAGATAAAATATCTCACCATAGCTTGATTGCCATATTATTCAGCGAATACCTTTTTTGTGTAACACAAAGGACCTCATTTAGTAGAATGAGGCTGACAAGGACGAGGACGCTGTTTAATTTTGAAATTGTATTAATTGCATTTAATAAGTTAAACATAGCATTTTCCTCCTTAGCTGAATTAGTAGTGAAATAAGTTTCAAAAATGATTGTTGTTAGTTTAGTCTTATATTGTTTAAAAGTCAATACAATTTTTAAAACTTTATTCCATTTGTGAATTGTATATAATTAAATACAATTTCGACTCTATTAATTAGGGCAAATTAGTGCTTAAGCTGTACAGTTGTCAGACCAATTTCGCTTTTTCCTATGCTTTAAAGGTATAATCACTGATATTTGTATTATCTTTAATTTTTTCATATTTTTCCGTATTATATTCTTTTCTATTTAAATAAACAAAATAATCACAGAATTTTTGTATTTATTTCAGTGCAAAAAATCCCTCCGTAGAATCTCTACAAAGGGATTAATTATAATATACTTAAATAAGAGGCATTATCGTTTCGTTAAAAAAGCTTCTTGCCTGTTCTGGCTTAACACTATAAACCGTATCATTTACAGTAATGCTAACACCAGCCTGACAGTTTTTAACACAGAAAGCGGCTTTAATTTCAATTTTTTCATGTAACTGCCCTTCTTCAACCATCTGCTGAAATGTCTGAAGTACATTGTATGAACCTCTAACATGGCATGAACTTCCAACGCAAACCTTTAATTCAATCATTAATTAGTCCTCCTTCTTTGCCGTGTAATGTACATGCAAAAGCTCATGCACACGTCCACGAAGCAGACCATTATAAAGTGACATCATCAGTGGGTTTTCCTCACTGCGTTTAATGTTGCAAAGCTTGTCGGCTGTATATAAGCCTTTTCCTCTTATTTCCTTGCCGCTTTCTTTTACATATGGCTGACCTGCACCACTTACGCAACCGCCAGGGCAAGCCATAACCTCAACAAAGTCATAATGCTCGCCGGCTTTAATTTTTTCAATAATTGCGGATGCATTTTTAAGACCGCTTACTACGGCAATTTTCACATCACGGTCGCCATAGCTAACTGTTGCCTCTTTAACACCATCCATGCCTCTAACGCCTTGTAACGCCAATGTACGAAGCATTCCCGAAGATTTATCGGAGGTAATTCGTCTAAGCACAGCCTCTGTAACGCCACCTGTAACGCCAAAAATAACACCTGCACCGCTGATAGTACCAAAAGGCATATCCACCGCCTCAGGCTCAAGCTCGCTAAATACTATTCCAGCTTCTTTAATCATTTTTATAAGTTCCTGTGTTGTTAAAACATAGTCAACACGAGGAACCCCGCCTACCTTAAATTCATCTCTTGCCGCCTCAAATTTCTTCGCCGTACAAGGCATAACCGCAACATGCACAATACGTCTGCTTGAGGTTGAATATTCCTCTTTAATTACAGATGCAAACATTTGCATAGGTGAACGGCAGGTAGATATATTCTCTACAAATTCAGGGTAATGTTTTTCAGCAAAGCTAACCCATGCAGGACAGCATGAAGTAAATAAAGGCATGTCGCTTCCGCTTTCAAGGTGCTTTATAAACTCATTGGTTTCCTCTAAAACCGTAAGGTCTGCACTGGTAGAGGTATCAAAAACCTCATCAAAGCCCATACGCCTTAAAGCTGTAACCATGTGACCCATGGCATTTTCGCCCTCTTTAAGACCAAGCTCTTTGCCAATGGCAACACGCACTGCAGGTGCAATCTGCACAATTACCTTTGTACCCTTGTCGTCAAGTTCTTTCCAAACCTGTGCTGTTTGGTCTCGCACAACAATAGCACCTGTTGGACAAACTGCCGCACACTGACCACAACCAACGCAATTGCTTTCGGCAAGAGGAATATCAAAAGCGGTGCTTATTTTCATATTTGAGCCACGGTGTGCAAAATCAATTGCACCAACATTCTGAACCTCTCCACATACACGCACACAGTCGCCGCAAAGAATACACTTATTTTGGTCACGTTCTATACAAAGGGATGAGGTTTCTAGTTTTGGCTCTGCCGCTGTATTTGGGAAACGAACTCTGTCAATATTAAAGCTAATAGCCAATTCCTGCAGCTTGCACTGACCATTATTTGAACATGTAGTGCAGTCACGGCAATGGTTTGCAAGAAGTAACTCCAATATCATTTTTCTGTATTTTCTAAGACGAGCAGTATTTGTAAAAATAACCATACCGTCTTTAGGCGGTGTTGAACATGCCGCCTCTATACCGCCACGGTCAGTTTCAACCATGCACATACGGCATGCACCATAAATAGATAAATCCGAGTGGTAGCAGAAGGTAGGCAGTTTAATGCCTATTTTTCTAATAAGCTCAAGAAGGTTCTTTTCCCCATTAATCTCCACCGGAATGTTGTCAATTGTCATAAACTTTCTTTTTTCCATGGAATTACACCTCCTCTATAGCTTTAAATGGACATACATCTAAACACGCACCGCACTTAATACATTTTTCTTTATCAATAACAAAAGGCTCTTTAATCTTACCGCTAATTGCTCCAACAGGACAAACCTTGGCACATTTTGAACAGCCTTTGCACATATCTGGGTTAATGAAAATTGTTTTCAGCTTCTGGCAGTTGCCAGTTGGGCAATGCTTATCAAAAATATGTGCCTCATACTCGTCACGGAAGCTTTCAATTGTGCTTACAACTGGTGATGGTGCTGTTTTCCCCAATCCGCAAAGTGCTGTAGAGCTTATGGTATCTGCAAGTTCCAAAAGAAGTTCGATATCGCCCTCTCTGCCTTCACCTGCAACAATTCTTTCCAAAATTTCAAGCATTCGCTTTGTACCCTCACGGCATGGAACACATTTTCCACAGCTTTCGTTTTGGGTAAAATTCATAAAGAAACGTGCAACCTCTACCATGCATGTGTTGCTGTCCATAACTACCAAACCGCCAGAACCAATCATTGCCCCTGCTTTTTTAAGTGAATCAAAATCCAACGGAAGGTCTAAATGTTCCTTTGTAAGGCAACCGCCGGATGGTCCGCCAATTTGCACTGCTTTAAAATCCGCACCGTCACGAATACCTCCGCCAATATCAAATATAACTTCCCTTAAAGTCGTACCCATAGGCACTTCAATAAGCCCTGTGTTTTCTATATTCCCTGTAATGGCAAATGCCTTTGTTCCAGGGCTTTTTTCCGGGCCAATGCCTTTATACCATTCTGCTCCGTTAGTAATTATAAGTGGAACATTTGCAAAGGTTTCAACGTTGTTAAGCACCGTTGGCTTGTCAAAAAGACCATGCTCTACCGTACGTGGTGGTTTAACACGAGGCATTCCTCGCTTGCCTTCAATGGAGGCAGTAAGTGCCGAGCCTTCCCCGCAAACAAATGCACCTGCACCACGATTTATGTGTACATTAAAATTAAAACCTGTCCCTAAAATATTTTCACCAAGCAAACCAAACTCTGTTGCCTGTTTAATGGCATTTTTAAGGCGTGCAATTGCCAATGGATACTCTGCACGCACATAAATGTAGCCGTTTTCAGCACCACATGCAAGCCCTGCAATCATCATGCCCTCAAGCATACGGTGTGGGTCACCTTCCATAATACTTCTATCCATAAACGCACCTGGGTCGCCTTCGTCACCGTTACAAACAATGTATTTTTCAGGTTCTTTCTGCGCCCTAACCTGTTTCCATTTCTGACCTGCTGGGAAACCGCCGCCTCCACGTCCACGTAAGTTGGACTGGGAAATTTCAGTTACAATGTCGTCACCTGTAAGCTCAAACAAAGCTTTCTCTAAAGCTGCATATCCACCCATGCCAAGGTATTCCAAAATAGAATCGGCATCAATATGTCCGCAATGTTCAAGAACAAGTCTTTTTTGCTGTTTATAAAAAGGAATTTCTTCTTGTTTTTTGTAAACAACACCCTCTTTTTTGTAAGCAAGGCGTTCAATATGTTCACCATTTTTTATGGTTTTTTCAATTATTTCTTCGCAGTCGGAAAGCTGTACCTTTGTGTAAAGATAGCCTGCTGGCTCGATACGTACAAGCGGACCCATTTCGCAAAAACCATGGCAACCGCTTTTTTTCATTCCCACAGATTCTTCATGGGGTTCATGCTGAAGCTCAACTGAACAGACAATATCCTGCTCCTTCATAAGCTTTGAAAGCTTGTCAAAAATTTCTAAAGAACCACTGGCAACACAGCCTGTACCGGCACAAACAAGTATTTTTGTTTTCTGTAAATCCAACGCTACTTTTGCCTCTACACGGGCGGATTGTAATTCTTTTCTGTTTTTTAACATCATAATTATTCCTCCTCCCTAAGGTTAGCCAAAAGCTGGCTGGCTTTGTCTGGCGTCATGGCAGGGTACACTTTATCGTTAACAGTTAAAACCGGTGCAAGACCACACGCACCAAGGCAAGACACCGTTTCCACTGTAAAAAGCATATCATCTGTAGTTACTTTTCCCAAGCTAAGGCTAAGGTCACTTCTAAGTCTTTCAAGTATAGGTATTGATTTTCTAACATGACATGCTGTTCCATCGCAAACCTTAATTACATATTTCCCTTTAGGCTCAAGGGAAAAATTTTCGTAAAATGTAGCAACACTATAAATTTGAGCTTCACTTACGCCTATTTTTCTTGCCAAATACGGGAAAATTTCTCTTGGCAAATACCTGTAGTGCTCCTGTATGTATTGAAGCACTGCAATCACGCTTTTGGGCTGGCAGCCAAACTCTTCCATGGCGCTGTCCACAACCGTAAAATCAAATGTTTTACTCATAAATTTCCTCCTAAAATTCTTTTCCCCCAAAACCCCAATAAATTAAAACATAATGCTCACATCTTCTACAACACGAGGACTTTTTGTCAGTTTTTTGTTAAAAAAACTGTGAATTTCATATAAAAATACCGTCTATAATTTTACTCGAAATTATTATACATTACAATAGTATTCTACAGTTTTATATTACCAACTCACAAATTCTACATCTTTGCATAATATTTCATCGAAACTTTGGAGGAAATTATATAAAATTACTGTTTTAAAAGAAAAAGGTAAATAATTTTCTTTAATTTTAACAACACAGATATTTTGTATACATTGACAACCTAGTAACAATTTTATGGATAAATCTTCATTGCTTTTAATATAATTGTATAAATACCCTTTGGAGGTTTAATATGGGCGAAAAAGATCGTATTTACGAGCTTACAAAGCAGCTTAAAAACATTAACCCAATAGATGAAGATGTGTACAATGCAATAGATTTACTGAAGAATAATTTCCACAAAAACTACGTGCGAAAGCTGTATTTAGCAGCAGAAGGTGAAGAAGATAAGGTAAAGAAAAAACCTCCAAGAGAGGTTGTACTTTTGCGTGCATTAAAAGGTTTTTCATCTCCCACGGCACTACCCCAAATTGACAATGCAATTGAAATGCTTACGCTTTTGCGTGCGGCTGAAAATATACAAGACTCCATTGGCAAAATCTCCAACCCTAAAAAAGAAATTGAAATGCAAAGCAACGGAGAAAAAGTTAATGCTGAACAACCTGCGGAAATAATAGACCCAGCCAGCGCAAAGCTTACAGGCGTACTGATGACCCTGGCATTGCTTGGGAAATTATAAAATACGGGTGTAGACTTTGTCTACACCCTTTAAATCAAGTCACCTTGTGCCTTAATTTAGTTGCTAGTATGGTAAAAGTAAGTATTTATTTAAATTTGTAAGTCTTCCTAAAGCACGAAACCCGCATATCTATGCGGGTTTCACTAAAGTTTTTGGCCTTGCTTTTTTCAAAAAGCAAGTAGGTTTGGGCAACGCCCAAGGTTTTTACTGTTGAATAGCCTGAATTAAATCTGGTATAAGCTGTTTTTTTCTGGAAACCATTCCTGCCACAAATATGCTGTCTCCATCAAATTCATTGCCATATACTGTTCCTAAAAGCTCCTTGGCTCTTGCGCCCTTAACCACTAAAATTGAGGACTCATCAATAATATTGGTAAGCATAAAAATAATTATATCCATACCGACTTTTGCAATTTGCTTATCCATATAATTATTCATGCGTAATTTCAAAACCTGTAAATCATTGGCATTCATGGAAGTAATCTGTCCCACGCCAAAATTTATGCCGCTGTTTGTGAATTCCTTATAGTCTTGGTAAAAAATCTCTTCATCACTGCGCTCTTTCAAGCTGCTGCCTGCAGAAAACATTTCCTCTGCAAATTCCTGTATATTAATTCCAGCAAGGTCCGCCAAATGCTCTGCCGCCATTTTGTCAACTGCCGTACATGTTGGCGAACGGAACATAAGTGTATCCGAAATAATTGCGGAACACAAAATTCCTGCTATTTCAGCCGTTATCTCCACTCCGTTTTCGTTATACATTTGGTACACAATGGTTGCGGTACAGCCAAGGGGCTGATTGCGGAAAAACACAGGGTTCATTGTTTCCAAACTTCCTAAACGGTGGTGGTCGATAATTTCTATAATTTCTGCGTACTCAACTCCATCGACTGCTTGGTTTTTCTCGTTGTGGTCAACCAAAATAAGCTTTTTCTTTTCCATGTCCAAGAAACTACGCTTAGAAATTTGACCTATGTATTCGCCTTTTTCATTAAGCACAGGGAAATAACGATGGCGATTTTTAGCCATTACCTCTTTAACATCATTGGTGAAATCATCAATGTTAAAGGTAAGCAGGTTTTTGCTAGACATAAAATATTTTATTGGCATACTTTGGTTAATAAGCCTTGCTACAGTATAAGAATCGTAAGGCGAGGAAATAATTACACAGCCTTTTTCCTTTGCATGTTTCAAAATAGTGTCCGAAACATCGTTGTTGGTGCAAACAACCATGCAGCTTATGCCCATTTCAACAGCAAAAAACTGGCTTTCAAAGCGGTTTCCCGTAACAACTAAGTCCTTGGCAGAAATATATTCCTCCATAAGGTCTGGTGTGTTCGCCGCAATAGTTACCTTGCCCTCGTTAAAAAAACCGTTTATGTCTCCACAAAGCACACGTCCATCAAGGGTTTCAACTATATTTTTGTAAGATGTATTGGCTTTAGATACAATCCTGCTGTCATACACATCCATATCCGAAGCCGCAATATCGCCAATGGTAATAACACCTTCTATTCTGCCATCTGCCTTGGTAACTGCAAGGGTAACGGCATTTTGCTTTTTCATAAGGCCATATGCTTTTTTAATTGATATATCTCCGCTTACACCATCAACTTGTTTAATTTCAATATCACTAACCTGTGTGCGTACATCTGCAATGCACAGCGGGTAGGCAACGGAAAATCTGTCCAGCACATAGGATGTTTCCTTACTTATATCGCCACATCTTTTTGCAACATAGTGATGCGAATCAGAAATATGGTTTTTAAGGTTTGCATATGCTATAGCCGAACAAATAGAGTCTGTATCGGGATTTTTATGTCCCACTACTGTTATTTCATTTTTTTTCTCCATCTGTAAATACTCCATTCTCTTTGGTTTTGCAACTCTATATTCTACGGCATTAATGCTGGTTTGTCTATACTATTTTTATATAAGGTTTTCTGGATTAAGGCACATAAGAGGTTCAATTACAAATCTTCCGTCTTTTCTTATAAGCACGTCATCAAAATAAATTTCTCCGCCACCATATTCAGGTGTTTGAATGCACACCAGATCCCAATGAATTGCAGACCTGTTGCCATTTTCAGCATCTTCATAGCAATTGCCTGGTGTAAAATGGAAGCTTCCCATAATTTTCTCATCAAACAAAATGTTGTTCATTGCCTTTGTGATATATGGATTTACACCTATGGCAAATTCACCCACATACCTTGCACCTTCATCGGTGTCAAAAATTTTGTTAAGACGGTCAGTATCATTTGCAGAGCAATCCACAATTTTTCCATCCTTAAATGTAAGGCTTACATGTTCAAATGTAAAAGAATTATATTCACTTGGAGTATTGTAAGTAAGTGTTCCGTTAATGGAATCCTTAACTGGTGCTGTGTATACCTCTCCATCTGGAATATTGCATTCACCTGCGCATTTTATGGCCGGAATATCTTTTATAGAGAAAGTAAGCTCTGTGCCCACGCCTTTAATATGAACTTTATCGGTTTTGTTCATGAGGGTAACAAGATTATCCATAGCCACAGACATCTTGCTGTAGTCTAAATTGCAAACCTTGTAATAAAAATCCTCAAATGCCTCAAGGCTTGCACTTGCCGACTGTGCCATGCTTGGTGTTGGGTAACGAAGTACAACCCACTTTGTATGTGGTACTCTTATGTCATTTAAAGGACGTGTTACAAAAACAGAATACATTTTTAATTTTTCCTCTGGAACATCGGACATTTCTGTAAGGTTGTCCTCTCCACGCACACCAATAAATGCGTCCATTTTACGCATTTTTTCGCATTCAAATTCTGCCATCATTTTAAGCTGCTGTTCTGTTGCTCCTAAAAGCATTTCTCTCTCCAGCCCTGATGTTTTCATTTCCAAAAAAGGTGTACCGCCTGCTTTATACACTTCTTTTATTATTTGTTTAACAAGCGGAATTGGCCCAACTCCGTTGCAGCTAATGTAAACATTTTCTCCCTCTTTAACACGGCAGGAATATTCAACCAAATTTTTCGCTAATACTTTGTCTCTTTCGTCCATTTTTTGTCCTCCTTATTAGATATATTGCAAAAGTGCTATCACTTCTATTATCCAAAATTACCAATATTATTATTCTACTAACAATAGTTAAAAAAGTCAAATTACGTTATTGATTTATGTCATTAATGTGTGTATAATCTTTATACTTAACATACAATATTTTAAAATTCAAGGAGGATATAAACATGAAAATAGCAATGCCAACACAAAACGAAGAAATATTTCAGCACTTTGGTCAAAGCAAGGAATTTACCATTTTCGATGTTCAAGACCACAAAATTTTGGATACCAAAAAGATTGACACCTCAGATAGCGGACACGGTGCTTTAGCTGTTCGTTTAAAAGAAAATGGTGTAAAACTTCTTATTTGTGGAGGAATTGGCGGCGGTGCTATTAATGCCCTTACTGAAAACGGCATTGAAGTTTTGCCCGGTGTTGATGGTTCTGCCCAACAGGCTATTACTAAATACTTAAGTGGCGAAAAAATAGGGAACCTTGAAGCCCGCTGCAACCATCACGGTGAAGACCATGTATGTCATCACTAAAAACTCCAACCCTTGAGTGCTTTGCCCTCAAATACCCACAAGGTTTTCGCCCTTGACACACTTAAACCCGCATGGGTATGCATGTTTAATAAAAGTTTTTGGTCTTGATTTTTCAAAAAGCAAGTGGGTTTGGGCAACGCCTAAGGTTGTTTAACAGCTTAAAACTCCGTCACTTTTTAATGTGGCGGAGTTTTTTTAAATGCTAACATTAATTTTTATCCACTATAACCTTCGAAGTATTAATATCTTTTGCCCAGGATATATTAAATCAGGGTTTTCAATATCATTTACTTGCAGAATGTCATTTACAGTTGTGTTGTATTTTTTTGCAATACTCCACAAAGAGTCTCCTTTTTGCACCACATACACAACAACAGAATATAACTTCCGTGGGCATTGCTCCTGAGATTCTTCTATTCCGCTAATTACCTGCTGTATTTCTTTTCTGGCAATCTGTGTTTCTATAATAAGGGTAGCCGTTGCCTCTATCTCTCGCCCACTAAGCATATTTATGGACACCTTTTCAACACAAACGTTAACCTCTGCTTCATCTTTTGCTTTTGCACCCATTACCTCTACAGTCTGCTCAAATGGAAGTAAAAATTCTGCCACCTCAACTGGGCTGTCATCGTCCTTTGCTATATACATTACCTGAAGAGCAATTGCTCCGCTTGCATTCACTCTGTCATCTACAACTGCAGACTCATCCAGTATAGCTGTGCCCCACGCCTTAACCACCTGCATAATATCAGGCATATTTTTTTCCAGCGAAAGGTTTTCTTTAATGTTGGCACGAGTTGTGTTTCTGCCAACCATCTGCATGTATTCCATCTCCTGGGTTTCAATCTCCACCTGCCCGTGGGTAGTATAGGCATCAGTAATAAATTCCTGCTTCCTTGTTTCATCTGCACCAGCAACTGCCTGCACCGTTATTTCTAAATCCACTACCCTATCTTCTCCATCTTCGTTGGGCAAAACATATGCATCAATTTTTTCCACTGTAAGGTCAGCATGAGGGTACATTTCTTGGGTAACTTCATCAATTTCAACAACACCATTAAATGGCAGCCAAAATTCACCTAGCTCCACTATGCTTTCCTGGTCTTCCCCTGTGTAAAGCACACTAACAGCACCTTCACCCTTCACACTTACGCCACCGTTTACTGCCCTAACCTCTTTTTGGCAAAGGGTTATATCACACTCCAAAATTTGCCCAATATTAGGCTTACTGCGGTCTATATTCAGCTGTTCCTTAATTACAAACCTGTCCTTTTTGTTATTTGTACTTTTGTTCATTGAAACTGTACATGTTTTAAGCTGAAGCCCATTTCCCACTGCGTCTTGCAATATCTCATTTATTTGTTTATGCCATGCAGCAGCACAAACTGTAACTATTGCTTTCACGCCAACCTTTCTGTCGTTAATAAGCTTATACTCCAAATGGGTAAGCTTCACCCAAGTCTGCACATCACTAAGCCTATTTACACCGTCTATGTTTATAAAATCCTCAAAGGTAAGTGTATCCTGCATACTATGTACTGGCTTTTCCGCTTTTTTTGCCATATATATTATGCATAAGCGCAGTCCGCCTTTAAACCCTACCCTGTCTTCTGCTGCTTTGTCCTCCTCAATGTATGGTTGTGCCGCAACTCTTAATACCTGGGCAATATCCGGCTTAATATCAGGCACAATTATATCACCTTCCAGCAATACTTGGGTTGTGCCTCTGCCTATGGTTTCGTAGGTTTCTTTGTCCGTTTTTATTAATTCAAATGGCATATTTACCCTCCTTTAGCTTCGTCTACTATCTAATTATATTAGCAAAACCAAAGTTTATGCCTGTGAAGTAATAATTGTGTACAACAAAAAACCGCAACCAATTTTATTGGCTGCGGCTTTTTGTTTCTATAGTGCTTCTTCAACTACCTCTGCTTCGGCGGCTTCCATTTCTGCAAGTGCAATCTTGTATTTTTCAAGCACTACAGCCTGAATTTTTTCACGGGTTGAGGCATTAATTGGGTGAGCAATGTCACGGAATTCACCCTCTGTTGTTTTTCTGCTTGGCATGGCAATAAATAAGCCCTCTTCTCGTTCAATAACCTTAATGTCATGAACAACAAACTCGTTATCAAATGTTACCGAAATAACGGCTTTCATTTTGCCTTCCTTGTTTACTTTCCTTACCCTTACGTCAGTAATCTCCATAAATCAAGTCCACCCCTTTTTTGTCGGCGAAACCAACCCCGTTTCTTCCAAAGCAAAGAGTCAATTTCACTAGTTGTAATAATCCGTCACGCTACATTTACACAACTGAACCTTTTTTTAACACCACAGGGTTATCTTTTTCCCCTACGATGCGCTTGCCCTCTGAAACAACAACATTCTTATCGAATATTGCATTTTCAATAACACAATTGTTGCCAATATAGCAACCCTCCATAAGTATGGAGTCTTTTACCACGGCGTTTTCGCCTATATACACCCTTCTGAACAAAACAGAATGGTTTATATTACCATTAATAATGCTTCCTCCGCCTGCAATGGTGTCTGCAACTTCTGCGCCAAAATTATATTTCACTGGTGGCTCATCTTTAGGCTTTGTTGTGGTGTAAGGATACTGTTTAACAAATATATCCCGTACCTCTCGCTTCAGAAAATCCATGTTGGTGTTATAATAGTCTTTGATACCGCCGCCAACATTGCTCCAATAGCCATCAAATTTATAGCCCCTAATGGTAAGCTTTCTGCGGAAGCGAATGATAATGTCTTTAACGATATCATATCTTCCCTCTGGCACTATCTGCTCTAAAAGCTCAATAAGCAGTGTTCTGGATATAACGTATGTACCTAGGGATGCACAATTTGTTTGCGGTTCAATAGGCTTTTCCTCAAACTCTATTATCCTGTTGCTTTCATCCATCTGCAAAATACCAAACTTTGTAAGATCCTTATCCATTAATTCCTTGTATACAACAGTAATATCTGCACCGGACTCTTTATGGTACTGAATTACATCACGAAAGTTCATTTTGTATACTGCATCACCAGAAGCAATTACAACATAAGTTTCATTGCTCTTTTTAAGGAAAGAAATGTTTTGGTAAATTGAATCCGCCGTTCCTCTGAACCAAAAGGAATTATCGGTGCTAATATAAGGCGTAAATACAAACAATCCACCCTGCTTACGTCCAAAATCCCACCATTTAGAACTTGTTAAGTGGTCGTTAAGGGAACGGGAATTGTACTGAGTTATAACGGCAACCTTGCTTATTCTTGAAGCAGACATATTGCTAAGAGGAAAATCTATGGTTCTATAGCATCCGCCTATGGGCATAGCACTTGCCGCCCTAGTGTTTGTAAGCTCTCCCAAACGCATTTCACTGTTTCCGCCTGCTAAAATTATTCCTATAGCTTTCATATTGCAACCCCCTCTTTTACGATTGACATTCCGCTTTCAAGCTTCATATCCGGGTAGTCTTGTGTCTGTGTTTTTCCAAATATAACGCAGTTTTTTCCTATTTCTACTCCGTCTGGCAAAGTGGTTTCTTCACCTATAACGGTAATACCTGTGTTATAAATGGACGGCTTGTCTTTATTCGTCACGCTTTCACCAGTGCCCAGCTTCACGTTATCCCCAACTGTGCAGTTCTCATCAATTATGCATCTGTCTATTGTTGTGTTTTTGCCAACAGTGCATTTGCTCATAATAATTGAATCCCTTATAATTGCGCCTTCTTCAATTATAACTTCCGGTCCTAAAACCGAGTTATATACCTCACCGTAAACCTCGCAGCCATCTGAAACAATGCTCATTTTTATCTTACCGTTTTTGCCAACAAACTGCGGCGGCTGATGGTCTGTATTAGTATAAATCTTCCAAAAATCCTCGTAAAGGTTGAAAGCAGGAAGAGTTTTAATCAACTCCATATTTGCCTGCCAATAGCTTTCAATTGTACCAACATCCTTCCAGTAATCACGGAAACGATATGCATACATGACTTCGTTGTTTTCAAGCATTTTGGGAATGATATGATTTCCAAAATCACTGTCTGGGTGCACCTTACTATCTTGAATAAGCGCTTCCCTCAGCTTGCTCCATGTAAATATGTAAATACCCATGCTGGCAAGGTTGCTTTTAGGGTTTGCAGGTTTTTCTTCAAACTCATAAATCTTGTCATCGTCGGTGGTGTTCATAATGCCAAAACGGCTTGCTTCCTCCAAGGCTACTTCCAAAACAGCAATTGTTGCAGCGCAATTATTATTTTTGTGGAAATCCAACATCTTGGAATAGTCCATTTTATAAATATGGTCACCCGATAGTATTAATACAAATTCGGGGTCATTTGCATCAATAAACTCTATGTTTTGATAAATGGCATTTGCTGTTCCCATAAACCACTCGCCGCTGTCTCCGCCACCTTTAACATGAGGTGCAAGTATTGTTACACCTCCATTTTTTCGGTCTAAGTCCCAAGGGATACCAATACCGATATGCTGGTTCAAGCGAAGAGGTTGATATTGCGTAAGAACTCCTACATTATAGACGCCGGAATTTATACAGTTGCTAAGTGGAAAATCGATAATACGATACATGCCGCCGAAGGCAACAGCCGGTTTAGCAATTTTTCGGGTTAAAATACCCAATCTGCTTCCCTGTCCTCCTGCTAAAAGCATAGCAATCATTTCATTCTTACTCATGTCATCATCTCCTAATGCCCATACTTATATGGATAAGTTTTGCCAAAAAAGCATACACTGCTTTATGTATTACTATTTTATCATATTTCAACACAGTAATAAATACTTATTTCCAATTATTTGTAGCAATCTATCCAACCAAAGCTACATTTTAAATAGTTTTTTAGCATTTTTATATACCTAATTGTAAAATTCTACAAATGTTGCATACTATTTGCACATCTCCATCGGAACAAAAGAATCACTTTTACTATTACTTGAAGCAAATTAATTTAATTATTGTAAAAATTTCTGCATTTTGTTTTTTTGCAGAAACGCTTATAAAAAATGCTGCCTTCAAGATAAGTAAAAATCCTTGTAAAACTGGACTTTACACTAACGCTGTAGTATACTTATTGGAAATTATTTTATATGAATAGAGGCGTAAACAACAATGAAGCTGGATTTTGAAAACACATACAAAAACATATATTTTATTGGTATAGGCGGCATAAGCATGAGCGGCCTAGCAGAAATATTGAACTTTAAAGGATTGCATGTAAGCGGAACAGACGTTAAAGCATCTGACGTTACTGCACATCTTGAAAGCCTTGGTATTAAGGTTAATTATGGGCATAATGCTGAAAATATAACCGATGATATAGATTTGGTTGTATTTACTGCCGCCGTTAAAGAGGATAACCCAGAAATAGTTTCCGCAAGAGCAAAAGGCATTTTGGTTATTGAAAGAAGTGATCTTTTAGGCAGTATAATGTCTTGCTACAGCCAAAGCATAGCTGTTGCCGGCACACATGGCAAAACCACAACTACCTCTATGTTAAGCGAAATATTACTTGCCGATAATGCCGACCCTACTATTTCTGTGGGCGGAATTCTTTCTACAATAGGCGGAAATACAAAAATAGGCAATTCCCAGTTTTTCCTTGCTGAAGCCTGCGAATACCACGATAGCTTTCTTAAATTCAATCCATTTGTAGCTGTTATTCTTAACGTAGAAGCTGAACATTTAGATTATTTTAAAGATTTGCACCAAATACAAACTTCATTTAAAGGCTTTGCCCAAAACGTACCATCTGAAGGATATGTGGTTATAAACAATGACACCGCAGGCAAAGAATACATTACAAGTGACCTTAACGCTAATGTTATTACATATGGACTTGATAATACTTCAAGCTGGTATGCTGATAACATAATCCACGAGCCAAACGGACGTAACAGCTTTGACGCGGTTTTTAACGGAAAGGTTATGGGGCGTATTGCACTGCGCATTCCTGGTGAGCATAACATACTTAATGCCCTTGCGGCATGTGCGGCGGCCACTGCACTAACCATTCCTATGGCAAGCATAATAACAGGTCTTGACAACTATACCGGTGTTAACCGCCGTTTTCAATACAAAGGAAGTTATAACGGCATTAGCGTAATAGATGACTATGCTCATCACCCAACAGAAATTCGTGCAACCCTTGCTGCGGCGCAAAAGGTAGAGCATAAAACTCTTTGGTGCATTTTCCAGCCTCATACCTACAGCCGTGCGAAAACCTTGTTTGAAGATTTTGGAAACGCCTTTACTGACGCCGACGAAATTATTTTAACCGACATTTATGCCGCAAGGGAAAAAGACACCGGCGTAATTCACTCACGTGATATTGTTGATAAAATTAAAAGCCACGGCAAAAGCGCAAGATACATTAGTAGTTTTGGCGATATAGTTGACTTCATTAAATCCACAGCACAGCCTGGGGATATGTTGATAACTATGGGTGCAGGAGACGTATATTTAGTGGGTGAAAGCCTTGTAAAAGGATAGTTATCCACGTTATCCACATAGTTGTGCACAATTTGCCTAACAAAACACATAATTTCATGCCGTTTTTATGTAAACGAAAAGCCAACACCTATTTTACTTTGGGTGCTGGCTTTTTTATGTGAAAACCTTTTGGCACTGCCCAAAACCTTAAGGGTTTCACCCTTGACCCATCTAAAACCGCATAAACATGCGGTTTTAATGAAAGTTTTTGGTCTCGCTTTTTTCAAAAACCGAGTAGGTTTGGGCAACGCCCAAGGTTTTTCTACAGCTCCCAAGCCGCCTTTGGATTTTGGGTAGCAAACTTTCCTCCGCTTATTTCTAAGCAAGTTCCTGTAATGTAAGAAGCATAATCGGAGGCAAGGAATAATATCCCGTTAGCAATTTCTTCCGCTGTGCCAAACTTTCTTGCTGAAATGCTTTCCAAAAGCTTATCGCCGTTGTTTACAATGTTTGAAGCATTTAGGTCTGTTGCAATAACCCCTGGAATATACCCAACTACACGTATGCCAAAAGGTGCAAGTTCAGAAGCAAGTGTTTTTGTAAGGCTTGTAACTGCCGCTTTTGTTGCCCCATATACGCCTGTGTTAACCGATGGCATAATGCTTGCGAAAGAGGATGCATTAATAAGTACTCCGCCTTTTACCATTTTCTCCTTTGCAATTTTTGCACCATTGTATACAGATTTCACATTAACATTAAATACATTGTCCCACATTTCCTCCGATGTATCCACAATTTTGCTAAAAGGCATAAACCCTGCATTACTAATCCATATATCTATACCACCAAGCACATCCTCGCAGTCGTCTGCAAATTTTAGAAGCTGTTTGCTGTCTCCAACATTACACACATCGCTATATACCCATGTTTCATATTCCTTCAGCTTTTCAACTGCTTTGTCAAGCTTATCCTTATTTGTTCCGCAAATTGCCACGTTTGCTCCGTTTTGTGCAAAAGCCTTTGCCGCCGCAAAACCAATTCCAGAATTTCCTCCTGTTATAACAACATTTTTGCCCTTAAAGTCAAACTCCATTTTGATTCCTCCTTTATAAAAACCTCGAGAGTATCATTTCCCGAGGTTAAACGCTTGTTAATTATTTTGTTTTGTCAAAAAGGATTAACGCGATAATAACCAAATCCTCGTCACCTATATTTTCTAAGCCGTGGCCTTCTCCAGATGGACAGTATGTAACATCTCCTGCTTCTACAATAACCTCTGTACCATTATCACTGTACAATCCTTTGCCAGAAAGTATAACGTAGGTTTCTGTTTCACCATTGTGAACATGGTAGCCCATAGAGCTTTTAGGCGGAAATGTAACGATGTTGAAAAGCCTGCCTGCGCCTGTAAATTCGTCACCCTCAAGAATAACGTTTGGAAAAAGCGTTTCCTTGCCACCCTGTGCATTCTTCATTTCCAATTTTTTTCTTTCATCTGCTCTTCTAATCATTTTTATTCCTCCTTATAATAAATCCCTTTAAATTTATTTATTCAAGGAAACACCCATTATCTCAACGGGATTCCCTAAAGGTTTTCTTAAGGCTTACTTATGGTACGGCTCATTCTTATTAATTTTAACTGCTCTATAAATCTGTTCCAAAAGCACAACTCTCATCATTTGGTGAGGGAACGTCATTTTTGAAAAGCTTAGGTGATACCCTGCACGGCTTATAACTTCTTCTGAAAGACCAAGTGAACCGCCAATTACAAAAGCAATATGGCTTACTCCGCCTGTAGCTTTTGTATCTACAAGCTTTGCCAGTTCCTCCGAAGAAAGCTGCTTGCCCTGAACCTCAAGGGTAATTACAAAGGCGTCCTCTTTAATAGCTTTAAGAATCCTTTGACCTTCTTTTATTTTAACCTGTTCCTCCTGTGCGGCACTCATACTTTCAGGTGCTTTTTCATCAGGAAGCTCAGTTATTTCCAGTTTAACATACTTGCTTAGACGCTTGCAATACTCTGCAACTGCATCTGACCAATATTTTTCTTTAAGCCTTCCTACACAAACAATAGAAATCTTCATTTGCCATTTCCCCTTAAAGCTTTATACAACGGCTTATGGTGTGACGGTTTGCCATTTCCATTGAAAAATCACGCCCTACTTTAATGCCGCTTTCGTATAGTATATTTTCCACAGACTTATATGCAAGGCTTGGTGTGTTATTTTCAGCACTTAAATGACCCAAAAAAACATGCTTTAAGCGTTTTGTTGTCATTTCTGATAGTAACTTTCCTGCATTCTCGTTAGCAAGATGACCAAATTCTCCTAGTATTCTTTGCTTCAGCATATAAGGGTAAGGCCCTCTTTTAAGCATGTCGATGTCGTGATTTGCCTCTAGCAAAAGTATATCGCTATCGGCAATTCCGTTTTTAACCGAGTCGCTTATATGCCCTAAATCTGTTGCTACTGTCATTTTCACATCCCCTGCCATAACGCTGTAACCCACTGGCTCTGCCGCATCATGGGGTATATCAAAAGGGCGAATAACAAGGTCATTTAATTCCAGTTTTTCACCGCTGTATATAATTTTTTTGTTTTTTCTGGCAATCTTCCCTAAACCGCTTTCCATTGCATTCCATGTGCCTTCTGTAGCATAAATTGGTAAATCAAACCTTCTGGAAAGCACACCCACGCCCTTAATATGGTCGCTATGCTCATGGGTAATAAAAATACCATCAAGCATTTCACCCTCAACATTAATTGTGCCAAGACCCTCTTGAATCGCTTTTCCGCTAACTCCTGCATCAATAAGCAAATGAGTATAGTCGGTGCCAATATATACACTGTTTCCACTGCTTCCGCTTACAACAGGACAAAACCGTATCATACGCCTACGCTCCTTTACATGGAAATACGCTTAATATTCGCACCCATTTTGTTAAGCTTATCCTCAATTTCCTCATAACCACGGTCTATGTATTTAACGTCGCCTATAATAGTTTCACCATTGGCATTAAGTGCCGCAATAACCATAGCCGCACCTGCTCTAAGGTCAGTTGCATCCACCTTTGCCCCTGTAAGCTGATTTACACCTGTTATAATTGCCACACGCCCTTCAACATTAATCTGTGCGCCAAGGCGTTTAAGTTCGTCTGTATACTGATAGCGTTTTTCCCACACGTTTTCTGTTATTTTGCTTGTACCATCTGCAACTGCCAAAAGTGCCGCCATTTGTGGCTGAAGGTCGGTAGGGAAACCTGGATATGCCATAGTTTTTACACTAACGGCATTCAACTTTCTCTCTATAGCATTAATTCTTATGCAATCGTCAAATTCCTCAACGTTAACACCCATTTCCACAAGCTTTGCTGAAAGAGAATCCATATGCTTCGGTATAAGGTTTCTAACAATAACATCGCCACCAGAAATAGCCGCCGCAATCATGTAAGTACCGGCCTCAATTTGGTCTGGTATAATTGTATATTCTGCCCCGTGAAGTTTTTCAACCCCAACAATACGAATTACATCTGTTCCTGCACCTTTAATTTTTGCACCCATAATGTTAAGAAAGTTTGCCACATCAACAACGTGTGGCTCTTTTGCGGCATTTTCAATTGTTGTAGTTCCAGTTGCAAGGGTTGCCGCAAGCATTATATTTATGGTTGCACCAACGCTTACAGTATCCATGTAAATTGCTGCACCTTTTAGCTCTTTTGCCCAAACCCTAATTACGTCACGCTCAATGGAAACTTCTGCGCCCATAGCTTTAAACCCCTTAAGATGTAAATCTACAGGTCTTGTTCCAAAATCACATCCACCGGGCATAGCCACTTCTGCCTTTTTATAGCGCCCTAAAAGAGCGCCTAAAAGATAGTAGGAAGCGCGCATTTTTTTAACTTCTTCAAATGTTGCACATATATTATCAACACCACAGCTGTCTATTTTCAAAGTATGCTTGTCCAAAAAATCGCACTTTGCACCAATTTTGTTTATTGTAGTATAGAGACTTTTTACGTCTTCAATATTTGGCAGATTTTCAATTATACATACATCGTCTGCCATAATTGCCGCTGGTATAATAGCTACCGCTGCATTTTTTGCTCCGCTTATAACCACTTCGCCCATAAGACGATTTGGGCCATTTATAACAAGTTTGTCCATTTTGCCTATTCAAACCCTTCCAATAAATACGTAAATTTGCATAATACAATGGTGAACGCACATAATTACATTAAATCAGCATTCACCCAGTTTAATAATCAATTATACCACAGATGTATACAATGTGGAAAGTCTTATTTTACTAAAGATTTTTTCCATTTTCCACTAATATAAAACAGTCCTGCTGTAACCACACCTGCATACTGGGCAAGGCCCATTGCCATGAAGACACCTTTAAGCCCTAACCCCAACGTATTTTGAAAAAGAAAAATTAATGGTATTCTCACAATAATAACACTTAACACTGAATTACCCAATGCAAAAATTGCATTACCCGACCCCGCCGCCAAACCATTTATAACAAACATAACAGAGTTTGCAATATAAAAAACCGATACATATTTTATGTACATAAGAGCAACTTCCACCGTTTGTGGCGAGCAGTTAAATATACTAACTATTTTGCTTCCGAAGATATTTATAAAAAAGTAAATAATAATCCCAAAACTTAAACTAATGCGCACTCCTGCAAACACGGTCTCTTTTGCACGGTCTACACACCCTGCGCCCAAATTCTGCCCTGCCATGGATGCTACCGACTGACTTACGGCAATGGTTGGTAAAATTGCAAAAGAGTCTATTTTGGCACCTATGCCCGCCGCCGTAGACGCCGCAAGGCCATATCCATTGATTGTAGTAAGCACAAACAGCATGGAAAAATTTACAACAGTGCTTTGAATTGCCGATGGAAGGCCTATTTTTAGTATCATTTTAAGTTTATCGCTGTAAATTACAAAGCTTTTCAGCTTAAAATCGAAAACAAAGTTATTCTTATACAGTGTGCGTACTGCAAGACCAAAAGACAGCGCCTGTGCCAAAATGGTAGCAAAAGCCGCACCACCTGCACCCCAATCAAATGCACCAACAAAAATTAAATCCAGTACCACATTAACCACAGTTGCAACTGCAACAAAATACAGCGGACGTTTTGAGTCGCCCAATCCACGAAGCACTGCACTTACTGCATTATAACCGCAAATAAAAATTGTTCCTCCAAAGCAAATTCGCAAATAATTCCCAGCCTCTGCCACAGCCTCTTTGGGAATTTTAAGCATAACTACAATTTTGCCTGTAAACAAAACACCTAAAATTGTTACAACAATTCCGCAGTAAATAAAAACCGTAAATAATGTACCAATAGATTTTTTTGCATTGTCTGGCTGTTTTGCCCCTACATATTGGGCAACAAGCACTGTTCCGCTAAGTGCAAAACCGTTTACCAGCATAGTTATAAGCATAATGCAAACCGAACTGTTATTTATTGCAGAAATGCCGTAATCACCCATATACCTTCCTGCAATTAGCATGTCTGCCATACTGTAGCATGCCTGCAAAATTTGTGCAACAAAAAAGGGCGCAGCAAAGCCCAATAACTGCTTCGTTACATTGCCCTCAGTTAGGTCGGTTTCATATTTTTTCATACTGCACCCCAAAAGTTTTTGCTTTCATTATAACGCTGAAAAAAGCAAAAAACAAGTTCAATCAAATTTTCAAACTATCAAGTATTTAATTTGGAGCATGGCTATTATTTCATAATTTCATTAGTGTAGGCATTAATTAGATATACCTTGGAAGAACCTGATATAAAAATTCTATAGCACGGTATCAGCTTTAACTTACTTCCGTCTGCAACGTCTCCATAATCCTGAAAATCATATCCCAACTCGATTTTTTCTATGTATACACCGTCTGTTTTACCTTCTTTTTTAATTTCGCCTAAAAATGTAAGCAAAGCCTCATCACAGGCACAAATTTTTCTGTTTTCACCAACAAAATTCTGCACTGTGTAATACGCCGCACTTGCCATAATTACACCATTTTCAGATACTGTAATTTTTTTCGCATTGCTGAAAAGTTTAAAGTCCTTGTACCTTTCATTGTATTCAAAAACGTATTTCCCGTCGTCATAATCCACACTTTCAAGCTTTATATTTTGCCCTGTTTTCATTCCAACATTTTTAATAAATTCATCGGCAGCTTTTAAAGCTGTTTCCTTAGTAAATGTATCTATATGTCCGCTTCCGCTAGGGTTAAGAAAAACAATATTGTTATCCTGCACGATAAGGCTTTTAGAATCACTGGAAAATATGGTTTTCTCAAACTCCAGAGTAATCTTTACCTCCTCTCCTTTATCAAAAAACATGCGTTTAAAATTTTCAGTTTCCAACGACGCCACCATAACACTAAGCTGACGCATTGGTTTTGTCGTTTTAATAAGGTCGGTATACATGCCAATGCCGTTAGCACCCAGAACCTCATAAATGGCTTTTTCCTGCGCACTTGTCATAACATACTGTCGGTTTGTAATATAGTTCGCACCAAAAAGGCCTATGTTAAGACCTATAAGCAACCATATGAATATCCTTTTTACCTTTTCCCAATCCATTTATTGTTCATCCTCTACTACATCTTGTTTTGGTGTATCCTTCGCTGCATCAACAGTATATATTCCGCCGTCTACATATGTAAACCATTTAAGGTAATTCTCTGCCCCGTCATCAACGTAATAAGCCAACACAATATCTTCAATTTCAGTTACCGCACCTACATTGCCTGCACTTGCAATTGCCTGGTTCATTGCACCCAAAAAATCTACCTCTACCCTTTGGTCACGTTTTGAAGAAATCTGAAAGTCATAGGCATAACGCTTATATTTTTTAACTGTGTTGTTTTCAACAACTACCTCCGCGGCATGCTGTATGGATAGATTTTCTTTAATATCATCGGACAAAAATATAGGCATATCATTTATGCAGTAGTCAAAGCAAAATATAAGTCCGTCACTTTTCAGCTGAACATCAGATAAAAATAGCCTTGTATTAAGAGTCGCGTCTGTTTTCAAAAATTCCTTGCATGCGTAATATGCTGTTGAAAGTGTTTGATCCGTTTTATCCGCAGCCCCTTGGTAATTGTAATACTCTATTGTGCCTTGTGGATTGTATTTAACCACAGTGTTGTCATCGCTAATCATATAAACACCGTTTGTATCTTCTGTTAGGGTTTTTGTGTAATAGTTGTCAAAAAATCCTGATGTTCCCCTTTCAATGGCATTTTCAATGTCATCTCCAAAACCTTTAAAAACGCTAACCTTGTTTATTGGTGCATATTCGTAGCTGTTTTGCGTCCACTGAGGCATAAAAGTGTTTTCTTTAAATATGTTAAAACCGCTTTGCTTAGTTGATATATATTTTATTTTGTCAACATTAATTTCATCTTGTTCCTCAATTGCGGCGTACAGCTTGTCACCTTCATCATTTGCATCTGCTTCAAATATATTTGTTTTTCCTGTATCTGCATCTACAATGTACAAATAGCTTATGTCACTTTTTCCAGCAGATGGCACCGCAATAATTTGGTTTATGAAGTTTATCTGGCTAAGGTCTTCATTCTTTGCCGTACCCATACCAATAAAATACTGTGTTGCGGACACATCAAAAGCAAAGTCATAAACCACACATTTTTGGCTTATATATTGCTCTAACTCTGTTTCCTCAGTTCCAACATACTTTCCGTTTTTCAAAACTGACGAAATAAAACTGTTTGTTTTAAACAAAATATCCTTTCCGCCCATAAGCCCTGGATAAATTAGGCTAAAGGATTTATTCCCATATCCAACCACTATTTTTTGTGCATCTATAACAGTGGATGATGTATTTTTTTCACCTCTGTCACCACTATTGGTATTTAAAACAGAATAAAAAAAGTTATGGCCTGTGTAATTGCCAAGCCATAACGTTCCTGTTTGATAAACCGCAGCAAAAATCAACCCCACTATTACAAAATTCTTAATTTTGCTGAAACTTATAGTTTTCATTGTATACTCACCGCTTTAATCCAATATTTATGAATTTTCACAAACTTCCTCCGGGTATATAAATGCTGTTCTCCAGCTGAGTTTTTATTGCTTTATTCTTTCGGCTTACGGTAACATTTCCTTCATAGTCATCTAAGCCTTCCATGCTTGCCTTAAACTCAATATAATTTTCGCCTAAGCTAAGACCTACCGCTTGGCTGAAAAGATTGGAATCCCCAACCTCAACGCTGTAGTTTTCGGACTCTGTAAGTTTTCCTAAACGACTTTTTGTATACACAACGATATTTATAGCTGTGCCTTTTTCTGCCGTGCCAGAAATTGTTTTTGAATCATTAAATGTAGAAACCTTTTCCTTCTGAAAATCCAAATCTCCTGTAATGCATATTTCCACCTGTGCCGCCTGTACAGAATCTGCATACGCAACGCTTGCACTTATGCATAGCAGAAATCCAACCAACAAACCCATAAACATCTTTTTCATCGCATACAGCCTCCTTCCATTAAGCAATGTAAGACTCGCCTACATCAATTCACGTTCACTATATATATTATCCACATTTTTCTTTTGTTATAGGAAGAATTATACACTATTATTGTTACAATTATATTACATCATGCTTACTTTTAAATTACACTTTATCGCCAGCTTTAAATTTCTTGAACCTCTAATTTTTTAAGAAACCACATTGTCATTGTTGTTCCACTGCCATATTGACTTTCAGCTGTAATTTTCCCACCGTGGCTTTCCATAATTTCTTTTGCAATAGCAAGTCCAAGTCCTGTTCCGCCCATTGCACGGCTTCTGGCTTTATCCACACGGTAAAAACGCTCGAAAATTCTGTTTAAATCCTCTTTTTGTATGCCCATGCCAGTGTCTTTAACTACAATTTTGTAATATTTTTCGCTTTCTTCTATCCTAACAGATATATCCGCACCCTCTTGGCTATATTTAATTGCATTGGTAAGCACGTTATTCATTACCTGCGTAATTCTATCCTTATCGGCAGTAATATAAACATCTGTTTGCAAAGGTGTAAATGTAAGGCTCTGCTGTTTGTTTTCAGCATGTATTTTGCTTTGGCGAATATTGTCTGTAACAAAATCATTAAGGTTAATTTGCGAATAACTAAGAACAATCTGTTTATTGTCAAACCGTGAAAGCTGTAATAAATCACGAACCAAAAAGGACATTCTGTCTGCCTCATTATTTATAATATCCAAAAACTCCATTGCCACTTCACGGTCATCAATTGCGCCGTCCATTAAAGTCTCTGTGTAGCTTTTAACCGTGGTAAGCGGCGTTCTAAGCTCGTGAGAAACATTGGCAACAAATTCCTTGCGCATATCATCTAACTTTTTAAGCTCGGTGTTGTCCTGCAAAACAACCACAAGACCTTCCATCTCTTTTCTTTCGCTGGTATAGGGAGAAAAGCTGGCGTTTATATACTTGTTTTGTGCCCAAAAGCTTACTGTTTTGGTAAACTCCTGCCCTATCATGTCTATATAAATTCCTGCATTTATATCGAACTTTTTTATAAATTCGTCAAAGGTAAAATCTGTTTTGCTAAAACCAAGTAATTCCATGCTTGCACTGTTGTAGTGCATCACATTTCCATCCCTGTCAAAGGAAACAACGCCATCAGTCATGTTATGAAGTATAATCTCAAATTTATTTTTTTCTCTTGAAATTTCGCCCATGGTGTTATTAAGTTCACTTGCCATGTAGTTAAAGCTTTCCGAAAGCTGACCTATTTCATCATCTGAAAACACTTTTACACTTTGGTCTAGCTTTCCCTGTGCCAATTCCTTTGCCTTGCCTGTAAGTGCCACGATGGGGCCTGTAAGGGTTTTGGCAAAAACATAACCCATCAGTGCCGCCATAAAAAGAGCCAGCACCATGCTAAACATAATGGTTCTTCGAGTTTGATTAATGCTCTCATGTATAGCCCCTGCATCCATACGAGTATAGATAACATACTCGGCTTCCCCATTAAGCACCACTGGATAAGCATAGCTTAAGTATTGTATTCCTGTAATATCCTGATCTGTGCTGGTTTTTGAAAAGTTTGCATTGCCTGCCATTGCGCCTATGATTGCAGAATTTTTGTAACTTGGGTAAGGTGGTTTGCTTGTAGTTGTAGTAGCTATGGTTTCCCCTGTTTTGTTTAAAATGTTGCCTTGTAACTGCGCAGAGTTACTGCCACTTTTACTAAACTGAATAAGCCCTGTCTGAAAGCTGTCCTCTTCATAGGAAAGCACCACTTGCTCACTTACCTTTTGGGCATAAAGTTCCATTTGGCTTTTCGCCTTATCCATTTCTATGTTTTGCAGGCTGATTAAAATATAACTTCCGCTTACCATCATTACAATAAGCACCAAACCCAGATACATCGCTATCAGCTTCCATTTTATACTTTTCATGCGTGTCCACCTTTTAACTGCCGAAATAGTAACCCACACCACGTTTTGTAAGTATGTACTGCGGGCGTGCCGGATCAGTTTCTACTTTTTCCCTAAGGCGTCTAACAGTTACATCCACTGTACGCACATCGCCAAAATATTCGTAACCCCAAACCTTTTCAAGCAATGTTTCGCGTGAAAAAATTTGTGCTTTCTGTGTGGCTAAGAACTTTAAAAGTTCAAACTCTCTGAAGGTAAGTTCCACAATCTTGCCATCTTTTTTTACCTCATAAAGGTCCATATCAACCTCAAGTATGCCAAAAACTAATGTGTTGCCTTTTGCGGCTTCCTCCGCCTGTGGTGCAACAGATTTTCGCCTAAGGTTTGCCTTAACACGTGCCATAAGTTCCCTCACACCAAAGGGCTTTGTAACATAGTCGTCTGCTCCCAATTCCAACCCTAGCACCTTGTCAACCTCTTCTGCTCTTGCCGTAAGCATAATAATTGGTGTATCATACTTTTCTCTGATTTTTTTGCAGGCCTCGTAACCATCTACCCTTGGCATCATTATGTCCAGCAGAATAAGATCTGGGTTTTCCTCAAAGGTTTTTAAAACCGCCTCTTCTCCGTCTGATGCTGTAATAACCTCATAACCCTCTTTTTTAAGGTTGAACTTTATAATATCCACTATATTTTTTTCATCGTCAACAACAAGTATCTTTCTGTCCATTTAATACCTCCGCCACTATTTATTATTTTGTACCCACAACAATAATTTCTGTAACAGGCTCAACGGTGATGGTTTCAGATACCGTTTTTTGCTCGCTTTCAAAACCATTTATTCTTATAATTTGCGTGGTAACCTCTTTTTGTCCATCTTTGCCTTGCTGTATAACCTTTTTATAACTAACAGGTTTGGTATTATCCTGCCTGTATTCAACCTGTTTTTCTTGTTTTTCGGTAAACACTGTGCTTTCTGCTGTTTTAACTGAAATAAAAGGCACCATAATCTTCAAATTTATTTTATCGCCCACCTTAAGTTTGGTGTCAACCGTCATGCCTGGGTTTGCCGCCAAAACATCCTCAACAGTTATGCTGTTTTTTGTGGCAATTTTAAACAAAGTATCTCCTGATACAATGGAATAATCTTTAGTTGTGCTTGTTCCTGCTGTAAGCTTAGCAATAGCTTCTTCCTTGGACACAATGGTACCAGAATCAACAAATTTTGTAATGGTTTCAACCTTTTCAACAAATCCACTTTCAACTATATTAGAACCTTCTGGTACATATTCGGCAATAATTCCATCTAAAATTTCCTTGGCTTGTTCCTGGGTAGCAAGTGCCAGTATTTCTGCCCCATCCACTGTAATTACTGCTGCTTCTACTTTATAAGTTACCATCTGCTTTATTTTAGAAATAGCATATTCAGATGTTACAAATTCCTTTTTGCTGCCACGCGCGGGCACAAATTTTATTTCCTCGTTTATTTTAACATTTGTGCCAACCTCACTTGCAAGCTGTGCTGTAACTGTATTTAAAAAATCCTCTGCCGTAATCTTGCTTTTTTTAAGCATATCAACATATTCCTCGCCAACATATACCTTTACTGCGTTTTTGCGAAGAACAATAAACATAGAAAATGCCACAATAGCAATAAGTGAAATTATTACGCCTATTTTAAGCTGTCTTCGTTGCCTTTTCCGCCTGTTAAACCTAAGTTCTTTACGCTTGTCTCTCCCCTGATGGTACACTCCCGTAGTGTGTTTAACCTCAGGATTGGAGCTGTATATTGTTTTTTTCCCATTTTGCCTGCCCTGTGAACCACTCATATACAGTTCCTCCTTGTATTTTATTTATTTTTTCTGATTTAATCCATTCTATTCCATATTACAACCAATTTCAATTAATTATATAGTTTGTAACCTTATTTTAAGGATTTAAGTATAACCTGTGTTTGATGTTCTATGTGCTCTGCCATCACTTTTATTCCTTCTTCTTCAAGGTGATTTTCTATGGCTGCTATAATACCTCTGTGGTGGTTAACTACTGCTGTTTTTGTTTCATATACCTTTAAATATGCCATTCTGTAACGGTAAACCTGTGCTCGCATATTACTGATTATCTGCACAAGTCTGTCATTATGGGCAGATGCAAAAATAATGTCATGCATCTTTTCATCGGTAGTTGCAACCCTTTCATAGTCCTTTTCTTCAAAAGCGCGCTCAAATTCCACATTCAATATTTTAAGCTCCTCAAGATGTTCCTCATCCATGCTTCTGCAGGCATGTCGTATAGCAACAGCCTCCAGTGCACTTCTTATTTCAAGTACATTCTTAATATCTGCGGCAGATAAATCCAGCACCTGTGCACCCTTTCTCGGAACAAGGGCAACCAGATTTTCTTGCTCCAGCATTCTTAACGCCTCTCTTACAGGTGTACGACTTACTCCTAGCTTTTCGGCCAACTGATTTTCAAGCAAACGCTCGCCAGGTTTAAGCTCTCCATTAAGTATCGCATCCCTTAAATTGTTAAAAACAACCTCTCTAAGTGGCAAATATTCATTAACATTTACATTAAATTTGTAATCCATATTACTTTCTCTCCTTTTCGCCTGTTGAATTATATATTTCAGTTACATATACATCTTTTATTTTAAATTTATCTTTAACCTTTTTTGCGGTTTCTTTGGCGGTTTCTTTTTCATCAAACAGCGCAAACACCGTAGGTCCGCTTCCGCTCATAAGCACTCCTTGCGCTCCTTGCTTTTCAATAAATTTTTTTATATCTCCAACTATAGGTCTGTATGGTATTGTAACGGTTTCAAGAACATTGCAAAGTCCTTTAGAAATACTGGCTTTATCTCCACTTGCAATTGCCTTAAGTATCGCCTTTGTATTTGGATGGCTATTCACCTCATCCAATTTAAGATTTTTATAAACATACGCTGTAGACACGCTTATGTCTGGCTTTGCCAACAACACATAAAAATGCGGGCAAGGTACAAGAGTTGTTAAAACCTCACCACGTCCCTGTGCAAAGGCAGTGCCCTCCATAAGGCAGTATGGCACATCAGAACCAAGGCGTGCCCCTAGCTCCATCATCGCATCCATCGATAAATTAAGATCAAAAAGCCTGTTCATACCCTTAATTACTGCGGCGCAATTTCCGCTTCCGCCTGCAAGCCCTGCGGCAACAGGTATCCGCTTTGTAAGTTCAATATAAACTCCTTGATGTATACCGAATTCGTCCTTAATAAGCTTTGCTGCCTTGAAAGTAATATTTCGTTCATCAGTGGGCAAATAGTATAGGTTGGTTTTAATTACTATGCCATCTTTTTCAGCCTTTTTAATAAAAATGCTGTCATAAAGGCTAACGGTCTGCATAATCATTTCAAGGTCATGGTATCCATCGTTACGCTTAGCCATTACATCCAACGTAAGGTTGATTTTTGCCCTGGATTTTAATTTAATATATTCCATATAATCACCGTATTCTTTGTGTTTTTTATATACTGTATACAAACATTATAACCTATTTTGTTTTTATTTCAATACATAATTTTATTAATTTTTAGCTACTATTAAAAACTTCGTATATTTTTTTTACAAATTTATTAATATTGTTGAAATAACACCATTTCTATAGCAATTTAGAAAAAACGGTGTTAAACTTATACAGATATTGATAACACAAAAAAGAAATAAAAGGAGGAAATTTGTATTATGATGAAATTTAAAAAGTTAGCCGCAATTGCTATGGCATCTTTAATGGTGTTTGCACCAAGCAGTGCCTTTGCACAGGAAACACCAGAGGCTGCACAAGAGGTTACTGCCACAACTGAAGTTGCAGAAGAAGCTGTTGAAGAAGAGGTAGCTGTTGAACCTGAACTTGCTGTTCAGCTTAACGGAACTGATATGAAATTTGCTGATGCAGAGCCAATTATTGTAAATGGCCGTGTATATGTACCTTTTAGAGCTATTTTTGAAGGCCTTAAAGCAGAAGTAGCTTACGACGCTGAAACAAGCAAAATTACAGTTAAAAAGAACGACACAGAAGCTGCTTTTACAGTTGGCCAAAAAAGTATGACAGTAACAAAAGATGGCACAACCAATACTGTTGAAACAGACGTTGCTTCTTTTGTTCAAAACGGCCGTACATACGTACCTGTTCGTTTTGCAGAACAAGCACTTAACTGCACAGTAGGCTGGGATGCTGAAAACAGAACAGTTATCATTTTTGATGCTGACGAAGTTAAAGGTGCAGGTGAAACCTACACAATTATGAATAAATACCTTGCATATGCAAAGGAATTTTCCGAAAAAACATATGCACTTACAGGTACATTCAACTTTGACGTTAAAAACATTGAAGGTTCAAGCGATAACAATATTAAAGGTGTTTGCAAAATTGATGGTATAACAGATTCCTCAAATATAAACATGAGCATGGTTGCAGAACTTGATCTTACAGCAATTGAAAAAATGCTTAAAGCAGATGAAACAACCGATGCTGAAACTCTTGCTCAGCTTGAAAACTTTAAAAACATTAATTTCAATTTAATTTTCAGCTTAGATACAGGTAAATACTACATTCAAAGCAACCTCTTCTCTACACTCATGGGTGCGGCAGAAGGTACATGGTACTCAATTGATATGAACGAAATGCTTTCAATGTCCGGTGCAGGTTTCAGCTTTACAGACCTTGCAAAAATGGCAAAAGAAGCTGATTTTGAAAGCTATATGGCAGCAATATCATCTGAAATTCCTACAGACGATAAATATGAATCTGCAGCAGCAATTCAAACATATAAACTTCTTACAGGCCTTTTCAGCGACAACGCATTTAAGGCAGTTGCAGACGGATACCAGTCCACTTACACACAAGACACAGACGGCATGGCAATGACAATATCCATGAAGATTACATCAGCAGACGATAAAGTAACTGGTTATTCAATTGATATGAAAATGGCTTACATGGGCACTGAAATGATGAAATTAACAGCTGCACAGACCGGTCTTAAAACAACAATGAATATGACAATGGGTATGGACGGCATCTTCGATATGACTATGACTGGTAACCTTGACTATTCAGAAACAACAAACAAACCACTTAGTGCACCAAAAGCTGGTGAAACTGTAATTTCTCTTAACGATATGTTTATGGCATATCAGTAAACCGCAACAAAATCAATAACGGTTTTCAAATTAAACCACAAAATGCCTTGGCCTATAGGTCGAGGCATTTTTAATTTGTCATTATTCATTAACATTCCCTTAAAGCTGTAATTATACAGAAGTTTTTCCTTGACAAATAAATTTTCAGACATTATACTTAATATTTGTTAGAACTCTAACAAAGGAGAATAAGCATGATTACTGACGGCGATAACAACTTTTTGTATGGTGCATATATGCGCAGAATAACCAACTACATGTTTTTAATGATGGACGCTGCTTTAGAGTATCAAAACGTAACCCATCAGCAGGGCAAAATTTTATGCTACATCAACGATAAATCCGTGGTTAGAGATGTTTTTCAGAATGAATTAGAGGAAGTTTTTCAGATTAGACGCTCGTCTATCACAAGCCTTCTGAACAATCTGGAAAAAAAAGGCCTAATTTTAAGGCAAGGCTGTATAGAAGATGGGCGTATTAAAAAGCTTATTCTTACACCATCTGCACAAAAAAATATAGCTGAAATTAAAAAGGTGCTAAGCTCCATCGAAAATAAACTGGTGGAAGGCATGAGCGCCGAAGAAAAGACCTTGTTTGCAAATCTTTTGCAACGAGGGCTTAAAAATTTGGAAAACAAAACATCTTAGGAGGAACTTTAATGGAAAACGAAATATTTGAAACCCTGCCTATTCCAAAGGCAATTATTAAGCTTGCCCTGCCAACAATGCTGGGTATGCTTGTTACGATTATCTACAACCTTGCTGACACTTTTTTTGTTGGTCAGCTTAAAGACGCAAACCAAGTGGCGGCAGTTACCATTGCAATGCCTATTTTCATGTGCCTTATGTCTTTTGGCAGTATTTTTGGCATTGGTGGTGGTTCATATATATCACGTCTGCTTGGTCAAAAACGAACTGAACAATGTAAGAAAGCAAGCTCGGTGGCATTTTATTCTGCCCTTGCACTAGGTATTTTCTGCATGATTGCAGGGCTTTTAGGAATAAACCCAATTTTAAATGCTATTGGTGCAAGCCAACAGACCTTTGATTTTGCAAAAAGCTACCTTGTTGTTATTATAGGCGGCGCTCCATTTGTTATTCTAAGCTTTTCCCTTGGGCAAACCATTAGGGCAGAGGGTGCGGCAAAAAATGCAATGCTTGGCATGATGCTTGGAACAGTTATTAACATAATATTAGACCCTATACTTATTTTATATTTAAAAATGGGTGTTGCTGGTGCTGCATATGCAACCATCTTTGCCAACATTGTGTCTGTGCTTTACTATATTGTTTACATGCTTAAAAAAAGCAAGAATCTTTCTGTTTTACCTAGCGATTGCAAAATAAGCGCAGATATTATAAAAAACATATTTTCAATTGGTCTGCCTGCTTCACTTAACACTATATTAATAAGTTTTTCCAACATAGTGCTTAACAATTTCGCCGTTGGCTATGGAGATAATGTGGTTGCCGCTTTAGGTATTGTATCAAAGGTAACAATGTTACCTGCTATGCTTTTAATTGGTCTTGCACAGGGCGTTCAACCTTTAATTGGTTATAACTATGCTTCAGGAAACCATACCAGAATGCATAATGTAATACGCACCACAGGCATCGCTGGCACAGCAATAGGCATTGCCTTTACAATACTTATCTTTTCTGCCAGCCCCTATATCATCGGTGCTTTTTTAAAGGATACTGAAGTTATTGCCATTGGCACAGGGTTTCTTCGTGTAAATATTGTTTCTGTTCCGTTTATAGGTTGTCTGTTTCTTATGGTTAACACGTTTCAGGCAATGGGCAAGGCTGTACCATCTATGATTTTATCTGTATCTCGTCAGGGAATTATATTTTTGCCTGTGCTAATAATGTCAAATGCATTAATCGGGCTTAATGGCTTAATTTATGCACAGCCTGCATCAGATATATGTTCTACATTACTTTCAATATTTTTGTATTACAAAGTTACCCATCCAAAAAAAGAAAAAATCTTGGCATAAAAAAACGTTGGGCAATTGCCCAACGCTTTTTGTTTATTATTAGATTACAGTTTTCCATAAGCCATGCAAATTGCAGTATGCATAAACAGCTATAGGTTCATCATCGGTAACAACAAATGTTGCCCTAGGTGCTTCTCCTGGTTTAAGAGCTTTTCTTTGTCCGCCCTTCTTTGTTTCAACATAAATCCATTTAATAAAATGCTCTTCAAGCATTGGATGTTCAACACTGCCAACTACAACTTCAACTTTGTCACCGTTTACACTAACAACTGGAGTATGTTTTTCAAGGCTGGCATCTACAGTATTTGCAACAAGCTCGGTCATTTTCTCACCACAGCACACAACAGGTACACCGGAATTCTCTATCATTCCAATTAAGTTACCACAATGCTTACAGACAAAAAACTTAGTTTCGCTCATATTGTTCACTCCTTCTTAAGTAAAAAAATGTTATTTATGGTTACTTCTTCATTATAACACACACCATAAAAAAAGTCTAGTAGTCAATAATAATTATTATTTAATATTTTATGTCAGCGTTCAAATACATACTCACTCTTCATATTCTCTATGGGCACTTCATAGCCTAAAAGGGCTTTGGTGGACTGCACTTGTATCTCCTTTATACGTTTAATGTCTTTCGCCCTAACTGTGGCTTTAAGCTCCTCATCACTAAGGCTAAGCAAATCGTAAACACTTCTAATCATAAAATGGTCCTGCTCTTTAACATTTCTAAACTGAGTCCATATAGGTATTACACTTACCTGCTTAATCTCCGGCTTTTCGTCGTTAAGCTGTTGAATTTCAAGGTTCAGTATCACTCCTGCGTTTCGTGGTGGTGTGGTTTGTGAAGAAATGCAATTTCCAAGAGAATAGATTATAAAACCCTCTCTTGTGGTTCCATCCTCATTAGTTATTGTTCTGTATTCCATAGGCTGAAGCACATGAGGATGGCTTGCCAAAATTATATCTGCCCCGGAAGCAAACATTTTATCCGCCAAAGCCTTATATCTATCACTAACGGTTTCTTCATACTCAGTCCCCATGTGTGGCATAACAACCACAAGGTCTGCCATATCTTTTGCACGGCTAATGTCTGCCTCCATATTTCCGCCATCTATCAGGTTAACACTGTAGTCTGTTGAAACAGGTATTCCATTTGTACCATAGGTGTATGAAAGAAAAGCAATCTTAATTCCATTTACATCCTTCACAAGTATTGTATCTCTCTGTTCTTGGCTTAAATATGTTCCAAAATGGTCTATGCCAAGGCCGTCTAAAACTTCAATAGTTCTATTAAGTCCATTTATTCCCTTATCCATGCAGTGATTATTTGCAGTGGTAAGTAAATTGAAACCTGCGTCTTTAAGTGCGTTACCAAAGGCGTCAGGCGTATTAAAGTTTGGATAATCACTAATACCTCTTTCTTCACCAGCAAAAACCGTTTCCAAGTTGCCAATAACCAAGTCACTTTCTGCAAAATACTTCTTTATTTCGCTGAAATTATGGGAAAAATCATAAACCCCTGTTTCCCTGTTATACGCCTCGTTATACTGCCAACTATGCACCATTAAATCTCCTGTTACAGTGAGCTTTGCATTTTTAATTACATCTTCTTTTGGTGGAGGCAGTTCCTCTACTTCCTCTTGAACAATTTCTTCCTCAACAGGCTGTGGAATTGCACTTACGGGAATTTCCTTCTTTTTACATCCGCTAAAAGCAAAAATTACCATTGCCAATATAAGCATTATCTGCAATAAGCACTTTTTCATTATTATCTCTCCTTTTTACTGCAACTTAAGTATACCATTTATTCTTAAAATCTACAATAAATACGGCATTTTTACCAAATACACCCTGAATATCAACAAAAAAACAAGGGTTTGAGGACATGTGTGCCTAAACCCCTGTTTAGTAGTTTTTGTGTTTAAGACTTCTTAGCTGAAAATACCTGTTATTCCACTCCAAATCTTTTTGAAAATCCCTGCAATTCTTCCAAAAAAAGTTCCCTTGTCCTTTGCATTCATTGCCTCAAGGTCAACATCTTCCTCAACAGAATCTTTAGTTATTTCCTTTGTTCTAACAATAACCTGAACACTTTTTGGTGCTGCATTCTGGGAAGATGTAAAGGACACAGGGCTTTCACTGGTATCGATGTTAAGTAACCCATTTTCATCCTCGCTGTATTTATCCCATTCATCATCAATTAAATTTTTAACGGTATCTTTTGCGTTTCTTAACACAGGTGCCTGCGCCAAGCCTGTCATAGACTCCTCCAGTGCTTGCACCAATCCGCTTATAGTTTTCTGTGTTCCAACATCCAAGGAATTTCCGCTGGTTTTTGCAACTTCCTCAAAGGTTTTAATAAATGTATATGTGTCATCAAGGCTTTTTACACTGGTTGTAAGTAAAGCACTGCATTGTTCAGCCGTTTCCTCCATGCCAGCCTCATGTTTATTTAATATTCCATTTAACTCATCTACGTTGTCTATAAGTTTTTGGCAAGTGTCCGTAACATTTCCTGCAACACCGCAAATTTCATCAGCATTGTTTAAAAGAGAAACAATATCATCGCTGTGGTCTTCTGCTGATGTCATATATTTATCTGTCAGCTTTGTAAGCTTTGCCATGGTGTCTGTAAGATCTCCTCCTGTTTTGCTAACGCTGGCCCCTGTGGTTGTAAGGTCTTTTAATGGTTTTGTAAGGGTGTAAGCTTTGCCCCTAAGCTCTTCAATGGTAGTGCTAACCTCATCAAGGTCTTCATTTACAACACTTGCAAGGTCATTCAGCTTTCCTTGTATGGTTGAAAGAGTGATATACACCCCTGCAACATCACTTACACCTGCTCCTGCTAAAGCGGATGGATCTATATCCGTTGTATCAATTGGAATATTATCGATATGCGGTAAATCCCATAAAAGTTCATAAAGGTCATCAGTTGCCTTGCCAAGGTCATCCATGTTGTCATAAAGATCATCCATGTCTTTACTAATACATGTCATCTGGTAAACTATTTCAGTAAATAGCTCTTTTCTGTCTTTTTCATTTGCCTTCATTTCTTCAACCATAGCTTTAAGCCCATCCACATCTGTCTGAGTTTTTTTCAGCAAGGTGCTAAGGTCTTTTAGCTGTGGTTTTAATTCTTTTAAGGTTGAAACAGAGCTGTTAAGGCTGGCGTTCACCTCATTTAACATGGTTTTTGAATTATCAATATGTGGAACAAGAGGTGCAATGGTGGCAGAGAATTCTTTAAGGTCTTCTGCGGCAATATCTCCGCTATCGTAAACCTTTCCCTTGGAATTGCTTATGGTTGCCCTTGCCTCATCAAGGCTTTGAAGCCCTGTAACTGTTGAAGCAAAACCGCTTTGCAATCCATCTAAAGTATCTAAAATAACGTCCATGCTTTCACTCATTGCATCGGCAGAATCTTCAATTTTTTCCTTTGTTTCCCTAAGCTCTTTTATATCATCCATTTGTGAAAGAGTAGCAGGTATCATCATCATTTCAACGCCTGCAAACTCAAAATCATCACTGCCTATACGAATTGTAAAAGTTTGTTCTTCCTGGGGCAGTGCCATGAATATAACTGCCTTTTTATTTCCTAGAGACTGAATTTGTGCCCCTGGTGCTTCCAGGCTAAGTATCTCATCGGCATTTACAGCAGTGCCAACCTGTAATATCATGTTGTTTTTGTAATATGGGTTTGTGTTAGGGTTAGGAATGGCGTGTACCTCAATTTCAACAAGCCCTGCTTTCCCTGGAAGCTTATCTGCCTGTACGGGCACACCATTAAGCTTGTAGGTAACATCAAAATTCCAAGGCAAATTTGCCTGATTATTTTTCATTTTACCTTCAAAATAGAAACGGTTAACTTCCTCATCAAAATTGAAGCTTACCTTACCGTTCTCAGTTTTTGGCTGTGCATAATTGGTCATGTTTATGATATTGGTGTAATCGCCGTAATCCACAACCTCCTTAGTTCCATTCATGCTGTAGCTTTTTACCACACTAACATTTTCAGTTTTGCCATAGTAATCCAAGTTTACATACATAGCCTCGTCGCCAGTTGCCACAGGCAAGCCTGCATATGCCGAGGAAGCTCCTGCGGATACTGCTATAATTAAAGCCATTAAAACGGCTGTTTGCTTTTTATAAAGTTTCATCTTTTTCTCCTCCCTTAGCTGTTATCTGCTTTTGCTTTTTACCCATAAGCAATGATGGTTTTTTACCGCCTGTAAGAAGTAGCGGCTTTTTCCCACCTGTTAGCAGTGATGTTTTGTCCTTTGGCTTTGCTGAAATTTGCATTAAATTTGTTTTAGCTTTTATTGCAGAAAAATGCTTATCTGCAAAGGCTTTATGTTTTTCTTTTCGTGCAATGCTTTTTGCCTGCTGTTTTTCTATGGTCTTATCAAAAACAGCAAGTAATGCCGGCAACAGAGAAAGTACAAGCATCATTGAAAGAAGTGCTCCACGGCCTACCAAATGCCCAATTTGTGAAATGCCTTGTATTGTAGATGTAAAATAAAGACCATAGCCTACTACTGTAAGTATTGAGCCTGAGGTAAGAACAGACAATGCGCTTTTGCTTATTGCCGCCTTTGCGGCTTCTTGCTTTTCCATCTGCTGTCATGTTACCCGCAATACGTGAAAATAAGATATACAAAACGTGAAAACCCCTAAAACCGCCCTTGTTGAGTGGTCTTAGGGGTTGCTTTTATGCGGGAATATCAGTACTCTTATCTCGAAATAGCGCTATTTCAAACGG
>JAYFNB010000016.1:0-47248 GCA_034933685.1 Lachnospiraceae bacterium | reverse complement strand
GCTCTTTTTGCCTTCCAGATAATCCTTGACCGCAGATAGTTTTTGTTCATATGTCTTTCCTTTTTGTGGCATAAAAATGCTCCTCCTTAAAGCAAACAGTTTTATTATTTTAACTGTCTACCATAAGGGGAGCATATCAGAAATCTGTGGGTCTTATTTTTTTGGAGAAAAGTATATACTAATTTTTGGCGTCATAATTCGTAAAATTATTGGTTATTGTGCCGATGGAACGGCTTGGAAAATTATGGTATCATTGTGAAAATTAGCAATTTATAAACTTTCTAAGTAGAGTATTGATAGAAGGTTTATATGTTGAAACAAAGTGGTAAATAACTAATTTTTTGATAGAGATGTACATGTAGAATTTAAAAACAGTGGTTAGGAGATGGATTTTATAAAAACAATAATATTGTCGGGAGTGCACGGTGTTGGAAAAGGATATTTTTTGGAAAGAATTCAAAAAGAGTATCCCAGATTAAATATTCTTCAAGCGAGCAAATTAATTGAAAAATATAAAAATTCCACAGACGCCGGATATAAAAAAGTAAAAAGTGTAATGGACAACCAAATAGTCTTAATTGCGGCGATAGAAGCGGAACGAAATAACTGCCAAGGAACAATTGTTTTGGATGGCCATTTATGTGTCATTAATTCCGAAAACGAGGTTAAGAGGATCCCTGAATCTTTTTTTCTTGAGGGGAATATATCGGGGGTTATTCTTTTGCAAGATGAACCGGCAAAAGTAGAAGAGCGGCTAAAAAAACGTGACGGAAAAAGTTTGAGTAAAAAGTATATAGAAGATATGCAAAAAGAGGAAACAATATTTGCAGAATCAATGGAAAAGGAACTGGGAATTAAGAAAAAGATTATAAGTCACAATTGTGGGGCAATAGAGTTTATGGAAATTATAGATACATTCGGGGGTGGAAATAGTGAATATTAATATGAGCCATAAGATGTTTTCAAAAATAAATATTGATGATACTTTTTTTCAATCTTTAAGAGAGGATTATCCGGGGTTTGAAAAATGGTTTGAGAGAAAAAAAGACCAGGACGCATTTGTTCAGTATAATGAGAAAGGGAATATAGAGGGATTTTTATATTTAAAAGTTGAAAAAGAAGTTGTTGAGGATGTTGTACCTAAGATACAGGCAAATAAAATATTGAAGGTGGGTACATTTAAGATAGATTCTCATGGAACCAGATTGGGAGAACAATTCATTAAAATTATTATGGATTATGCGATAAACGAAGATGTTGATTTATGCTATGTGACTATCTTTTCAAAACACAAGAGTTTGGTAGACCTTATAAAAAGATATGGTTTTTGCGAATACGGAAAGAAGGGGACTTTACAGAATTTTGAGGATGTGTATGTCAAAAACATGAGAATATTATCGGATAATATAGTCCGGGATTTCCCTTTAATAAAAGCAAGTGATGTAAAAAAGTATATGTTGAGTATATATCCTCAATACCACTCTATTATGTTCCCCGATTCAATATTAACTACTGAAAATAAAAATATCATTACCGATATCTCATATACCAATTCCATTCATAAAATATATGTTTGTTCAATGGGGGTGGAAATTTTGAAATATGGAGATATAGTAGTTCTTTATAGAACAGCTGAAAAAGGAAAAAGTGCAGAGTATATCTCGGTTGCGACATCAATATGTGTAGTGGAGGAAGTTAAGCTTCAAAATGAATTCAGTTCTTTTGAAGATTTTTATAAGTATGCTAGTCAGTATAGTGTTTTTGATAAAAATGATTTGAGGCATTGGTACAATAAAGGTGGATGCCGAGCGGTAAAAATGACATATAATGTAGCATTAAAGAAAAGAATCGTACGACATGATTTAATCGAAAGTGTAGGGTTAAGTCGTGAGGATTATTGGGGGTTCTTTCAACTTACGGATGCACAATTTAATAACATCGTTAATATAGGACAAATTAATGATAGTATTATAATATAAACATATGTTCTGTTTGGGTTGATTTTTAAAAGGGAAAGGCATATAATTGTTTAATAATAAATCTGGAGGAGTGAAATATATGTGTACGATACTTTTATCAATAAACCCAGAACATGTTGAAAATATATTGAATGGTAAAAAAGAATATGAATTTAGAAAAACCTTATGTAAAAAGAAAGTGGATAGAATTCTCATTTATTCGACAAATCCAATTATGAAAATAGTTGGGGAGGCAAAGGTTGAAGATATTTTGGTTGACAACCCCAGGACTATTTGGAAAATAACAAATGAAAAGTCTGGTATTAACAAACAGTATTTTGATCAATACTATAAGGATAGGGAGCGAGCCGTTGCATATAAATTATGTGATATCGTTCAGTATAGTAACCCTAAAAATTTACAAGATTTTGGCCTAAAAAATGCACCTCAGTCGTTTTTGTATGTGGAATCATAGAAGATTTACATATCTTTGCTAGGGCCTAATAAGTCGCCCCTCGGAGAGTAATCCTTGGGGCTATTTTTTATTAGTGGACTTATTTACTGTTACACGTGTTAAATTTATCCTGCTCTTGTAAAATGGATACAGAAAAGCTACTCCATTTGTGTTGGGGTTTATAAGGTCAAGGATTATATGGCTAATCATACCTACCATTAAGCCAGTACCCATGGATACATTTAAAACTGACACAATACAACCTATGATAGCCGTAAATAGCAAACCATGAGTGAATGTGCGATGGCCGAACATAGCAAATATGATTGTTGACACGGGTTTTATTTTTCTTCCGAACTTTGACTTGGGATGGTCTATGTCTGGAAGCAATCCTCCGATAACTGAAGCTCCTAAAACGAGTACAGGGCTCAACTCAGCACCAATTTGTTTGCCAACATATATAATCCCATAGCCTAAAGCAACTGCACCAATTGTATGAACGGAACTTGTCACGGTGGCACCTCCATATAGAAACTAATCTAAAATCATTTTATATACTAAGTGTTTCCTAGTTATTGTTTTTTAACACAAATTTTGCATTTTGCGAGGTGGTTATTATTTCAACAAATTTCGTGTTGCATTTCGTGTTGCATAGTTATCCTAAATATTGATTTTTTGGGCTTTAGTTATCTTTTTTAAGAAAAATATTTCTTTATACAGACAAAGAAAAAAGCTAGTAAATTCAAGGGTTTCAAGCTATTTGCTTGTTTTCCTTAAAGTTACTAGCCTCTTTTAAATACTGCGGGCAGTGGGACTTGAACCCACACATAGTCACCTACGGCAGATTTTGAGTCTGCTGCGTCTGCCATTCCGCCATGCCCGCATAACAAAAATTATGCTTAACCATATTAACATAGGTTTTTATAAATTGCAATAGAAAATAAGCAATTTTTATATTAAAATTTGGGAACAATATATTTTTATTTACGTATAAAGTTATACGCTGTACTATGAAAATAAGGGAGAACTTTTACAAAATAAATAAAGAGTTTAAAATACTTGAGGAAGGAGCGATAGAATGGAAATTCAAGCAGAAGTTTCAAAATTGGTGGAATTAGCACAAAATGGCGATTCAGCAGCTTTTGGAAAATTGATAGAAAGACATGAAAGGCTTGTATATAATGTGGTATATCGAATGCTTACTAACCATGAGGATACGAAAGATATTTCCCAGGAAGTATTTTTAAAAGCATATAAATATTTGGGTAAGTTTGACGGAAAAGCATCTTTCTCTACATGGTTATACCGTATTGCCGTTAATACAAGTATAGATGAGCTTAGAAAAAGAAAAGGTTATGAAACGGTATCTTTGGATAAGGAAACTGATAGCGGCGAAGGCATACAAAAAAAGGAATACGCCGATAGCAGTGCTGGTGTTGAAGAACAGGTAATGGCTAAAGAAAATATAGCCAACATTAAACAGGCTATGGAAAATATTAGCAGTGAACACCGAATTATTATAACCCTTAGAGATTTTGAAGGGCTAAGCTACGCAGAAATTTCAGAAATTACCCAAACATCACTGGGTACTGTAAAGTCCAGATTAGCAAGAGCTAGAAAAGCATTAAAAGACTTAATTATTGAAGGCAGGGAACAAAATAAAAAGACCTTCGTCAGATAAAACATAGAAAGGAGGGGAAATAAATGGATTGCGACAAAGCATTTGAAATGATGAGTTTGTACATTGATGAAGAGCTTAACAAGGAAGAACAGGAAAAACTGTTTGAACATATTAATGATTGTGATTACTGTAAGGAAGAATTTGATTTGCTTAAGGATTTGGTTGGTAAGTTAAAAAAAGAGGAGTTTTTACCATTGCCAGAAGGATACCACGAGGAACTTATGGCCAAGGTAAATGATTCCAAAATTCAAAATTTAAGTTTTTGGAAAAGCAATATTAAAAATAAACCAAACTGGAAAAAATATGGTTCTATTGCAGCGGCTGGATTACTGGTTTTTGTAGTTGGTGCAGCGGCAAGTTCTATGAATTTTGATAGATATAGCCAAAGTGAAACAGCAACAGCACCTATGGCGGCAAAGTCTCAGGCCTATAATGAAACGACCCAAATGCCAACGGCCGTGGAAAAGGAAGTTACTACCGAAGAATATTCAGCTGACGCTGGTATGGGTGTGCTAAGAGATATGGGCGCAGATATAGCTGGGGATGTTAATGCTGAGGCGAGTAACCCAGAGGTAAAGGTTAATGTAGATGAGAGGAAAAAAATTAAAACAGCATATATCACTATTACGGTTGAAAATTTTGAACAGGCAGTAGAAAATATACGTGCACAGATTGAATCAAACAGTGGGTATGTAGAGAATTTTAATAGCTATGTCTATCAGCAAAACAGTGATGAATCCCTTAAGGCAGGAAACATAACACTGCGTATGGACAAAGAATACTATGAACAGATGAAGATTTACGTTAAAAGCATGGGGAAAGTAACCTATGAAGATGAAAATGTAAATGATATTACAAGCCAATATATTGATACCCAAGGTAGGCTAAAAGCAAAAAGAGTTGAGGAAGAAAGACTTTTGGAACTTTTGGCAAGTGCCGAAAATATTCAGGATATTATAGCTATAGAGGAGCGCCTTGGAAATATACGAAGCGACATAGAGAGTTACCAGTCCACCATAGATAACTGGGATAAACTGGTTGATTTATCTACAATTAATGTTGAGTTAAAAGAGGAAGAACCGGCTTCGGTTGGTACTATATCTTCAGATTTTGGAACTAAAGTGAGAAAAAGTTTTATTGGCTCGGTTAATATGCTGGTAAAGGGCTTTCAGAGTATAGTACTTGGGCTTGTTTCCATATCTCTACCATTATTGGTTATCGCTGGGGTGGTTTCTGTAACGGGAATCATAATAATTAAGAAGTGGAAAAAGCATAGAAGTTAAGGATAGACTATCAACATCACAAAAACAGTCATGGCAAAATAGCCGTGGCTGTTTTTGTATAAGAAATTAGTCTTCGTCATTCCATCCCTTGCATACATCTACCCATTTTTGGGAATTAGAAAGTTTAAACAAGTCACAGCAGGTAAGTTCTATGGCAGAATTACTGCTTCCGCATGCTGGAAAAACAGTTTCAAATCGCTGTAAAGAAATATCTGTATAGATTAACAGGTTTTCGGGCACGCCAAACGGGCAAACACCGCCAACGGCATGTCCTGTAAGAGCTAAAGTTTCATCAGGCGTAAGCATTTTGGCTTTCAATTCAAATTCAGATTTGAATTTTTTGTTATCAATTTTGGCATCACCAGCCACGCAGATTAATATACATGTATCATCTTTTTTTAATGCGATTGTTTTTGCAATACGTGCGGGAATTACACTTAAAGCTTCTGCCGCAAGCTCCACCGTAGCACTAGATACAGGAAATTCCATAATATTGTTTTGGCGGTTAAATTTTGTTAAATAGCTTTTTACATTTTCTATAGACATTTTTATCACTCCCATTCGATTATATTACCAAAAAATGTTGATTTTTGCAAAGGTAAATAAGGTTAATCTGCTTTTATTTTAATTAGATGCATGGTACTATACAATAAATGTATTAAAACGGAGGGAAACAAGGATGGTAATTTTGTTATTTATTTTAGGGCTTGTTCTGGTTATTAAAGGCGGAGGATGGTTTGTTGACGCTGCAAGCTGGATAGCAGAAGCAACAGGCATACCCAAAATGATAGTTGGCGCAACAATTGTTAGCCTTGCAACTACTGCACCAGAACAATTGGTATCCATAATTGCAGTGATGGAGGGGTCTAATGATTTAGGAATTGGGAATGCCGTTGGCTCTGTTAGTTGTAATCTTGGGTTAGGCCTTGCGATTGTTATAATTTTTGCTCCAATGGTAGTTCATAGGAAGGAGTTTTTGGAAAAGGGAATTCTTATGCTTATTGGAGCATGTAGTCTTTGGATTATGGTAAGGGATGCAAAGCTTATGCCTGCTGAAGCAATTATTTTGTTGGCAGTGCTTGCCGTTTTTATTGCGGTTAATGTAAAAAGTATTCATATCCAGACGAAGTCATCAAAAAAAAGAGAACCTATTAGAAAAAAGGTTTTGGCAATAAACACGGTGAAGTTTGTTCTAGGAGCAACATGTATTGTGCTTGGTGCAAGGCTTATGGTGGATAATGGCACTATTATTGCGCAAATGCTTGGCGTTCCTGAGGCTATAATTGGGCTTACATTAGTTGCCGTTGGAACATCACTGCCTGAAATTGTAACAGCTATAGCCTCCATTTTAAAAAAAGAAAGTGCTATGTCCGTTGGTAACATCATAGGGGCAAATATAATTGATCTTACAATGATACTTCCGGTGTGTTCATTTCTTTCAGATAATGGTCTAGCAGTGAATCAAAATACAATTTCCATAGATATCCCTGTTTCTATTTTACTTATTGTTATTACAGTGCTTCCCACTGTTCTTGCAGGAAAGTTCAGCAGATGGCAGGGCGTTACAATTTTTGGAATATACACAGGCTATATTATTACAATGGTTATGTAATTAGTAATTTAATATTTTAAAGTATGGCGTTATCCCTATCTAAGTATCTTTACTTTTTCTTACAATTTATGTAAAATAGTGTTGATAATTAAATATAGGAGGTAATGGTATGAATAAATTTGGAAAGTGTGCTGTAGGAATTGTAGTTTCTGTTGCATTAGTTTTATCTTCTGTTTTGGTATTTGGGGCTGAGGCAGGACATAAGCACGTGGATATTAAGTATTCAAAGGGAAAATCTACATGCGTGCAAAAGGATACAGTGAATCACACAAAAATAACTAGATATGAAAAGGGAATTTGCAGCTGTGGAGAAACAATTGCAAATGGATATACAACTCACTCAGAGGAAGCACATAAGTTTTCACTTACAGTTGTTATAGACGGAACAACTTATAAAAAATGCAGTGAATGTGGATACTTAAGCTACAGCGAACTTTATGAGGCAGATGTTGTTTGTAGACCAATAAACGAATCTTTACACAATGTAACTGCAAAAAAATATTTAACAAGTGACAAGTTTAAGAAGAATGTTATTACTGAAACTCAGCGTGAGGAGTATCATAATTTTAATGCTAAGGGTGTATGCGAGAGTTGTGGATATAAAAAGGTAGCCACAACAGGAACTGGACTTATTGTTTCCCCATATGCTGACAGTGGAATGTACGTTACTTATAATAAAACGGACTATAAAATTGCTGTGCCAGGAAATTACCTTAATAATAGCGATATTACAGAAGGTGGATGGACTACAGTGGATACAGTTACAGATAGTTTAAGTGCAACCGTAAGCTATAAGAATTTTTATACATATTCAAGACCAAATGAAATTGGCAAAGAGGCGGAGCTGGCAGAATGGTTTGCATCACTTTTTGCAAAAACAGCAAGCAGTAGTTTGGCAGAGGGCATAACAGTATACTTTCAAACTAATGGAGACTATAAAAGGGCAATTATAATGATTAGTAAACCTATTATTCCTTATACATCTTTACAAGACGATGGTAAATCTGTGAACGAGAGAGGTGCATTTACGGCAGAACAAGTGAACTTTGCACTTAAAAATGGTTTCGGTCTTCCTGTAAAACGAAGTGTGAACTATGGGTTATACATGGGATATTCAACTAAGCATAAGCAATCATCTCCATGTACATATTTGACTTACACTGGGACAGAGTTTAATGCTTATCCTCTAATTTTTGCAGAGGATAAATTTTATGCATTTGAGGGAAACAGTAAAAATACTCCAACATATAATCTTAACGGATATTTTGGAGCAAAGGAATGGACATCAATACAAGCAGGGGATTCTTCAAAATTGGTTTCAAAACTTAACCAAAAGGGCATTTATATTAAGAATAAATAAATACATTTAACATGGCCTTAAGGTGATTTTATGCCTTGAGGCTGTTTTAATGTAAGCAAAGCATACGTGTAACATTATTTAAAAGTCTTACTGTTAAGAAAAAAGTAATAATTAATTAATAGTTTTACGATAGATTAAGAATGTGCGGTATGCTAAGATTAAGGTTAGGTTAAATCTTTTATGAAATAAAAGGTAAAATTTGAAACTTTTTCAAAAAAATATGTCGGCAATACTAAAATATTGGGAGGGATATGCGTGTGCCTGAAGAAATAATAAAACTTAAAAATGTTCGTAAAATTTACCGAATGGGTGATGAAAAAATTGCTGCAGTTAACAATATCTCGCTTAATTTTAATAAGGGCGAAATATGTTGTTTGCTGGGGACTTCTGGATCGGGTAAAAGTACGTTACTAAACCTTATTTCTGGGTTAGAGAAGCCTACAAAGGGCGAAATAATAATACATAACAAGCATGTGGAGAGAATGAATGAGGACCAATTGGCAAAATTTAGGCAAAAGTATATCGGTTTTGTTTTTCAAAGCTATAACCTTTTAGGAACACTTACGGCACTGGAAAACGTGACTCTTCCACTTATATTTAACAAAGTTTCTAAAAAAGAAAGAAAAGAAAGAGCTTTGGAAATGCTTAAGGCTGTTGGATTGGAAGATAGGGCTAACCATAAGCCTTCTGAGCTTAGTGGTGGTCAACAGCAAAGGGTTTCTATTGCAAGGGCGTTTGTAAACAACCCACAAGTTGTGTTTGCTGATGAGCCAACGGGCAACCTTGACACAAAAACTACCTATCTTATGATGGATTTAATGATGAGGCTGGCTGAAAAGAATAAACAGACGATGGTAATTGTTACTCATGACCTTGAGATTTCTGTTTATGCTGACAGAATTATCCATTTAATGGACGGGCGTGTAGACAACGTGAAGAGCAATAAAAATAAAATAACATCAAGTGAACAGTTAATAAGGGATGGAGGCATTATAAATGAAAAAGAAGCTTAAGGCTTTGATAATGATATTAGTAATGATACAAATGGTTTTTGGCAGCGCAATTGGGGCATTCGCGGCAGAAAATGATGATGATGATAAAGAAGTAGCTGGAGCACCCCAAGTTTTGGTAGTTAACGGACCGATTTTTGATGTAACGGCAGGAGAAGATAACGAAGTCGCAATTTCGGTAAAAAACCTTAGCTCTTATATTGCCAAAAGCGTAATTATTATGCCGCAGATTGCAGTTGTTGATGACAATCCTCTTCATATTTCATTAAAGGAAACTTCAAATAATTTATCTGCAATTTCTCCTAACGCTGGTAAAAATCTAACATTTATAGTTGGTGTTGATAAAGCCGCACCTGCAAAAACCTATGCCGTTGATGTGCGTTTTAACTTCTATAATACGGATGGTGTTAATTTTGAAACAAAATCTACAATTTACTTTAAGGTTAAAGGCATAACAACAGAAAACAATATATTTTTTGAAGGCTTTACTGTTGAACCAGATACACTTGAAGTTGGAGGTACTGGGAAAATTGGTGTAACCGTTAAAAACAGAGGCCCATTAAGTATGTATGGTGTGGAGGTTTTTCTTGATGGACTGGACCCTACACTTATTAGCGCAAGAGGTGTAAGCAGTAAAAAAATTTCCAGCATTCTTGCAGGAACAAAGGAAAGCTTTACCTTTGATATAGCTTCAAATTCTGAAATGGTATCAGGAAACTATCCTGTTACCTTTAAGGTTACCTGTAAGGATGAAAACGGAGCGGCATATGCCTATGAGCAAAAATACTATGTTGTAGTTGGAGGAAGCTCCAGTGGTAAAAAAAGCGATTTAGTAATAAAAAATTTAGTAGAGCCAAGCGGAGTTTATGGTGTAAATCAAAATTTTCAAATTAAGTTTGATGTTGCAAATAATGGCGCGGCAACAGCAAAGAACATCAAAGTAACTGCAAAGGAATATGGTGAAGGAACTAACATTGTACCTAAAACATCCAGTGTTATATCTTTAGATGAATTGCAAGCAGGTGCATCTAAAGGCATGAGTTTTACATTTGCAGCAACTGGAAGTGCCTCAACAAGAAACTATACTGTTGAACTGAAAGTTGAGTATGAGCAAAACGGAAAAGCAGTTTCATTTAGCCAATATGCAGGCGCAAATGTTTCCAATCCTGATAAAGAAAATGAGGATGATAAAGATAAAAAGGAAAGCAAGCCTAAAATTATTATAAGTCAGTACTCAAGTGACCCAATTATTGTTATGGCAGGCGAAGAGTTTGACCTTACAATGACTTTTCTTAATACACATGCTCAAAAAGCAGTTAAAAATGTAAAAATGTATTTAACTATGTCTGAGGAAACGTCCTCTGAAAGTACGAAAACAGGAAACATCTTTACACCTGTAGATAGCAGTAATACCTTCTATTTTGATTCTATACCGGCAAAGGGTACAGTTGAAAAGAAGTTAAGGCTTTATGTTGTGCCTGATGCACAGCCAAAAACATACACAATTAAAGTTAATTTTGAATATGAAGATGATAGTAAAACCGAATATACTTCAACGGAATTACTTGGTGTTAATGTAAAGCAGTCAACCAAGGTTGAAACAAGTGAAATTGTTATACCAGAAACTTCTGAAGCATACATGCCTATAAGTGTTTATTTTGATATTTTTAATACAGGTAAAGTTGCTTTAAGCAACCTTAAGGTTACACTTGAAGGTGATATTGATACAACATCTAAAAGCACATACATAGGCAACTGTGCATCTGGTGAAAGCGGATACTATGAGGGCAACTTCTCAGTAATCAACGAGGGTGAAAACAATTTAAAGCTTACAATATCCTACGATGATGCAAGTGGTGAAAAGGTTGAGGAAGTCCACGAATATACCATTACAGGTACTGCTCCTGTGCCAATGGATGAAAATATGGATGGTGGAGATGTTCCTGACCAAGGAGGAGCAACACTTGGCATTGGGAAAACAGTTGCAATTGTTTGCGGTGTTGTTATTCTTATTGTTATTGCAGTAATTGTATTCAAAAAGAAAAGAGCAAAAAAAGAGGCAAAATTTATTGAGGCGGATTTAGATGATGATACAGATAGTGTGGCGGAGGCTATAGGGGAAGGAAAGGATAACAATGAGCAGCTTTGATATGATAAGCATGGCCATAAGAAATCTTTGGAAACGTAAGCTTAGAACCTTCCTTACGGTGCTTGGTGTTGTTATAGGCACTGCCTCTATTGTTGTTATGATATCTGTTGGTATTGGCATGAACGAGGGATATAAACAGCAGCTTTCCGAAATGGGAAGCCTTAATGTGATAACTGCGTATACTCCTTGGCAAGGTGACAATGAAAATAAGAATAAAAATGCCGTACTGGATACAAAAACCATTGAAACCATAAGAAATATACCAGGAGTTGAAATTGTTACGCCAGTTTTGGATGATTGGCTTATGCTTGTAGATGGAAGATATGTTACAGATATAAGTGTAACGGGAATTCTTCCAGAGGCAATGGAGTCACTTGGCTATAAGCTTTCCAGTGGGCGCTGCTTACAAGAAGGTGATGGAATGCATATGGTTTTGGGTGGGAATGTGGCAGATAATTTTTACAACCCTAAGCAAAGCTGGCAGTACAGGTATAGTGGTTCAAACGATATTCAAGTAAATGTAGAGGAAGACAAGTTTCAGATTACATATGATTGGTCTTACGGAGAAAGCGGTGCGGATAAAAGCATAAAGGCAAAAAAAATTAACATAGTTGGTGTTTTAGACCCTATGGGTAACGATAGCTGGAGCTGCGTTATGCCCATTGATGAGCTTCAAAAGATAAAAGACGAAAGAGATAAGAAACAAAAGGCAAGTGGAAGAACCAGTAATGGAAACTCCACAAAAAAAGGAACTTATGAAACGGTTAAGCTAAAAGTAACAGACCTAAAAAATGTTTCAACGGTTCAAGACCAAATTAAAGAGATGGGATTTGAGACTGACAGCCTTATGGAGTCACTTAACGCGATGCAGGAGACCTCCAAAATGCTTCAGCTTGTACTTGGTGCAATTGGTGCTATTTCCCTATTGGTTGCCGCCATCGGCATTACCAACACAATGGTTATGAGTATTTACGAAAGAACCAGAGAAATTGGTGTTATGAAAGTTATTGGTGCAACCCTGCCGGATATAAAAAGGTTGTTCCTTGCAGAGGCGGCATTTATTGGTTTTTTAGGCGGCCTATCAGGCGTTGTTCTAAGTTTAATTGCATCCAAGGTAGTTAATTTAGTTGGGGCAAATTTGGGTCAAAGTTCAAATTTAAGCCTTATACCGCCATGGCTTTCAATACTTGGTATTGTATTTGCAACAATAATAGGTGTACTTGCAGGATATTTCCCTGCTAGACGTGCAATGAGCCTTAGTGCTTTATCTGCAATAAGAACAGAGTAAAAAATTGGGGCTGACACATATTATATGTGGCAGACCTATATTTGTTTTTAATATTTAAGGTGGAATTTGAAATAAGACAGAATTGTAGCAATGTTGACCACCAGAAGTGGACTTTTGTACTTGAAATCCCAGTGTGTTTGATATATAATCAAGTGTGCTTAATACATACACATAAAAAGGAGACTTTAGTATGAAATATATAGTAATGCTTTGTGACGGAATGGCAGGTTATCCCATTGAGAGTCTTGGAAATAAAACAACAATGATGGCTGCAAATAAGCCGAATATGAACAAAATGGCAAACACGTCCATTGTTGGTCTTTGCAAAACAGTGCCTGACACCATGGCGCCGGGAAGCGACGTTGCAAATTTAGCCGCAATGGGCTTTGATCCTGTTAGTTGTTACACAGGGCGTTCACCACTTGAAGCTATGAGCATTGGAATTGATATGAGTGAAACGGACATTGCTTTTAGATGCAATTTGGTTACACTTACAGATGAAGAAAATTATGCAGACAAAACAATGGCAGACTATAGTGCACAGGAAATTACTACGGCAGAGGCTGATGAACTTATTAAGGCTATTAATGAGGCATTCAAAACCGAAATTATTGAGTTTTATACAGGAATAAGCTACAGACACTGCATGATTTGGCATGATGGACCAAAAGGCCTTGGGCTTACACCGCCACATGATATATCCGACCGCAAAATAACCGATTTTATACCCAAAGAGCCTAAAATACGTGAACTTATGGAAAAAAGTTACAATGTGCTTAAAAATCACCCTGTCAACAAGGCGCGTATTGCCCGTGGGCTTAATCCGGCAAACTCAATTTGGCTTTGGGGTGAAGGAACAAGACCTGCTGTACCTAACTTTTATGAAAAGTTTGGTTTAAAAGGCGCTGTAATTTCTGCAGTAGATTTAATTAAAGGAATTGGAATGTCAACAGGGTTTAATGTTATTGATGTTGAAGGCGCAACTGGAAACATTGACACTAATTTTTCTAACAAATGTAATGCAGCATATAATGCATTAAAAAATGGTATGGATTACGTTTATATACATGTTGAAGCCCCTGATGAATGTGGGCATCGAGGTGAGGCAGAAAATAAAATTAAAGCTATTGAATACATAGACCAGCAAATTATTGGGCCGCTTACACAAAAGCTTTTAGAAGATGGTGAAGAATTTCGAATGCTTATTATGCCTGACCATCCTACGCCAATAGCGACTAAAACACATGCAAGAGATGCAGTGCCATTTATTATTTATACAAGCAGTCATGATGAAAAAGGTACAGAAACTTTTGATGAGGAAATGGCAAGAAGCACAAACATTTATTATAAAAATGGTGTTGAGCTTTGTAAAGCCTTCTTAAAAAGTTAAATACTAAACAAACATAAAAAAGTGCACAGATGGTTAGATGGTCATACCGAAAAATGCCGAGAATCCCTTAGTTTCAAGGCCTTCGGCATTTTTTTGCTGTAAAAAATTTTTAATAAAAGGATAAAATCTTTCAAAAAGGATAAAATATTAACAAAAAAAGCAGATAATGATAAGCTTTGTAATGGTAATGCTAGTTGTTTTTGTATACTTTGTCTATAAACAAAATGGGGAATGAGTATTGATTTTTAAATGCCAAAGGGATATAATATGGTTTGTGCAAATAGTGGAAACTTAGGTTATTTTACAAGTTAGTTAATTGCATAACAAAGAGTTTATTTAGGGGTATTTATTACTTAATTTGCATATAATATGCGTTTAGGAGGGGTTTTTTTAATGTACACAATGGGGATTGATATTGGTTCGGCATCATCGAAGGTAGTAATTCTTAAGGACGGAACTGATATCGTTGCCGCTGAGGTTATTCAGTTCGGCACAGGTTCATCGGGACCACAGAGGGCCTTGGATGAGGCGTTGAAAAAAAGCAATCTTTCACTCTCGGATATGACTAAAATTGTTGCAACAGGTTACGGGAGATTTGCTTTTGAAAGAGCTGACAAGCAGGTTAGTGAGATAAGTTGTCATGCTAGAGGGATTTACTTTCTTGTGCCAACAGCAAGAACCATAATAGATATTGGAGGACAGGACGCTAAGGCAATCCGTTTGGATGAGCGTGGAAATGTAAGCCAGTTTTTTATGAATGACAAGTGTGCCGCAGGTACAGGCAGGTTTCTTGATGTTATGGCAAGAGTGCTTGAAATTAAAATTGATGAAATGGCAGACTATGACAGTCGTTCAACAGAGGTTGTTAGTGTTAGCAGTACATGTACTGTATTCGCAGAATCTGAGGTTATTTCACACTTATCGCAAGGCGTTTCAAAAGAAAATATTATTGCTGGTGTTCATGCTTCAGTTGCAAGCAAGGCTTGTGGCCTTGCATATAGAACTGGGCTTGAAAATGATGTCGTAATGGGCGGCGGTGTTGCCCAAAATGCTGGGGTTGTAAGAGCAATCAGCAGAGAACTTAAAAGACCAGTTATAGTGGCGCCGAATCCACAAATAACAGGTGCTTTGGGTGCGGCACTGTTTGCTTATGATGAAGCTATAAAATCATAATTAAAGGAAGAGGGATTAGAATGACTGAAACTCAAGGTATGAATTCAAAACAGAAGTTGGGCTACTATCAGGAAAAACTCTATCAGGATGCGCTTGATGCGCATTCTAAAGGAGAGCTTGTGTGCTGGTCTTCATCAATTGCACCTTCTGAATTCTGCGAAACTATGGGTATACATATGATCTACCCTGAAAACCACGCAGCGGCAGTGGGCGCTAAGCACGGTGCACTTGAGATGATTGAGCATGCTGAAAGAAAAGGCTATTCGCTTGACATTTGTTCATATGCAAGGATTAACCTTGCATACATGGATCTTCTTGTTGAAGAAGCAAAAACAGGTGTAACACCTGAGGCACTTGCTGGCTGTCCTGGACCGAGAATTCCATTACCTGACATAATTATTACTTGTAACAATATCTGTAATACACTGCTTAAATGGTACGAAAATCTTGCTATTGAGTTGGATGTACCTTATATCATTATCGATGTGCCTTATGTTCATACATGGCCAATTCCTGAGTATACAAAGACATATATTGTAGACCAATTTGAATATGCAATTAAACAAATTGAAGAACTTACTGGAAAATCTTTCGATTATGACAAGTTTATTAAGGTTCAAGAGCAGGCTCAGCGTTCAGTTGCAGCGTGGGACAAAGCTATGGGCATGGCACAGGTAGTTCCATCGCCGCTTAACGGCTTTGATATGTTTAACTTTATGGCCCTTATAGTTTGCGCAAGGGCTAAGTTTGCAGCAGAAGATACATTTAATACACTTGCTGATGAGCTTAAAGAAAAAGCTGACAAAGGCGAGGACGCATTTAAAGGCGGCGAAAAATTCAGAATTGCATGGGAAGGAATTGCTTGCTGGCCATATCTTTCACATACATATAAATCACTGAAATCCCTTGGATGCAACATGGTTGGCTCAACTTATCCAGGCGCATGGTCAATTCATTATACAGTTGGCGATTTAAGAGAAATGGCAGTTGGTTACTGCAAGATGTATTCAAATACATGTCTTGAAAATAAGGTTAATGTTATCAGCGATGTACTTACAAGCACAAGCAGCACAGGCATTGCTTACCATCTTAACAGAAGCTGTAAGCTTATGAGCTTCCTTAACGTTGAAACAGCTGAAATTGTTAAGGAAAGAACAGGTGTACCATATGTTAGCTTTGATGGTGACCAGACTGACCCTCGTAACTTCTCACCTGCACAGTTTGATACACGTGTACAGGCGTTAGCGGAAATTATGGAGCAGAATGTTGCTCAGAATAAATAAGGGGGCGTTAACATGAGCAAATTAGACATGATTTTAGATAATTTACAAGCTATTTCGAATAATCCTAAAAAAGCTTTAGAAGACTATAAAGCAGAAACGGGAAAAGAAGCTGTTGGAGTTTTACCTGTATATGCTCCGGAGGAAATTGTTTACGCCGCAGGCGTTCTTCCTGTTGGATGTTGGGGAAAGGCAACAAAAGCAACTTCAAAATCAAGCACATACCTTCCGGCTTTTGCATGTTCAATTATGCAATCTGTTATGGAGATGGAAATTGAAGGTGTTTATGATGGGCTTAAAGCAGTTATTGTTTCTTCACCTTGTGATACATTAAAATGTATGGGACAAAAATGGAAGGGTACATCACCTGTTATCCAGTTTGTCCATCCACAAAACAGGGGTCTTGCTTCAGCTAATGCTTTCCTTGTTGAGGAATATAAGATTATTCGCTCTAAATTAGAAACAATACTTGGTGTTAAAATTACTGATGAGGCCATTAATGCCGCTATCGATGTATATAATGAAAACCGTAAGGTTATGAGAGAATTTACAGAGGTTGCTGCACAGTATCCACATGTAATTGACCCCGCAAAACGTCATGCTGTTATTAAAGCAAGATTTTTTATGGATAAAGCAAAACACACTCAAGTTGTTAAAGAGCTTATTGCAGAACTTAAGGCTATGCCTGTTGAACCATGGAACGGTAAAAAAGTTATTCTTACGGGAATTACTGCCGAGCCTACAGAATTGCTTGATATTCTTAAGGAATTCGGAGTTGCTGTTGTGGCTGATGACCTTGCGCAAGAAAGCAGACAGTTCCGTGTTGATGTTCCTGAAGGTGATGAACCACTTATGCGTCTTGCAAAGGCTTGGCAAAATATGGTTGGATGTTCACTTGCTACAGACCGTGATAAGGGCAGGGTGTCTATGCTTGTTGACATGGCTAAAAAGTCAGGAGCAGATGCAGTTGTTTACTGTATGATGAAGTTCTGTGATCCTGAAGAATTTGATTATCCAATTGTTTATGAAAAACTTGGCGAAGCAGAAATTAAGAACCTTATGATTGAAATTGATCAGCAGGCTTCTTCTTTTGAACAGATTAGAACCAGAATTCAAAGCTTTGTTGAAATGTTTTAGAGTTGTAAATGAAATACGTTAGGTGATGACCTTATCTAGCAGGTGCGAGCACTTGCTGGGTAAGGTGAATTTTCACGGTGTAAAGTGCCTACTGTAGTATACTACAGCAAGCGTTATATATTATTATTTTTATAAATTTAAAAGGAGGAATATGTACTATGGCAACTTTTCAAGAACAATATCAAGCAAAATTTACAACTCCTGATGAGGCAGTTAAAGTAATTAAAGACGGAGATTGGGTTTACTATGGTGAATTTGTAACCATCACTCCAGTACTTGACGCTGCGTTGGCAAGAAGAAAAAATGAATTACATGACATCCATATTGAAGGCTGCACAATGAGAATGAATACTGCAGTTTATCAGGCAGACCCAGGTCAGCAAGTATTTGATATCAATGACCGTTCTTTAACAGCAATTTCACGTAAGCAAAATGCTTATCACTTAGTTGGTACATACGAAGAATTTGGTAAATTGGTTGAAGTAAGAAGAGTTAATGTTGCATTTGTATCTGCATGCTCAATGGATGAGCATGGATTCTTTAACACATCAACAACATGCTCCTACTTACCTACTGTAGTTGAAAATGCAGACTACATTATTATTGAAGAAAATGCTAATATTCCTCATGTTTATGGTGGAGATTTTACAGCCATTCATATTTCTCAAGTTAGTGCAATTGTTAAAGGTACAGGCGAACCACTTGAATCACTTCCAAAGGGTGGAGCAAGTGATACAGATATTGCTATTGCAAACAATGTTATGAAAGAGCTTGAAGATAGATGCTGTTTACAGTTAGGCATTGGCGGAATTCCTGATAAAATTGGTGAAGCTATCGTTAATTCAGACATCAAAGACCTTGGTGTTCACACAGAGATGATGATGGATTCATTTATGAGCCTTGCAAAGGCAGGTAAAGTAACAAACAAATACAAACAATTGCATAAGGGCAAAACAATATTCACATTTGCTATGGGTTCTAGCGACCTTTATGAATACCTTGACAAAAATGAAAGTTGCCTTAAATTCCCAGCAGCTTATACAAATGATCCATTTGTAATTGCTCAGAATGAAAAAGTGTTTGGCGTTAACAACTGTTTACATGTAGACCTTTATACACAGGTTTCTTCAGAGTCAGTTGGACCAAAACAGGTTTCAGGCGTTGGCGGACAGTGGGATTTCATCTACGGTGCTTTCCGTTCTAAAGGCGGTAAAGGCTTTGTATGTATGAACTCAACAGCTACACGTAAAGATAAAGAGGGTAACACTATAGTTGAATCAAGAATTGTTCCTTCTTTCACACCTGGAACAAATGTAACATTGGCTCGTTTCTTCACATACTATGTTGCTACAGAGTATGGCTGTACAAACATGAAAGGTCTTTCAACATGGCAGAGAGCTGAAGCAATTATTAAGCTTGCTCACCCTGATTTCCGTGATGGATTAGTTAAAGATGCTGAAAAACTTGGTCTTTGGAGACAATCAAACAAAAAATAACTATTAGTTTTCTTTTTCCCTCAAGGAATTCCTTGAGGGATTTTTATTGACAACAAGAAAAGCAAAAAGAGCATATGCAGGAAATTTCTGCATACGCTCTTTTAAACTGTACAATATTTATAATTAAATTGAAATCATTTCTTCATGTGTTAAAGGAAGTATACCTTCCTTTGTAAGGGCACTTTCAGCAGCAAGGGTATTTTGAACACGCAAAATAATTACTGCTTTTTTATCATCTTTACCAATAAAAGCATAAAGATATTCAAGGTTTATATTATTTTTGTCAAGTATTTTAAGAACCTTGTTTAAAGCACCTGGTTCATCACTTATGGATAAAGCGAGTACGTCTGTAATTTTAGCTGTAAAGCCAGCGGCTTTTAAAGAAGTACAAGTTTTTTGTGGGTCATCAACTATAATACGAAGAATACCAAATTCAGAGGTATCTGCAATATTAAGTGCACGCAAGTTTGCACCAATATCTTCTATGGTTTGTGTTGCAGCGGCTAAACGGCCGCTTTTATTTTCCAAAAAGATGGAGATTTGAGTTGCTTTCATAACATTCACCACTCCTTATTAAATTTTTAATTTATATACTAATTATACCACAAAATGCTAATGAAACGATTATTTTTTAACGGATGAAATAAGCAGAGTTCACAGCTTAAAGCACACGTTTATCTGTAACTCTAACTGCTTTACCTTCTGAACGGGCGAGGGTTTTGGGCTCTACTAAGGATACTTTAACGGCTATAAGAAGGGTATTTTCAATCTCCTTTTTAATCTTTCCTCTTAATGATTCAAGCCCACGCACTTCAGATGAGAACATGTCCTCTGAAACCTCTACCTGCACTTCAAGGCTATCTTTGTTGTCGATACGGTCTACAATAAGGTGATAGTAAGGAGTGGTTTCACCCATATCCAACAAGACACTTTCAATTTGCGATGGAAATACATTTACGCCACGAATAATAAGCATATCATCACTTCGTCCCATAACTCTATCCATTCTTGCATGTGTACGACCGCATGAACATTTTTCAGTTAAAAGGCGAGTTAAATCCCTTGTTCGGTATCTTAGAAGAGGCATACCCTCTTTTGTAATTGTTGTAAATACCAATTCTCCAACACTGCCGTCAGGTAAAACTTCACCTGTTTCAGGGTTTATAATTTCTGCAATAAAATTATCTTCTGCAATATGCATTCCATTTTTTTCAAGGCACTCCATAGAAACACCAGGCCCCGCAATTTCGCTTAGTCCGTAAATATTTAGGGCATTAATATGTAAACGTTTTTCAAGCTCACTTCTCATGGCTTCTGTCCAAGGTTCTGCGCCAAAGATACCTGTTCTAAGAGGTAATTTAGATGTGTCAACACCGGATTCCTCCAATGCTTCACTAAGCATAAGAGCATATGAAGGTGTACAGCAAAGAGCATCTACATTAAGGTCTTGCATAAGCATAAGCTGGCGTTTTGTGTTGCCGGAAGATGTTGGAATAACCGCTGCACCCAAACGTTCTGCACCATAATGCGCCCCAAGACCACCGGTGAAAAGTCCATAACCATACGAAACCTGCACGGTATCTTCTTTTTTTACTCCGGCCATTGTCATTGCACGTGCAACGCAATCTGCCCACATATCAACATCATTTTTAGTATAAACAACAACGGTAGGCTTTCCGGTTGTTCCGCTGGAAGCATGAATGCGGTGGACTTCTGATTTATCGCATGCACGCAATTTATCGGGATAGTTATCTCTTAGGTCTGTTTTTACTGTGAAAGGCAAACTTTGAAAATCTTTGAAGGTTTTAATATCTGATGGTACAGCACCAATTGAATCAAATTTCGCTTTGTAAAAAGGAACATTATTATAAATCCTTTCAAGCATTTTTTGTAGACGGTGTAGCTGTAGTTCCTTAATTTGTTCACGTGGCATACATTCGATTTCTTCGTTCCAATACTTCATAATAATTAACACTCCTTATATAAATTATTTTTTTGCAATAAAAAAACCGCCCCATAGATAAACTATGGGACGGATAAATCCGTGGTACCACCCAAATTGACAACTATAAAAGTCATCCACTTAATAATAGAGCACATTTGTATTCTATCTTCCTATAACGGGGAAAACCGTGCGGAACTACAAGCAATTATTGCCTTCACCCTGCGGCTTAGGAGGGAATTTCATAGTTGGTAACCCTAGGGTGCTCACAGCTTAAACATCCATTCTCTGAAAGGTTTTTATCCAAATACTACTGTGCTCCATCACAGCCAGTTATTTAGTTGTAAATAAAATATAACACCAAGAATTGAAAAAATCAACAAGAATTTTGAGTATTTTTACATTTATCGAGGAAAGCTACTTCCAAAGGAGGGATATACGTGTTTAAAACTTATGAAATAAACCAAGGTATAAGGCTGCACTATTTAAGGGACAGCAAGTTTAAAACCAACACAATTGCGGTATTTATAAGAACAAAACTAAGCGCTGAAAATGCAACAAAAACGGCACTTGTAGTCGAATGTATTAAAGGTGGTTGCTCAAAACATGTAACAAAACGAGATATTGCTTTGGCACTTGAGGATATGTACGGAAGTGTGTTTGACGTTTCTGTAATAAAAAGAGGCGATGAACAAATAATTTACACATATTTTGAAGGCATCAGAGGATATGATGTTTTTGAAAAAGGAACAGAATTTTTAGGTGATATGCTATATAGTCCTATAATTAATGGTAATGCACTGAAAAAAGCAAGAAAAAGCTTAACGGACAGCATTGAGGCTGTTAGGGATGATAAAGGTGAGTATGCAGTAGAAAGAATGACAGCTGAAATGTGTGGGCCAAAAGAGAATTTTGGTGTACCGACCCTTGGTTTTAGCAAGGAAGTTGATGGCATTGATGAGGATGGCCTTACTAAGTATTACCATCATTTGATAACCTGTGCACCAATTGACATTTTTATTGTTGGCGATGGCGAGGATGAAATGGTTAAAAGCAGGATTCAGGGGATTTTTAGCCAAGCTAGGTGCAATATTGAAGATGTTATACACAGTGAATATATAGGCAGTACAGATAAGCCAAAGGTTTTTAATGAGCATGACCAAGTTAATCAAGGAAAGCTGTGCATGTGTTATTCTACAGGGCTTAAGGTAGAGAAAGACAGCCTGCTGGCACTTATGGTGCTTAATGAAATAATTGGTGGAGGAGCAAGTGGAAGACTGTTTCTGGAGGTTAGAGAAAAGGAAGGCCTTTGTTACAGCATTGGTTCTTTTGTTTTTAAACACAAAATGCTGTTGGTTGTGCAGGCGGGGATAGATAAAAAAGCTTACGACAAGGTTGTTGGACTTATTGAAAATACTATAAATGAAATAAAAAAAGAAATTGATGAAAAATCTGTTGAAGACGGTAAAAAGAATATTATTAAGGCATATGAAAGTGTTGGGGATACACCAGTAGATAGAATAAATTTTGGATTTTCCATGGAATTGCTTGGGTTTGAATTTGACCCTACTGAATTTATAGAGGAAATTAAAAAAGTAACTATCCAGCAGGTGGCAGATTCTGCAAAAGCACTTAAATCAGAAATTATATACTTTCTTAGATGAGGTGGAGATATGGGGTTTACATTAAAAACTGAAAATTCCCTTGGTGAAAAAATGTTTATTACAACATTGTCATCTGGGGCTAAATGTTATATAATTCCTAAGGATGGTTTTGGGAAAACAGAGGCGGTAGTTTCCTTTAGGTATGGTTCAGCGGATTTAAGGTTTGAGAGTTTTGGTGAAAAGATAACATCACCATTGGGTACGGCACATTTTATTGAACATAAAATGTTTGAAAAAGAGGGCGGAAGTTATTTTTCAGACTTTATTGCAGCAGGAGCAGACACAAATGCCTTTACAGACTTTAATAAGACGGCATATTATTTTAGCTGTAAGGAAAATTTTGCGGAGAATTTTAAACGTCTGCTTGAAATGGTTAGCAGTGCTTATTTTGCAGATGAAAGCGTTGAACGTGAAAAGGGCATTATTGGGCAGGAAATAGCAATGTATGATGATGACCCTAACTGGGTTGTATATTTTAATATGCTAAAAAAGCTTTATAAAAAGCACTCTGTAAGATATGGCATTGCTGGAACCAAGGAAACAGTTGATGCTATTAACAGCAATGACTTGAAGTTGGCGTTTGATGCCTTTTATTCGCCTGAAAACATGCGCATTGTGGTTTGCGGGAATGTGAGTTATGAACAAATTGCCGAAATAGCAGAGGCTGTAGTTGAACCTAAGGCTTGCAGAACAAGGCGTGCCATTATAAGTGAGCCTACAGAAATAGTACGTAATTATGTTGCGGAGTCTATGGGACTGTCTAAACCTGTTTTTAACCTTGGGTTTAAATTTGAACCAGAAGAAATGGGAATAAAAAAGGTTTATGGTACAAAAATGCTGTTGGATATTATTGCAGGTGAAAGCAGTTATTTATATGGTAAACTTTTAAAAAATGGCTTGGTGGAAGAAAGTATGGGGCTCCAGTATTTATGGGGAAGGCGTTTATCCCTTAGTGTTATAATGGGTAAAAGTAATGAACCAAAGGACGTAGCAAACAGTATAGTGCGTGAAATTGAAAAGCTGAAGAAAAATGGTATAAGTGCAGAAAGTTTTAATAGAGCAAAGAAAAAACATATTGGCAGGTTTATACGAGGATTTAACAGCATTGATGCCATATGCATGGCGCAAACCGAGCTTTCAATAATGGACTGTGATTTATTTGATGCATTTGATATGATTAAGCATATGGAAAAAGATTATTTGGAGGAATTGCTGGTGGATTTTGATAAATTCAGCGCAGTGCTTTCTGTAGTGAAGTAGATAAAAGACAGTTAATGGGGGGAATTTTAATGACACCAGAGGTATGGTTTCCAAACCTAGGCATAGAAATTAAGCATTTAAGCCGTGTGGCGTTAAGTATATTGGGGTTTGATGTTTATTGGTATGGTCTGATAATTGGCAGTGCAATAATGCTTGCTGTAATGTTGGTAATGCACGAGGCGAAAAGAACGGGTCAAAATCCAGATGAGTATTTGGATTTTGGCATTTACACCATTATCATAAGTATTGTTGGTGCAAGGCTTTACTATGTAATTTTTACATGGGATGACTACAAGAACAATCTAATTAAGATATTTGCTTTGCGCGAGGGCGGACTAGCAATTTACGGCGCTGTGCTTACTGGCATTGTTTGCGGCATAGTGTATTCACGGAAAAAACATAAAGATTTCTGGCTAATGGCGGATACAATATTACCAAGTGTTTTGCTAGGCCAGTTATTGGGAAGATGGGGAAACTTTTTTAACAGAGAAGCCTTTGGCGGATACACTGATGGATTGTTTGCCATGCGATATTTAAAAGAGCAGGTTATGGATTCCAATATATCGGCAGACATATTAAGCAAAGTTGTTAACATAAATGGCGCAGAATATATACAGGTGCACCCAACCTTTTTATATGAAAGTTTATGGAACTTGGCACTGTTCATCGGGCTAATCTTGTTAAGAAAATATGGAAAGAAATTTAACGGGCAGATTGGTGCATTATATGTTATCGGCTATGGAATTGGACGATTTTGGATTGAGGGACTTCGAACAGACCAACTTGTTATAGGAAGTACAGGTATTGCAGTAAGTCAGGTAGTTTCAGTGATACTTGTTATAATAGGTATTGCTATTTACATTTTCGGAATGAGAAAAAATAGAGTAGTATAGAGGATTTTGAATTGTTTAATGCACTAAACAATAACATAGAAAAGGGCGAGAAAATCACAAGTTGATTGATTTTCTTGCCTTTTTTATTATTTTTTTGAGCGATTGTATAATTCATCAGCCAAAAGCGCAAATTGCTGTATTGTAAGTGCCTCGCCACGTATTTTTTCGCTTACCCCTATAGAGGTTATTGCATCTGTTATTTCCTCCTTGCTAAGGTTAAGCTTACCAAGGTTATAAAGTGTGTTCATGAGAGTTTTTCGGCGTTGACCAAAAGCACATTTTACAATATGAAACATAAAATCTTGGTCTATGGTTTCCACTTTTTTCTTTTCCAATAAATTAAGGGTTATAACTGCACTATCCACATTTGGCCGTGGCATAAAGCAATTTGGTGGAACAATGAAATCTGTCTTGGCATAAGAATAGAACTGAACGGCAACTGAAAGAGCCCCATAATCTTTTGTTCCTGCCGAAGCCTGCATGCGGGCGGCAACTTCACGCTGTACCATAACAGTTATACTTTCAACATTTACCTTTTTTTCCAAAAGTTCCATAATAATTGGCGTTGTAATGTAATAAGGCAAATTAGCAACAACCTTTATTGGTTTGCTTTTATTTTTTTCGTCAACTAGGGCGTTTATGTCTAATTTTAATATATCCTCATTTATTATCTCTAAATTATCATAGCCGCCAACCGTTTCTTTAAGAATGGGTATAAGGTTGGTATCAATTTCTACTGCAACTACCTTGCCTGCATTTTCTGCAAGATACTGGGTAAGGCTGCCGATACCAGGGCCTATTTCCAAAACAAAATCATCTTTGGTTATATTTGCAGCAGATATAATATTATCAAGTACGTTGGAGTCTATAAGAAAATTTTGACCGAAGTTCTTTTTAAAGTAAAAATTATTTTTTTCGATAATTTCTTTTGTTTTTAATGGTGAAGAAATACGTTCTATCATAAGTTTATCATCCTATTCCTATTGCGTTTAAAAGACCGAAAGACAGTGTTGAAACTATTATGCCTGCAATTAGCACACCAAGAATAATTACGGGGAAAGCTTTTATTTTATCAAGCTTCAAAAGTGAGGCAATAAGAGCGCCTGTCCAAGCACCTGTGCCCGGAAGCGGTATACCAACAAAAAGAAGAAGTCCCCAGTATCCATATTTTTGTATTTGGTCACTTTTAGATAAAGCCTTAGTTTCCAAACGTTCTACCAAGGTTTTAAATGGTGTTTTTTTCAATAGCTTAAAAATTTCTTCTATTAGCATAAGTATAAATGGAATTGGCAAAATATTGCCTATAAATGAAATAACAAATGCTGGCAAAAGCTTCATGCCTAAAGCATACCCAGCAATTATGCCTCCTCTTAATTCCAGTATTGGCAAAAGGGATATTATAAATACTATTACCTCGTTTGAAATACTTCCACTTAAATTTTCTATGAAAAATTGAACCAATGTTTCTGCCATTAATCTATTCCGTCCTCTCTTTATTTTAAACAACTAATTATATAAGGATTTATGCAATTTTGTCAATGTGCATATGCTAAAAGAACCATGCATATAATTACAAAAAAGGGAGGAATGACCGATGTATAACAGAAGATACGATAGGAAAACGATTATATTAAAGCAGGAAACAGACAGCTTTTCTAAAAGCGCAGGGCAGACGGCTGTTGCGGCCATAGAGGTTAAAAACGGCAAAGGGCGTATTAATTTACAGGGTAAAGCAGAGGATGGAAGCCATTTTTACCTTGTTGGGGCAGACAGGGGCTCAAATATATGTGCCGATTTAGGACAGGTGGGCAAAGCAGAGTTTAACCCCGAAAACGTTGCAGACAGTGCTAAGTCCATAGAAAATTTTGACATTGTTGTTTTGGGAAAACGTGAAGTTGATGGTAATTTTGGTTGGAACGCATTTGTTGGATTTTTAAATGGTAGGCGCGAATGGCGTAAAAACATCTCAACTGCTAAAAAAATTGAAGAAAAAGTGCAGACGGTGAAAGTAGTTGAAAATCCACTTCCAAAAGAAGAAATACATCCCAAAGTTGAGCAGCCACAGAAAGTTGCAGAAGTTAGTGAGAATAAGACACAAATAGAAGAGACGGAAGTTATCAAAACACAACAAGTAATTATAGAACCTAGCGTTGAAGAAGAAATGTCTAGGGCAGAAATTAATCCTTTGGCAGCAAAAATTTTAGAAATGACAAAAAATCCTTCGGTTGGACAACAGGAAGATATACACGACACATTTAAGCACATTGTACAAAGCTTTAACAGAGAAATGAAAAATTTGGAGGATATTGGTGTTTTGTCGCTTTCAGAAATAATGTCAATACAGGGAAACGGTGATAGCGAAGAAATTGAGGAAATGGGAAAAAAAGCAAAAAATAGGCAAACAGAAGCGGATTACATATTTGAGCATAATGAAAAAATGAAGCCTTTTAATAACGAAGAGTGCCAATGGGCAAGAATTTGCCCAGAGGAGATTTGGGCATTGGGGCTTAAAGACAATACTGTTAATACAAGTAGTTTTGTGCTGTACGCAGACAAAAAATACAAGCATCTTCTGCTTGGCAGAAGAGAAAGTGGAATGCTTATTCTTGGTGTGCCAGACTGCTATAAATCATCTGAAAGGCGCAGAGCACTTGCCATGGGCTTTGTAGATTTTTTTGGCATTGGAGATGAAAGGTTAGAAGAGGGCAAATATGGTTATTGGATAAAAAATTTACGGTAAAGTAACAGTATCCAATAAAATTTAGCCTAACATATCTTGTATAAATTCTGTTTAGGTAGTATTATATTGAATTGATAAGCAATTAGATGAACTAAAGAGATTAGTAAAAGGGAGAAAATTTATGAGAGTAAGAAAAAAAACTTGGGCGCCTGGGGTGCTTGAAACAAACAAACACCTTATACATCAGCCAGAAAACTTCAAGGGTAAATGGAATGAGCTTTTTGGTAATGATAACCCTGTTTTTGTTGAAATAGGATGTGGAAAGGGTCGTTTTATTTCACAAAATGCACTGGCATATCCTGATATAAATTTTGTTGGTGTTGAAAGAGAAACAACTGTAATTGCAACGGCAGCAAGAAGGCTTACCGATGAACAGAAAAATGTTTTTCTTATACCAGGGGATGTGGAAAACCTTGGATACTTTTTTGAGGTTGGAGAGATTAAGCGCCTTTATATCAATTTTTGCGACCCATGGCCTAAGAAAAAGTGGGCGAAAAGAAGACTTACCTACAGAACATTTCTTGAAAGATATAAGGAAATATTTGGTGAGAGTGCCGAGATTTTTTTTAAAACAGATAACAGAGGTTTGTTTGAATTTTCATTAAACGAGTTTTGCGGTAATGACTGGAGACTATCTAACATAAGCCTAGACCTTCATGCAAGTGACTATGAAGGAAATATTATGACAGAATACGAAGAAAAATTTTCTGGCATGGGTATGCCTATATACAGGCTTGAAGCTAGATGGGAAAAGCAAAAATAAAAGAAAGAACCTTGGACTACACCTATTCATTTAGGGTTATATGCGCCAAGGTTTTTTGTTTTATATAGAAATAAAAAGCATATAGACAAAAACTATAAAATTTATTACAAGTGGAGCATTTATAATCTTATCATTCGTAGGTAACAAGGTGAAATCTACAGCAACTTCTGTTTCTAAAAGCAGATGTTTATTGTTGTAGCGATGAAAAATATAGAGCACCAGCACCAGTAGTGGTAATGTAAAAAGAGCAGACTGTGTTGCTGCAATTAAAGTATCTGCCGTTACCTGCGTTTGGGCAGCCGGAAGCGAGATTTTGTTTGAATTATAAATGTAATATGCAAGCAAACTTTGAGAGCAATTTATTGTAAAGTGGGAAATGATTGAGGCAAAGATAGAACCTGTTTTATAAACTAGATAGCAAAAAACTATTCCCATAAAAAATGCATAGAAAAACTGCTGCCCATCCATATGTGCCATGCCAAAAATAAAGCCACAGGCTAAAGATGCTTTAAAAAAGCTTACATTACGATAGTTTGAAAAAACTATACCCCTGAAAAATAATTCCTCGCAAAAAGCAGGAACAATAGCTATTGAAAGAATAACAAACCAAAGCGGATAAGTTGCGTAAACTTCAAAAACGTTTGAAATATTATTAGGGAAAATAATTGCAGATATTGTTGATATAAGCATAAGCAACGGTTGTATCATTATTGAAATAAGAATAACAAGTAATACGTTAGTTGGTTTCAGTTTTTTTATTGAGAATGTATCTGTTACAGATGCTTTTGAAGTGAAAAAATATAAAGCAATAGGCACAAAATAAATAACTAACGAAACAAAAATAGTAAGGGTGAAGGCTGACAATGGTAGTTTGGTTACGATTGATGATAAGAAAAACTTATAAAAAAGCATAATTAGTATTAACATAAGGGCAAAAAGATTGCCAGTATAGGTTTTCTTCATTTAATTACTCCTCTTCATGATGTTATCAACTTATAATACTATGTATTAACCAAAAATTCCACATTAAATTTGTAAGAAAACCGTAATTGACGATAAAAGTTTTTGTTTCTATAATAACCATATATTGATTAGTATAAAAGAGTGCAGAAGGCGGTGCAAAAATGGAAATAAATCAGCAGGATATAATTGGATTTAGTGAAGATTTTAAAGCCATAGAAGAAGAAATAGGCAAGGCAATAATTGGGCAAAAAGGTGTTGTTAGAAATGTGCTTTGTGCCATGATTGCAGGAGGAAATGTTTTACTTGAAGGACAGCCTGGGCTGGGCAAAACACAACTTGTTAAAACCATAGGCCGTGTTCTGGACATGGATTTTTCTAGAATTCAGTTTACCCCAGACCTTATGCTGGCAGATGTTACAGGAACAAATGTTGTTGTAAAAGACGAAAAAGGCAATAGCTTTCAATTTCAGAAAGGACCTGTATTTGCCAATATTGTTTTAGCAGACGAAATAAACAGAGCAACGCCAAAAACTCAAAGTTCCCTGTTGGAGGCAATGCAGGAAAGAACTGTTACATCAGGTACAGACACATTTCAATTGCCGAAGCCATTTTTTGTATTGGCTACACAAAACCCAATTGAACAAGAGGGAACTTACCCATTGCCGGAGGCACAGATGGATAGATTCTTGTTTAAGCTTGATGTAGATTTTCCTACCAAAGAGGAATTGTTTAACATTGTTTTGCTTACAACTGGTACAGAAACAAATGAAGTAAAAAAGGTTTTTGGACAGGACAAAATTATAAAGATGGGTGAAGTGGCACGAGAAGTGCCTTTAGCCAAGGCTGTTGGAGAATATGTGATGGAGCTTATTATTAAAACTCACCCTGAAAGCGATGTGGCACCAGACTATATCAAAAAATATGTGCGTTTTGGAGCAAGTCCTCGTGGGGCGCAGGCAATTGTTTCCACAGCAAAAATATATGCTCTGCTAAACGGAAGATACAATGTAGCATTTGATGATGTTAAAGCAGTGGCACTAAGTGCCCTTAGGCACAGAATGTTTCTTAACTTTGAGGCTATTACTGATGGCGTTACAGCTGATATGCTTATAGAAAAGTTATTGAAAGAGGAATTAAAATGAAACAATTAAGCGAGGGTCTTACAAAAGGATACATTGCCTACCTTGAGCATTTTTCAATGGATGCACGTGGAAAAATGAGTAATACGGCTCTAAATGGTCAACGAAAAAGCGGTGCAAAGGGTAGTTCTATGGAGTTTTCGGACTTTAGAGAATATTCCACAGGTGATGATTTAAGGCGAATAGACTGGAACAGCTATGCCCGAACGGACAAGCTATTTACGAAAGTGTTTTTAGAGGAAAAACAAGCCGAAATCAATATCTTTTTAGATTGCAGTGCATCAATGGGTATAGATGAAGAAAAAGGATTTTATGCAAAGCTAATTGCGGCATCCATTGCATATATTGCCCTAAAAAATAACGACAGCGTTAATATATACGCATGGAGCGATGGATTGAAGCAATGGAAACTTAATAACACATCACGCAATAATTTTGCACAGATAGTTTCGTTTTTAGATGGACTTGAATTTGATGGTCAAACGCATCTTAGCCAGTCAATAGGCAGTGCAGTAGTGAAGGCAGGTCGTGGAATTTCAGTGGTTATTTCGGACTTTTTTATTGAGGAAGAATTTAAGGAGTCGGTAGACAGGCTTAGGTATAAAAAACAGCAAATAAGCATGGTACAGGTGCTTAGCCGCGAGGATACTAATCCGTCAGTTGGTGGAAACAAAAGGCTTACTGATTGTGAGACGGGTGAATTTAGGGATATTACCGTTAACGAAAGGCTGCTTAGTGAATACAAAAAGATGCTTAGCCATATGCAGGCGGCGATGAAGGAATATTGTAGAAAAACAAATGCCAATTTTAGCACCGTTACAACTAATGTTTCTATAGAAGAATGCGTTAAGAGAATTTTGTAACAGAAAATCTATATTAAAAAAGAATAATAAACGAAAAAAATCTTATACTAAGTATAAGATTTTTATTCACTAAATTGGAATTTTCAATTAAACCTGCTTTGGAGCGTCTGTAGGACAAACGGATGCACAAGAACCGCAGTCGATGCAATCAGCCTCGTTGATTTTGAAAACACCGCCGTCGTTAGTGATGCAGTTTGTTGGACATTCAGCCTCACATGCGCCACAAGCGATACAGCTGCTATCAATCTGGTATGCCATTGGAATACACCTCCCGATAATAAATTTTCAACTGCTATTCTATATCAAAACTTGGTTTAATGCAAGAACTAAATTCAAAAGAATTAATTTTTAAAGAAAATGTGGAAGAAAATTACAAAATGTGCTATACTGATATTCGAAAAGATTTAAGGGTTTAAAGGAGCGGACTGATGAGTTTAAGTGATTTCGATGTAACTGCATCCCTTGAGGATTATCTTGAGGCTATTTATTTTTTATATCAGAAAAATGCTGAGGTTAGGATTACGGATGTTGCACGGGAATTGGACATTTCTAAGCCCAGTGTTAATAGAGCAATAAATACTCTTAAAAACCAAGGGCTTGTGGAACACGAGCACTATGGTGACCTTAGACTGACTGAAAAAGGTCTTAAAATTGCCTGTGACGTGGCAGATCGCCATAAAACAATCAAAGCTTTTCTTACTGAAAAATTAGGCGTCAGCGATGAAACTGCAGAACGCGAAGCATGTCTTATCGAGCATAATATCAGTGCTGATACTATGGATAGGCTTAGGCTTTTCATGAAATCAAAATAGAATACTTTATTAAATCCCAAGGGCTTGCGTTTTGGGATTTTTTATTTTTAATTGAATAGGTTAGTTTGATTATTTGGGTAGAACACAGTAATTTCTTATTCACGCACAATACAAAAAGCAAGAGAATAAGATGGAATAAGAAATTAGAGAGAGTTGGGGAATATGGATTATGGACCAAATCCATTTGTTACAAATATAAATTGGGATACTATTCAAAATAATTATTATCGCTCAACGCTATGGACAGCGGAACATTTACAGATTATGCTAATTAGCTTACCACCTGGGCGGAGGTCAGACGTAGAAATTAATAGTTCAGCCCAGTTTATTAACATCGTTGAAGGTCAGGCCGTAATAGAATCTGGTATAAACAGGGATAATTTGGATTTTAGAGTTAGAGTTTCAGATGGGTATGCTATTATGCTTGCTGCTAATACATGGCACAGATTTTACAATATAGGCATTTCACCAATAAAACTATATGTAATATATGGTCCGCCTCAATGGCCGGAAGGAACAGAGGTTGAAACGTTAGAAAACGGAGAAAATGGAACATTATAACAGTGAAATTTAAAGCTAGAGAGGGTTGAATAATATGGATTATGGACCAAATCCATTTGTAACGAAAATTGATGTTGATACCAAACAAAATGAATATTATCGTTCAGCTTTATGGACTTCGGAACATTTGCAAGTTATGTTAATGAGCCTGCAACCTGGATTCAGGGCAGATTTAGAACTTCATGATACAGACCATTTTATTTATGTGGTTGAAGGTCAAGGTGTTGTGGAATCAGGAGAAAATGAAGACAATTTAGATTTTAGGGTAAGGGTTTCAGATGGTTACGCATTTATGATACCAGCTAATAGTTGGCATAGATTTTACAACATTGGAAGTACGCCAATAAAGTTTTACGTTATTTATGGACCGGCTCAGTGGCCACATGGAACCGTTATTGAAACACAGGAAACTGAACCGGATGGCACGTAATATATTCCCTAAATGATGTTAAAATAAGCAGTAAGGAATTTACCTAAAAACCCTTGTGTGTTTTATATAAAACTATCAAGGGTTTAATTTAATTTGCCTTACGTAAATATTAATTATTTTGAAAACTCTTTTAAGATTGCACGGTAAATGGTATAATCAGTAATATACATAAGCTGATGTTTATTCACGAAAGGGTGTGGACATAATGGGAAGTTCGGCAGTGGCATTAGCAATAAGCATGTGCCTTGCAGCAAGCCAAATTAATGTGGGCACAATAAAAGAAAAACAAGAACCGAAACAGTCTGTTGAAGTGAAAACAACACAATCATCATATGAACCAACTGTTGAGGAAAAACAAGAGCATATTTTTGACTATGATTCAATAGCGCAAAGCATGCCATCTGTTCCAACCGTTAATAGTAAATTGGTTGGTTATAACGACTCTAAAAGCTGGTGGTTCAGCAGAAATAAAACTAAAACACCACCATCTGCGCAGCGTGATATTTGTACCATTCAGTATGATGCCTATTATTTGGGTGATGTAAGCCAAAAGGTTATTTACCTTACCTTTGATGAAGGGTATGAAATGGGGTACACAGAGCAAATATTGGACATTTTGAAGGAGAACGATGTTAAAGCGGCATTTTTTGTAACAAAGCCATACATAGAAAGTGACCCTGATTTGGTTAAGCGAATGGTTGAAGAGGGTCATGTTGTTGGTAATCATTCTGTTACTCATCCAGCAATGAGCACACTTAGCGATGAAAAGATAGTGAATGAACTTACAGGCTGTGCGGAATACTTTAAGGAGGTTACAGGTGTGGACATGCCTTTGTTTTTCAGACCTCCAGCAGGAGAATACAGCATTAGAACACTGGAAAAAACACAGGAATTGGGTTACAAAACTATTTTTTGGAGCTTTGCTTATCAAGATTGGTTAACAGATGCACAGCCTGGTAAACAGACTGCTTATAACAATATAATTAACTATAGCCATAACGGCTGTATAATGCTTTTACATGCAGTTAGCAAAAGCAATACAGAAGCGTTGGATAGTGCAATAAAAGAACTGAAGGCGGAAGGCTACAGATTTGAAAGTCTTGAAAATTTACCAAAGCAGGAAGAAATTTTGTCGCGATTAAAAAAATAAGCGGCTTAAAATACAATTATAATGGAGGCATTTGGTATGAAAATGAAAATTAAATTGGATTTTAACAACATGATGACTGACTTCGTTGGGGAATATGGAATTTCAGAAGGAGATATCACAAAGCTTAAAGGCAAAATTGAAATTGCTAAAGACGCCATGGTTACAAAAAGAGCAAATGGCAAGATGGACTGGAGAGATTTGCCTTACAATCAAGGCGAAGTAGTTGAAGATATTATTGGATATGTTAATGAAGTTAAAGATGAAATTGATGCATTTGTTGTTTTGGGCATAGGCGGTTCTGCATTAGGTCCAATTGCTGTTCAGCATGCAATTAATCACCCATATTATAACGAGTTAACAAAGGAAAAACGTGGAGGATATCCTAAGCTTTACGTTGCAGATAATGTTGACCCTGAAAGGCTTACTTATCTTTTTGATACAATTGATGTTACTAAATGTTTGTTCAATTGTGTTTCAAAAAGTGGTTCTACTTCTGAAACCATGAGCCAGTTTATGATTATAAAGGGAATTCTTGAAGAAAAATTATCAAAAGAAGAAGCAACAAAACATATCGTTTGCACTACAGACAAAGAAAATGGAAATTTGATTAAAATTGCAAAGGCAGAAGGGTATAAAACATTCTATATTCCAAGCGGCGTTGGTGGAAGATTTTCAGAGCTTACACCTGTTGGATTGCTTCCAGCGGCAATGTGCGGCATAGATATTAAAGCAATGCTTGAGGGTGCAGCTTTTATGGATGAACTAAGTAAGGAAGAGGATATTTACAAAAATCCTGCATACATGTATGCTATATTAAGCTACATAGCAATGGAGGAAGGCAGGAATATATCTGTAATGATGCCTTACGCAGACAGCCTAAAATACATTTCAGATTGGTACGCACAGCTTTGGGCAGAGTCACTTGGCAAAAAGTTTGATGTGGATGGAAATGTGGTATTTGCAGGGCAGACACCAGTTAAAGCACTGGGTGTTACAGACCAGCATTCACAGGTTCAGCTTTACACAGAAGGACCTTTTGACAAGATTATTGTGCTTTTGGGTGTGGATAAATTTAAAGAAACAATTACGATACCTAAAATTTATGGCGAAATTCCAAGCCTTGGGTTTTTAGGTGGAATTACACAAAACCAGCTGATTAAAACAGAACAGATGGCAACAGAGTATGCGTTGCTAAAAAGCGGTAAAGCAAACATGACCATTACATTGCCAGAGGTTAATGAGTTTACCATAGGTCAGCTGTTATATATGTTTGAGGTAGCTACAGCTTTTGCAGGGGAATTATTGAATATTAATGCTTTTGACCAACCAGGGGTTGAAGAAGGGAAAAATGCAACATATGCAATGTTTGGCAGACCAGGATATGAAGAGAAAAAAGCGGAGCTTGATGAAAGACCGAGTAAAAAAGAAAAGTTTATGATATAGTATAAGCTGAAAAGTAGGTAAGACCTTAGTGGACGAAAAGCCATTGAGGTCTTAGCTTTTTAAGAGAGGAGGCAAAAAATGAATAGCGAAGAAAGAAGACGGGAAATATACAAGATATTAGCGGAGCGTGATACAGCAATAAGTGCCGCAGTATTGGCAGAACGATTTAATGTAACAAGGCAGATAATTGTAAAAGATATAGCCCTATTAAAGGCGGAGAAAACTGATATCCTTTCAACAGCAAAGGGATATATTCTTAATAAAGGAGAGGCAGGCAGTGTGCGAAAAATGGTACAAGTTTGCCATGATGTAGAGTCTATTGAGGATGAACTAAATACTGTTGTTGACCTTGGAGGAAGGGTACTTACAACCGCTGTGGAGCATCCTGTGTATGGTATTGTTGGTGAGGCGCTTAATATAAGAAGCAGGCGTGAAGTTAAAAAATTTTTGGAGAATATAAGTAAGTCAGGTTGTGAGCCATTACTTAGACTTACAAACGGAAAGCACATGCATCTTATTGAGGCAGACGATGAAGAGTGTATGGAGGAAATATGTGCCGAATTAAAGGGAAAAGGGTACTTGATTTTATAATAGAAATATGATATATTTTCTTTTGTCGTGAAAAGATGTATATACACATATATATCTTGATATATATTTATAATTGGAGGGTTGAACATGGCAGAAGAAAAGAAATTTACAATTAAGGAATTTTTAAGGCGGTATTTTATTAACGGCCTTAACGGCATGGCACTTGGGCTTTTTTGTACACTTATTATAGGTCTTATTATTAAGCAGATTGGTGGTTTTTTAGGCGGAGATATTGGAAACTTTATTATTGGCGTTGGCACAATTGCCAGCGTGTGCACGGGTGCGGCTATTGGCATTGGTACAGCTTATTGTCTTGGTGCACCTAGATTAATTATTTTTTCATCTGCCGTTACAGGGCTTTTGGGCGCCAATGCTTCGGCTTTTGTTAGCGGAACGCTGATTGTTGATGGAATTGTTAACCTTAAAGGCCCTGGCGACCCACTTGGTGCATTTATAGCTGTTGTTGCTGGGGCCGAAATAGCCAGATTGGTAGCAGGCAAAACAAAGGTTGATATTATAATTACACCATTTGTTACAATACTTGCAGGAAGTGTTATTGGGGCAATTGTTGGGCCTCCTCTTTCAAAAGGAATGCTTTGGCTTGGCGAAGCAATTACAGTTGCAACTGAAATGCAGCCTTTTATTATGGGTATCATCATATCAGTTGTTATGGGAATTATACTTACTTTACCAATTAGTTCTGCGGCTTTATCTATTATACTTAGCCTTAGTGGATTGCCAGCAGGTGCGGCCACAATTGGCTGTTCAACACAAATGATAGGCTTTGCAGTTGCAAGCTTTAGGGAAAATAGATGGAACGGTTTATTTGCACAGGGTCTTGGAACATCTATGCTGCAAGTACCTAATATAGTTAAAAAACCGGTGATTTGGTTACCACCTATAATTGCAAGTGCAATACTTGGCCCTCTTGGAACTTGCGTTTTTAAGATGGAAAATAATCCTGCTGGCGGAGGTATGGGAACATCTGGCTTAGTTGGACAGATTATGACATGGCAGACTATGGCTCCAAGTCGTAGCGGAGGAGTATTGCTGTTTGAAATTATTCTTTTACATTTTGTACTGCCAGCTATTCTAACATTTGTTATAAGTGAATATATGAGAAAAAAGGGATATATAAAACTTGGAGACATGAAACTGGATGTGTAACATAGGTATGATTTTTGGCTATATTGGAGATATGTGAGAGCATATCTCTTTTTTTTGTTGCTTTTTTAAAATAATGAGAGAAATTTGTTGGTAATATATGGTAATTGGCGACATGGTTTTACAAAAATATTTATCGTTTCAGTGGTATATTTTATTTAAAATTTAAATACAACATAGGGCGTATGATTAGTGCCTTAGTGAACGATAAGGAGGCTTTTTAATGCAGTATGAATTTCCTACCGATGGCAGTGAATGTGTACCAAAAGATTTTAAGTTTCCATCTAACATAAAACAGATGGGAAACGTAGACAGAGATTTGAAAATATACATGGAGGATTATGTATATACATATCTATATCAGTATGCAAGAAGCTATGGCGGCGGCGAGAAGTTGGCGGTGCTTGTTGGGCGCTATATGGTTGTAGACGATGCGCAGGTGGTGCTTATAAGTGGAGCAATACAAGCAAAAGACACTGTTAAGGACAAGGATGCTGAAATTTTTACAGAAGAAAGTTGGAACTATATAAATCGCCAAATGGCTACATATTTCAAGGGACTTTGCATTATTGGCTGGGTGCATATTCAGCCTGATTTTGGAACATATCTTATGGCAAGGGATGAAGTTTTCCACAGAGAATGCTTTAAGGAAAAATGGCAGTTGCTGTTTGTAGTTGACCAAAGTGAGCGTGCCGATGGATTTTATGTTTACAATAAGGACAAGTCCTCACTCCGCAGTGCAAGAGGATATTTTATTTATTATGATAAGAATGAAATGATGCAAAATTATATGATTGAAAACAGCACAATAAAGCCACGTGCAGCGGTGGAGGAAGTTATTTTTGATAATAAATCATCAGGAAGAACTGCAGTTGAGAGGCTGCTTGGAATTGCAGGACGAAGAAAACCAGCGCTGAAAGTAAGCGAAAGCAATATTGACCGAATTGATGCGGCATCAAGAATTAGACAGGTTTTACGTCAAAAAGAAGAAGATAGGGAAAAAGAAACCAAGAACAAATATGTTGCCCTTACAGCAATTTGCGGTACGCTGTGTTTTGCTTGTCTTATGATGTGCGCAAATTTATTAAGCAATCGTAACAGAATAAACCGTCTTGAAGAAGAACTTAGTTCTGTTCAACAATCTTATACTGCAATAAGCCAAATGGTTGAAACCGCAACGGCACAGGTTTTTGCGGCACAAAACACAGAGACAGCTTCTGAAAGTGGAGAAAAGCCTAAAACTGAGCAACTTGAAGTACAAGTTAATGAAGAACCTGTTGCAGAGCAAACTGGGGAAATTCAGGTATACTGTGTTGAAGAAGGAGATAGCCTTTGGTACATAAGCCAAAAATTTTATGGCTCGGATGATGAGGTTGAGCTTATTAAAAAGGCAAATGGAATTGATGACGAAAATCTGATTTTTTTGGGTGAAGAACTAATTATACCCAAAAGATAAGGTATACTGTGGATACGTTTAAAGCAGTATAACACTTTGAATATTTAAGTGGATATGATATAATCCTTCTAAAATAAATTTAGGAGGATTTTTTATGCGAGCGAGCTGGGATGAATATTTTATGGAAATTGCGGAAATCGTTAAAACACGCTCTACTTGTTTGAGGCGACAGGTTGGGGCAGTTATAGTTAAAGATAACAGAATAATTACTACAGGATATAATGGGGCACCATCGGGAACAAGCCACTGCACAGACAAAGGCACATGTCAGAGAATTGAAATGAACATACCATCGGGTGAGAGGCACGAGCTTTGCCGTGCACTACATGCAGAACAAAATGCTATTATTCAAGCGGCAAATATTGGTGTAAGCACTGATGGAGGAACTTTGTATGTTACGTTGCAGCCATGTGTAATTTGTGCAAAGATGGCAATTAATGCAGGAATTAAAAAAATTGTATACAAAGGAGCTTACCCTGACCCATTGTCTTTGGACATGCTTAACGAAGCAGGGGTCGAGCTTGTGGTGATGGACTAAGGAGAAGATGCGTATGAAAATGATTTCATGGAATGTAAATGGTTTGCGTGCCGCTGTTGGTAAGGGCTTTTTGGATTTCTTTAAGGAAATAGATGCTGACTTATTTTCGGTACAGGAAACAAAGTTGCAGGAAGGACAAATTTCCCTTGACTTAGAGGGTTATCATCAGTATTGGAACTATGCTGTTAAAAAAGGATATTCTGGTGTTGCTGTTTTTTCTAAAAAGGAGCCAATTAGTGTTGAATATGGGTTGGGTATTGAAGAGCATGACCAAGAGGGAAGAGTAATTACACTTGAATTTGATGAATTCTATTATGTAACAGCTTATGTACCAAACAGTCAGGATAAAAATGCACGTCTTGACTATAGAGTTAAATGGGAAGATGCTATGAGGACTTTTCTTTTAGAGTTGGACAAGAAGAAGCCTGTTATTTTTTGCGGAGACCTTAATGTGGCACATGAGGAAATTGACCTTAAAAATCCAAAACCAAACATAGGAAATGCAGGTTTTACGTATGAAGAACGTGGAAAATTTTCGGAGTTATTGGAAAGCGGTTTTGTAGATAGTTTTCGCTACTTTTATCCAGAACTTCAGGGAGCATATTCATGGTGGAGCTACAGGTTTAGTGCCAGAAAAAATAATGCAGGGTGGCGTATAGATTATTTTGTTGTTTCCAATCGGCTTAAAGAAAAAATGACAGGAGCTGCAATATTTAGTGATGTTATGGGTTCTGACCACTGCCCAGTGGAGCTCACAATAGAGTTGTAGAATGTTTTGTATCTAGTTAAATACTGGACTTACCACAATGATTAAGTTATAATGTTCATGAAAAGTGAGATAGAGGCAAGATTGGTAATTATTGGATATAAGATTTGTTTTTTTCTGTATTGTCATTATAAACTTTATTGGGGGGAAAATATGAGAAAATATGAAGAAATTTACAAGGCGAAGCTAACAACTGCGGAGGATATTGCATCCAAAATACAAAATGGAGATGTTTGTGCTTCGCCAATTTGTATGGGTGAACCGTATTCCATTGTGCAGGCACTTGCCAAAAGAGTTGCTGACAATAAGGTTGAAAATGTTCAACTCCATGGAACTCTTACTATGCCAGGGAAGGACTATCTTGACCCAGAATTTCAGGGTAGCATTCAGTGTGTATCATGGTTTTTTGGTGCTGGCAGCAGAAAAGGTGGTCAAGCCGGCAAGATTGATTATATGCCATCTAACTACAGTGATTATCCTATGATTTGGAATTTAAGGCCATCATTGGATGTACTTTTCATGGTTGTATCTCCAATGGATAAGCATGGCTATTTTTCCATGGGTGCTTACGCAGGAGAAGCAATAGGTATGGTTAGATTAGCTAAACACATATACTTAGAAGTAAATGAAAATATGCCACGCACTTACGGAGAAAACTTTATTCATATTTCTCAAGTTGAAGGTATTTGTGAATATAATGCACCGCTTGTTGAACTGCCAGATACACAACCAAATGAGTTAGAGAAAAAAATGGGTGAATATATAGCGGAACTTGTACCAAATGGCGCTACAATTCAGCTTGGCATTGGAGGAGTTTCTGGAGCTATAGGTAAGGCTTTGGTGGATAAAAAAGACTTAGGTATACACACAGAAATGCTTTCAGACAGTATAGTTAACCTTATTGAGGCTGGTGCTGTTACAAATAGCAAAAAAAGTATTTATAGAGGTACGTCTGTGAGTTCTTTCTGCCTTGGAACAAAAAAAGTGTATGATTTTATTGACCAGAACCCAGGAGTATGTATGCTGCCTATTGACTATGTTAATAATCCCTATATTATTGGGCAAATGGATAACTTTATTTCGGTTAACGCAGGGCTTGAGGTGGATTTTTTGGGTCAGGTTTGCGCTGAGTCTATAGGACCTATGCCTTTTAGTGGCAGTGGCGGACAGTTTGATTACGTTAAGGGTGTTAAAATAAGCAAGGGAGGCAGGAGTTTTATTGCTATGAATTCTACTGCTAAAAATGACACTATATCTAAAATTAAGCCTATGCTTACCCAAGGGGCCGCCGTTACAACACATAAAAATGAGGTTGATTGTATTGTGACTGAGTATGGTGTGGCAGTGCTTAAGGGTAAAACAATGAGGGAAAGAACGAAAGAGCTAATTAATATAGCACATCCCAAATTTAGGGAAGAGTTGATTTCAGAGGCCAAAAAATTAAACATTCTCATATAGAAACGTACGAGGTTAATTACATATTCATGTGGTTAACCTCTTTTTAACAAAAAAGCGCATACATACTGTATGCGCCTTTTTTAATAATTAATTGTGTCGGCAGGATGGGCAGATGCCATAAAAGGTTAGCTGCTCTCCTTCAACAATGAAGTCAGTTTGGTCTGCAACCTGATTACGAAGTGAACTTAATCCTTGAATTTCAAAATCGTAAATCTTACCGCAGTTGGTGCAAACGATGTGTGGATGGGGAAGTACATTTGCATCGTAGTTAGAGCGACCGTTACCAACGCTTAATTCCTGCACAAGACCTGTTGTTTTAAAACTGTCTAAAGTTTTATAGACGGTTGCAAGGCTTATGGTTGGATTTGTTGGCATTAGCGCTTTATAGATTTCCTCTGCGGAAGGATGAGATTTTGTTCCACTTAGCATAGCAAAGATAGCAATGCGCTGTGGGGTTACCTTTAATCCCTTTTCACGTAGAACTTCAGTAATGGTAATCATAAAGCCAACTCCTTGATAATCTTGATAATAATAATAGTTATTATTAATTAATAGTAATAAATATTATTTCTTTTGTCAAGGATATTTATCTATATACCTTGATTTTTTTTGTGCATGTGGTATTATTTACAATTAATGGAGGTGCAAAGAATGCATATAGTTTTACATGAACCAGAAATACCACAAAATGCTGGAAATATAGCAAGAACATGTGCTGTTACAAATACTACTCTACATTTAATAAAACCTCTTGGCTTTTCTGTAGACGACAAGTACCTTAAAAGAGCAGGTTTGGACTATTGGCATTTGCTGGATATAAGATATTACAAAAACTTTCAGGACTTTACAGAAAAAAATCCAAATGCCAAAATTTTTATGGCAACTACCAAGTCTAAGCATATTTACACAGAGGTTGAGTATGGCGAGGATGATTATATAATGTTCGGTAAGGAAAGTGCAGGTATACCAGAGGAGATACTTTTGGACTATCACGAAACATCGGTTAGGATACCTATGTATGGAGATACAAGGAGTTTGAATCTTTCAAATTCTGTTGCAATAATTCTTTACGAAGCATTGCGTCAGCAGAATTTTAAGGGACTTAACACACAGGGGCAGCTTCACAAATACAAGTGGTAGAAAATTAGATATTCCTTGGGTAACAACATTACTGCAGAAAATAGAAATTATTGTTGCCTTGAAGTGAATATTGTGATATAAAAGGAATAGACTTTTAGAAACTGCATTATCATGTTAAAAAACAATGATTTTATAGATTGGAAACTGCAGCGAATTGAAAATTTGGAGGAAATAGAAATGGCATATACAGTTACACCAAAGGGTGTTTGTGCAAAGGCAATCGACTTTGACATTGAAAACAATAAAGTTAAAAATGTGCGTTTTCACGGCGGATGTCCTGGTAACCATATAGGTATTCAGAGCCTTGTGGAAGGAATGGAAACAGAAGAAGTGATTGAAAGATTGAAAGGAATTACATGCGGGCATAGAGACACATCATGTCCAGACCAGCTTGCTTGTGCTTTAGAAGATTTAAAAAAATAAAACTTAATATTTATTGTTGACAAACTAAAAAGGCTTATGGTATACTTGTGATTGAATGACGTAAGTCTTTTTTTTATGCAAATTATTATGCAAAAGAGTTCTATCTAAGATGGAGGTGGAAGTGATGAGAACCAAAATTACTTTAGCCTGCACAGAGTGCAAGCAGAGAAATTACAACACAACAAAGGAAAAAAAGAATCACCCTGACAGAATGGAGTTCAAGAAATATTGTAAATTCTGTAAGTCACATACATTACACAAAGAAACAAAGTAATTTGTATGCGGTGATAACCTGAAAGGGACGTGGAAGAACATGGAACAAAACACTACGAACAACCCAAATGGAAAATCTGAAACAAAAAAAGCAACCACAAGTGCTAAAGCGAAACCAGGCTTTAGTTCTCTTGTTGCAGACCACAAGGCTGAATTTAGAAAAATTGTTTGGCCTAAAAAAGATGAGGTTGCTAAAAAAACAGCTACCGTCATCGTAACATCCTTGCTTATTGGCCTTATCATTTTCTGTATGGATACCATTTTTACTGGTGGACAGGATTTGGCCATGAGTCTTTTAGGATTAATCTAAGTTGAGTAGAAAGAAAAAAGGATGATAGTATGTCTGAAGAAATTATGAATACTGAAAGCGCTGAAACGTCTAAAGTTGACGACCAGGTAAAATGGTATGTTGTACACACTTATTCAGGATATGAGAATAAGGTAAAAGCAAATATCGAAAAGATAATCGAAAACAGAGGAATGCAGGACCAAATTCACGAGGTTAGTGTACCAGTGCAGGATGTTGTTGAGATTAAAAATGGTCAGAAAAAAACGGTTCAGAGGAAAGTATTTCCGGGATATGTTCTGCTTAAGATGATTATGAACGACGAAACTTGGTACGTTGTTAGAAACACCAGAGGCGTAACCAGTTTTGTTGGCCCGGGAAGCAAGCCGGTGCCATTAACTGCTCAGGAAGCAAAAGCAATGGGTATTGAAAAATATATCCAAACCTTTGAATTTGAAGAGGGCGACGCAGTCAAGGTATCTAGCGGACCTTTTGCGGAATCTATCGGACTTATTAAAGAGGTTAACGCAGGTAAGAAAAGCGTTGTTGTTATGCTTTCCATATTCGGGAGAGAAACACCTGTTGAGCTTGACTATACTCAGCTGGAAAAAATGTAAACATTGTATTTGTGCATCATAAGGTGCACGTGGGAGGGAAAATCCCGTTAATTACCACATTTATAGGAGGTGCCGAAATGGCAAAGAAAGTAACTGGTTATATTAAATTACAAATTAACGCTGGTAAAGCAACACCAGCACCACCTGTTGGTCCAGCCCTTGGTCAGCACGGTTTGAATATCATGGGTTTCTGTAAAGAATTTAATGAAAGAACAGCACAGCAGGCTGGTCTTGTTATCCCTGTAGTTATTACTGTTTATGCAGATAGAAGCTACACTTTTATAACAAAGACTCCTCCAGCAGCAGTTTTACTTAAGAAGGCTTGTAAAATCGAATCTGGTTCAAGCGTTCCTAATAAAACTAAAGTTGCTAAGATTTCTAAAGGTGAAGCTATGAAAATTGCTGAGCTTAAAATGCCTGATCTTAACGCTGCAACAATTGATACTGCTTTCAGTATGATTTGCGGAACAGCAAGAAGTATGGGTATCGTTGTTGAAGATTAATTGACAGATTTTCAAAATTCAGTCTGTCATATTGGTGGGAGGGACAATTCTCCCGATATTACCACATAAGGAGGTCACGAAAGTGAAAAGAGGAAAGAAATATTTAGAAAAAGTTAAACTTGTAGATTCTTCAGTTCTTTATGATTCTAAAGATGCTATAGATTTAGTTCAGCAGACATCAGTTGCTAAATTCGATGAAACTGTTGAAGCACATATTCGTTTGGGTGTTGACAGCAGACATGCTGATCAGCAGGTTCGTGGTGCCGTTGTACTTCCACACGGTACAGGTAAAACAGTTCGTGTTTTAGTATTTGCTAAAGGTGATAAAGCTGAAGAAGCTTTAGCAGCTGGTGCAGATTTTGTTGGAGCAGAGGATTTAATTCCTAAAATTCAGAACGACAACTGGTTTGGTTTTGACGTTGTTGTTGCAACACCTGACATGATGGGCGTTGTTGGTCGTCTTGGCCGTGTACTTGGTCCTAAAGGCTTAATGCCTAATCCTAAGGCTGGTACAGTAACTATGGATGTTACTAAGGCTATTAACGATATTAAGGCAGGTAAAATTGAATACCGTCTTGACAAAACAAACATTATCCATGTTCCAATTGGTAAAGTATCTTTTGGTTCAGATAAATTATCAGAAAACTTCCAGACTCTTATGAGTGCAGTTATAAAAGCAAAACCAACAGCTGCTAAAGGTCAGTACCTTAAGAGCGTAGTTGTAGCTACAACTATGGGACCTGGTATTAAGCTTAACACAGCTAAAATCACTGAGTAATTTCTTAGCTTGCAGTGGTGAATTAAAATATAGTTGACAATTTTTTAATTGTATGGTACTATCATGAAGTTAGTTTAACACTGCCTAAGACAGTAGGTGCATTTAAGCGTAAAAGCACAGCTTGCCTACCGAGGATTACTAAAGTTTTGACTTTTAACCTCTTTGTCTTTTGGCAAAGAGGTTTTTTTATACGATTCTATAAGGAGGTGTAAGGATGGCAAAAATAGAACAGAAACAAGTTATTGTTGATGAAATTAAAGATAAACTTTCCAAGGCTGCATCCGTAGTAGTTGTTGACGCCAGAGGCTTAACAGTTGAAGAGGATACAAAGCTTAGAAAGAGTTTAAGAACTGCCGGCGTTGATTACAAAGTATACAAAAACACAATGGTTACATTGGCTGTTAAAGGTACTGAATTTGAAGGTCTTTCAGCTTACCTTGAAGGTCCTAGTGCATTTGCATTTAGCTATGATGATGCTACAACAGCAGCTGGTATTTTAAATACAGCAGCTAAAGACCTTAAAAACCTTGAGTTTAAGGCTGGCGTTATTGAAAACGTTATTTATGGCGCTGAGGGTATGAAAGCTGTTGCTGGTATTCCATCAAGAGAAGTTCTTCTTTCAAAACTTCTTGGAAGCTTCAAATCACCTATGTCTTCATTTGCTCGTGTTATTAAACAGATTGCAGAAAAAGATGGTTCAGCAGTTGCTGAATAAGATGCGTTTGGTTACTATTTTAAATTAAAATTATTCGGAGGTGCTTATAATGGCAAAATTATCAATTGAAGAAATTATCGCAGCTGTAAAAGAGCTTACAGTTATCGAACTTAACGACTTAGTTAAAGCGGCAGAGGAAGAATTCGGCGTTTCAGCAGCAGCAGGCGTTGCAGTTGTGGCTGCAGGTGCTGGCGAAGCAGCAGAAGAAAAAACTGAATTTGATGTTGAATTAACATCAGCTGGTTCAGAAAAAATCAAAGTTATCAAGGTAGTTAGAGAAATCACAGGTCTTGGCTTAAAAGAAGCTAAAGAAGCTGTAGATGGCGCTCCTAGAGTAATTAAAGAAGCAGCTTCTAAAGAAGATGCTGAAGCTATTAAAGCTAAACTTGAAGAAGTTGGCGCAAGCGTAACATTAAAGTAAGATTTATCTTGTATGTTCAACCCGTAAACCATTGTGTTTGCGGGTTTTTTATTATGGCTTTAGCCTGGCTGAGTGCGCAAAGCATGCGAAGTCAAAAAACCACCCGCTATGCGGGTGCGCATCGATTGTTATACAAAAAAATCACCTTTCCGTTAGAATAGAAGTGTTCAAGCTACTATATCAACGAAAGGAAAGGTGATTTTAATGGCCAATAAGGCAAATAGT
>JAYFNB010000015.1:0-6350 GCA_034933685.1 Lachnospiraceae bacterium | reverse complement strand
TGAATATCAGACAGCAGTAAAAGAAGCAGCTGTTGAAGCAGCTCCTTACGAAAGAGATCAGATTGATGCTCAGACAGAATCAGGTGCAAAAGCTCTTGAAGAAAGAGGCATGCAGATTAATTCTCCAGAAAAGAAAGCATTTCAGGATGCTACAGCTTCAATCTATGACACATATGTAAAAGAAGGCGCTGGTTTCGTTTCACCTGACATCTATGCTCGTGTTCAGGAAGTTATTGCAGCAAATAAATAATTAGGTTATCTTAAAAAAGTGAAGTATACCTAAGTTCCACCCCATTTGGTAGACACAGAATATAATGTCTACTGAATGGGGTGATTTTTTGTCAAAAGAAGTTGGATACAGATTAATATTAGGAGAAAATAATTGTCCAAAATTCACGGTCTTCTTTAAACTAATATTGTAGTTTATTCCAAAATATGGTATAATTTGCTTATTCTAATAAGGGGAGGTATTATTATATGAACAAATTTTTTGCTAAAATATTTATTACATCAATGCTTGTAGGTTTATTATGCGTACCAGCATTTGCGGCAAGTCTTAATGTCACTGTTGACGGAAAGTCCGTTGAATTTGCAGATGCAAAGCCTTTTATAAGCCAAGAAGGTCGTACTATGCTTCCGCTACGTGCAGTAGGTGATGCCCTTGGTTGTGAGATTGGTTGGGATGAAAATTACAAAATAGTACGTATACTTGGACCTGTATACACTACTGAGTATGCAACAGAGGAAAATGGAAATATGAATGAATTCATGGAATCAATGATGTATTTACAGCCAAATAGCAATGGTCTTTCCTGGGAATTTTTAGTTAAATATGCACAGAATGAAGAGAATTTCTCAAACCTCCTACCTCGTGAAGGCGGTGGTGGCGGATTTTTCTATGAAATGGATACTGCGCCTGTAATAGAAAATGGACGTACATATCTTCCTATACGTGCTATTGCTGAGCTTTGCGGCTACAAAGTAAACTGGAACAGTGAAACACAAACTGTTGTAATAACCTCATCAGATGAATTTGGAAGCTGCTATTTGGAAAGAGCAAGCGATGATAAGGAAGATACATATTTTAATACATTCTTCCCTAATGGCCAGTATGCTGATGAAGCTAATATGAGCTTTAAATAGAAGCTTCAGATTACTTAAAAGTAAGTATTCTTCTTACATTTATACATCAAAATGACATCTTTTTTGAATTAAATATAAAATAATGATGTCGTTAAAGTCTGTTTATTCCTTAGTTTTGCTCTTTTGCATTGGATGGCAACAGACCATAGATGAGATTAAAAGCGTCTGCGTACCTTTCAGTCCGGCATGGATATAATCACACCCATGCATCGCATATTAACAAAGATGGTTAGAAGTTTATCTAAGACACTATTCTGATTTTGAGGATGCTAGGATTAGTCTGTTTGAATATATAGAGGGATTTTATAATAGAAACCGCATTCATTTTGCTGTCAACTTTTTAACTCCCTATGCGTTTAAAAAGACATTTTAACCTTGTTAATTTTTGCACTTTAGCATCCAACTTATTAACTATAATCCAATGCGATAACTGTCCTTATCTGGGTTTTTAATGTCATAAAGATCACGTTTAATATCTTCTACGATTGTTTTTTCTTCTCCATCATTTACACCTCACTTTCCGATCGAGTTTTCCATTGAGGCAAAGCCAGTTGTTGAGATTTGTTCAATCAGATCCGCGTTTCCGGTTTTTACAATCTTTCCGTCTACCAGAACATGGACATAATCCACACGAAGCTGATCCAAAATTCGAGTGTTGTAGGTAATAATTAAAATTGCGTTATGATCATTCTTAAACTGATTAATGCCGGAAGATACAGTTTTGACCGCATCGACATCCAATCCGGAGTCTGTTTCATCCAGAATCGCCAGCTTACGATCAAGCATCAGCATTTGGAATATTTCGCTCTTCTTTCTCTCTCCGCCGGAGAAGCCGACATTCGCATGACGCTTGGCATAGCTTTCATCCGTTTAAAGCTTTTGCATTTCGCAAGCACTTCTTTGTGGAAGGGGAATGCTTTTACTTCTTTACCAGTCAGTGCCGCTCTTGCTGATTTCAAAAAATTCTCCATAGTGATGCTGGGAATTTCCTCCGGGCCTGAAAGGAAAGAAACAGTCCCTTTTTCGCCCGTTCGTTGGTTTTTGCTTCCGTAATATCAGCATCCTCGAAATAAAGGTGTCCATCTGTCACGCTATATCCCGGATGCCCTATAATAACGTTTGCCAAAGTGGATTTTCCCGCGCCGTTGGGATCCATCAAAACATGGATTTCCCCTTTCTTTATTTTTAAATGCATCCGGTGAAGATTTCTTTTTCCTCACCGGATGCATGCAAGTTCTAAGTTCTCAATAATGTTTTCTGCATCTTTACGCCTATTCTTTCTATCCTTTAGCGGCATAATCCACTACCACGAGTTTGAAGCAACTGTGTTCACGGTTCTCCGGAAGTACCGTACTTGTCGCTTGTAGTCCATGAATTTTTCTTTAAGTAATCATAGGCTAACCCATGCTCAAAAAAGTATTTTATTCTTCAAAGGTCATCCCCGTGTTCTAAGTCCAGATATTTTTTTAGAGCAAATATAGACTCATCACTGATAATGTGCTCCATTTTGCAAGCATCTGCACTTGCTGTTGGTTCACTAACATTACAACACGAATTTAAAAAATATCTTAAGATTCCAAACTTAGCTGTAATGATTTCTCCTTTTTTGCGTCCCTCCTCAGTAAGCTGAATTGCACCGCCCAAAGGCTTGATGACCATCCCTTCTTGCTGTAATCTAGCCACAGCGTTATGAACACTAGGCTTTGAAACTCCTAAATATTCAGCAATCTCAATTGAACGTACTAATTGAGTCATTTCAGACAGCCTATATATAGCCTTTAAATATTCCTCCTTTGAAGGACTAAGTTTATTCTCCCAATAGTGATTCTTATTTTGTTGCACAATAAGCCCTCCATTTTAAATTTTAGCAAGATGTGTCTGTCTACCATACACTCTGGCATAATTATTTGTTTTTTTTCCTCTTTAAATAATCCTTATTCACATTATCCTCCGGTTGGTTAACCAACAAATCTGCTTGTGGAAACATCGGATAACTATATGGATAATAAAATGGAACGCAGTTAAATTGGGAAAATGCATTTAAAAATGTTTGAAGCATACTTTGGTCAGCTTTAAGTTTTTGTTGATACTGCTGTTCGCCAGCCTCGCTATTATCATAAATATGATGTTCTATCTTTTTCTTTTTCATGTTAGTTCCTCCTAACTTCATTGTGTAAAAATGTGTATGGCCGTCATGCACTTGTATAAAATTTTCATTTAACTATGTTTTCATCGAAATTTTCAACCCTGCTTATCGTGGCGAAAAGAAGTTTAACAAAAACTCCAGTTCCACTTCAAAACGAGAATTTTTCCTTCGCGGTTCACCATGAGCCATTTCCTGCATAGAATCAGCCCAAGGCTATGTCCAGCACCATCATGACGCTAAATCCGACTGCAAAAAACACTGTGCCGATATTAGAGTGCCTGCCCTCCGACATTTCAGGGATTAGCTCTTCTACCACCACATAAATCATAGCTCCTGCAGCAAAGCTTAAAAGGTACGGCAACGCAGGTACGACAATCTGTGCTGCCAAAATTGTCAAAACAGCGCCAATGGGCTCCACAATACCGGAGAGAACACCTCCCACAAATGCTTTTGGTTTACTCAATCCTTCTGCCCGCAAAGGCATGGAAATGATCGCCCCCTCCGGAAAGTTCTGAATAGCAATACCGATGGAAAGTGCAAGAGCTGCAGCTGCTGTAATCTGTGCGCTTCCGGATAAGTATCCCGCATAAACAACACCAACTGCCATTCCCTCCGGGATATTATGCAACGTCACCGCAAGTATTAACATTGTTGTCTTTTGCAAGCAGCTACTTGGACCCTCGGCTTTTTCGCTATTCCGATGCAGATGTGGAATAATATGATCGAGCAAAAGTAAAAACAGTACTCCAATCCAAAAACCGACCACCGCTGGTACAAACGACCATTTTCCTAACGCCCACGACCGCTGAATAGACGGAATTAATAGGCTCCATACTGAGGCTGCCACCATGACACCAGCAGCAAATCCCGTCAAGGCGCGCTGAACGCCATCACTCATGGACTTTTTCATAAAAAATACGCAAGCCGCACCCGCAGAAGTTCCAATAAATGGAATTAAGATGCCCCAAAATGCATTTATGTTGTTGCTCGTATTTTTCATCTCCTTTCATGCAATTGTTCAGAAGAAATTAATCTGCCGAAAAGATTTATATTTCGAACAGTTAGTATATGATAACCTATGTTCAAAAAAAATTTGCCTTTGACAACTGCAAATTCCATCTTTATACAAGTAAAGTTTAATAAATACTTTAATATCTTTACTATCCACAGTATAAGCCCAAATATCAATAAATAAAAATATATTATTATATATATATTCATAATCATTTGTATATTGATTTGTGTAAAAAAGGCATGCCAATTTTTTTTAATTGGTATGCCTTTCTGCTCTAATTAAACTGTAGCATTAAAATATAGCGTTATATATTCACGGAAATTTCTTGCCGCTTTTGAAAAATATCGTTGCTCTCTCCATGCAAGTCGCAGAATATTCTTAAAATCAATCCCATCGATCTTAAGCAAAACGACAGGCAACTCCTTTTTCTCATCCTCAGAACATGGTAAAAAAGATACACCCAGCCCTGCTTCGACCAAATTAATAACCGCTGTGAATTCACTGCACTCACAGATGATATTTGGCACAAATCCATTCTTTTTGCAAAGTTCATCACAAAATTCCTGTTGGCTATAATTAGCTTTTAATCCGATAAAGGCTTCGTCTTTCAAATTCTGAAAAGAAACTGTTCGGTATTTAGAAAGGGGGTGCGATGGTGGCACTGCTAAATAAATGTCCTCCTCTGCCAATTTTATAGTTGAGATATTAGAATGCTCATCAATCGTATTGATAAAAGCAAAATCAATTTCATCTTTATCCAATAAATTGAGTTTTTCTCTATCATCACCTAACTGTGTAATATGGAAATTTACTTTTGGATGAAGACTTGCAAAGTTGCCTATAAGATTACCAAATTCTTTATTCAACGATGTAGTTGCAAAAGACACAGCGCCCATTTCACTTCCGGACAGATCGGATATCTCCTGTCGTCCTTCATCAACTTCTTTCAATATTCTATTAGCCCGTTTTAAAAACGTTTTTCCATATTCATTTAAAACAATATTACGTCCTGTCCGATTAAACAAGGGAACTCCCAAGTCTGCCTCCAACTTAGCAATCATGGCACTTAAGGCAGGTTGAGCAATTTGCAACACATCGGCTGCTCTTGTCATATGTTGCATGCTAGCCACAGTTTTAAAATATTTAATTTGCAGCAAGTCCATAAAGCACCTCCATATTGATAAACATTTTATTATTATTTCACTTATATCAATAACTATTTATGTATCATACAATAACACGGATAATAGAAATTATCAAGCACATTCAAATATCCAAATGAATTATCCGAGAATATCGTACAAACACCTTTCAAAAATTCGCTAGTTAATAAATTCCTTCTTTCCTATTTAAATTTATAAACCTTTCTTTCATCTTAAGCTATCAATAATAGCTATAAATTGTTCGTGTTTACCATCATTGCAGATTCGTTCCCAATCCTATATTCGTACTGTAAAATAGCATAGGAGGTGAACTAACAGTGAAGGAATTAATGAACTCATTCGGTCAGACCATCAAGAATGCACGACACGATGCCGGACTTACCCAGGAAGCTCTTGACGAACAGGCGGGTGTCACCACACGGTACATAATGGCCATTGAAAATGAAAGCAGACAGCCCAGCATGGAAGTGCTGTTTAAAATTATCCGAACATTAAAAATATCTGCAGCCTTAATCTTTTTCCCTGAAATTCAACATACAGACAAGAAGAAGGAACAGCTCATCCACATGATTCACTTGTGCGATGAAAGAGATTTACAGGTTATAACAGCTACTATCAAGGCATTATTGGATACAAAATAGCTAAAAACCATCTTCTTTGGGGGATGGTTTTCTCTATATACTTAGTTAATCTATTTGTTATTTCTCTGTTGATAAATAAAATTCTTAGAGTGAGTTCTTCACTGTCAATGACGGTGATAAAATGTAAGAAAATAGCGGTTAAATTTTGCAGTTTTATGGCGGCAGTAAAATAATCTATGCTACACTCAAAAAAACTTGTAGAGGAGTGTAGCGGAATGAAAGGAAAATATTGGATGAGTATT
>JAYFNB010000014.1:0-9585 GCA_034933685.1 Lachnospiraceae bacterium | reverse complement strand
CAGGACTGGGGACAGATTCATTCTCAATTGGAAATATTCTTTGAAGAACGATTATCCTAAAAATCGAAATATTCCAGGTGTTTAGGACTGCCAGAGGGGAGTTTTTCTTGACAACCCAAAAAACAGTTTTATAATACAAATTTGGGCAAGAACCACAAAAAATGGCCTTGCCCATAAAGAATGATCAAATTTTTATATCAGTTTTTTGAGTTTACACGGACTTTGAAACGGTCTCTCGAGGATTAGGTCTTTTTAGTACAAATAATAATATTACAATGATAATGTTATATATTTATTATTTTCGGTGAGTTCATCTTTTCCCCTATGGGAATTTTTATGTTGTTGACACCACTCTAGTATTTTTTTATTATGTTCCTTATATTTAATATCACCTAATAATTCTAAAACTTTACTTATTAGTTCCTGATATTTTTCCCGAATTAAACAATCTTGAATATTTTTATATCCCTGAATATATTTTATATTTTGCTCAAACTTATCCGAATTAATAATTCTATCATAATAATTTTCTTTAGCACAATTTATATAATATTTATCCAACAACTCTTTTTTTAGTTCAATATAAATGTCATTTTCAAATGGCATTTCAATCATACTGATACTACTCCAAACATACTTCCAATTACTTCCTATGTCAGATTTTAACGGTGTAATTAATTCCTCAAACTCTTTTAAACTATTTATACACCTATTTCGATAGAATAACATTTCTATTACATCTTCTAGTATAAATAAATCATCTTTATAGCAAATAATGCTATTAGTATTACATTCAAAAGGAACTGCTTCGACTACTTTAATTAATTTATCTCCTAATTTTCCTACAAATATCTTTTCAACTCGGTGATTAACAATGTGATTATCTATCTTCCAACCTTTTCCATTTTTTTAAGCCACAAGCAGTATTTTTTTTCACCGTCTAACAGCTTATATTTACTTTGTGAAATCAAATCATTTGATTCTATTTCTTCCAAAACAAAATATAAATGTTTCTCTAATAATTCAGTAAATTTAAAATCAATTTCATTGTTATTTTCATAGTTATAATAGTTATTAAAACTAATTTTGCTTAACTCATCTTTATATTTTTCTATAATTTTTTCTGATTTATAATTATATTGTCTTGAAAATTGATAAATTATAGCAATACTATCGTCTATATTATTATTCTTTTGTTTAATTAGAGTATCAATAATATCCTTTATTGTATCTTTTATTGCTTCTTCCACAATTTCTTTGAAATTACACTCATAACTTTCTTTAATAGAATTTCTATTTAACTCTAAAACATCATCTGCAGTTTTATCAAATAGATTAATCTTAAAGTCAATGTATGGATATATTGCTGTATTTTTGAAAAAAGTTGGTTCTATAGCCTTTAAACTAACAAAAGCATTTCTATAAAAAACTGTATTACGATATTTATGATGTAATATTTTCCTTATTTCACCATATGTATGTTCTTCATTCGTTTCCAAAATGATACTACCGAAAATCTGACAAAATTTGTCCATATAAAACTTCTTGAAAGTGATAACGTGTTGGGATATTTCAATAGAGTCCATATCATCATTAAATATCGTTTGGTATTCAAATAAATTAGTATATTTTTTATCAGTTGGGTTCATTATGTTTATTTTAACTGGTACATATTCAAATTCCTGTTTTTCCATTTCATAAATTGGAGGAGTATCTTTGAGTTTATTACTATATAGTTGATTAATTTTATCTAAAATTAATATTTCTTTGGGTTTAGTCTTATAATGATATTCTGCACAACTTAAATCATTTAAATTTAATTTATTTTTATTTATTGTGAATTTGACTTGTGTTCCTTTAGTAAATTTATCGTCATAATCTTCTATAGTTATGTAACCATGTTTTTCCTCTGTACTTTCAAATATAATTTTTTTTGCTTTTTCGTCATTAGTTTTTGTTATAACCTGAAATTTATCTGTTAGTAGAAATATAGATTGTATTCCTATTCCAAATGCCCCCGATGGTCTTAACCAAACAGGCATTTTATTTATACTCTCACTTTTTTTATCACTTCTTTCATTTGATACTTTTGAAATTAAATTGATAGTATCTACTGATATTCCAGTACCTCTATCTCTAATTTCAATTTCAACTTGGGAATCATCATTTATATATATAGCTCCCTCAATTTTATATTGATCCAAATTTGTATTTCTTAAATACTCAAGTATTTCTTCCTCTCTTTTATCTTCACTTAGATTTTCATCAAAAATCCTTAGTACTGTAGCATCAATAGCATTTTGAATAATTTCACGAATACAAATAAATTTATTTTTGTAAATTCCACTTCCCTTTAATATCTCAAGTGCTCGCTTACTTGATATTTCAAATTTCATATTTGCAAATTGCAACCATTTTTTATTTCCATTCAATAACAATTCACATTTTCTCACATGTGGAGCTATCCCAAAGTTATCAGGAGCTATTTCGCTCCAATTAATTGCTACAAAGTTGCATGTTTCCTCTATCCAATTAGCCCATTCCCTCATTATTCTATATACTTCAATATCATTAGAATTTGAAATAAGCTCAATCCCAGTAGGTTCTATTAAAAACTGTTTAATAGACTTGTGCTTTTGTAAATGTAATTCAGAATTGTGTGGTAAAGGTGTTACTGATTCTAGGAAACATTCATTAAATCTATCTGTATCTAAATCCAATAAATCACCTAAACATAGCATTGATGCAACAAATCGTGGGTACATATAATCTTCAAAAAATCCATTACTTTTATACGGTAGTTCCATTATATTTGAAATATTTCTTTGATGCATTTCGCATATTTCTGCCAAAATTTCAACAAATCTATCACCTATATCTTTTTGCAAATTTATTTCATCTTTTACTTTTTCAGCACTTCTTTTAGCATGATTTTTCCTATACATATCTTCAATAACTAAAATAACATCATTATAAACGTCAATAGATTTAACATATTCTAATTCCCCTATCTTTCCATCAAAAAATTGTAGCTTTCTAGCAATCTGAGATAAGTTAGACATATTATCCTTTTCTAACATACATAAATATTTCTTAAATTCTGTTGATTGAAACTTCTCATTAATATCCTTATATCTTATTGCCATACCTACATCATGCATGTAAAAACAAAGCAACATCATAAATATGTCCGTAAAGGAAAGCTTATCAATTCTTTCTTTTCCCAAAATTCTTCCTATTTGTACACAAATTGTTCGTGAATGACTTTCATTATGTAAGCTAAAATGAGGAAAATATAGACTTACTGTATTTAATTTATCAACCACATCATTTTTTATTACTTTCCATCACTGATATAACTTAGACAATTCTTCATCATTAGATGCCAAATTTAATAATCGTTCTTCTAATAACATTACATCATTCCTTTTCTTATAAGTATTTACAAACTGTATTCTTCAAAATATTATATAATCATTATCTACAAAGATTATTTTAATATATCCTAAGATTCTTTCTAGTTTAATTATACTCTCATCATAAAAAATAACAATATCTTCCTTAGTTTTTTTACCATAATCTTCTATTTATATGAAACAATCCCTCTTACAAACTAATATTATAACCATGAAACATTACCAACCTTATAATATTAAAGGAGGAACACTAATGCCAATTACAGAAAAAGCAACCATCAAGAGCAAATGCACCTTTTCAAAGGACAGGAAACACAAGTTTCTGCTCACCCTAGAGTGGGAAGAGAAGAAGCCAAAGGCTGTTGTCATCATGACATCCCCTGCAGAAGCCAACTGCATTGTAACAGACCTAACCACTAGCCTTGTCATCAAAAACCTCCACTCTTTGGGCTATGGAGGGTGCGACCTTGTAAACCTTGGCTCTAAGCTGTACTACAACAAACTAATTGTGGATAAAACAGAAGAAGATTACAACAAGGAAAATCAAGAGGTAATTCAGAGATGTGTCGCAGACGAAAAGAACGAAAAAACAATCATTGCATGGGGTTCATGTGGTGACGGCAACAAAAGAATACAAGCCTACCAAAAGACCCTGTTAGAGAAAATTTCTGGCTATGAAGATAAGCTTTTTGTAATTCAAGACGGACGTGGCAAAAAAGGTCTGCACCCTCTCACCCCATCCGTCAGAAGCCACTGGAAGCTAGTGCCTTTTCAAATGCAAAACAACCAAAATCTTCCCTCCGAACCGTCTACCCCTCCAGATGTAACCACAGAGGAAGAGAAGCCACCAGAAGCAGATGTTTCAACAGAGGAAACCCCACAAAATCAGCAACCAGAAGAAACAGCAGAATAAGACCTAATCCAAAATATGGATTAGGTCTATTTTTGTGTCAAAAAATCATAAAGGAGTGAATGAAATGCCTTGGATTAAAATTATTATTTACATATTTTTGTAAGAAATTAAGTCTATCAACTATCAACCATTTTAAAGGAGATTGATAATTATGTTATATATTGTAGGAACACAGAAAGAAGCCATAAGGCTAAAAGAATTGTTACCAGAAGAAGTTTTTGTTGAAGTAATGGGAACTGCTAAAATAATAGATGAAACCTATGGCTCTGATAGAGATATTTTTGAAAACGATGGAGGTTACATATGTATTGTAGAAAATGATACTGATGTTATAGAGCTAAATTCAAAATATGAAGTGGATTTGTATACAACCGCCCCAGAATACTGTACCAAGGCTTCAGATAAGTGGCTGAATGTGCTAATTATATGTAACAATGAATTCGCTATCACTGTCCTTCTATCCACCCAAACCGCTGTAAGTGAAAGGTTCTGTGATGATATGTAAATATTAATCCTTATAATAACAAAAAACACAGAGGTGATAAAAATACAAGATAATGATATAAAAATTAAAATTTCTAGTCTGGCAGAAGTATATAGGGATTTTGCAGAACTCATCGGATATGAAAATGTAGTCATACTTTTCAATTACATAGGAGGTCAGCAAGTTACATTTCCTAAAAAGCTATACTCCAAAGAATACATTGACAGTGAAATTTGCAGACTATATAACGGAAACAATATAAAACAGTTAGCCAAAGAATTCAACTATACAGATTGCCATATCTATAGGATTTTAAAGCGATATAAATACAAAATATAGCTGTAATTGTATTATAACCTAACAATCGTTAGTGATTGTGATTGAATTCAATTGCTATCAATAGTGGTTCAAAATACATCTTAAATATATATTATAAACATGGTGCATACATACCAAAGACTAGATTTGGATATAAGATTTGCAAACAAAACTACGGCTGAAAAGCCGTAGGCACATCCAACAAGGATGTGACATAGATGGGAAGCTTCCGCAAGACACCTTTCAGCACCAAAGCCAAAAGCGATGGTGCGTGGTGTTCTTGTGAGGAGCAACCATATATGCCCTATCAAATCGCCACCATTTTTTTCTCTATTCATAGCCTAACTCCTGTTGTGGGTACGTTAAGTGTCAAGTGACCGCATTTGTAGATATCTACAACAAACATCTAAAACCCTGTAAAATCAATGCTTTCAGCAACACAGAATTCTCCATAATACAACCCCTAACCCAATACATTTTCAACTTCATAGAAAACCACCTTGTATGTGCCTAGAATTGGGTATTTGTAATAAGATTTCTGTACAGGGGTTTCATGGCGACCCTCCACATAGACAGGTTTTCACGCAAAATCATCTAGCAACGGGAACATATTTCTTTCTCTATTCTAATCTGGCAAGGCAGTTTCCGTGTTTCCGCCCATCCGTCTGTTTGTATGGAAAAAATCCGAAACCACTCCCAAAGGTTACATCGAAATCTATATATATAAACCACCCCAAAATCAACGGGCAAACGGGCAAAATGCTCCTATCCCTATTAGAGTCTTGAAAAGAAGCTTCCGTTGTCCCATCCGTCACCTTCCTTTTTCCCGTTTTTCCAACGGGCAAAATCTGAAACCACTGAAATTTCACTCCTATATTATAACTTTGAATACAAATATTGAATAAGAAAAGAGGAATACCTATGGCAATTAGTAAACAAAGAAAACAAAAAGCTTACTCAAATACAGCGGTAATCTATGCCAGATTCAGCAGTACCAACCAAAGTGAAGAATCCATTGATGCACAGGTTCGAGCTTGTAAAAAATACGCAGAAGAAAAAGGGCTCATCATCACCAGAATCTATGCAGATTCAGCCAAAAGTGGCACAAATGACAATCGCCCAGAGTTCCAACGAATGTTGCTAGACAGTGAAACAGGTGTATTTGATACTGTTGTTGTACATAAGCTAGACAGATTTTCCAGAAATCGCTATGACTCTGCCATCTACAAAAAGTTACTAAGGGTGAATAATTGCAGGCTTATGTCCGTTACAGAAAGGTTAGATGATAGCCCAGAAAGTATTATGATGGAAGCCGTAACAGAAGGCATGAACGAATACTACAGCCAAAATTTGGGTAGAGAAGTTCTGAAAGGACAAAAGGAAACGGCTCTTCAATGCAAGCATGTAGGCGGAACTCCTCCATTGGGCTATGATGTAGACAAAGACACAAAAAAGTATGTAATCAATGAAAAAGAAGCTGACATTATAAGGCTTATTTTCAAAATGTATGCGGACGGCTGTGGCTACAAGGAAATATTACGTCATCTGAATTCTATGGGCTACCGTACAAAAGCTAATAACCAGTTTGCCAACGGAAGCCTTAACAACCTACTGAAAAATGAAAAATACAAAGGTGTATTCACCTTCAATCTAAAGAAAGAAAAGGATTTTGATGGTGTAAGAAGACCTAGAACAAAAGCTGATGATGAAATCATTCGTATTGAAAATGGTATGCCAAGAATTATTGATGATGTAACATTTTCAAAGGTACAAAGCTTAATGCAACGAAATCTGAAAAGAGGTGGAAGCTTCAAGGCAAAAGAGCTGTACCTGTTGTCAGGGTTGGTCTACTGCGGTAACTGCGGTATGTCTATGTTTGGGAACTCTCGCTATTGTGGCAGAAACAAGCTGAAATATGTCACTTACAAGTGTTCTGGCAGAGCTCAACAAAGGAAATGCAACACAAAAGAATTCAATAAGACCTATCTTGAAAATTTTGTATTAGAAGTTCTGTATACCCAACTTTTCAGCCAAAACTCTATACAAAAACTAACTGAAAGGTTAAATCAGTATAAAGCTGAGGTTCATAATAGAAATGAAAAAGAGTTTGAAACAGCTACATTTCAGCTAATAGAAGTCAATAAAGAAATCTCCAAAACCCTAGAAATAGTATGCCAAACAGGCATATCCATTGATACTGTAAAGGAAAAGTTGCAACGATTGGAACAGCAAAAACACCAACTGCAACATCATATAGAAGAACTAACCATCAATGTAAATCTTCAAATGAGCGAAAATATGGTCTGCCAGTTAGTGGAAAAAGCTAAGGAATTCATTAAGAATAAAAACTTACCAGAGTGTAAATCTTTCATCAACAGCTACATAGAAAAAGTTGTAGTGTATTCAGAAAAAGTACAAGTTAGGTTCAAAATTAATATACCCTCAAAAGATAACAAAACCCTAGAACCATTGGTTATAGAAGAAACTCTGGCAAATATTTACTCCAACTATAAAGATGCCGTTTAACAACGCTTATGAATTCATTTTCATAGGCGTTATTTTTTCGTAGAATTGGAGGAAAAAATGGACTATATAAGAATTGGAAACAAAATCAGAAAGCTTAGGCTAGACAGAAATCTTACCCAAGAAACATTTTCAGAAGCTATTGGAATAAGCGTTTCCTACATAGGTCAGCTTGAGCGAGGACAACGAAACCCATCAATCAGCACTTTGGAAAGCATAGCAAAAACCCTAGAAGTGCCACTCTCTGCCCTTCTCTGTAACCTAACAGAAGAAGAAAAGGTAAGCTGTATCTGGAAACAGAAAACAGAAAATCTTTCAACAAAGGAAAAAGAAACCCTCCTAAGGGTTTTGGAAATGGTTCTGGATTTGGCAATCACAAGGCAGTCATAAGACCAAAAATAGCCCACATAGGTCATAGAATGAAGCCCCAACCCCAAAGGAAAGGTTGTCCTCATTTGGGCAGAATTCGGGGTGTTTCTCAAAAAGGAAATGGAAGTTGTAAAGAGAACCACCTCAAAAACCCATTAAACAAAGGCAATTTGTTGTATTTCAAACAAGAAAAAACCCTCGAAGTACCTAATAAAGGTTACCTCGAGGGTTCTATAAATGGAGATGAGGAGAATCGAACTCTTTTCACCACAAGTTTAAAAAATGTACCGATATGTTACTTTGTATCTTATTATCACGGGTTAGAGTAATTTAAATTCTCCTCTCATACCATAAAATATTATGGTGTTTTATGCCGTTTTATAGAGTAAAATGAACCACAAATGTACCAACTTAGTCAATTTAAATTCTTCTCACTTTTGTGTTATGATGTTTATTATATTAAACATAGTTTATCTTATACATCTCTACGTTCTAAATACAAAATGCAGCATAAAGTGGAACCGTTTTCTTTCCATCCTCAAACCCAAAATTTTTGGTTGACAGTTTTATGGCATAGTCTGGACGATAGGTCTTGATGTATTCAGCAAGGCTTTTAGCTCTTGTGTTGTCTGCCGATTTCACCTCAATAGGAATAATACGTCCCTCTCGCTGAATAATAAAATCAACCTCTGCGCCACGAGCAGATTGCCAGTAAAAACATTGGTAGCCATTTGCTATCAAACTTAAACAAACGTAATTTTCCACCATGCCGCCCTTAAAATCATTCAATTCATCAGAACGAAAAATAATGTCTTCTGCAACAATTTCCTTCTTGGCACAAAGCAGACCAATATCAGAAACATAGATTTTAAACGCATCAATATCCCTATAGTTTTCCAATGGTTTCATAGGCTTGTCCACCTGATAAATTCTTGTAACAATACCTGACAATGAAAGCCACTCAATTGCGTTTTCAAACTCAGAGGCTCTTCCTCCTTTTTTTATAAGCTTATACTGGAAGCGAGTATTTTTCTTTGATAATTGTACTGTTATATTGTCATATACTAAGCGAGTTTTTTTAATTTCGTTAGTAAAATTGTACTTACTCATATCATTTAAATAACTGGTTAAAATCATTGCCTGGGTATGACGTATCAAGATGTAGTCATTGGTTTCAATAAACTTTTCAACACACTCTGGCATTCCACCCACAACAAGGTACTGGCGATAACGCTCTAATGCTACATCATGAAGTACAGATGGCATCTGCGTATTTTGTATCCCTTTTCTCACACCCTTTATCTTTGTAATCTCACATGAACATACTCTTCTTCGTTTGTTACTTTTGTGTTAACACAATATACGTCCTTTATATTCTCTGCAGTTATAACATCATTGGCAGTTCCATAAGAAAATATAGCTGAATTTTTAAGCATTAAAATTCTGTTAGAAAACATCCCTGCTAAATTCAAATCATGTATAGACATTAAAACGCCAAGATTCTTTTCCTTCGCAAGGCTTGTAATAATTTCAAGCGTAAAAAGCTGGTTTTTCATGTCAAG
>JAYFNB010000013.1:0-173243 GCA_034933685.1 Lachnospiraceae bacterium | reverse complement strand
GATATCCACTAACCATTTCGCGTAAAGCCTGTCTTTCAGGGGATTCGTTTCTTCGTCTTTTCGCCATAAAATAAACCTCCAAACTGAGTAATTTTATCTTACATCAGTTTAGAGGTTTACACAAACTTTGGGATACTCCCAGGAAGGTTTACATTAAAATAAGATTTGTATTTACAGCACTGGTAGAAAAACTCTGTAAATAAGGAATTTCAACTATTATATAAATCCCAATTAGGAGAATTACCCATTTAAAAGTTCGTACAAATTTATTTAAGTTTCAACATATGGCGGCTAAAAAAGGTAATCGCCCAAAATCATGGCGCAGATTATAAGAGAATTAACTGAGTTTTATGATTATTTGTTATTTTATTTGAAATTAGCTTTGTTTTGCATATTCATTTTACCATCTGTTTTATCGCTTCAAGGGTAGGTTGAGTTTGACATATCCTTTACCCTTTCTTAATTTACGCATTATAGGAATATATCTCACTATCTTTTATAAGAATACAATCTTTAATACAATAAATGGGAATACCATTCTTTTCAATAGTCTTTATTTTTGAGAAGGGTTCAAGCAATACAACAAGTAAAGGATACAACTTGGTTTACAATAATAATTAGTAATTTAATTTGAGACCACCCATCTAGTTTTTAACTTAGCACATTTTAATTCATACAAACTTTAAGCAATATGGAAACGGGCTATGCTATTTGATGTTTAAACATACCTAGCCGCCATATAGGAAATAAAAATGTACCAACATACAGTTACATATCATAGAAATTAAAAAATGTACCAATTATAAGAACATATATTTCCTCATCCGAATTGCCACTGCATATAGTATTTAGGCACAACAAAAAGACTATATCCAGTTGATATAGTCTTTTTAAATGGAGATGAGGAGAATCGAACTCTTTTCACCATGTGTTTATAAAATGTACCAGAATGTTACTTTGTCCCTTTTTATAACGGGTTAGAGTAATTTAAATTCTCCTCACATACCATAAAATGTTATAGTGTTTTATGCAGTTTTATAGAGTAAAATGAACCAAAAATGTACCAAATCAGTCAATTTAAATTCTTCTCACTTTAGTGTTATGATGTTTATTATATTAAACATAGTTTATCTGATACATCTCTACGTTCTAAATACAAAATGCAGCATAAAGGGGAACGGTCTTCTTCCCATCCTCAAACCCAAAGTTTTTAGCTGACAGTTTTATGACATAGTCTGGGCGATAGGTCTTGATATATTCAGCAAGGCTTTTAGCTCTTGTGTTGTCTGCCGATTTTACCTCAATAGGAATAATACGTCCCTCTCGCTGAATAATAAAATCAACCTCTGCACCACGAGCAGATTGCCAGTAAAAGCATTGATATCCATTTGCTATCAGACTTAAACAAACGTAATTTTCCACCATGCCGCCCTTAAAATCATTCAATTCATCAGAACGAAAAATAATGTCTTCCGCAACAATCTCCTTCTTGGCACAAAGCAGGCCAATATCAGAAACGTAGATTTTAAACGCATCAATATCCCTATAGTTTTCCAATGGTTTCATCGGCTTGTCTACCAGATAAATTCTTGTAACAATACCTGACAATGAAAGCCACTCAATTGCATTTTCAAACTCAGAGGCTCTTCCTCCTTTTTTTACAAGCTTATACTGGAATCGGGTATTCTTCTTTGATAGTTGCACTGTTATATTGTCATATACCAGACGAGTTTTTTTAATTTCGTTAGTAAAATTGTACTTGCTCATATCATTTAAGTAACTGGTTAAAATCATTGCCTGCGTATGCCGTATCAAAATGTAGTCATTGGTTTCAATAAACTTTTCAACACACTCTGGCATTCCACCCACAACAAGGTACTGGCGATAACGGTCTAATGATGCATCATGAAGTACAGATGGCATCTGCGTATCAGTTTGAAAACAGGATTTTATTTTCTCGACTAAATCTTTTTCGCCAATAGCCAATAAAAATTCTTCAAAATCCATTGGATACAAAGTTTTTATATCTACCTTCCCCACTGGAAAAGAAAACTGCTGGCGATTAACAGCAACACCAAGGAGACTACCAGCAACAATAATATGGTATTGCGGTGCCTTTTCACAAAAGTATTTGAGGGAAGTTAAAGCACGTTCACATAACTGAACCTCGTCAAAAATGATAAGCGTTTTCTCTCGAATAATTGTCTGACTTGCCATGCGAGATAATATCGGAATCAAATAGTCAGGGTCTATACTTTCATCAAAGGTTTTAATCAGCTTAGGATCAGTTTCAAAATTGAAATATGCTACGTTTTCATACTCACTCCGCCCAAACTCAAGTAATGAATAGGTTTTCCCAACTTGCCTTGCTCCTTGCAAAATAAGTGGCTTACGATGTGAATTTTCTTTCCACTCTTTTAAGTACTTAATAATTTTTCGATACACTAAAATCAGCCTCCCTTTTGATTCTGTTCATAGTATATCATAAATTCATGTAAAAATAAACGGTTTAAATCCAATAATTCACATTATTTAACACGAATATTTTTAAATTATTGCATTATTCCCCAAAATATTCAATCTCACTGGTAGAATTCCATCTTTATATAAAAAAGACGCAGAGGTTAATCTGCTCTGTTTTTATTTATACTTGGGTTCTTTATGAAATTAAATAGAAACTTGTTCTTCATCTGAGAATAGTACTCTTTTCCAATAACCTAGCTTTTCAAATTCAACCATTAGTTGTTCGGAATGAGGATATGCATAGCAGATGTTTTCATGCGAAACTGTTCCAAGCAATAATTTATTTTGATAAAAGAAGCATAAATCTTCAGGAACAGGTTTAAATTCTCCCACTATGTCGCCAGAATAATTTCGTTCCTCTAAAAATATATTATCAAAATATTTCTGTATAATTGGTTTAGCATTCATATCAGTTTTAAATAAATATACTTCTTTAACGTTCTCTGGTGGAACATAATAACAATGCCAATGTTGTGTCTTTATAGTTTTTACATAAAATGGTTCCAGTTCTTTCAAAAATTTTGCGCGAGTTTCTCTTTCTTCAATAGAAAAATCTATATTTTTAGTAAAAGAAAAATATGATGATATTTCAAAACATAAGTCGAGTAATTTAGTAAAATTATTTAATTCTATATTTTCTTGCAACTTTAACATTTCGTCCATATGTAATTATCCTTATGGTAATTATTATAAATATACTTATATAAATACAGCGCATAAATCTGTATTTATGAGAAATTATAAATTGTCATTTCTAATTTTTACAACCGTTTCTTTCTCCTGCTCATTTTTATTTGTATAACATACAATACACTCACCCAGTTTTGAAAATGAAACAAAGTCGACATCATAATTAAGAGATAAATCGTTTATAAAATCATCTTCATTGTAAGCAGTATACTTGGGAAGAGGCACTGTCATTGGGTAAGAAAAATCATAAAATTCAAGTCCAGATGGGTTTGCCCAATAACACCCACTAACCACCAATAGATTATTTGTATTACAATAAAATTTTTCATGCCAAATAAAAGTATCAACCTTATTAAGCACAGTTTCAGGAACGTAAGATACTACTGATAAATCAGACATATCCATAATTGAATACCCATACAAATCAATATTAAATATTAGATATGCTTTGCCATTTCTGTGGTGAATTAAATTTGCAAATATATGCCCCGTAATACTTTTAAACTCGGCAATAATCATGCCATCTGTGTCTCTAATTATACCCTTTGACACCATATGTCGTATAGGAATTTTTTCAGCTGTTTCAGTTTTTTCATACAAAACAACCTCTATACTGTACTTGTTCTCTATAGTATATAAAGTCGTGGACGATGGTGTTAACGAATATAACCAATCGAAGGATTGCCTATATATTTTATATTCTTGTGTATATGCAATATTTCTAGGACTATCTAACATAAAATTCACTCCTTATAGCCACTGCCTTATAAATGTAATAATCGTAAATAACAACCAAGACGAAACAAGACAACTATTTGTTGATTCAGTTACCTTGTTTATGGTATTATTATTCTAAAATCAATCATTCTTTTTGAGTTCATATTTCAAGTTATTAACAATTAAATACTCTTCTAAGTACTCTTCAAGGAGCTCGAAAAAGCGTTCAAAGGCTTTCTCTCCATCACCATCATAAAATCACCTCTTTAAAAAAACAATGAGCATAGACAAAGTCTACGCCCACTATATCTTTATGGTATCATTACAACTCTGCCTGTAGCTGTTTTTACAGCTTCAAAAGCCTGCTCAAAATCTTTAAGTGCATAAGGGCCACTCATGAGCGGCTTCAAATCAAAGCCTGCATTCAACATCTCCATACACTCATCCCATGTTTGATACATAAGTCTGCCTGTAACACCATAAACAGTTGCTTCCTTATAAATAATATCGTTTGCTAAATCAAGAGAGGTTTCACCACTGGTTAAGCCAACTAGCACCATAGTTCCGCTTTTTTTAACAAGCTGAAAGCCAGCCTTAATTGCAAATTTATTACCAGTGTAATCAATAACAACATCTGCACCACTGCCATTGGTTTCTGCCTTAACAGTCTCAAGATCACTTTGTGTTTTTGAGTTAATAATAACATCTGCACCCATTTTTTTAGCCATTTCAAGCTTATCATCTACCACATCGATGGCAATTATTTTACTTGCACCTTTAAATTTAGCACAAGCAACTGCCATAAGTCCAATTGGTCCACAGCCGTAAATAACAGTTGTTTTGCCCTTAACATCAGCCTTAGAAACGCCATGCATTCCAACGCCCATTGGCTCAAGCAACGCACCAATTTCATAGCTAATGCTATCATCAATTTTAAATGCACAATCTGCAGGGAAAGCAATATATTCTGCAAAAGAACCTGGTGTATGTACACCAATAATCTTCATATTTTCACAGTTATGGCGTCTATCTGTAAGGCACATTTCACAATGATTACAAGGAATATGGGTTTCTCCTGCAACTCTGTCTCCAACTTTGAAGTTTGTAACTTTTTCCCCTACTTCCACAATTTCACCAGCAAACTCATGTCCAAAAACAAATGGAACAGGGCATCTTTCTTCCGCATACGCACCCCATGGATAAATATGCGCTGAATCCGTACCGCAAATTGCAGTCGCTTTCACCTTTATAAGCACATCATTTTCGCCACATTCAGGCATTGGTAAATCTTCTCTCCATTCAGCTCCTGATGTTGGCTTTGCTTTATATACTCCAAACATTTTCTGTTCCATTATTAAACCTCCTTACGACATAGTATTTCTTTTAAATACTTATCAATTCCCATACTTACCTGCTTTCTTATTTGAAAATTATACAAACCGGACTTCCAACATAAATTGTTCTTTCACTAAATCTTAGTTCACCCGTTTCTTCGTCTACAGAAAAAATATTAATTGTGTCACTTTCTTCATTAGCAACAAACAACTGCTTCCCATCAATACCTAACTCAATAAATCTAGGAATTTTCCCTAAGCAACTGGTACAGCTAATTAATTTAAGGTATCCCGTCTCTAAGTTCCTATGAAATAAAGCAATACTATCGTGGGTTCTATTAGAGGAATATATAAATCTATTATTGGGATGTATTACTATTTCACCTGCCTGACTTTCGCCCATATATATATCCGGCAAAGTAGAAATATTTTGTATTGGTGTAAAAGTTCCAAATTTGTTATTAAATTCAATAACGGTAATACTGTTTCCATGCTCATTTAAGATGTACCCAAATGAATTTGTATAATCCATAACCATGTGTCTTGGTTCTTCATACTCCTTTACAAGAAATCTTTGAGTTCTAATTAGTCCACCATCTTCATTTATCTTATAAACAAATATCCCACCATAACCAATTTTTCTTCCTTGTGTTGGTACAAATAAAAATTTCTTTTCTCTGTCAAGCAAGCACTGATGTGCATGAGAAACACCTTCTTCAGTGGTGCCTTCCAATCTTTCACAAAAATACGGTTCTGTTAAGCTTCCGTCAAGTTTTATTAATAAGGTTGCTACACTTCCTCCTTGTAGTGACGCTACAAACAGATATCTATTTGTAGCATCCACTGTTAAAAACACAGGATTTTTGCCACCTGCCTTTACAGTGTTTAAATAAGTTAGCCCTCCATTTTTCTGGTTTATTTTATAAGAAGACACGCTATATAAATCACCATGAACAGCATAGAGATGTTCTTTGTTATTATCAAAACACAAGAATGATGGGTTTTCTTCATTCTTTACTGTTTCAACAAGCTTCCAGTCGCTTGTATATTCATCAATTAAAAATATACTTATTCCATCTCCTCTAGCATTTCTTTCCCTTGTTGTTCTACTTCCAACATAAGCAAACTTCATTTATTTACCACCCTTCTTATGCATTTATAACTTTATTAAGGTTCTTACCCGTTTTAAACTCAAACAGAAATAAAATCAAGAAAACTGCTATTGCAACTAAGGATGGAATTATAAAAGGAGTTACCATTATAACGCCTGCAATGATGAAAATGACTTTTTCAAACATCTTAAACTCTCTGCTTCTATATCCTGCAATACCTATAGACACTGAATAAACACCTATAATTGAAGAGACAAATGCAAATATCGTTTCACCCATACTTCCTCCCTCAATAAACAACATTCCGTTGCAATAAACAAACGCAAATGGAATAATAAATACTGGAAGTGCAATCATACAAGAAAGTATTCCCGTTTTAAACCAGTTACTTTTTGCTAAATTACTGCTAACATATACAGCAGAGCATACCGGAGGTGTTATATTTGAAAGAGCAGAAAAATAGAATACAAACATATGTGCAGCCATAACAGTTATACCCAGCTGAACAAGTGGTGGTACTAAAACTGCTGCGCCTATTACGTATGCTGCTGTTGCTGGAAGGCCCATACCAAGAATAATACAAACTACCATTGCCATAATTAAGCATACAAAAAGATTTCCTGCTCCTAAAGAAACTATAAGATCTGAAAGCTTTAGTCCAAAACCTGAAAAGTTAATAAAAACAATTACTGCCTGAGCACTTACCATAAGAGAAGTCATGCTTATCATAGCATTTGCGCTTTCTAAACACGTTTTTATAAAGGAGTTGCCTACGAATTTTCCACAAGCCTTTGCACCTTCTTTTTTAGGTGACTGTACTATCTCGTATGTTCCAAATCCTATAATTGCAGCATAACAAGCTGCCAAAGTTGTTGAGTAATTATTTATAACAAAATATAGGAATAATCCTATGGGAATGATGATAGATAGATACTGACTTATGGAAATTTTTTCTTTGGCCTGAGAGTTGCCGCTACCTATAATATTATTCTTTTTTGAATAATAATGAATTGCAAGTAAAGCTCCTAGGTAAAATAATAGTGCTGGAAAAATAGCTGCTTTTGCAATATCGGAGTATTTTACGCCAATCACCTGTGCCATAATGAATGCCCCCGCTCCCATAATAGGAGGCATTATTTGTCCACCCGTTGATCCAATTGCAACCGTTGAGGCTGTCCATTCTTCGTCATATCCTGCCTCTTTCATCATTGGTACTGTAAAGGTTCCTGTTGCAAGTACGTTTGCTACTGGCTGTCCAGAAATCATACCAAAAAGCCCACTACCTATTAACGCAACCTTACCTGCACCACCAACCGTTTTACCAACTAGTTTATTACTAATTTTAATAAAAGTTTCTGCACCGCCTGTTCCACTTAACACAGCACCAAAAATCCCGAAAACTGCCAAAAGATTAGCAGAAAGACCTGTCATAGTTCCCCAAATGCCATTTGTTGTATGATAAAAATATTGAAAAATCATATTTAGATTAAAACCTTTATGAGCCCACATTCCTGGCCATATTGGGCCAAACAGTCCATAAATTAAAAAGATAGAACTCATTACAATAAATACCCAACCAACAGATCGTCTTCCTGCCTCTAAAACTAATAAACATAAAGCAAAAGCAAAAAACTTATCCATCGCTCCTAGCCATACAAGTGGATTCCAGACTAATTCTTTATTGTTTATAGCTATATAAATACAAGCTGCTCCACCTAAAAGGCTAAAAATAATATCATAAATAGGGACCTTGTCCTGCTCTACTTTTTTACTTGTTGGCTTTAAGACAAAACACAAAGTAAGAATGAATGTAAGATGTATACTTCTTTGAAGGGCATCATCTAAAACACCAAATGCCGCTGTATATATTTGAAAAATAACAAGACATACTGAAAGTATGAGGACGAAGATGTTCCATCGTTTCGAAAGCTTACGCATAATTTCAACTCCTATATAGTTGGCAGATACCTTTTTAATAGGTATCTGCCTTAAACACTAGTTTACAGGTACATATTCTGGTGGAATAAGTTCTTCCGGAACATCAACACCAATTTCTTTAAAATATTGCACTGTTCCTGCATGAAGAGGAGCCTGTGCTGTTCTTAATGTTAAGTCAATCACATCAACTTCCATTCCTTTGGGATAAGCCGCACCCCATTGACTTTTACCCTCTTCACTCATCATAGCTTTAATATATTTATAGCCCTCCTCTTGCGGAAGTACTGTTGTGGTTATACCTCCTTGTGCAGTGGCAACTGTAACATAATCATAATCTTGGCCATCATAGGATCCAGCTGGAATTGTTACTATATTTAAATATGGAAAAGCCTCTTTAATTTTTCCCACTTCCTCATCTGTGAGTGTAAGAAAGCTTAAGTTAATAGCTGATTGCATTTGAATTATCTGACTATCAGGAGCTGATCCATTTCTTACTGCACCAGAGATTTGTCTATTCATTACAGCATCAATACCATCACTTGAGCTTGCTTCAAACCAGTTTGGTTCAACACCCAATAGCGAGCAAATTTCCATAGCTACCAAAGTATTTGTACTTCCTGTACCACCTGGGTGCATTCTTACGCCATTAAGCTCATTCACATATTTTAAACCCAAAGTTTCATCAACACAAAAGTTAATTGGAGATTCTGTATAATACCACATTACTCTTAAATCTTCTTTGGCACCTTGCCCTTCGAACTTTCCTGTTCCAGCATAACTGTCATAATCTGTAACTGAAACGCCATTGCCTGCATCAATAGAACCAGCTCTAATTCGCTGGGCAATATCAAAGCCTCCCGTTGCATCAACAGTTGTAATATCTAACTCAGGATACATTGTTTTTACCGCCTTATTAACTGCAACCCAGTATGTATAAGCCTCTGTGCTTGAATTTCCTCCTGCAAAAGTTAACATTTGTTTTTGTGTCGAGGATTCTTCTGTAGATTGGCCACTGGCTGTAGCATCTATTGTTGAGTTGTTGTTTTTGCTACTTGGAGAACAACCAGTTGCCGAAAACATCATAATTGATACTAAGATTAATGCAATACTCTTCTTTCTCATTTACAATCCTCCCTAATTAAAATCTCAATCAAAAATTTCAGGTAAACTAATATTATTTCTATCCGCTACTACTTTTAAATCAGCCAATATTTTATCTGTAATTGGAATACCATTTTTACTTCTTTCTAGATAGATTTTATCCTCCGGCTCTCCTGGCATCATAATTTCCTCAACTCCCGCTGCCTTTGGCAACTGTTTTAACCTTGTGTAGTAGGTATCCATTCTATTTTTGTATTCATCAATTGAAACAAATAAATCCGGCTTCATAATCAGTATAAAGTGACCTAAGTTTTGTGGTTCAGAATGGTCAAAATACAGACTGTTTACATCACCTGCATACTTTGAACCGGTAAACATACCAGAAAGCATATCCATAAGCATCGCTAATGCAGCACCCTTTGCTCCACCGAATGGAAGACAAATTCCAGCAAACGCATCTGCTGCATTTGTTGTTGGCACACCATTTTTATCAAGGGCTAATCCAAGCGGAATTTCCTCTCCATTTGTGGCTGCCACTCTTATTTTTCCTCTGGCTATTACCGTCATTGCCATATCGAGACAATATGCTGGGGAATTATATCCTCCCGGAAGACCAGCTGCCATTGGTGCCGCGCCCAGAAATGCTGTTTTGCCACCCCAAACTGGCAATGCTGGTGAGGAGTTAGTGAAAACTAAACAAGCAAAATTATTTGCAGCAGCTTGTTTAACATATAAAGCACTCATTCCAAAATGGGTTGAATGTGTACAACCCACCAATGCAATGCCTGTTTGTTCAGCAAGCTTCATTCCTTCTTCCATAGCTTTATGTGCGACAATAAAACCCATTCCATCATCGCCATGAACTTTCAAAGCTGCCATCGATACTTTTTCTACTTGTACATTTGGTTTTGGATTAACAACACCCTTTTCGATTCTTTTCAAATACATTGGTATTCTTGATACTCCGTGCGAATGTAGATTACGCATATCCGCTGTAACAAGGTCATTTGAGATTGTAAGTGCATCTTCTTCTCGCAAACCGCCAGTAAGAAGAAGCTTATATCCCATATCTACAAGTTGCTCTCTTGTAAAGAATTTATTTGCCATATTTTTTCCTCCAATATTTCAAATATTTTAACCGTAGTCGATAAACTGTTCATGAACGTTTTGTTTATAGCTAAATCATATATTACTTTTAGACGTTTGTGAAATAGTTTTATGCTATGGCATTTGTACTAAAAAACTATTTCAACATACTATAGTTTAGAGTATAATTAAATTTAATAAGACCTTATAACTCGATATCATCATATACATATACAAAGGAGATGTAAAATGAGAGATATAGATTGGCAAATAATATCTACACTACATGAATATAAAAATATTACAAAAGCTGCTAATTTACTTTTTATAGCACAACCAACTCTAACAAAACGAATTCAATTAATTGAAGAAGAATTAGGAGTAACCATAATTACTAGAAGTACAAAAGGTGTTTCTTTTACTGCTGAAGGAGCGTTTATTGCATTAAAAGCGCAACAAATTTTAAATACATTTAATGATATTAAACTAAATATTTCTCAATCAACTAATGGAGAAATAGGAACGCTACGCTTAGGCGTTCCCAATAGCTACGCTCGCTTTGTATTACCTAGTTTAATTGCAAAATTTACTGAAATATATAAAGATATCAAACTTGAAATAGCGACTGCATTAAGCAGCGAGGTTGTAAACCTCGTTGAAAACAGAGAAGTTGATGTAGGGTTTGTTCGTGGAAACTTTACCACCAACCTAGAAAAACTAGAGGTTTCTGACGATCAAATATATATTGTTAGTAAAAGCCCAATCAACTTAGAAAATTTACCCACTATACCACAAATAGAATATACAAAAGAGCCAACAGTAATAAAAGCTACGGATATATGGTGGAAACAGCATTTTGCTAAACCACCAAATATACGAATGAAAGTTAACCACGGAGATACCTGCCTAGCTATGATTAAACAAAATTTAGGATATGGCATCTTTTCTGACAAAAATTTTTTTAAGCATGACCCGTCTCTATTTTCTTTGCCGCTTATTTATAAGGACGGTACTGCATTCACAAGAAAAACGTTTTTGGTTTATCACAAAGATGATTTACATAATACAGTACTAAATAACTTCGTAGTTTTTATTGACAAGTATGATTTTCTTTCTCCAGAATAAATCCATTATTTAATAAACAAAACCCTATAACTAGAGTTCAACTCTAGTTATAGGGTTTTGTTTATACTATTGATAATATTAACTTACCAAAAATTACTAATCATATATGTTACATATAAAATCTGTATTTAATATATCAACAATTAATTCCTAACTACTCAATTCTATGATATAACGCCTTACTGTGCCATTCAATTATGGAATATCAACTATCGAATAAAACTATTTCCTTTTTTAAATATTCTAAGCTAATATAATCACCATATAAACCATAAATTGTTTTCCCTTTTTATTGAAGCTTAAATCAATCAAGTAGTTTTAAAATTCACATCCAAGCATTTTCTACAAAAACATATCATTTTCAATCTTATTATTCACACATATGTCAGATAATTTTCTTTAACAGAAAGGAGGCTGAACAATATCATTTTATAGTGATAGTTAGTTTAATCTGCCAATGCTTTTTAACATGAAAAGAGTTAATACTCACATTTTTACGATTTATGAGGAGGATAAAATGGAAAAAGTAAAAGAAACTTGTACTTCAAAAAAACCTAACGCATTATTCTTTGGTATACCTATACCTGTTTTTATTGCTATGTTAGGAATTATTCTTGCAATGATTTATTTACAGGCTGTTCCAAACACATTTACCGGTGCATTAGGTGTTCTATTAATCTTAAGCCTGCTTATTGGAGAAGTTGGTGACCGCATACCAATTTGGAATACATATGTTGGAGGTGGTGCAATATTATGCTTTTTAGTTGGGGGAATCATTTTTACATATAACTTAGTGCCAGAACAAACTAGCCAAGTAGTAATAAACTTTTTTGATGAATTTGATTACCTTGGATTGTATGTATCTATCTTAATCACAGGCAGCGTTCTTTCTGTTAATAGAAAAATGCTACTTAAATCTCTGGCCGGCTATTTCCCTGCAATTTTGGGAGGTATTTTTGTATCAACTATTTTGGGTTGTATAGCCGGTCTACTTGTTGGTAAAGATGTTGGAACTATTGTTACAATGTATGTATTGCCCATCATGGGCGGTGGCACCGGAGCAGGAGCACTTCCAATGTCCGAAATATACGCTAGTGTAACCGGGAATGAGGCTTCATCATTTTTATCACTTGCCTTACCAATACTGACCATTGCCAATATTATTTGTATAATAATAGCCGCATTTTTAAACCATATTGGAGAAATATATCCTAAATTAACAGGAAACGGAGAGTTAATGAAAACTAATGACCCATCACTTCTTGAAACTACAAAAGACGAAAAAGTACCTTTAACTGCATCAAATATTGCAGCAGGTTTAGCTCTGGCTGTTAGTTTCTTTGCGCTGGGGCGAATTTTTTCTGAGGTATTACTTCCAACAGTTTTTGGAATAAGTATACACAATTATGCTTATATGGTTATTTTTGTTTGCATCACAAATATATTAAATATAATACCTAATAACTTAAAACAAGGTGCAAAAGCTCTACAAAGCTTTTTTGCTGATAAACTACTATGGATGCAAATGTTTGCTGTTGGTATGGCATTAACAGATTTTAATGAATTACTAGGAGCTTTTACACTGGGAAATATTATAATTGCATTATTTATAGTTATAGGTGCATTCTTAGGTTCAGCAGCAGTTGGCGTATTATTTAAATTTTACCCTATAGAAAGTGGGTTATCAGCTGGACTTTGTATGGCAAATCGTGTCGGTTCCGGAGACATAGCTGTATTAGGCGCGGCAAAGCGTATGAATCTAATGAGTTATGCGCAGATTTCATCACGCCTTGGTGGCGGAATTATGCTGGTTCTTGCAAGTGTTGGATTTAGCTTCTTTTTGTAACTAGAGTATATTAAATAATTGGCTTTTCCATAAACTGTCCCCAACAGAACTGCATCTCTTTAATTTAATCATTTAGAAAAACCCCTTCAAACCAGTAATTTACCTTACAAGTTTGAAGGGGTATAAATTTTTAGTATATACACACGGTTTCTGTTAGAACTCATAATACCACTTATTTTCTCAAGCAGTTTCAAACGGTTTCCCTATTGGTATTGGATGTCTAGGTTCTCCATTTTTTGCAGCTCTTCAAAATGAAATATTTTTACTTCTCTTCCTCATAAATGTACCAAGCATTCATAGTAGAAATACTTTTTAAGATGTATGCACATAAAATCATCTTTGCATAATAGTGGTTAATACCAATTGGAGTACACTTAAAAAACTAAATTTATCTAACAAATTGTTTCAATCGTGCTTGACAATTACACTTTTCTTTATTCTCGTCACGTGAATTTGATAATTCTGATATTTGTATGTGTCAATTCACCATTAACGGCATTATAGAAGCTTTCCATGGGAGAATTGTCATATGGACATCAATCCTTATGTAAGTGAAATCTGTACACCATTCCTTTGACCGTTTTTTTATGTATTACTCATTATATTCTATAAATACTTGGATTGTATCAAATATTTTGTTTTTATCATTTATTAATTTAAATACTAAAACATGGAGAGGTTTAAAATGGACTACATACAAATAGGAAACAAAATAAGAAAATTCAGGGTAGAAAAAAACTTTACCCAAGAAACATTTTCCGAAGCAATCGGTATTAGTGTATCATATTGGGGTCAAATTGAACGAGGACAAAGAGAAGCTTCAATCAGTAAATTGGAAAGTATAGCACATGCCCTAGGCGTACCATTAACAGCCCTCTTGAGTAACCTAAACGAAGATAAGCATATAAGCTATATCTGGAGGCGGAAAACTTAAAATCCGACTGTTATAGAAAAGGAAACGGTGCTAAGGGCTATTTAAACAGTTATGGACTTGGTAACTGGAAGACAGTTGCAGGATCAAAATCGTACTCTTTAGTTCTTACAATCAGTTAAAATTATACTAAAATTAGTATAATTACATTTTATTTTCAGTATAGTTTTAAACAATGAGTGTGTGAAATTATTTCTGTAAATTAGCTTTCTATGATAATTTTTGAGGCATGAGTGCTTGGATATCCAGTATTCATGCCTCGTGTTCAATATAAATTATGTTTTTGTGTATGTCAATAAGACCCTTTCAAAATGGGGTTATTTTTAATAATTATAAACGGCCTTCAAACATGATAGACAGTTCACCATAGACCTTACCCCAGTTTCGGATTGGTAAGCTCCACTTTTTAGTTGCTTCAAATGTTGCCAGATAAAGAGCCTTTAGCAAGGCAGTATCGCTTGGAAATACGCTTCGTCCGCGGTTTAGCCGACGGTATGTACTATTCAACTTTCAATTGCATTTGTCGTATAGATAACCTTCCGTACATCGGAAGAAAACTTGAAAATCGGACTAATAACATCCCAATTGACCGACCAACTTTTCATGGCGTTTGGATAAGAATCATCCCATTTTTCAGTAATCTCAAGCATTCGTTCATGAGCAACTGCTTCTGAGGGTGCCTGGTAGATGGTTTTTAAATCAGTTGCAAATTTCTTTTTATCTTTATCAGCAACATATTTGAGGGTATTCCGGACTTGGTGAACAATACAACGTTGATATTCTGTTGCTGGAAATGCGGTATTTACAGCTTCTTTCATTCCACTCAGACCATCTGCACAAAGAATTAAGATGTCCTGTACCCCACGGTACTTTAATTCGTTTAATACTCCAAGCCAGTATTTACTGCTTTCGTTCTGCCATATCTGTAGGCTGATTACTTCTTTTAAACCATCTTCATTAATGCCTAAGATAACATATGCTGCTAGCTTTTTTATTACGTTATTGTCTCTAACAGAAAAGTGAACTGCATCGATAAATACAACTGGGTAGAGTCGGGATAACGGGCGGTGTTGCCAGTCCTCAATTTCAGGAAGAAGCTTGTTGGTAACATCTGAAATCATACCTTCACTAACATCAAAGCCATAAATATCCTCAATTTGATCCGATATCTGCCGTGTAGATAATCCTTTGGCATACATTGCGATGATTTTATCATCAATGTATGAAATATCCTTCTGGCGTTTTTGAACCACCTGTGGTTCAAAGGAAGATTCTCTGTCCTGAGGTACTTGGATGTTCATTTCACCATATTTGCTGCGTATTGACTTGGGTTTCTTGCCATTACGGGCATTAGAGTTGCTTGTGCGTTCATATGGCTCATAACCTAGGTGAGTATCCATCTCGGCCTCCAACATGCTTTGAATCGTTCCTCCGAGTAAGTCTTTTAATGCATCCTGAATATCATCAGCTGACTGGATATCATACTCTTGTAAAAGAGCTGAAATGATGTTTTGTTTTCCTTCTGAAAAATCTGATTTTCTGCGTGCCATAAAAATAGCCTCCTATGATTTTTATTTTACCATAGAAAGCTATTATTGAAATCCATTATTTACAGAGTTTTTTTCACAGGCTCTTAACAAATGTTAGGAGAGTGTGAAATAATCGAGCATACGTTCATGCGCAACTGCTTCTGAGGATGCCTGGTAATGGCTTTTAAATCAGTTGCAAATTTCTTTTTATCTTTATCATCAACATATTTGAGCGTACTCCTTTGGCATACATGGAAATAACCTTATCATCGATGTGAGAAATGTCTTTCTGACATTTTTGAACTATTTGCGGTTCGAAGAAGACTCTCTGTCCTGAGGTAATTGGATACTCATTTCACCATATTTGCTGCGTATTGCCTTGGTTTTCTTGCCATTACGGGCATTTGAATTGCTTGTGCGTTGGTAAGGTTCATAGCCTAGATGATTATCCTTCTCAGCCTCCAACATACTTTGAATCGTGCCACCAAGCAAATCTTTTAAAGCATCCTGAATGTCATCAGCTGACTGGATGTCGTACTCTTACAAGAGAGCTGCGATAATGTTTGTTTTCCTTCTGAAAAATCTAATTTTCTGCGTGCCATAAAAATAGCCTCCTATTATTTTTTATTTTACCATAGAAAGCTATTATTGAAATCTATTATTTACAGGTTTTTTTCAAAGGCTCAATGTTGAAGTTTTATAGTATTGCAACTTAATAGGTTTATTCTTTCACCAATACCTATTTCAACTTCTAACTTTAGATTTAGTTGAAATTTTGTTTCAGTATATCAATAAAACTTTTTTCTGCTTTATCCAAATATACACCCTTTCTGTAGGCAACTATAACTTGCCACATTATAGGATTTTTATCCAATGAATATGTATTAATCCTCAGTGCTCCTCTAAGCATATCTATAGACATTTTAGGCACAATAGTAATTCCCATACCAAAAGCAGATAACCTTAACGCTGTGAAGTTACTAGCAGTTTCAAAAACAATATTCGGCTGAATATTATACTTATTAAAAATACTGTCACATTTACGGCGTATCCCATGTCCTTTTCTTAGAAGAATAAAAGGTTGTTCTTTAACCTTTTCCATATCAATAACATTAGCATATCCATCTTTGCAGTGAGTACTATTCAATAATCCATCTCCAGCTGCAACAACAATTTCTTCTTGATAAATAACTTCTGTATCAATTAGCATATCATTACTAACATTTTCCGGCAAAATTATAAAGTCCACTTGACCTTTAAGAAGATATTCTTCTAGATTCTCCGTCTTTGCTTCCACCGTTTTTATCTGAATCTCGGGGTATTTCTTTTTAAATTCAGATACTGCAATTGGCAACATATACCCTGCTCTTTCTGGTGGTATGCCTACCACTATTCGTCCAGTTTTACAGTTTTCTATATCCCTAAATTCTTTTTTTAAATTTGCATTTAGCTGAAGTATCTGCTTTGCCGTTTCCACATACTTCTCGCCAGCATAAGTAAGCATGAGAGGATGTGTTGTTCTGTCAAAAATTTTTGTACCCATCTCTTCTTCAGTTTTTGAAATAAAGTGACTTAAGGAAGGCTGAGAAATATATAGCTCCTTAGCTGCCTTTGTAATACTCTGGCACTCTGCAACGGTCATTATATATGTTAACTGCCTAAAATCCATAATATCAGCCTCCTAAATTTAATATGTTTCAATTATATCATAATTTTAAAAGGCTTTAAACAATAGGTTGCTATATCATCTCAAGAATTTTTTTAAGCCCCTCAAGTGGGCTGCTTAAAATCTCTGCCTCTAGATTCTTCATTTCATCTGCGGCACAAGCCATAGTTATTTGGGTTAAAACAATTGTATCGCAGCCTTTATCAACTAATCTTTGCCCACCTTCTGCAATTATTTTATTATGAGCCGTAACATCTCCTTTTTTAAGTGCCACCATTGCATCCGTAACTATTTCCATCTCATACTTTAGCTCTTTTCCAACCGAACTTGCAATACTCTCAATTTGTGTTTTAGCAGATGGACCTGATGGAGCAGTAGTAGCCATGATTCCAATTTTGTTACCATTTTCAACAGCCTTTTCAAGCATTGGTCTGTCTACAGCTATAACTGGAACCTTAGTAAACGCGGTCATAAGTGATGCGAAAGGGCAAAAAATTGAGCAAGCAATAATTATCCCGTCTACTTCTGCTTCTACCGCTTCAAAAAAAAGCTTTGTAAATGTTCTTAATCCATCTTCATCTGCACCTCCAATTTTATTGGCCCTCAAAAGCATGTTTTCATTTACAAAATTTACTACTGTCACCTCTGGTGCATACTTGTTAAAAACATCAATCATCGGTTGAACTGCATTCATGGTTGCATGAATAATTCCTATTTTTGGCATCTAAAATCTCCTCTTTCGCATATCCTCAAAAACTCCATATTTCTATGGAGTTTTCTGGGGAGAAAATTTATTTTATATTAAACAAGCAATTTCAATTTCTTTTACAACTGCATCTGTAAAACTTGTTGTTGACTCTTTACCACCCATATCTGGTGTAAGTTTTCCATCCTTCATTGTTTTAAGAACTGCTTCCTGCATAATTTTTGCTGCTTTATTAAGCGTTTCATCTTCATATCTAGTACCCATCCACTCAAACATCATAACAGCAGAAAGCATAATACCTACTGGATTTGCAATGTTCTTTCCTGCAATGTCTGGAGCAGAACCATGTGCTGCCTGTGCCATACACTGTGTACCATTTGTATTAATAGATGGTCCAAGTCCAAGGCTTCCTGTAAGTTCACCTGCTAGGTCTGAAAGTATATCTCCAAAAAGATTTGTTGTAACAATAACATCAAAATCTTTTAATCTTTTTACCATGTGCGCTGTCATAGCATCAATATGGAAATCGTCAATTTTAACCTCTGGATAATATTTCTGTCCCACTTCATAGCAAACTGATTTAAAAAGACCATATCCCATCTGAATAACATTCGCTTTATGTACAACTGTAACATGTTTTTTACGTGTCATTGCAAGCTTAAATGCCTCGTGTGCAATTCTTTCTGAAGCTTTTCTTGTAAACACCGAATTTAAAATAACTGTGTCCGGATCAGGCATAAATTCACCGTATCCTTTATACATATTTCTATCTGGAAGCATTCCCTCAGTATTTTCCCTGAATACAACTACGTCTGCTTCGCCTACACGGCTTGTTACACCAGGATATGATTTTGCAGGCCTTGCATTTGAATATAAGTCAAAGTAGTGACGCATTGTTCCACTTGGATTAGTTTTCTTGAAATGCTCTGGTGGATAAGCTGCCGAATCATGAGGTGCAAAAACCCAGCCATGACAATTTTTTAGTCCCTCTTTTGTAATTTCTGGTACAGGGTCACCGTATTTTTCAATCCCTTCCCAGCCCATAGGAAATACAGGGAACTCCATGCTAATTCCACATTTCTTAACTGCTGCTTTCATCATTGCTTCTGTTGCTTTTGTAATTTCCGGACCAATTCCATCTCCATATAAAAGACCTACTGTGTAATTCATTTTCTCACCATTTCCTCTCGTTTTTGTAGTTTGTATTTACCTATGCCTTTATTTTATGTCCAAAACAGTTATATGTAAAATGCCTATAATTATATGAAAAACATAGTTTTTTTTGCATATAGTAGTTATAAAATATTGGTCTTACTCATATTTTAAGCCTTACTTATCTTTAATAGCCCTCTTATACAAAATTATCTATATGGTATATGCTTTTTTCAATATTTTAATAATGTTTAATTTAATCTTATAATCATTCATAAAATAAAGTTTAAAATGGAGGGAAACACAATGGAAAATAAAAATATCGGGCACAGAATTATAAAAGATATCAACAGAGTTTCAGCAGAACTTCTAACAGAAATTGCAACCTTTAGTACAACAGAACTTTGTGATGGAGCAACCGTATTTAACGCAATGGATTATGAAATAAAACCAAGAACTTCTAATAAAAAAATCGTTGGTCCTGCTATCACTGTTAAAGTCCCTATAGGAGCAAGTGTAGCAGCAATGAAAGCAATAGAAATTGCGCAAGCTGGTGATATAATAGTTATAGATGGTCATGGTTGCTGTAACAATGCCCTCTGGGGTGATATGCGCAGTTATATGGCATCCTTAAAAAACATAAATGGAGTTGTAATTGACGGGGCTTTTAGAGACATTGATGAAAATGAAGACCTTGATTTTCCCGTTTTTGCAAAAGGCCTTTGCTGTGGTGCTGCATCTAAAAATGAAAGCGGAGAGATAAATGTTCCTATTTCTTGTGGCGGTGTAATTGTTAACCCAGGTGATATTATTGTTGGTGATAGAAACGGCGTTGTTGTAGTTCGTCCTGATGAAGCAAAGGAAATTATGAAAAATGCTCTAGATAAAAGAAGTTCCGAGGAAGAAAAAATCAAATCTTTTACCAATGAAATTTTAAAAAATAAATAATATTCATTTTCTGAGCTTTAATATTTAATACGCCTTATGTGGTGAAAACGTCGCAAAAGCTTAAATACAACCTTACACTTTGAATGTTATTTTGGCATTGTTTTAATTGAAGATTTTAATTTATTCATTTAGAAAGCAGTATCTCCTTCTCAGGAAATACTGCTTTCTATTTTATATATATTTTTCTGTTTTACACAACCCCATTTTTTTGCTGTTTGATGCACTACTATAGGTGTTATTAATACCGATAGAATAACTGCACCAGAAATTTGTAATACAGCAGTTGCAACATAGGGTGCAAAGTCTGGAACAGCTTGTGCAATCATTGCAGGCACAGCTATTGTGTTTGCCGCAACAGAAACCGTTGCCATTCCAGTATAGCCAGGTCGTTTTAACAACACCCTATCAACGAACAATGCCACTGGCCCAGTTACCAGAAAAACTAATACAAACAATACAATGCCGCCAAAACCAGCAGAAATAATGTCCAAAAGATTAATTCTTGCACCCATAGCACCACTCATAAGTGGCAAAAGCAACTTAGTCCCATTTTTTGCTCTATCTCTTATGCTAGGGTCTATGAAAGAAAGTATCATTCCCAATAGGATAGGGAAAAATACACCAAGGTATACTAATGGCGATAGCTTAACCTGACCCGATACCCCTATTGTAACAAGAGATAATCCTGGTCCTGAATTAAGATTAAACATAGGTCTTGCTGCCATATCTTCCCTGTCTCCATATTCCTCCATTAACCCCATATACATACTACCATTGCAGTTTGTAAGAGAACAAAGCAGTGCTAAACTACACACACCAAATATTCCATCCATGCCAAATTTATTTGCAATTATAATATAAAAACAAGCACCTATGGCATACTTAGTAAAAACATGAGTTCCGCCTATTTTTAATGCAGCCGGCAATTCGTTAATTCGCATTTGTATGCCAGTAAAAAGAAGAGTTAAGCACATATATGTGGTTACTGCCGGAGAGCCAAAAAGGTTTTCAATATATACACTGCAAGTAAAAAAATTTGGAAATATGGTATTTATTCCTGCACATAAAAACAATGGAACTAACATTCTGCCAGAGGGAATTTTATTAATTTTTTCTACTAACTGCACCTTAAACAACCCCTCTAAATTGTTAAGTAAAACTTGCTATAATTTTAGTTAATATCTTTTGGCTTTCCCTGCACACTTCTAGGCTGTTGGGCAACTGCTTAACCTCTAAACTAATATAACCATCATAGCCAATATTAAAAAGCTTTTCAATGCCGGCTTTTATATCCATTCCACCTCTTCCTGGAACAAGACGTTCTCTATCTGAGCAATGTATAAATCCAATAGTTTCTTTACCCATTTCTATGGCTTCTAACCAGATTTCCTCAGCAATTTCACCATGAAAGAAATCATATAAAATACCTAAATTATCTGCACCAACCAATTTAATGAAATCAACTGTTTCTTTAACTGTATTAAGGTTATCAATACCTGCCTTACTTTGAGGTTCAATTAAAATCCTAACCCCCTTTAGTTTTGCATAACTGCAGATATTGTAAAATGATTCAGCCAAAATATTCATACTCTCCTCATATCCACAGTTCAAAGTATTTCCCCTAAATTTACCAACTAAAACAGGCGCTTTTACCTTCTTTGCAAAATAAATTATACGTTTTATTCTTTCAACTGCCTGTTTTCGTATTTTTTCGTCCTCACTTAAAAGAAATAATTTATCCTGTGAAAATACAGGATTTAACCCTATAGCCGCCACTTCAAGGTTTTCCTTTTCAAGTGCTCTAATAATGTTTGGTTCATCATCATAGTCGATATCTCTTACAAGCAATTCCACCCCTGTGTAACCATATTCTTTTATTTTCATAATATTTTCATAAAAATCACCACAAAACGCCATTGCATTACTTTGTGCATCTGGTGTAAGCACAGGATATGCTAATTTCATATTTATCTCCTTTTACTCGTAAAGACATTTTGCAATTTCAAAAAACTTTTCATCTCTGTTTACTATTGCCTCAACATCTTTTCCGTTTGAATAATCATAGAATCCACTTTCGCTTTTCACTCCATATTGCCCATTTAAAACCAAATTTTTTAAAAGATTGGAAACTTCCTTTTCGTCTGCAAGCTCTTTAAAAAGATACTCCGAAATTGATAAAAAGGTATCTAGACCACCTAAATCTGCTGTTTCAAAAGGACCGATTGCAGCATAATGCATTCCTAACCCATATTTAAATACGTTGTCGATATCGCTAATTGAGCATATTCCATTGTCAACAATATGCATTGCTTCTCTTAATATGGCATATTGAAATCTGTTCAAAACAAAACCTGGTGCTTCTTTTTGTAATATAATCGGTTTCTTTCCAACACTCTTTGCAAGTTCATAAACCTGATTTATTACTTCCTCTTCGGTTTTTTCGCCCCTAATTAATTCCACAAGGGGTACAATATGTGGTGGATTTACCCAATGAAATCCGCAAAATCTTTCTGGCATATGAACCGCTTTGGAAATTTCGGTTATTGATAGCCCTGATGTATTTGTGGTAAGTATTGCCTCTTCTTTTACAACAGAGCTTATTTCTTTCCAAAAACTATGCTTTACCTCCATATTCTCTGCTATTGTTTCTATAACTACATCCGCTGTTTTAAAGCATTCCTTATTATTTGAAAAGGATATATTGGAAACAAGCTGTTTTGACTCATCGGGCGATAATATTTTATTATTTACGCTACCACGTTGATTTGTATTAATAAGTTCAATGCTTTTTTCTTTTGATTTTTCATTTCTGTAAAATACAACTGTTTTATATCCATACTGTGCAAAAATTTGTGCAAGCGATGAACCCATTACACCAGCACCTGCAATAACTATTTTGTTAATTTCCTTCATAAAATCACCTCTTTAAAATAACAATGAGCATAGACAAAGTCTACGCCCATTATATCTTTATGGTATCATTACAACTCTGCCTGTAGCTGTTTTTACAGCTTCAAACGCTTGCTCAAAATCTTTAAGTGCATATGGGCCACTCATAAGCGGTTTTAAATCAAAGCCTGCATTAAGCATTTCCAAACACTCGTCCCATGTTTGATACATCAGTCTTCCAGTAACACCATAAACAGTTGCTTCCTTATAAATAATATCGTTAGCTAAATCAAGAGAAGTTTCACCACTGGTTAAGCCAACAAGCACCATTGTTCCGCTTTTTTTAACAAGCTGAAAACCAGCCCTAATTGCAAATTTATTACCAGTGTAATCAATAACAACATCTGCACCACTGCCATTTGTTTCTGCCTTAACAGCCTCAAGGTCACTTTGTGTTTTTGAATTTATAATAACATCTGCACCCATTTTCTTAGCCATTTCAAGCTTATCATCTACAACATCAATGGCAATTATCTTGCTTGCACCTTTGAATTTAGCACAAGCAACTGCCATAAGTCCAATTGGACCACAACCATAAATTACTGTTGTTTTACCTTTAACATCAGCCTTAGAAACACCGTGCATTCCTACACCCATAGGTTCAAGCAATGCACCAATTTCATAACTAATGCTGTCGTCAATTTTAAATGCACAGTCCGCAGGGAAAGCAATATATTCTGCAAAAGAACCCGGTGTATGTACACCAATAATCTGCATATTTTCACAGTTATGCCGTCTGTCTGTAAGACACATTTCACAATGATTACAAGGAATATGGGTTTCTCCTGCAACTCTGTCTCCAACTTTGAAGTTTGTAACTTTTTCGCCTACTTCCACAATTTCACCAGAAAACTCATGTCCGAAAACAAATGGAACAGGACATCTTTCCTCCGCATATGCACCCCATGGGTAGATATGCGCTGAATCTGTTCCGCAAATTGCAGTCGCTTTTACCTTTACAAGCACATCATTTTCGCCACATTCAGGCATTGGTAAATCTTCTCTCCATTCAGCTCCTGGCGCCGATTTTGCCTTATATACACCGAACATTATTTTTCCTCCTTAAGGTTTATTTACTTTTCTCTTTTACTCTTTTCGCAATAGCCTCTGCCAATTCCATAGTTGAGGCTTTTCCTCCTAAGTCAGGAGTTATTGTCTGTTTTTCAGAAAGAATTTCGAATGTGCTTTCCTCAACCCAATTTGCTTCTGTTGTCTTTCCAATATGTCTAAGCATTAATGCTCCAGAAAGTATTAATGCAACAGGATTTGCAATACCCTTCCCTGCAATATCTGGCGCTGCTCCATGAGAGGCCTCAAAAACCGCCACATCTTCACCAATATTAGCTCCTGGTGCAAGTCCAAGACTTCCTACAAGCCCGGCTGCAAGGTCGGAAAGAATATCTCCATACTGATTAGATGTTACAATCACGTCTAAAAGCTCTGGTTTTTTTGCTAAATAAAAAGCTGTTGCATCAACCATATAATCATTTGATTCAATATCTGGATATTTCTGTGCTACTTCTTTAAAACATTTTAAAAACAATCCGTCAGAAAGGCTGATTGCATTTGCTTTATGTACACAAGTAACTCTTTTTCTACCATTTTTTATTGCATAATCAAAGCCAAATTCTGCTGCTCTCGTTGCCGCTTTTCTTGTAACAAGCTTTATACATTCTGCAACATCATCACCTATTTTATGTTCAATCCCTGCGTATACGTCTTCTGTAATCTCTCGCATTATTGCGACGTCAAGCTTTTCATATTTTTCTGAAATATTTTTTACACCCTTGATTGGTCTTGGACAAATATAAAGACCAAGTTCTCGCCTTATGGCATTATTTAATGATGGATATATATGCTCACTTCCATCTTTATGTATGCACAAAAGACGCCCCTTCATTTTGTTTACAATAAGCGGTGCTTTAATAGCAACCTTAACGTCCTTAACCTGTTGAACTGCCTCTTGAGATAATGGATGTCCATATTTTTCTACACCTTCATCTCCAATAGCAATTGACACCCATTCAAAATCAATTCCTATAGCCTCCAAAACATGCAGTGTTGCCTCTGTAATTTCAGGCCCAATTCCATTTCCTTTTATTACGCCAATTTTCATATATATCCCTCCAAATAGATACATTCCTATTAGTTTTAATTAGCAATATTTTTTATCTTCGAAAATATTATTTTTTCTGCCTCCACATAATCACCTTTTCTTTGTACAACAAAGCCATGGCTACTATTCAAAAATCTTTTTGAAGTTACTGTAACACCAGACTGAACAAGCTTGTAGGCATATTTTTCTCCCTCTTCGCCTAATATATCATCACCACAAGTAATGACTATCGCCTCTGGCATTCCTTTAAGCATCTCTTCGGGGGCAAAAGAAGGAGATGCTAAAGGGTTTAACCTGTTAGCCTCATCAATATATAAGTCATTATATAGTCTACACTTTTCTGGAAAGAGTCTTTCTGTTGCATATGCATTTCTTTTAAATTCTGGCGGTGTAAATAGGTCTAATGCTGGATAATCTAAAATCTGAAGCCTAATTCTAATATTTTCAGACTTTTGTGCTAGTAAGCAGACTCCTGTAGCTAAGTTACCTCCTGCACTATGTCCACAGATTATAACATTTTCAGTATCAATTTTTAAATTATCTGCATTTTCCATAGCCCATACCAACACATCATAACATTGGTGTAAGGCGTATGGAAATTTTTGTTCCGGTGCTGGTGTATAATCAATATCAATGACTACGGACTCCGCATTACTGCAAACATTTCTAGAAAACACAACATCTTGTTCCCTATGCCCTTTTACAAAACCTCCACCATGAATATTTAAAAATAAAGGATACTTATTTTTTTGAATTACAGGTGTGTAAATATAGATATGTGTAACTCCATCTCTTGTGGGAACATCCTTCTCGTCTGATTTTCGAACTGAGTATTTTTCTAATAATTTCTCGTCCACTTTATTTCCAATACCTGCATCTCTTATTTCCTTTACAATGTTATCTATTTCACTCATAAAGAAGCCCCCTCTTTCAATTATGAATTAAGCAAAGAAACTAAATGCTATGCTTGCAATAAGAAGAATAATTGCTCCACCAATCCTTGAAGAAATTGCCGCATAAGACATTAAGTTCATTCTTTTACCTGCACCAAGTACCTGTAAATCTCCACTACCACCACGGTTTGCCATACACAAACCAGCTGTTATTGCAGACTCAACAAAGTAGAAACCTACTAAAGTGCCAACAAAACCTGAACCGATAACTGCACCAAAAACAACCAATGCACAAATGAAAAGTGTCTGTATATTTAAAACAGAAACAAGTTCCCCTAAATCTGTAAAAGCAATACCAATACCAACCATACACATACACATTAAAGGCTTCGTAAAGAATGCAGATAATTTCTTTGCACCTTCTACAACTTTCTTTGGAACAAAATTTCCTACATTGGCAACCGCTGCAAAAATTACCATATATGCATATAAGTGCAACTGAACCGGTCCGATGGATGGAAGCAGTTGTTTAGAAAACATCCTTGCAAGAGCATAAATAGCCCCCGTTAATAAAAGTCCGCCTGCCATATCATAAGAATTCGCCTCAACCTTGACCTCATCTTCAACCAAAGTATACTTATCGGCATTTTTTAACAATTCTCCGTTGCCTGTAAGTTTAGGAAATTTTTTCCCAGCTGAATTTAATAAAACCGCGAACAAAATAGCAAAATTATTTGCAAGAGTTAAAATTGCAATAGCCTGAGAATAAAAAACATCTTTGCCAATACCTGTTGCAGACTCCCACATTTCACTTAAAGGTACAGCACCAGCACCGTTTCCTCCACCCATCGTAGGAAGAACATAATACGCAATAATTTCTTTAATATCAATTCCACAAATGATGCCGCCAATAACTCCAAAAATTGCGGCACATATAACGCCGCCGAATATCGCTGGAACATAGCCAGCAAATGCTTTTATAAGCTGCTTACGGTTCACTGCAAGTACTGCGGAGACAATCAGCAATGAAATAAATAGTGTTTGGAAACCATAGTCATCGTAAAAATATGTAATTGCTTCTGAATATTTTGCCGGAAGAACGTTGTAGTATTCCAAAGCTGCCGCACCAAGAAAAGCAAGTAATGAGCCGCCGCCAAGATAGTCATTCCAAATTGGTACTCGTTCACCAATTTCGTATAAAATAAATCCAATAGCAAACATTATTGTTACAATTGACAAAATATCGTCATCTGGCATAATTCCTAAAAATGTAACTCCCAATATTACAGCTAAAACTATGCACATCATCCAAAGCGGAAATCCATAAAAATTTTTGCTTAAAAAACTTTCTTTTTTAAGTATTTCTTCTGACACAAAAACTCCTCCTAACATAGATAGGGTATTATTCCATATAGCTAACCACATCGTCAACTACATTAATCCAATTGCTAGCAGCGCGCATACTTACAATAAATTAATGGTTTTGTTAACTTGTATATATCATAACCCATTGAACTACATAACGTAAAATACCTTTTATCTATGACAATTATATCAGGAATATTATATCCAATTCTTTTTGTGTAAAAAATCACTATAACTTTTTATCTCTTAGTCTTTCTTCTTATGCAAATTTAAACTATATGTATTTATATATATATCTTCCATATTAAAAAACATATATTACAAGGTAATTAAAAAGCATTTCCCAAGCACACGTTGGAGCAGGAAATGCTTTTTTGTTAAGCTGCTATCATTTTAGCTTTTTCTTTCTTGCCTGATATAAAGTTTAGCCCATAAACAGCCACAAAAATTATTAATCCTACAATACTTACTGTAAGACTTGGGATAACCAAAAGTACACCCGCTAATACCGCAAATATTCTAAATGGAATTTTCATATTTACATAAATAAATCCTGCAACCCCCGTACCTATTGCCCAAACACCAAGCACAGCTGTAATAACAGCCAGAGTCACGGCTCCCACATTCCCCATAAGCAAAAGCGATGTGTCATAAATAAAGGTATACGGCACAACAAATGCAGGAAATGCAATAAGGCACGACAGCACCCCAGTTTTGAACCAATTAGCCTTGGCTATTCCTGCCGCAAGATAAACTGCTGCACAAACTGGTGGCGTAATAGTTGAAAATCCTGCGAAGTAAAATATGAACAAATGTGAAACTAAAATAGGCACACCAAGGGTTGTTAATACAGGTGCAAGTATTGCTGCTGAAAGTACATAGGCCGCTGTAGCTGGAAGACCCATACCAAGAACTATGCACACAATCATTGTAAGCACAAGACAGGCAAAAAGATTATCTTGACCAACCTGTACAATTACAGAAGATAGCTTAACACCAAATCCTGTTAAAGAAATAAGGCAAATGGTTATCTGCGAACCAGCCATAAGTGTAGCCATATTTACAATACTTTTTCCTGCTGAAACCGATACATCTGTAAATAACTTTGCTGCAATTTTTGGTGCTTTCGCTGTTGCTTTTTCTTTAATTGTTTTAAAGAAAAGTGCCACAAAAAAGCCAGAAATTGTTGCGTAAAAAGCCGATAATGTTGCTGTGTATCCTCTTAAAAGATAAAACAGAAAGAAAATAATAGGAGTAAATATTACAAAGTACTCTGCCTTATCTATAAATTCTTTAATCTCTTCACCATGAATATTGTCCTTTTTTGAAATGTAGTGTACAGCAATATATGCACCAAGATAATATAGTAGTGCAGGAACAACAGCAGCTTTTGCAATTTCCAAATAAGAAATACCAATAAGCTGTGCCATAATAAAAGCACCAGCGCCCATCATAGGTGGCATTATCGTGCCTCCAGTAGAGCCAACAGCTGAAATTGCAGCAGCCCACTCATTGTTATAACCCGATTTTTGCATTAAAGGAATAGTAAAAGTACCTGTTCCAACAACATTTGCCATAGCACTTCCTGAAATCATACCAAATAGTCCACTAGCAATAAGTGCAACTTTACCTTGACCTCCAATAGTTTTTCCTGTAAGTTTTTGCCCCAATTTAACAAAGGTTTCTGCGCCACCAGTTTCGCTAAGCATTGCACCAAATATACCAAACATCGCAAGCATACCTGCTGAAATACTTATCATTGTGCCCCAAATTCCATTCGTGCTATGGTACAGGGTTTGAAAAATCAAATCTATGGAATACGGCTTGTGTCCCCAAACTCCTGGAAAATATGGCCCAAATATTGCATACATAAAGAATACAAGTGCAAGACCAGGAAAAATCAAACCAACAGAACGCCTACTAGCCTCAAGTACTAACAATGTAAGGACAACAGCAAATACCTTGTCTATTGTACCTATCCATTGCAATGGATTCCATATAAGGGTATCATAGTTAGCAATTAAAAACACAACTGTTGCAACTGCAAGTAGCGATAATACAATGTCATATACAGGTAATTTTTCTGAACATTTTTGTTTTTTAGAAGCCGGTATTAGAATAAAACTCATTGTTAATACAAACCCAAGATGCACACTTCTTTTAATTAAATCAGGTAACATTCCAAAAACCGTGTATATTTGAAAAACTACCAGCAAAATGCACAGCACAATAATTATTTTATCCCATGGGCTTTTTAATTTTCTCACCGCAATACCTCATTTCTACATTAGTTTACTGCAACATATTCATCTGGAATCAATTCTTCTGGTACATCATAGCCCTTTTCAACAAAATACTGTACTGTACCAGCATGAAGTGGGATTGGTGACTGCAATGTTAATTTTGCAAGATCTTTTTCTGCCCCCTGTGGGTATGCTACTGACCATACGTCAAATCCATCCTCAAACATTGCCTTTACAAATTTATATCCCATTTCTTGTGATAAATCTTTTGTTGCCTGTGAACCTTGTAAAATTTGTATTGTATTTACATCATAATCAATACCTTCATATGTGCCTGCTGGAATAGTGGCTGGTACTACATAAGGAATTTCTGCACAAATTTTTTCAATCTCTTCATCCGTAAATGAAATAATATCTATTGGAATACTTGCCCCAATTTCCATAACAAAGCTATCTCCTGCAATGCCTGCTTTTGCACCACCAACAATTTGCCTGTCTATAACAGCATCTTTGATGTCTCCTTGCCCTGCTTCAAAAAGTTCTGCATCAACGTCTAATACTTCAAGCATTGTTTTTACTATTGTTGCACAAGAAGTACCTGTTCCACCAGGTCCAAATCTTTTGCCACTTAAATCCGAAAAGCTACTAATACCAGAATCTTTACCAACAACAATCTGTATTGGTGATTCATCAAAGTACCAAAGAAGTCTTGATTGGTCATGTGGTTCTCCTTCCCAAGTTCCTGTACCATTAAAATTTTCATAATCTGTTGCACTGGTTGAAATGCCCATCTCAAGGTCACCAGCCACAACCCTGTTTGTTGAATCTACAGCGCCCTGTGTTTCAGAGACATCCACTTTATAATTAGGATAAACACTCATAAGTGTTTGGCCTACTGCTGTCCAATATGTATAAAATTGAGAGCTTGATGGAGAAGCACCAAAGGTCATGTACACTGGAGTATCTGAACTCGCTTCATTCTCTGTTGGTGCGGAATCACCTGTGCTATTGCTGGAATTTCCACTTGAACAAGCTGCCAAAGACAACATCATTGTTACTGCTGTAACCACTGCTAATCCTTTTGTAAAATATTTTTTCATAATAACCCTCCTAATTGATTTATTTACCAGACCAACTGCATTTAACACAATCCTTTTCATCAAAAACACCCAATCGATGATAAAAAAACAATTCCAACTTTCTTAAAACAAAATTTTTTCATAATTAAATTGTGTTTTTTACTGTTTTAGTGTACCATATAACCATTCATTAGTCCAATTCGCATTTTTGATATTCGTCATAAGAAAATCCTAATATCACGGAGGTAATTATATGAATTTTAAACAGTTTGAATATATTCTAAGCATTTATGAGACTGGAAATGTTTCAAAGGCAGCAAAAAAATTATTTATATCACAATCTGCTCTTAGTCAACAGCTTCTTAAGCTTGAAGAAGAACTTGGTGCTCCAATTTTTGACCGTTCCGTTCAACCACTAAAACCAACCTTTCTTGGAGAAAAATATTTGGAGTATGTAAAGAAAATTTTTTTTGACTATGAAGAGGCTAATAAGCTTTTTGAGAATATTGAAAAAAATGATACCGGCAGATTAATTATAGGAATTCCAGAAAACAGAAGTATTCAGCTTTTGCCAACCCTTTTGCCTGAATTTATGTCTAAATACCCTAATATAGAAATTTTACTAAAAGAAGCAAAATCTTACGAATTAGACGAATTGATTTTAAAGGGCGAGATTGATTTTTCCGTAATGGTATCTAGTTCAAATATTCCGATGATTGATTTTTTTCCACTTATTAAGGAAGAAATTTATTTGGCGGTACCAAAAGATAATGAAATTAATTCATTACTTAATGATGACAAAAAAATCCTTTCTTTCGAAGCATTTAAAGACCAGCCTTTTATCCTTATGAAAAAAGGACACCGACTGCGGACACTTTCTAAAAAGTTGTTTTCAGACTATAATTTCGAGCCTAAAATTATGCTTGAAACCAGCAACGTTGACCTTGCCCACAGAATTGTTGCATCTGGCACAGGCGTTTGTTTTGTTACAAAACTTGCTATCTCTTTAATTCCCCTTTCATACCCTCCAATTTATTATCCTTTGGGTGATAACGGAATATTTTGGTCATTAGGCATATGCTATCATAAGGACAAGCATAAAACTCATGCCATGGAGTTATTTTTTGAACACGTTCGCCTAACACTAGAAAAGCTTAAATAAACAATAAAGAATGCGGTCAAGTATAATTAATTTATACCTGACCGCATTCTTTGTTTATATAATTCCTAATATTTTTGCAGGATTTACTTTTGTCATTAAATCTAAATCCTTGCTACTAACTCCATTGTCGCTTAAGTATTTAATGGATTCACTAAGAGAATCATACCAATATGGATTTTGAATTTGTCCTGCATCTGTAGCAATAATGGTATTTTTGCTTCCAATAAACTTTATTGCTTCAAGGTTTGTTTCAAAATTAAGGCTATATTTTCCTTCACCTACCGGCTGTGCATAGCAATGCTCAAGCATTACATCATAATCCCTTGCCAACATAAACTGTTGTTCAATGGTTAAACCCACTAGATTTGACTCAGGATGGGAAATTATAATTTTGTTCATGCCCATATTTTTTGCCGTTTCAACAACAGAAAAAATTTCTTCCGGGGATAAATGCCCGGTTGCTAGTGCAGCTTCGTAATCCTTAATCAATCTTAAAATGGGAATTAGTTCGTCTACAACTCTGCCGTTCCTTACGCAGGCAACACCACCACTTTTTCCTTGTTTTTTCATAGAAAATTCAGATTCGAGTGTAGGCATCCATACAATTTTTCCCCCTAATTTTAGTGAGGCTTCAACAGCATAAGGGTTTAATCCACCAACTTGAGTGTTTAGGGTAATTCCACCAAACATTTGAAAATGGTTTTTATTATTACACCTACTGTTAATTTCATTGATTAATGCAGCCCTGGCCGCAGTTTCCATATGATGGCTTTTTATCACAACTGCCCTCACGTTTCTTTTTGCAGACTCTTGCATTATTTCAAAATCGTTCATTTTTCTCTGTCTTACATCTGGTGAAGAATGGACATGAGTATCAATAACTCCATCTAAATAATTTGTACCCATCAGAAACACCCCACTTAAAAATACCCAAAGGTAATACAAACAGGGCTTTCTGTAAATATAACCTTTCCTGAATACTCTGGTATGCCTTGATTATTTAATTTAAAAATCCTGATGTCATCACTATCTTCATTTGCAACAACAAGTTCAGTCCCTTCTGGATTAAGCGTCATAAATCTTGGCGTTTTTCCAAGACACGAAACATTTGCAATAGCCTTAATATAACCGGTTTTTTCATCAATAGAATATACTGTTATACTGTCATGAATTCGGTTAGATTGATACAAGTACTTCCCATCCATACTAATTATAATAGCACTGGCTTGCCCTTCACCTACATATGTTTCAGGAAGTGATGGTACAATTTGTTTTGGTGTAAGCTTTCCCTTTCCCTCATCAAATATATAAAAGGTTACAGAGTTCCCTTTTTCGTTTACACAATAAAGAAACCTATTATTATTATGAATTGCCAAATGCCTTGGTTCATCTACTTCTCTTGTGAAAACACAATCAGTACTTATAAGGCTTCCGTCCTCTTGTTTTTTAAATACATTTATCTCTCCAAACCCAACACCTCTTCCCTGTGCCGGTACAAATAAGAATTTCATATTCTTATCCCAAAGACATTGATGGGCAAGAGAAACACTTTCATCCGTTTTACCGCAAAGTCTTTCACTGAAAATTGGAAATGAAATTCCTCCATCTAAATTCCGTTTTATTACACTAATTTGTCCTCCCTGTAAAGACGCCGCATACAAGAATTCATTTGTGTTATCAACAGTAATAAATACAGGATTTTTACCAACACCCTCTATTGTATTAATATGCGTTAATATGCCTTCTTCAAGGTTTATTTTAAAAGCAGAGACAAAATCGGAATCACCATGTACAGAATAGAGGTATTTCCCAGTTTTATCTATACACTGATAGGATGGATTTTTTTCATCGTATAACGTCTGAACCTCTTTCCAATTTTCGTCATCAAGAACTTGGTACACCTTTAAGCCTTTCCCTCTTGCATTTCTTTCTCTAGTTGTTCTGCATCCAACATATACAAATTTTTTCATTTTACAACTCCTCTTGAAGTTGAAAATGTCTTTTTCGATTAGGTGCTTTTAGTTTACAACTATAGTGTTATAATGTCAAATTCGTATTTTGGGTTATAAGTATAAGTTTTTGCTTATATCGCTAATTCAGATTTGCCTCTTGCGAATTTACCATTTGGCTTTGTTTATACATCTAATAATAGATTCCAAGCACAGAAAATTAAAAATGCTCCAAAAATCACATTGATTAACTTGAAATGCTGTATATAGGTATTTTTAATTTTGATTCCCATTACAGCCCATGTTACCGTTGCAAAACAACCCAACAGTAAAATTGATGTTGCTGATATCACCATAGCTATCAGCGATGAATAGTAAGGCACAATATAGCCACTTAAAACACTCATTCCGTAAAAATATATCTTCACATTAATTAATTGCAACAAAAAACCGCTTAAAAAAGATGGTGGTTTTTCTTCATTGGTAAAATCCACCTTACTTCTAATTATATGTATTGCTAACCACACAAGATAAGCGGCACCGAAGTATTTCATCCATGCTAATGCTTCATTTAGGTGGCGGCTCATTCCGTAAACTCCAATTACACAGATAGTTTGCACTGCAAAATAACCAACACAAATACCTAATAGTACTTTCTTTCCGTTCGCCCATCCGTAACGTGTCATTGTGTTTAAGGCAAGAATGTTTCCAGGCCCAGGTGTAAGTGAGCTTATGAGCATATAAATGGCTAATGAGCCGACAATAGTATACGGCATAAACTTTCCTCCTTCGTAAAATTTTAATTATCATTGCATTTCAAGTTTTAAAAACGCCTGTTCTAAATCATCCAATATATCGTTAATGTTTTCCAGTCCCACTGAAATGCGTATCATTCCTGCATGAATACCTGCTGCATCCAATTGCTCGTCTGTAAGTTGTCTATGAGTTTCGCTTGCAGGATGCAAAACGCAGGTGCGTATGTCTGCCACATGTACCTCATTAGATGCAAGTTCAAGAGAATTCATGAAATACATTGCAGCATCACGCCCACCTTCAATAATAAATGAAATTACACCACTTGCACCTTTTAAATATTTTTGAGCAAGTCTATAATTTTTATCATTTTTTAATCCAGGATAAATAACCCATTCCACCTTATTACAGTTTTCAAGATATTCTGCTACTTTAAGTGCATTGTCACAATAAGACTTCATTCTCACTGCTAGTGTTTCTAAACCCAAATTAAGTAAAAAGGCTGAATGAGCAGCAGGATAACAACCAAAATCTCTCATTAGTTGCATTCTTGCTTTCGTAATAAATGCTTTTTCTTTATATGCATCAGTGTATACAATTCCATGATATGACGCATCTGGTTCTGCAAGTTCTGTAAAGTTACCGCTTTTCCAGTCAAAGCATCCGCTATCAACAATTACACCACCAATTTGAACAGCATGTCCATCCATATATTTAGAAGTAGAGTGGATTACAATATCTGCACCATACTCAATTGGTTTGCACAAAATGGGTGTGGCAAAAGTATTGTCTACAATTAGCGGAACATGGTGCTTATGTGCAATACGCGAAAATCTCTCAATATCTAAAACAGATAGTGCAGGGTTTGCTATGGTTTCACCAAAAACAGATTTGGTATTCGGTTGAAAAGCTTGTTCAATTTTCTCATCAGTCATGTCCTTATCCACATAAATGCAATCAATCCCTAATCTTTTTAATGTATGCGAAAACAGATTGACTGTTCCACCATATATTTCGCTGGTACTGATAAAGCTATCTCCTGCCTGACATATGTTAAGAATTGTCATCAGTATGGCTGCCTGCCCTGATGTAGTACACATAGCTCCTACACCACCCTCTAATTCTGCAATCTTATCTTCAACAGCCATAACCGTTGGATTCCCAAATCTAGAATAAATAAGTGATTTCATTGGGTCATCAAAGACGGCAGCTACTTCTTGGGTAGAATCATATACATATGTTGTACTTTGAACAATAGGCAACACTCTCGGCTCAGAATTCTTAGGTTTATAACCAGAATGAAGGCATCTTGTTTCATCTCTCATTTTCGCTTCCTCTTTTCATCTTTTAAATTTATTCAATTCTTCGTAGAAAAATAAAGGAAGTCTATACAAGACTTCCTTTTCCTCTGAATTAGTTATTATTATAAAGTATAAATGCTTAATAACAAGATATTAAGAAAATACTAAGTCACTAATGATTTTATTAGTGACTTAGTATTTTTCGCTATTCTGCCATAAAATCATAATCGCATTTTTGGCACTGAGACATTGCTAGTTCGCTGTCTTCCTTGTGATATGCACCAGACCACTTGCAAATGCTTTGTAATATAGGAATAACTGATTCTCCTTTTTCAGAAAGGCAATACTCCACTCTTGGTGGAATCTCATCATAAGATTGTCTTTTAACAATCTGGTCGGCTATTAGACCTTTCAAAGTGGATGCCAAAACTGCATCCGTAATATTTGTCATTTCACTTCGCAGTTCACTATAACGTAGAACGCCTTTTTCAGCTAATACACATATAATACGTGATTTCCATTTTCCACCAAAAATATCTAGACCATACTCCAATGGGCAACGAATATCCTTTTCCAACTTTGGTTTATACATTTTTCTACTCCTTTATTTATAACGTATTGTTTATTTGCTTATTCATTATTATATTAACTTACTTATTTAAAATCAAGTTACTCATAATTTTATTAGCAACTAACAATTTTGCTTATATATTGAGGAATAAAAGCCATGTGGATATAATTAAAAAAGCTCATAACACGAGTAATAATTATCTAGGAGGAATTAAAATGAAAGTAAATGCTTACCTCGAAATCACTATGAAGATTTCAAATGAAAACCGTTCTGCAGCCGCTAAAATTTATACTGACTACCGTCAACCATTCCTTGATACCATCAATGGTGCATTGACAAAAGACCTGTTGGTTAGAGACGAGGATGTTCAAGTGCTTCATGGCTTTGACAGTGTTAACCATGCACAGGATTATCTTTCAAGTGAAATGTTCAAGAATGATGTTTTTGTAGGATTGAAGCCTCTTTGGAGCGCTGACCCTGATGTAAAGATTTATACTGTTGTATAATTCAATTGAGAACCTCTGTATATATCATTATGTACAGAGGTTTTTCATATAAGATAATATATAACGCAAAATAACCAGAGGTTTTTGTTTCTCTGGCCATTTTGTTCATTCTTGAATGTTTACATATTAAGGAAAGGCTATATAAGAACTTATTATTATTTAAACTATTTTTCGTATCCATCCTTTTGGTGCGTCTATTGTTCCTAATTGTATTCCTGTAAGTGTATCGTATAGCTTCTGGGTAATGAATCCCATTTTCTCCATGCCACTTGGAAAGCATAATTCTCTTCCATGATCTACCATTTTGCCAACAGGTGAGATTACTGCTGCTGTTCCACACAAACCACACTCCGTAAACTCTGATAATTCAGAGAGCTTTACAGCCCTCTCTGTTACCTTTATACCCAAATAATGCTCTGCAACATAAATCATAGATCGCTTTGTAATAGATGGAAGTATTGTGTCTGATTTTGGTGTTACAATTTCATTATCTTTTGTCACAAAAAAGAAATTAGCACCACCTGTTTCCTCTACATAAGTTCTGGTTGCTGCATCCAAAAACATATTTTCATCATATCCTAACTGATGTGCCACTACATAAGCGTGTAAACTCATTGCATAATTTATACCAGCCTTTAAATGACCTGTTCCATTTGGTGCTGAGCGGTCGAAATCGCTAATACAAATGGTTAATGGTTTTGCTCCGCCTTTAAAGTATGGGCCAACAGGAGTACAGAATAATCGAAACTCATATTCATCCGAAGGCTTTACCCCTATTACTGGACCAGAAGCGAACATATAAGGTCTTAAATAGAGAGTTGCTCCAGTTCCATATGGTGGAACCCAAGCGGCATTGGCTTTTACAACCTGGTCAATGGCATCTAAAAATCTTTCCTCTGGAAAAGGTGGCATTTCCAAACCCTTAGCGGAATTTATCATGCGTTCTGCGTTTAAGTCAGGACGAAATGTAACTATACTACCATCTTTTGTTTTATATGCCTTTAAACCTTCAAAAACCTCTTGGCAGTACTGTAAAACACCAGCACACTCATTAAGTACAACAGTAGCATCTGTGGTTAAAGCTCCATCATCCCATTTGCCATTTTTATAATGTGAAACATATCGTTTATCTGTTTGATGATAGGAAAAACCTATGTTTTCCCAGTCAATATTTTTCTTTTCCATTTAAATTCCTCCAGCTTATTTGATATTATAAACTTGATGCAATACTTGCTCCAACTTAAACAACAAAAAGCATTGTATATAATTGCTACAATGCTTTTTGGATTTGAAACTTAATTTTATCTCACTTTTCCAATTTCCGTAACAATGCGCTGAACTGCCTCTTTAACGTAAGCTGGATTCGTAGCAAGATTTAGTCTTACAAACCCTTTAAAGTTTTCTCCAAACCACTCGCCATAGTCAACTGCCAAATGGCATTTGTTCTGAATAAAATCCCGTACAAGTTCTGGTTTTATACACTTTCGCATATCCAAAAGAATAAGGTAAGTCCCTTCCAGAGAGCAAACGGTGATATCAGGCATGTTCTTATTAAGTTCTGTCTTTAAATAGTGATAGTTATCCTGAATCACTTCAAGCACATTTTCTAGCCATTCACCGCCATAAGTATACCCTGCTTGGGTTGCTGTAAGGCCCATAATGTTCATTTCTGTACGATTTAAACCTTTTGCAAATTCATCATAAATTTCCATCAAGCTTTCATTTGTTATTACAATATGGGAATGTAGCAGTGATGCCAGATTAAATGTCTTCGATGCTGATGACAGTGTAATTACTATATCATTGTATATTCCACCAGATACTACTGCTGAAGGAATAAACTTATTATTCCCTAATATAATATCTTGGTGAATCTCATCGCTAACCACCAATACATTATGCTTCTTACATATTGCCAGAACCCTATCCAATTCCTGCTCTGTCCAAACCCTACCTGCAGGGTTATGTGGAGAACACTGAATGAACATCTTTACCTGATTCTCTACAATTGCCTGTTCAATATCTTCGTAATTCATAGTGAAATATCCATCTTTGTAGTCCAAATCAACGGTTACCAGCTTTCTGCCATTATATGTAACAACATTATGGAATGGATAGTAAACGGGTGTTAGAATCAAACAGGCATCTGAAGGCTTTGTAAACGCATGAATCATCCATGCAATGGCAGTTACACAACCAGTAGAGAAGCGAACCCAATCTTTTTTAATTGGAAAACTATAACGCTGTTCCATCCAGTTTGAATAAGCTTCATAATACTTGTCTGGTACACAGGAGTATCCAAACACACCATGCTTTGTTCGTGAAATCATAGCCTCAATAATATCATTGCAGGTCTTAAATTCCATATCTGCAACCCACATGGAAAGTAGATTAGAATCTCCATATCTGACACCAAGTTCATCCCATTTCAAACAATCTGTGTTACGACGTTCTACTAAATAATTATTTAAAAATTCCTGCTTGTCCATAAACGTAATTACCTCAACCATCTCTGTTTTTTTCATTAATTCAATTTTAAATAGTACCTGTCCAGCCTGTTGCTGTCAAAATAAATACAATGACGCATGCTATAAAAATAAATAATAATACCTTTGGTAATACCCACTTAAACCATTTAGCAAATGGTACATCCGCCATTACACATGATCCAATCATCCATCCTAATAATGGAGAAAGCAGGTTTGTAAAACCATCACCCATTTGGTAAGCAACAACCGCCAGATTTGGTTCTATTCCAAGTGCTTCTGCAACTGGTTGCATAATTGGAACCAAAATAGCTGCTTTTGATGTTGCTGATGGAATAATTGGATTAATAATTGAGACAATTATAGTAAGTCCAATACTTGCTACGGATTTGGGTAAACCTAATAAAGGTTTTGTAAGTACATAAACAATTGTATGTATTACATTTCCATCTCCAAGAACCATGGAAATAACTTTTGCCAGTCCAATAATAAAAGCAACAAATGCCATAGAAGCAAGTCCTTTTGCAAAGCTTTGTCCTAATTCGTCTGCAGACATACCACCAACAATTCCAACTATAATCATTGTACATATCATAACTGCAATCATAAAATCAAAAGTTAGAGAAGAATCTCCACCCATAAGTGGATATAAAGCAATAATCAAATATTGAACAAGAAAAATTACAACTACAAAGATTTTTCTCCAGCTTAAATGCACTGTTTTTAAAAGCTGACCTTCATCTTCCTCTTGAACAATAGCTTCAGGTTTCCATCCAAGGTCATACATCAAAGAAGCTTTCGGGTCTTTTTTAATTTTTTTAACATAGCTTAAAACCATAGCAACAGCAACCACAATGAACAGATTCATTATAAGCAATCTTGTAAAGAAGGCAGAATACGGAATAACTCCCATAAGCATCTGAGTTGTGGCCTGCTGAGCCGGTCCGGTACCAAATCCAACTAAAGAAGCGAATGTTGTAACTCCAAGAGCACAAATTGGATCTAGCTTAAGTTTTTTCGCAAACAGAATTCCTATTGGTACTACTGCAATTAATGCATCTGTTCCACCAAATCCTCCAAGATATGCCATCAGAAACATCATTAATGTAATCAACAAACTGGTTCCTTTATCCTTTAACTTGTAAACAGACCAATTCATTAAATCATTCATTGCACCTGTATCAAGGACAACATTAATGGTTGCTCCAGAAACCATTACTACGAACATAATTGTTGCAGCACCTGCCAGACCAGATTTCATTTTCATTAAAGCGGCCCATGGACTTATCGGTGTCTGATAGCCTAGGAACTGGAATTCTGTACCAATAATTTGACCTGCCTCATTTATCTTAAACTGACCAGCAGGAATAAGATAGGTGGCTAAACATGACAGCAAAATAATTCCAAACATAATCCAAAGCAAATGTGGCATTTTAAATGGTTTTTTTCTCTCATTTAGATTCTCCTCCACTTATAATAAAAGCAACTTCAGTGCATACGCCTAATGTAAGTACAGATTCATCAATATCAAATTTTCCGTTGTGATGTGCAGCACCACTTCCATAGGATTCATTACGGATTCCCAAAAATCCTAATGCTCCTGGATAACGATTCAGATATGCACTATAACACTCTGATGCATACCATTTGTCACAATATTCCATAACCTTATCTCCACAAATTTCACGAATTTTTCCCTGTACATCTAATGCTACTCCTTCATCATTTACAACTGGATAAGGAGTAATTGAATTTCTATTCTCAAACGAAACAGTACACTTATGGCATTCTGCTGTATTTACAGCAATTTTTTTAATAATTTCAAGGGCTTTTTCGCCTTCCTCTTTATTAAAAAACCTTGCACTACCACCAATATACGCCTCATCTGGAATTACATTTGTTGCTTCCCCTGCCCGAACCATACCTATTCCAAGTGTTACTGTTTCTTCCACATTCAGCTGATTCATAAATGCAGAATTTAACTGTGTAATAATATGAGCTGCTGGAATGATAGGATTAATAGCCTGATCCGGTCTGGATCCATGTCCGCTTTTTCCTTTAATATGTAATCCAATTCCAACAGTTCCTGCCATCCTTGGTCCCGGTACTACATTTACCTTCCCAGCGTCCAAACCATTGTAAACATGAAGAGCAAAACATGAGTCAATAGAATACTCCTTTAGCGCATCCATCATTGTACCAATTCCGCAATTCGTCTCTTCACCTTCTTCAAAGCAACAGTAAACCGTTCCCTCAATTTCATCCTTTATTCGAAGAAGAACCTTCATAGTCCCCAAAAGTATAGCCATATGTGCATCGTGACCACAGGCATGACAAACACCATTATTAAGAGAAACACATTCTTTTTTCTGTTTTAAATTCTCCATATCCTCTTGGATAGGAAGAGCATCAATATCAGCACGCAATATCTTATTCTTTCCTGGTTTTTCACCTTTTATAACAGCAATAATTCCTGTTCCACTAAGCCTTATATAAGGTACCTCCATTTCTTTCAGTTCACGAACAAGAATTTCCCTTGTACAAAATTCTTTTCCTGAAACCTCTGGATTCTGATGGAACTCTCTTCTTCTTTGTATAACATACTCCTTATATTCCAATACAAGTTTTTGAATGTCGCCCGTATTCATATTTTTCTTCTCCTTTTATGGGTTCGCCTATTCTGAATTCTCAACAACAACCTTTTTCAATCCCAGATTCTGCATTTAATTTTCGCCTAAGTACTTTTTTGTATGTTTGGTATTCACTGCTTCGCAAATTCTCCCAAGACCTTCCTCCACCGTAGCTTTAGGGCATGCCAGGTTCAATCTTATAAAACCGTTTGAATTCTGCACAAACATATTTCCACCCTCTAACAGGACTCCTGCCTTATAGGCAAAGAATAATGGAAGTTTCTCATCTGGCTCAAAATACTCACTTAAATCTACCCACGCAAGATAGGTAGCTTCTGAAATATGGAATTTAGCCTTCGGTAGATGACTTTCCAGATACTTCTTAGTAAACTCAAAGTTTTTATCAAGATATATCTGTAATTCGTTAAGCCAGTTTTCTCCCTTTTCATAAGCTGCTTGAGCCGCAGCAATACTTAGTGGATTGTCGAAGTTATAATGTCTGCTAAACCAAATTTCTTTTAACTTATCATCCCGTATGATAATATTGGATATCATCAAGCCAGCAAGGTTGAAGGTTTTACTCGTTGCCATACAGGTAATTAACTGGTTATACTCTGGCATAATCTTACCCAGAGGAATATGCACTTGTCGAACTCGCGTTAAATCACAGTGTATTTCATCAGAAATAACCCAAAGGTTATTTCTTTCAATAATCTCTGACAGTTTCCTCAACTCATCTTCTTTCCATACACGTCCTGTTGGATTGTGCGGGTTACAGAAGATGAAAAGCGTTGTCTTTTCATCTGAAGCTTTTTTCTCAAAATCTTCAAAGTCTATGGTATACTCTCCATTTTCACATATTAGGTCAGCACAAATACATTCACGATGATTGTAATCTGCAGCATGCTTAAAGTATGCATAAGATGGTGTTAAAAACAAAACCTTCTCATCTGGCTTGCAAATATATTCAACTAACTCATATAACGCAGGAATTATTCCATTTGACATAACCAAATCTTTTTTATCAAAAGTCCAATTATAACGCCTCTTGCACCAGTTTAAAAATGCTTTATAGTAATCATTTGAGAATATCCTTGTATAGCCAAATATACGTTTGTCCAGACGTTCCCTAATACCATTAATTACTTCCTCTGGTGTAGCAAACTCCATATCCGCAACCCACATGCGGATGAACTCCTCATCTTTATAGGGGAATGTCATTGTTTCATCTGCATGAAAAATGTAGTCACGAAATCCATCAGTATTCATGGCATTCGTGTTTCTTCTGTCAATAATTTCATCAAAATTGTACATTATGTAACCAACCTTTCATTGATTTTGGGTAAAAATTTTCTTTTATTATTATAATAATGTAATTAATTATAATAATTTTGTTCAGAATAGACAAATGTGTAGTAGTTTCTTATAAAGCAACTTTAATAGTATTTTTTCTATTGAGAATAGATTTTTGGCTATATATATGATAAAATCAAGGTGTCTATAAAAAAGTTCTAACAATTCACATGTTTTTGTATTTTTACGAAACTTTTTGAGGAGAATCTGTATGTCTGAAATTAATTTAGAAATAGGAAAACAAATACGCAATTTCCGTAAAATGCGTAAAAAAACGTTAGATGAATTATCACAGATAATTTGTAAAAGTAAATCTACAATTTCTAAGTATGAGAAAGGGGAAATTTCTGTTGATGTTGAGACATTATATGAAATAGCGGATGCTCTGCATGTCCACGTTGAGCAGTTGCTTTATTGCAGGCAAAAACCAACTACGCTTATGACCAATAGCAGTCCAGCCTTTTTTACCGGAGTGCCTCAGTTTTACTCTTATTTGTTTGATGGACGTAGCAACCAATTGATACGGTGCGTTTTTGATGTTCTGTCTGAAACAGAGAAAAATCAATATAAAATCATGATGTACATGAATTTTAAACATTATGATTCTTACCAAAATTGCGAAAACACATATTGGGGATATATTGAGCATTATGATGCTCTTACTAATATTCTTCTCACTAATCAAGACTCTCCAATGGAAAAAGCCAGTGTTCAAATCTTGGCATCTTATCTGGGTTCTGATACGAAATGGGGATTGTTTAATGGATTCTCATCAAGACCAATGATGCCTATTGCAGTTAAAATGCTGTTTTCTAAAGTACAGCTAAAAGAAGACGCATCTCTCATTCAACAATTAAAAGTATCAAAGGATGATATTCGATTACTAAAACTTTATAATATGATGGCAGTTACTTAGAAAATCTTTCGGTAGCTACCCATGAGATAAAAATATATAAAGCACTCTTACATTAAGTATTTCACTGAGTATCTACATTCTCTTACTAAATAATTAACCGTGGTTTAACTTGATAATATCAATCAAGTATAGAAAATTTCGTACTTAAGTATTAATTTCCAAGTCTCTGTCCATAATATGTGCAATTTAAAAATGTACCAAATATATATATGTGTTTCTCGCCCATAAAATCCCTATATACAGCATAGCAACACAACAAAAAAGACTATATCTAGTTGATATAGTCTTTTTAAATTGAGATGAGCATAATGGAACTCTTTTCTCCGTGTGCTTATAAAATGTACCAAGGTGTTAACTTGTGCCTTTTTATCACGATTTGGATCACTTTGAATTCCCCTAATATACAATAAAATGTTATGGGGTTTTATGCAATTTTACAGTGTAAAATGTACCAAAAATGAACCAGATTAGTGGATTTAAATTCTTCTCACCTTTGTGTTATTATGTTTATCATCTTAATCATACTGTCCTCAATCTTTATGTTATAAATACAAAATGCAGCATAAAGTGGAACTATCTTCTTCCCATCCTCAATTCAAAATAACGAAAAATAACATTAGTGCTAATTTTAATTACCTAGCCAACTCTAATTCTTTCAGCTTTTAGGTAAGTACATCTCAGAATCTGTCAAAACAAATCCATATTTATAATACAACGGTTTTCCCATCGCTGTTGCATCCAAATGTATTTCATCAATTCCTATTTTTCTAGCTTCATAAACCAGATAATCAAGTACTTTATATGCAACCCCTTTCCCTCTATATTTTGGACGTGTGTACATATTAGTTATAAATGCTTTTTTACAGGAAGGATTCGAGCGTGATGGCATAACCTGATAAAAACAAATTGTGCCGCAGGCTGCAAAAGAGTTGTTGTCAAAAGCAAAGTATGTAATGTGATTGTCATTATGTTCGAAATAATTTTGTGTTGATGCAAGAATGTCATCTAATTCTTTTTTACTTAGAGTATTGAATATTGCATTTAGCACCTCTTTTCTAATATCAATAAACAAATCAATTTCTTCCTTTGTTACTCTACGGTAATTTAACGAATCCAAAAAAATCACTCCTTTATTCTTCCTTCAATTTACAGAACATCATAATGATTTTCTAAAAAGTCAAATATAAAAAATACATAAATGCTTATCGAATTAATCCTAAGTGCTATAAATGCAATATATTATCCATAATAAGATACTGCTCACTAAAACTCAATACATTTTAAAGTACAGCAAATCAAACACCAAAAGTGCGGCTTTACGCCGCACCTTAAGATTTTATTTACTATGTCATTAGCTTTTAGTTTCTTTCAGCTTATACAAAACAGTTCCCAATATAAAGCCGGTTATAGCTGGAATAATCCATCCGAAACCGTAGTCGAATAAAGGCATTCCTGCAACAAAATTTGCAAGAAATCTTATATTAATGGCCTTTACAAAGACCTCTGTGTATACACTGTAGATTGTTGTTAAATAGACCGCTCCCTGATATGTTCCGTTATTGGGTATTACCTTGTGAAATGCTCCAAGGATTAATATTACAGTACATATTGGGTATACTGCTTCAAAGAAAGGAGCAGTAAGTTCTACTATTTTGTCAACACCCATAGCTGCAACAATTACTGATATTATTGAAAAAATCAAAAGCCATATGCGATAAGAAATCTTTTCTCCTACCAACTCTTCAAAAAAGTCTGAGGAAGACGTCAGTTCACCAACAGCTGTTGTAAAGCAAGCAAGAACAACAGCAATACCAAGACCGATAACTCCAATTTTTCCGGATGCAATTTCTATCAGATTTACAAGTAGCTTAGCACGCTCAATATCCTGTGGAAACAGGCTGCTTCCACAAGCACCCATAAAAAGCAGTGATGAATAAATTACAAATAAACATACAAAACAAACAATTCCTATTCGAACAGTGATATTTGTTCTTTCTTTATCTGTAGAATATCCCTTTGCAACAATACTCCCAATAATAATACTTGCCATCATAAAACTTACAAGCAAATCGCCTGTTTGATAACCACCAATAAACGAAGTTGTAAAAGGTTTTAAATTTCCTGTAACAATAGGAGTTCCTACTGGGGAAATTAAGCTTTTAACAACGATTATAAGCAGAATTGTTACAAGCGTAGGGGTTAATACCTTACCAAGCCTATCTATTACCTTACCCTTACTCATTGAAACAAAGAATGCTAATGCAAAAAAGATAATAACCAAAGGAATACGCGGAACAGGCCCAAAAATGCCAAAAATACCTAATTCTATGGCAACAGCTGCTGTTCTTGGAATAGTTATAAATACCGCCGACAAAAATATAAGTCCCATTAGATTTTTGTAAAAATTTTTATGTATCGGCTCAGTCATTTTTTCTACAGATCCGCCAGCATACGCAATAATTATAATTCCAATGACTGGTAGCATTATTCCCGAGGCGGCAAGTCCCAAAGCAGAATAAAGCCAGTTTGTACCACTTTTAAGTCCCAAAACGGGGGGAAACATCAAATTACCAGCTCCAAAATATGTAGAGAAAAGAGCAAAGCCAATTATTAATATATCTCTAAGTTTTTTCATAATTATCCTCCTGTTTGTTGTAAAGATGCATATGCTGCACAGTTTCCTATTTTATAAGCTACACATTTTTTGTCTTTTTTTTGTAAAAAATCACCTGTTAAGTGGAATTTCAAACTGCTTTGAAGCAGTCAAAATCCCACTTAAAATAAATTCAAAAAGAACCAAAACTTTTCTACCTGGAAGTATATTACTAATAGCGTACAAATCCGTTAACACGATAAAAACATATTTTAAACCAGACCACATGCCTTAAAAGCTTGCTGTAAGTCATCAATCAAATCATCTGCATCCTCTAGACCTACACTAAAGCGATAGAATCCTTCCTGATAAATTGCTGGATAGTGTGGTAGTTTATCGCTGTTTTTGTCATAATAAACAATCAAGCTTTCTATATCTCCTAAAGAAACCGCATGTGTTACCAGCTTAAGAGCTTTCAAGAACTCAAAATGTGTTTTTTCATCACCTTTAATATCGAATGACATCATTCCAGAGTATTGACCCTTCATTAATTTTTCAGCAAGATCATGCTGTGGATGACTCTTAAGACCTGGATACCACACAAAGCGAATTCCTGGACTTTTCTCTAAAAACTGTGCAACCTTATGGGCGGTATTACTGTGTTGTGACATACGTAATGGTACGGTCATCAGGCCTCTTGTGATAAGCCATGTGTTAAATGGACTAAGAACTCCACCAAAATTCACCATAGAAATTTCTTTTACTTTTGTAAGCAACTCTCTACTTCCTAATACACAACCACCAAGAGAATCCCCGTGCCCATTTATGTATTTTGTCATACTGTGAATTTCAATATCTGCTCCAAGCTTCAATGGATATAAACTTATAGGTCCAGCAAATGTTGCATCAACAGAAAGTAATGCACCAGCATTATGTGCTAACTTTGCAATGGATTCCACATCACTAATTCCAGTGGTTGGGTTACCTGGTGTTTCTATATGTATAAGTTTTGTGTTGGACTTGGTAGCAGCTTTTACAGCTTCTGTATCCGTTGTGTCAACAAAAGTAACCTCAATGTTATATTTTTGTGGTAACAACTCTCTGAACAAAATATTTGTTGCACTATAACATACTTCAGATACAACGGCATGGTCCCCTGAATTTAGGAAAGTTGTAAATACTGCCGCCAATGCCGCCACACCGCTGGCAAAAACAGCACAGTCCTCAGCACCGGTCAAAGCACAAAGTTTATCTTGAAGTACTATCTGATTTACATTTCTATTTCGTGCATATATGTTACTATTGATACCACTCCAGTCAATGGGTGTACCGTCCGTAGGCAGGCGATAGTTGCTGGTCATGTAAATTGGTTCATTAATAGCATTAAAAGAATCATCTTCCCTTTTTCCAGCATGTACGGCTATTGTTGTTACTTTTTTCTTTTCTAGCATGATATTGACCTCCATTTTTAGATATTTTATACAAATTTTTGTTTATTTCGTTTGTAGTATATCACGGAATACTAAGCACTACAAACGAATAGAATTGATGTAATCAATCAGTTTTTTCGATGGTTTTGTATAAAATCCAAACAGAATTCTTATTCTACGTCAGCATGCTATCGAATACAGATTTTGCCTCATCCAAAAATCCGTTAATATGAGAAGTAATAAATTTATTCTTATGCAGAATTATTTGCACTGTTTGGTATTGCTCACATTCAGGCACATCCAAAAACACTAACTTTCCAGATTCAAATTTCTCTTTTACTGTATAATATGGAAGTAGTGACACACAATTATTGCATAAAATAAAGCGCATAGCCATTCTTGGGCTCTGAAGCGTTAAGAATGGTTTTATTTCAATCCCCTGCGTATCCAGAAAATTATAAAAACACCTACTATATGGAGCTTCATCTTCCATTAATATAAATTTTTCTCTGCACAATTCTTCAAGTCCTATAGATTGTTTTGAAGCCAAACGATGACTTTTGCTAGCCACAATTACGATTTTAACTTGCTTTTCGTAACAACATTGCCATTTTGCCTTGGGCGGTGGGTCATCAATCATGCATGCTACATCAATCTGATTTTTTTTAAGAAGTTCCACTAAGGTGGACGTTGCATCAACTAACAAATTTATCTTCACATTTGGAAACCTCTGATTATATTGCAACAAAATTGGCTCTAAACACATGCCAGCCAAAGATTCAACCATTCCTAAACGTAAAGTTCCCTTTATTTCATTTTCTTGCCGCATGAAACTTTCCATATAAGCAGCAAAAGATACAATTTTTTCGGCATATGGAAGTAGCTCCTGACCATACTGCGTTAAAACAACACCCCTTCCAATTCTATCAAACAGCTGTACACCAACATCCTCCTCCAATTGTTGTATTTGCGCACTAATACTAGACTGGGAATATCCTAATATCCGACCTGCTTGCGTAAAGTTCTGTAATAAAGCTACCTGTAAAAAAGTTGACAAATTTCGAATCTCCATAATAGTCTTTATCCCCTATCCCTTAAATAGTTCCACTAAAATGTATAAACCATTTTATACTAGATATGTATCTCGCTATAAAAAAGCTCCGCCTTCTTCTATTGAATAAAAAAAACACCTTACCTCCATTCCTTCTATGGCCTAATGGAATGGAGATAAGATGTTTACCCGGCGGCAAAACGCTATTATGGAATTATAATAATATATTTCTTTATAAAAATCAACTAATGACCAAAAATTTATCTATTTTCAAATAATATACATTTTACAAAAGCAGTCCATGTAAGAAACATTTTCTAAAAGCATTCTTGACCACTACAGTCTTTATGCAAGGCTTTATTTTTATACAGTAGAAATAAAGTAATTCCAACTATGCTTACTAATAATTCAGTTACCGGTAATACACACCAAACACCTATCATGCCACCGATTGATGATAGCAAGAAAGCCATAGGTATGATAATTACAAATCCACGCAGAATAGAAATAATATGCGCGGGGAGTGCGTATTCAGTAGAAGTAAAGTAAACAGACATAATGATATTAAATCCGGCAAACAGGCAAGCAGTAAAATAAAACTTCAACCCAGTTACAGCGATACTCTGAAATAAAGCATTTTGTTCACTGTTGAATATATTGGCTATCTTTGAAGCTCCGAAAAATACACATAAGTAAACTATGCCAGAAATAATTAAAACGCTTGTCAGCGCATAACGCAAAATCGCTTGAACATTTGTGCGATTCCCAGATCCATAATTGCTACTGATAATGGGCTGAATACCTTGGGCTACACCTGTATAAATTGCCATTATCACTAATGACAGATTAGCAATAACTCCATATGCCGCAACACCTATATTGCCTTGCAGTCTTAATATAATAATGTTAAAAACGATGATAACAATACCCGAAGAAACCTCAGTAATAAGTGATGGTAATCCACTTGAAAAAATAGTCCTAGTCAGTTTTCTTGAAAGCTTGCATTTTTTTATATGAAAGTGATTTCTATTTTTAAAGAAAAAAGGAGATAGTATAAGCATGCTAATAACTGGGGCAAGACCAGTCGCAAGGACTGCTCCGAAAATCCCCATTTCAAACGAGAAAATAAAAATATAGTCTAAAACAACGTTTGATAAGCTACCCACAAGCATAGCAATCATAGAAAGCTGTGGAGCATCGTCATTTCTTACAAAGCACAGAAGTACATTATTCATTATAAACATTGGGGCAAAAAGTAAGATTACTTTCAGATAAGTTTTACTCATTTGAAAAACGGTTTCATCAGCCCCAAGTGCTTCTGTAATTGTTTCAGAGGAAAGAATTCCGATTAGAAAAAATGCGATTGCAAAACCAAGTGCCAACATTACAGCGTTTGTAAATGTATAATTTGCTGCTTCCTTGTTATTTTGACTTTTTAAAATGGAATACTTAGTGCTTCCACCCATACCAATCATTAGCCCACAACCATTAATAAAGCTATATATCGGAATCGCGAGGTTTAATGCAGTTAAACCGTTTGTTCCAAGCCCTTTTGAAACAAAGAAAGTGTCTGCTAAAATATAGCAGGATAGCCCTATCATACCAAATACGTTTAGTGACGAATATTTTAAAAAATCCTTTAAGCAATTTATATTATTCATAATGTGAATCCTCCATACAAGAATAAAAAAAATAGGCCTGCGTTGTGTAACGCAGGCCTACTACACACTAGAAACCCCGGCGGGTTGGTTTTGTTATTTTAAAGTAATGACATCGTATCTGTGCCAATGTCAACAATCCATAACTTAATATACTTTAACAATTTGCTGTTGATATCTATGTTCAAACTTCTATTGGGATACATTCTGAAGCGTTTTTGTAATCTCTTTAAAGCGCTTATCAGTTATCCCAAGCTTTTTTTGAAACTTTTCCTCCTCAAGTCTTACGACTATCAATTTATCAGGTGAAATATCCTCAATAATATCCTTTAGCTTTAGAATGGACTCTTCATCATCGTTATATCCTCTTATAATTGTAACTTCAAAAATAAACTTCCCACTATACTGTTTTCGGAAGTTTGCCATGTTGGATATATATTCTGATAATGTATATCCTTGGATTGGCCTTTGAACTTTATGAAAAGCTTCTTCAGTAATTACCTTAAGTTCACCCATGACCTCATCACATTTATTAGCAATTTCCATATAATCTTTTTTCCCAAGCAAATATCCATTGGAAAGCAATCTAACAGATAGTCCCTTATTTTTTATGAAACCAATAATGTTGGAGATTTGGTCATGTATAAGAGCTTCTCCTTTTGAGTTAATAAAAACAAGTTCTGCATTTGTTTGCTCAATAATTCTTTCTAACCCGGTTAACGAATCATCTACATTACCGAATGTGATTTGGGTATCAATCTTATTATTTGACCTTCCAATTGGACAGAAAATACAATCAAAGTTACAATATTTTTCTGGAAGAATGTTTATTTCCAATACTCTTTTACCGTCCTCAATATTAATCTCTTTATAATCAAATTCTTTCATAGTTTAACCTCCTAAAACAATTCTATTTTTCACAATTATACCACTTTAAACAAAAAAACGCCTTAACACCACTCCTTCTAGGGCCTAATTGAATGGTAATAAGACGTTTACCCGGCGGTAAAATAATATTTTTAAAATTATCATATTTATAATGGAAAGTCAAGCGCTTTCCAGAATTAGATATATCACATAATTCTATTAACAATATTCGCAAAGTAAATCGATTGATTGTATTTTAATTTATTGGCAAAGTCGTTTAACTACTATTGTCTTAACTCTGAAAATAAAGTAATAATACTTCACAAAAAGAACACAGGCCAATAATATTTTAACATGTAAATTATTTACAAGAATAAAACTAGATCTTTTGCTTTCCTAGTGAGTAGAATTAAATCAGTTTTGTCTAAATAAGTGATATCAAATTCTCGATTTAACGCTGCAAAATGCTTTACACCAAATGAAATATAATTTAAATAGGAAAAAACACCAAGCGCTCCTTGTAAAAATTGATTTGATTTTTCCCATAAATAGCCCGCAAATCTGCTAAATCCCCATGTGGCAATACTTTAGCTTTTAGTCCTTTCATTCCAGTAAAAACATTAACAAAGCGGTTTTTTGCGTAATAGAAGAAAAATGGAAGACATCCGTGATCAATACAAATGGGAATAATAACATAATCGACAAACTAAGTTGCAAAAGCGTAATTGTCAGACCATCCAGCCCTCAAATAAATATATTTGTTAGCGTCAACGCAGCATAGAAACTGGCAACAATTAACCCATAACCGATACCAAGCAAATGATTCCCAGTTGTTTCCTGTATACTTTTTTGCAATATAAGAAATACCCTAGAAGAGCAACACCGATACATATCACCTTTTTGCACGATAATTTCTCTTTCAAAACCAAAGGAGAGAGCATAATAACCAGAACAGGTGAAAAATAATAGCTCAGTGATACGTCTCCCTCCCATACCCTCAACCTACAAATATTAACAAAAAATCATCGCTCTTCCAGCCAATTGACTCACTATTTGTGAATTCTCTTTGCCGCTATCTAAACATCAATAAGCAATATACCAAGCACCATATATATCTAAAACAATTAACACATAAATTTATAGTTGTAATTATTAACAACCAAATCTGATACCATTGCCTTACAACCACCAAGATTGGAGAGGATTTCCTTGGAAGTAAATAAAAAAATTACATTCTTACGAGAGCAAAAGGGTCTGACTGTTAACAAACTGGCTAACCAAGCAGGTATATCCCAAAGCTTTTTACGTGAAATTGAATTAGGTAACAAACAGCCAACCATAGAAACCCTATCCCTGGTATGCGGTGCTTTAAATGTTTCATTAAAGGATTTTTTCGATGATTCCTTTCAGACAAACTTGCAAAATGATGAATTATTGCAGGAAATATTTCGCCTTACGCCTGAACAAATTAAGCTGTTAACGACGTTTTTAAAAAGCTTACATTAACATACAGAGGCTCTTCCTATAGTAACTATAGGAAGAGCCTCTAATTTTCGTTTATTTCGTAGTTGACGCCTTTTTTCATCACTTTCTAGGCACTCAGTTTTTGGCACTTACCTTCCATCTTACTCTAAGCTACGGAGATAACTACACATGTGGTCATTAACACCTTTATGAATTCCCTGTTCTCCATATTGAGGTGTTGGATAATCGTCTACGTAGACATAGACTTGTACAAAGAAATCAGCTTTTCCAGATTGTCCTATTTGATTAACTGCATATACAGATGATTTTACATCATAAATACGATATTCCAGACAACCATAACCTTCACCTATATCTTCTAGAACCGTTGAATTATATACAACCATACCTTCTTCATATTCAGGGTATTTGGCTGTGTCAGGATAAAATAAATGTGCAGTTACACATTCTTTAGCTGTATCGTATAATGATGGTAACCCAGATTGTGGAGTATCATCCATAGCTCTTAGCATTAAAGTAACAGATATAATTAACCCTATTATAAATACCCACTGAACTTTTGTAATTGGTTTAGCATTTGACACTTTACTTCACTCCTTTTAGAATAATCACACTACAATGATTAACTAATCTCTTTAATTGATAAAATAAGACCTTACTCTTAAACGTATAAATCCTTTAGCACATATATTGGGTAGTCTTTCGTTCTAATAATTCTATATCTTTTTAAACCAAAGCTCCGTTCCATTTTCAAAAATTTTGGTCACCGTTCCCACTGCAGTAATAAACTTCATTTGTACCTCTGCCTCTTCCATAGATTGAATATTCATTGCTTCCCAAACTTCTTCTCCCAAATATCCTTGAAATATTACGGTATTTCCTTGAACATCCCAAACTGATAGTTGAAACCAAGATTGCTGTTGCCCATCTGCGCACATAGTCATGTTTAAATTGTCATCAATTGAAATGGTAATTCCATCCCCTAAATCATAATTCCCGATAATGGCATTTTGGATGTCTTCATCTATGTCAACCCCTGGATTTAAACTGTTATATCCGTAAATAACTTCATTTTCATCTGCTTTTTCTTCCACTTCTTCTACTCTACCATAACTATTAGAGCTATATATCTCTGGTGATACCTGTGTTTTCACCATAGCAACAACAGGTAAACTCAAAATGAGAGATGACAACAAGATAAATAGCACCACATTTTTAACAGAAGTACCTCCATATTCCTTTAAGCTTTTCTTTTCCGCTATTTTTTTCTTCCAGCTTTCAAAGTATAGTCTATTGAAGTTTCTCCCTAATCGCACTTGGGCAACATGGAACCAAATATCTGCTACAAAACCTAACACAAACCAAACCATCAGCCCTTTTGTCAACGCCACAGCATCCATATTTCCATCCAAAATTTGTATTGTTGCCCCAAGAAGAGAAATAAAAAATCCACTTAGAGGCACTTTGTAATACTTCCACAAAATATCATACTGTTTTCTGTATACACAATAAAGAGGACCAAACCACAATGCCGCCCAATTAAAGCTCCCCTTTTGTCCCGCAACAATGTTAGCAAACTCCCGTGAGAAGTAGGCTTCATTTTTCCCAACGAAATTTGCTACATCATTCTTATTCATTACTTGCTTTAAGTAACCTTCTTCCACCTCATTTGAACAATTGGGACAAAATCTTGACCCCATAGGCAAAACTGACCCACAATATTTACAGTACATCATAATTCTCCTTCCTTATGCCATATAATTAGTCAAAGTCCTATGCTCCGTGAATCATGTTGAAGATAAACCATGTCACAACCAAAATCGTCACAAACCGTTTCTTTCCGTTAAACATCATTGCCTTTGCCCCAATGACTTTCATAAATAACCCAGACGCAGCGTTCACAAGAACACTGCTGATAATAAAACTAACTATTACGTATGTAATCTCCATAACCATCTTCTTTTCTTTTGTAAATTTAACTTTATTAAAGTTCTGTTTCTGCCTCAACCACACATTTAAAACACACAATGATTTCCAGAATCACCCCTTCTTTCAACCTTTTTAGAAATGCTCTTTAATATCTTTAGATATAATATCATATATCTAAAGATATTTCCACATTCTTCTATTGAAACTCTTTCACTCTCCTATAAAAAGTGTTTTTCTTCATGCCCAACAGCTCCATAGCCTTGCTTGCCGTAATGTCTCCTTTTCTCCATCTTCCATAGACCTTTTGAAATTCCGGAGATTCAATTCGTTTTCGCCCCTTATATTTCCCCTGTCGCTTTGCTACGGCAATGCCTTCCCGTTGCCGTTGGAGAATATATTCCCGCTCCAGCTCTGCAACGGCACCAAATACCGTCAACATAAACTTTCCGGTTGGGGTATTGGTATCTATTGCTTCTTTTTTACTAATGAAAACTGCCCCTTTGGTGTTTAGCTTTTCAATGAGCCAAAGGAGATCTTTTGTATTTCTAGCAAAACGGCTGATGGATTCGCAAATCACCGTATCCCCATTTCTCACAAACTCCAACATTCGTTTTAGCTCTGGACGGTCAGAGTTCTTCCCACTAGCCTTATCCATAAATATTTCATCTACACCCAACTCCTTCATCAAAACTTCTTGTCTTAAGGTGTTCTGCTCTAGGGTACTAACACGAATATAGCCAATCCTCATTTTCCAAACCTCCCTTGCAAGTTTTAACCCTGAAAATTACTTTATATAACAAAAAAGTGTCAATAGAGTCCCTCTGCATTTTGAAACGTTGCAAAATACAAATACTAACTCTATTGACACACATTTTCAGTGTTTCACTTGGCTATACCCTATTGAAACGCTCTAACCCTTTCTAATACTCACACTGGTACAACAGTTCCTCCACCTCCTCCAGTGTATATCCTTCCTTATACAGCACTTCCACTTCCTCTGGCTCAAAACCAAAGCAAGCCGCCATCCATTTTAGTTCTTCCAATCGCTCCTGCTCCATATCTGTGCACGCACTTTTGTAATAGGGTGTGCAGTCCAAATAAGGGCGGTATCTTTCCATGAACCACAGGTCGTCTATATTGTTATAGGAAAAGCTTCCTTTTGTAATTCTTCCTGTTGGTGAAATTTTCACGATATCACCACTGCTAACATTCACCTTTTCCCCTCTTTTGGGCATATACAAACCCATGCGTGAAATAGCCTTCTTTAAAATCTCCTCCGTAGAGGCGTAAATATAGAAACCTTCTTTTTCATACTGATAAACACAAATGGGATTACTTCCCTTTATAATGTAAAGATTGTTGGCACAATCCAACACCGTAAAGCAAAAAGAGCCCTCCACCTGTTCCGCCATAAATTTTAGGCTTTTAAAAGTGAGGGCTTGTTTTTTCTGCAATAGCTGAACTGCAATATAACTGTCAGTTTGAATGTCTGTGGGTGGTAGCTTTTCCGTTACCCGCAGGCTTTTATCATTATTCAGCACTCCGTTATGGGCAAGGGAAAACTCCATTCCTCGAACGGCTCCATGGAATGGATGGTTATTCCTGTTTTTCTTTTCACTACCCTGAGTAGTCATTCGGGTATGCCCCATAATTACCATCGCCTGTGGCGGAATCCGAAACCGCATGGCATGGGCTGGAAGAGGTGCTTTTATAATCTTCATACCACCATTAAGATTATAGGCTATGCCTGTAGCATCCGTTCCTCTGGCTTCACATTCCTTTGCTAAAACTGCCAACACTCTGTTTTTCTGCCTTGGGGTAAAATATCCTTTGTAATCAATAAGTCCAAATAAGCAACACATATTAGTCATCCTCCTCTGTTTCAACAGGTTCATTCACATATAGTCTTCTTTCTTTTAAATAGGTAATTAGTTCCGGTTGGGTTAAGCGTTCCAAAAAACCATGCCAGCTCATTACCGACAATTCGCTTTCAGACATTAAAAAAGCCACGTTACAAATCTCATTAACGAGCTGTAACGTGGCAATAATGGTGTTATATTTTAAAGTCCCTCTGAAGAGGCGAAATTCAATGGTTTCATAGTTGGTAATATTCACACAGGAATATCTGCCAAGTCCCGATTTTTTTGCATGGTCTAAAACATCTTGGGGTCTTTCTTTCAAGCCATATCGTGCCGCCCAACGGTTCACCTGATATTCTGTCCTTCTGGAAAACCTCAAAAGTTCATCCCAAAACCGTTCCACAAAGAATAGTACCTTGCTTATAGTGACCTCCTGTTCCTCAACGGTTTCACCAAGACTAGTTCGGTTCACATGACAATGCAAACCTGTGGTAGATGTTTGATGTGACTTGTATCCTAATTCCAATGCCTTATTAACAATTGCCTGCCATGGTGTTTGTGTCATGTGATATTCCAATGTCATTGGGTGGGTTACAATCTCCAAGCCGTCATCTAAACTACCGTCGGTCTTAATGTAAATCAGTTCCTCTTCACCGTTAGCAACTTGGCATATTTTCTGTGCATGAAAGCTACTTTTTCCACCTCTGTCAATTTCTAATTCCACTCCTAAATATCGTTCACCTTCCCCATAGAAAATCGGGTCGGGGCGGTAGCTATAACCATGAAGACTGGTGGAATTATCGTACTGAATATGGCAGTTATAGCAATAAGGCTCGTCCTCATCGTCATCTTCATAATAGGCGTCATTTACATGAATCAGTCTGTCACAACGACTGCAAGTGGTATAGTTTCTGTCGTAGCAGCTTTGGCAAAGACTGATATTTTCATCTCCAGCATCGTTGTCTGCCCAAATCCTTTCGCCACAATCCTGACAAACCACCGTTAAATCATCAATGCAATTACAGCAATAAATCTCTTCACCCATTTCGTAGCCATCACAAATTTCATGCTCCTCACCGCAGTGAGGACAAATAAAAACTTCTCTTTCTTCCATCAAATTTTTCCTCCTTAGTATTCTTCTGCCAGTAGCATAGTGGAATGGTCAGTGTCATCAATTACAAATATCTTTGCCGTAAACTCCTTTTCATCGTTTAAGGGTAGTGTAACCTCATGGCAATAGACTGGTTCCTCCTGTGTGTGTATGATATGTAAAGTTTCCCCTTCTCCTTTTAGCCGAAATACCTGTAGCCAGTCTTTAGGCTCTTCCATTGCATCAATCATCACCCATAATACCATTTGTATCCAAAATGGGATTTCCGAAGAAACCCCTCTAGTAACATAGCGTTGATTTTGAAACATTTAATCCTCCTCCAAAATAGCATCTATAATGGCACATAGTGCACTTGCCGCCATTACAATTAATCCACCAGTCATCTTCTTCCAAAATATGTTGATTATTTTCTCATAATAAAGCCTCCTATCATAAACCTTTTAGACCAATTACAACCCTTTTAGGCGTAAGACGTACTTGTTTTAAAAAATGTAATCATTTGTAACAGCACCATTTTCACGGCTTTTAACAGCAATATCAACCAACTACAACTCTCCATTAGCAAAACCTCCTTTAAATAAAATATAGAAATACCATAGGTTTTTTAAGGAAAATCTGGTTTAAACATCAACGTTTCCCCAAAAACCAAAAAAGAGCAAATGTCCAAAGGAACATTAATTCCCCTTTCATCTGCTCTTTTCTACTATAATAATATATTTTTATAAAGTTCTATTTTACCTTAAATACCCAAACAAAGGTATAAATAAACCATACAAACCCGAAAGGAGGTTTTTTCATGCTTGAAGATTACCCAGATATTTTAACGCCAAAAGAGGTGATGGAGATTTTAGGTATCTCTAAAAACACCTTATATCAACTGATTAATAAAGGAAGTATTCCTGCAACAAGACTTGGATATAAGTTGTGGAGAATACAAAAACAGGCTCTGTTGTGCTTTCTGGAAAGAAAATAAACAGGATTGCTTTGCAATAAATCGACCACCTGCAATCAACAATTAACCTTTTGTCTTTAATAAATAGGAATAGTGTTTCGTATTTTTTCAATTCCTTTGTTCCATGTTCTTAAGCCCCTAATTTTGTTGGAGCAGCTAAAAACCCAGTAATACCAATGGTTTCAGCCATTGATGTTCCACACTTAAGCTATTTTTGATTTATAAACTATAACTTTTATAATCTTTGTAAGTGGTTATAATTAGGACTTTTTATACATACCATTCTAAATTATCATAGTACATCTTTCATCTTCTGCCCAGACCGTAATCAAAAATACTACCTATTTTTTTAGTTTAAATACATCATAAAACCGCTATAACTCTTCCATGAGTTATAGCGGTTTTGAACTGATAAAAGTTTTACGTTGCAGTGCGAAATTTGATACAAATTTCTTGTGACTATCAGAAGTATTTTATTGTTAAGCCTTAATCAACACCTAAGGCCTTGAATACAGCTTCTTGTGGGGTGTTGTAAAATATGATACTAAATGCTCCCATTAATTCTGCCGGAACTGTAGCCATATCGACAGCTGAAGTTATTGGCAAAAGTACTTTTTTTACACCGCTATCTAAACAGGTCTGTAGCACACTTGCTAGTTCTTCTACCTTTAAGATAGTACCACTAATACTTATATCTCCAAGAACTGCTAGACTTGATAAAGTTGATTTATTAAGAACGGCAGAGCAAATAGCAATTACTGTAGGCAGCGTTAGAAACTTTGTAATTCCTATACCCTGCAAGTCGCTGTAGTTGATAATGTAATCTTTTGTAGTTGTGCTTATGGAGCTACTAATGCTATTTGCATTGGCTTTTAAGTAGTTAAGAGCTGTATTAGTTGCTTCCTTTGCTTCTCTATCTGTACCAAGTCCAGTCTTTTCAAACTTTCCATTGCCTGGTAACACTTGGGTTTCTAAACGATATACGCCTACCATACCTGATTTGCCTCTAGATACAGTATAAATATTACCAGGATTTAACATACCTTCTGGTACCAGCTTACCGCCACCTTGCTCCGGAACCGAAACATAATGCTCTTCAAAAGTCTCTGCGTCAATATACGAGAAGTTGACATCATAGAATTCCATACCACCAATTTTCTTCATTTGTTCTTTTACTCTTCGGCGTAGTTCTAAAGCTACAGTGATAATTTCTTCTATGTCTTCTTTTGTATATACAGCATTAGGGTATAGAAGTTTTGTCAAACCAGATATTGTTTTTCTTACTGCAATTACATCACGTTGATTTAAATTGCTTCCAAATCTAAAGAACTTATCACTTACATCACTAAACTGCTCTTTACGCATTTCTCGCATAAACTCCGAAAGATAATCGGTAATAAACCCGTACTCGTTTGTAAAAAATCCTGGTCTATATTTTGGAATATCCCAACCTGGAATATAGCAGTGTATACGATCAAGAAAAGCTGTATCATATGCAATAGCTTCTGGGAAAGGCTCAAACAAATGAGATGTTTTTAAAAGTGCATCTACACTCTGGTTTATATTTCCTATAAAAACCATAGATGCACTGGCTGCTTTTTCCTCTTTCCCTCTAGCAAAAGAGCCTGATGCCATATAGTCTTTCATAATTTGTATGCCATCCTTGTCTTTAAATGTAATACCAGCTACTTCGTCAAAAGCAACACAGTCCCACATACCAACAAGACCGACAGTTTTACTTGCCATATTATAAAATAGATTGGCTACAGTAGTTTGTCCGCCGGAAACCAAGATTGAGTTTGGTGAAATCTCTTTGTAAATATGAGATTTACCGGTACTACGACGACCAAGTTCACACAAATTAAAATTATTTTCTACAAGCGGTATCATACGGGCAAGCAATAGCCATTTTTCACGGTTAGTAAATTTATCTGCTTCCATACCTGTAGAACGAAGTAAAATAGAAATCCATTCTTCTTTTGTAAAATGTCCTCTTGCTTCTTTTATTTCCGCAAGTTCAATATGGGGCATTTGTATCGGTGTAAGCTTTCTAACTCGAATAGGGTTTGACCGTCTATCTTCCTCCACATATTCATATTCAAGTTGAACAATGCACCAAATTCCGCCACACAAAAGTCTATCGTATTTGGAAACATATTCGGGTTCAAGCAAAATTTCCTTTACCCCGAGATTTGAAAATTCCGCTTCATATCTATCCGCTTTAATGTTCAATTTTGCTGTTAAGCGGTCTATAACAGTGTAGCTACCACGTTCTCTTAGGTTCGATAACACTTTTTGTGCCTCATCTGGTCGTACAAAGTTTTCAGACAAGATTTTCTTAACTGTTTTAACACCTTCTTCGGTGATTTCAGGATCATCAGAGCTACAGTATTGACCCAGCAGAAACTCTAAAACATAAATAGGTACATTTGCACCTTCTTTTATAGACTTAGTCAAATCCTTGCGTACAATTTTACCATCAAAATATTGACGTAGTTTTTTATTGATAATTTCATTGGAGGAGACTTCATTTTCCATCATGACTTTATCTTCAGTATTATTCCGTTCACTAAACATAGAAAAATTCACCTTCTCACTATATATTAAATCCGAAATCATCTACAAACGCCAAATCCATCTGTACCTCATGGCGAATCACCTCAAGAGCATTTTTTTCGTCATAGGCTACAAGATAATATTTTCGATTTTTGTCATATTGCTTATTTTTAAAGCTAAACTTCAAGCGGAATATTCTCTTGCTTGCATCGGTATCTTTTTTATCCGCAACATAAATATTGTCGTTGGAGATTTTCTCGTTATCATCAGAAATAAAGAATACTTTATATATAGTTTCCTTATTTACAGCAGTAACCGCATCACTTTGTATAAAATCAAGGTTAGTTGTAAGGTTTGTAATTTTATTAACAAGGCTTACAAGAGAAATAGAAACCGCCTTTGTTTCGGTGTAATACTTATTGGTTCGCACATCAATTACTGGAATTAGCACCTCTTGGAGTGAAGCTCCACCATGCACAAAGTTAAGACCACCTCCAGGCACTTTGAAAATATCACTACCTATTGGGAAAGAAACTATTCTTGTATCTTGATTTCTTAAAACATTGCCCAGTGTTACTGTACCAATGCCATCAGCATCCACTGCTTTGTCATAGACTACATATCGTCTTCCAACCAACGCATTTTTCTGTGGCAATCCACTTATTTTATCACTCTCAGATAGTTTATCACGTTTATAAATAAACCCATGGTCTGCTGTAATAATAAAATGTATGTTGTTTGCACTGGTAAGCCGTTTAATCATTGTATGAATTTCTTCTACTGCTTCTTCACAAGCTGCAAAAACTTCATTCTCGCTATTGGGCTTATCACCACGTGCATCGATTTGATTATGATAAATGTAAACAACATCTTGTCCTATAGTAAGCTCCTTGGCATCCTTAACAGTATTAATATCGTCAAACTGTGCCGTTCTACTATTAGGTATATAAGACTGTAAAATCTGCTCTCGAGATTTTAGGTCATCACATACCTTGCCATCAACCAGAACCCTGTAATCTTCGCCCATAGTAAGCTCTTTGTGCGGTAGTAAAGCTGACATACCAAACCTTGTATATGACGGTAACACACTTTGCATCGGTTCTATAGTAGCGGTACATTTTTCATCTTCGGTCAATCGTTTCATAAGAGTTTGTCCTACCTCAAAACGAAGTGCGTCAGAGATAATTACAACGGTTCGAGCTGTTGTATTTTTAATATATTTATTGTAGAAATCCTGTTGTTTTGCAAGACCAGAATCAGCTTTACATTCTACAAAGGCATTGCTCCAGGCAACAGACAGCTTATTGAGGTACTCATTGGTATAAATATTTTCTACTAACTCTCGCAAGGTATCATAAATTTCATTGTTTGTAATCTTGTCATAATGATAGTAGAAATACCGGTACCTTTGGTCAAGCATATAGTCTGTGGATACATAGCGTTTCCATATGTTTTCTACTGTCTTTTCAGGCTCAAAGTGAGCTGCCATAATTAAATGATAGGCATTTTCTATGATGTAGTAATGAGAAAAATAAAGGTTGCCATAGTGCATTTTTCTTCTCTTCTTACATATCTCCGGGATAGCGAAGCCTGCAAGCTTTGCATCTGTATCTTCGTTTTCTAACCTTGCAATTAGCCACTTAATAATAAATACATCAACCTTACGGAAAATTTCAAGTTCTGCAAAGCTATCTACATCTAGCTTTTTCAAAGTGCTTTCGACATTCACAGTGTTATAAGTTAAATCTGATAATTTATCAAAGCTATCTTTAAAGATAATACTGTTCATAATGCTATCCAAAAAAGCTATAATATTGCCAGACTTGAAGGAGCAGTAGTTTTTCAATGCCTGAGGAAGCTCTGTGCGAATAACCTTTGCCATATAAGTAATAAAAAACGTATATATTAATTTTGACAAGCTAGGACTAACATCGGTGTATCCGAAAGTTTCCTCGCACATTCTCCAAAAAGTAGTTACAAGGTCATAATTTTCAAGGCTAGCTAGGTACTTATTATCCTCTAACTCCCCATCAGTAATGATTGTACGAAGAATTTCTTCAAAAGAAACAACCTTTGTCTTGCACAACACACTCATCATCGCGACTTCAATTACATTCTGGTTCCAGTTTTCTATCTCTAAATCATAAAATTTCTGTGTTCTTTCCTTAGCACCAAAGAATTTCATATAGTGTTGCAACACAGGCTTATACTTTTCATCAATTCCTAAATCTATGGTAAGAAGAGATGCTCTATCAGCAAAAAACTCTTTTGAATAACGCAACGTATCCGCAAGGTGATTATCGCAAAGAGCAGGTTTTGGAAATGGGGCATAAATCAGATAATTGGTCCTTATATCTACCCTCTCTAAAAAGTATTTGGTATAAAACTGGTTGTCCTTTTCAAGGTGATAAACTTTTGCATTAGAAATGTCCATTGTGTCAATATCGTCCACAAACTCGGCATTTGCATCATACCAAAATATAAGTTTTCTTGTTTCACCGACAAACTCAGCGTTGAGCTTGTCAGTAATTTGTTTTAAGTTAAGTTCTGCCATATACTCGCCACCTATTTATCATTGATTGATGAAGTTAATATTCTAGCATTACGATAATATTCATTGCAAAAATTTTGTAATTTATCAACGGTTTCTTCATTAGCAAATGGATTAATATATATTTCATCAAAGATATTTAACTCATCTACTAGATCTAAATTAACATTTGTTTTGTTAGATTTTAAAAATTTTACTAACCTGATTTCTTTCTCATATTCATAAGGATATATTTTATAAACCTCTTTCAATGTATGGCTATACGGAAACTCATCGAAATCAACAGTTGGAATAGTACAGTTTGTTCTATTTTCGGATGTTTTAATATAATCCACTTTGCAAATTATCAAGTTTTTATCATCCATCATACTATCACGTAATTTTTTGACAGTTGTAACCGCACATACACCGTTATTATCAGGCACATAAATTTTCCAAAAAGCATAACTTTCTTCTATAAATTCAGTCCAACAACTAATATACGCATGTACAATTTCGTTTTTACCATTCTCCATTTTATTATGAATTTCTTCTGTCTTCTTATTTTTATACATAAAAAACTGTGGAGGGAGTCTACGCTCATTTTTATCTGTAAATTTATTAGCATTGGATAAGTACAAATTTTTATTTTGAACGAGTTGTTTAAAATGATCAAATTTAAAGTACCTTGCAATACGGGTATTTTCATCTACATTTGTCAAATTATTTATTTTCACAATGTTCATTCATATACCCCCTAAATCTTACCGAGAATATCAAGTTTTTTGCCGTCCTGTGCGGTTTGTACTTTCTCGTAGTTTACCTTTACTCCGTCGTCAAGGTCAATGGCAATACGAGAAAGGGCAAGATGGGCAATCTTCTCGTCATACTCTTTGGTTTCTTTTAGCTGTTTTACAAGCTTTTCTTTTCTTTTTTCTGCTCTTGAAATATCAGCGGAGGTTTTTCCGTTTTCAATTTCATCTTGCATACGGTCAATCTCACTCATATATGTCTTTTGCATTTTATGGAGATAATCCACACGTACAAGCCCTGTTGTATCGGCATTATAGCGGTGCATATACACAAGTGCCTTAAAGCCGTCTTGCTTGCCACTATCATACAACCAATAAATAGGTCGCTTTTGATAGGTTTTTACATGGTCTTTATAGAAATCCTTAACAAAATAGTTGCGGATAATCTCTCTTGAGGTATTACCCTTGTTGCCCAGTGCTTTTGCAATAAAATCAAGGTTTTCTTCCAAGGTTTCAGCACCATATACTTTTTTTACGAATGCCACAAATAAACCGACGATATCATCTTCAAAATATTCCTCGTCAGTAATAGGAATACAGTTATCGCCGTCGGGTATAAATGTGCTATACTTGCTATCGTCCCAGTCACCCCCTGCATAAGCAAGACCACCTACATCGAGGGAGTAGCGACCAAACATACAACCAACTGCATAAGACACAAAAGATTTAATATCACGAGTAAGGTCTGCCTTGCGAACAGTAACATCTTTATCGGCAACTTCTGGGGTTAGTTCGTCTTGCAAGCCATAGATGTCAATGAAAATACGGTTTAGTTCTTCTTCGTTGGCTTTTAAGGTATTAAACTGTGATTCTGCATTGTTCTGCCAACTTGTAAAAATATCTGCAATTTTGTATTGCCATTGTTCCATAGGAATATCTGCATATCCAGCACCACTTTTATATGCGATTAATGGGTGTATAATAAAATCCCATGAGGTTTCAAAGCTGTCCCAGTCTGTTTTGGAGATCGTGACATTTTTTTCGACTAATGTTTCAACAACGTTTCTTTTGCTTTCATCAATTATAACTGGAATTTTGGCAACATCTCCAGCATTCATGTTTATTGTTGGATTAAGCATTTGTGTTATTGTTAGAGATACTTTTGTGTCTAGTAGTGCTAAAATATAAGGAATAGATTTATTCGATGGGAAACAACAAATACCAGCCACATTAAACATAAATTTATCTGGGTAATATCTTGCTGTAAATCCTCCGCTTGTGACTAAAGACCAGCTAATGGATTTTCGAAAGTTATAATCTAAATTTTGAGGTCTTGACCGCAATTTACCTTTTTCATCTTTAAAGTTTTTAATTTCAAATCCATCATTTTTCCAATTTACAACATACTCTTGATTTCCATACCATTTTCTTGCCTCGCCACCTTTGTTGATAGGAAACCATTTCGTGTTTTTTCCAAATATACTGAAGTTGTCTTTTTGGACTTCGTACCATAACTTTAGAAATCGCTCATTATCACCAGTTATTAATCCTTGACGTGGTAATGATATATTTCCAAGCTGAACTCCATTTATAAAAGCATTCAACATCTTTTCGCTAACCCAATACGCAATCGGTGAACCAGGGATTTGGGAGAAGTTTTCTTGCTGCGCTGTGTGTTCTCCAATTCCCTCAAAGAACCACTTTTCTTTTTGCTCAACACTATCAACTGCACCTTGTCTTTCAAATAATCTGCGATAAGATGCCTTGTAATTTGAAATATTATTTTTTCCAATTACAAAACCAACAGAACCAAAGTCAGAACCAAAGATTCCTCTACCAAAATGCAACATTGTGGAGATTAAATTTTCTGTAAGAATATTATTCCTTAATTTCTCATAGCTAGATAAAAACATCCACGCAGGAATATTTATCATAGCCATATATCCCTTGGGGTGGCATATCTGTAAACATTTTTCCATAAAGCAAGTACTTAAATCCGACTTACTATCTGGGTAATTCTCCTTTACATAGTCAGCTAATTTTACATTCATACCGCTACCGCCCATATACGGTGGGTTAGTAATTACAACATCATATTTTTGCGATAATATCCTACGGAAATTCCAAGTGTTAATATCTCTTTCAAAATTCATATTGAATAGAGTCAATTCCTCGGGTATTTGTGGTTTTGCCTCAAGTTCATCAACCGTTAGCAGTGAACCAAGTTCTTTGCCATCTGCATAGTCTTTGGGGCAATAAAGCTGTGGAGAAATTTCTCTTGTTAAAATCCGTCTATCATATTGTCTTGCTTTCATCATAATAGCAAAATATGCAAGCTGATAAGCACGCTCATCAATATCTAAGCCATATATATTATTTTGTATAATCGATTGTGCGGCATCTCTTTGTGTATACCCTTGGCTTTCATAAATTTGCATCAGCACATCAAATGCATACACCAAAATATGCCCACTGCCCATACAAGGGTCAATCACCTTAATATCTTCAGGCGTTAGTTTCTTGTATTCTGCTCTGATTTTTTCAAGTTCAATTTTTACTTCTTCCTCTTGCTCTGCTTCTTCAAGATAATATTTCCACTCTGACTTTAAACTATCGTTTGGATGCCCCTCCAACCACAAGCGACCAAGAGAGTTTTCCGTCATATACCGCACAATCCAGTCTGGAGTAAAAATCTGAGTAGCCGCAGGAATACGCTCTTTTGTAATTTTTACGTTCTTTTTAAGTAGTGCAAATACTTCATCTTTAGGCTCGGTGTTGTAATACTGATATAACCACCCAATAATTTCTACCGCCTCTTTGAAATCATCTTCCGCAATGTCATTTACAAGGTGGCTCACAATACCGTCATTGTCGGTAAATGAGATATTAAGCAAAAACTCTGTGTAGTCGTTTGTTTTTTCAAACAGCTCTGGCAATACTTCATTTAGCTTATTACACTGCTTAATAAACAGCATACGAAACAACTCGTCCAGCTTGTTTTCATCTTTTAACTGTACAATCCTATCGGTTTCATAAGAGCTAAACTCCATATCGGTTTCAAATGGCGTAGTTACCATGTCAGGCTCTGCCTTGCCACTCATTTCACTGGAAAGCACACGCACGTGAGAGAGTAGATAGTCATTAACCTCCATAAAACGGATTGCCACTAGGCGGTTAAACCAAGTGTAGGCAACTTCTTCTACCACAAACTGAAATGCAGTTTTGTAGTCAGAGGTGCTTTCCTTTTCTTCAATTTTTTTCACTAAAGCCTGCCTTTGTTTTACTTCAATTCCTGATAACTCGGTAGGTTTCCCAGTACCGATGTCGTAAAACTCTATATTATCTGTGGAAATTGGAAGTGGTGACAATTTGCCCTCTTCACTAATGCCTATAAGCCCTGCTTTATAAGTAATTTCACTAATGAGCTTTCGCCTTGCCCATACAGCAAAGTTTTTAATGGCTGCTTTGTTCATGATGTACCTCCTATATTTGCTCAACTTCGTAAATCTTTACGATCCTTTCTACTATATCTTTCAAGTCCTGTACGATACCCTGAGAAGAATATATTATGTCTTCTCTTATTTTATATTTCTTCTGAATATCTTCATTTTGATTAAATCTTTCAAAAAAATCATAATAATATGCCATATGTTCTTCTGGTAACATTCTTAATTTAATCTTGCACTCAGGAAGCTTATATTGTTCACCATTTATGTGTATGTATAAAAATGAAGCATAAATATCTTTTAATTGTTTATAAATTGGCTCATATAATGAGTTTTCATAATCAATACAGACTTGATCACTATACATTCCCTCATTAATCAATAAATTTCTGATTTGTTCGGGACAATCAAATTGCTCCAAGTATTCTACAGGTGCTGCAATTACTTCCTCATTCCATTCATTACCATCTCTGTCTGAGTGATAGCATACTCCCTCGATAATGCTCCCATAAATTTCTTCATATGCTTCTTTGAATATTTTTACAATAATATTGTGAGAGACTGATATTATATTTATATTGGAATAAACTTTTATAGAATTATTAAGTGACTCACATTTTTTCAGTAATTCTTCACTTAACCCATACTTGTAGCAATTGCTTACAATTTCAAATAATTTGGGAGCTTTTATCTCAGTCATAATATCCCAGTTAAAGTTGGTATAATCTATCAACTCATCTATAATCGGTTGGTATATTTCATTTTTTCTTTCTATTGCTAATTCTGATTTCTTTTTACCCTTGCTTATTCCTGCAATCCAACCACCAATTCCACCGAAAACAAGCAAAAGCGTTCCAGATACTACATCGGTTATGATGCTATTCCAGTCCACATTACCCTCCTAAAACTCAATGTTAAGAATTGTATCTTCTTTAACATTCTGCTTAAGTTTTTTCTTTAAGGTCTCAACATAGCGGTCCACATCTTCCTCTGTTTCAATTCTCCATGTCGGCTCAACGTTAATAGATTTTATACTAATGGTTTTTTGTATTTTTGCTTTGGGTATTGGCGGAGTAGTAATTACCTTTTCTCCACTCGATGTAATCTGTGGTGGTGTGACGGGTTTTTTAGTCGCAATAATTTTGGCTTCTTCTGCAGCAATCTCATTAAGCAAGCGTACCTTTAATGCATCTGCCTCTACTTTAATATTTTGTAAAGTAGCCACATTATTACAAGTTTCTGCTTTTGTTTTTACTTCTGCAAAACGTTCATCAATTTTTCTAATTAAAATTGCACGGCATTCCTTGCCGTCAAGCTCCTGCATAACACGCATTCTTGCTTCTTCAATGGCTGTGGTAATAGGTTCTTCCATTTGGGTGAGCATATCGTTGTACAGGGTTGTATAACGCTCAAGCAGGTCAGGTATTTTTCTGATTTCGCTATATGGGTTTGCCTTTACCATAATGGATTTTATCTCAGCAACGGTACTTTCAATTTCGCTGTTTACAATAAACGTTTTGCTATCATCATAAATCTTCATCAGCTTTATACTACGTTTCCAAATTTCAATCTGGTCGCCATTAAAGAACGCTTTAATTGGAGCATAGTCCTCAGCAAATTCCTGTATTATATCTAACTTATTAGTTACAGTCTTGAAAAACTCTGAGGAATACTTGATTGCAAGCAAATCCATCATCAATGCTTTGCCATTTTTTACAATTTGCTTTCCTGGGAAACTGCCTTCGTTCTTATAATGTATTTCCAATTTTTCTAGGTCATTTTTCAGACTATCTGCGTACTGCATAAAGCTTTTTAAGATTGCATCATCTTCTTCGCTCATTGGTGTGATGTTAAAAAGTTCTTTCATTACGCCACGAACAGCTTTCTTTTGCTTATCGTTGGCTTTTTCTCGTTTTTCAGTTAGAAGTTTCTCTAAAAATTCTTTTCTGCTTAGATAACGATACACTTCATCTTCACTTTTATTAAGTAAAGTAACTACATCATTATTTACAAAGAAAGCCAAATCACCATTTTTAAACAGCGTTGCAACAAGCCACGCTACATCATCCTCAATAAACCCATAAGGAGCTTTTGTAAAGCGTTCCATGATGGATTTTAGTGATGTTTTAGTGTGTCTTTGAGTATTCATGCTAACAAAATCAAGCATGTCATTTAAGGCAAGTCTATTAGGTGTTTGTGTTTGTCCATCAAGAGATAGTTGAGCATTATTAACACCTTTAAGTACTGCTCGTATATGCGCTTCGTTCATCGCCGTATCTATATAGGACAACTTATGGAATACTGTGCTTACCAATTTACCTAGTGCATCATTGATACGAGAAGAAATATCTTTGGCAGCAATCTGCACCTTATCGCCATTCACATAGATAGCTGCTTGCTTCATTGCCTCTTCTAGAAAAATTCTTGCATTTGCGCTTCTTTCACGCATTTCTACTCTTTTTGCTTCCTTAATTTGCTCATACTTGCTAACTACATTAGTAGAGTTCTGACGTAAATATTTCTCAATCTTCAGTGCTGATCGAATTTCATCAACAAATGTCTTATCATCAGGCAGTGCTACAATAACACACTTGCTCTGACCACTCATCATTCTAAGAGTAGTTTCGTCCATCTTAGCATCTGTAAAGTTTGGTGTTAATATTTTAAGGGAAATATCATAGCTTTGGTTTGCCTTATATGGTCTATCATCCACAATCTGGTTAAACCCAAAAGTGTATCTGCCGCTGAAGGCAGGGTATCTATATTTCTTTTCATCATAAAGACCATCAAAAATCAGTTCCGATATTTTGCCCGTTAACTCAGAAGATTCAACGCTTTGAGTTTCTATCTCACGATTGATTTCTTGTTCTTCATCAGTAAGGAATACATAAACTTCACCATTTTTTTGCACAAGTGTTTGACGGCACAAACGCTTTAGGGCTTCTTCAACTTTATTCTTTAGGGCAATACGGTCGTCATCAATATCAGAAACCATAAGACTAGTGATATTCTCAAGATTAGGAGTTATCTCTTTTACATACTTAATCATAAATAATGTCTTTAGAACATTGACCTCAAAACAATCATCTAGCTTATTGGGATTTAAATATTCGTTATCATATGCTCTAATGATAACCCCTTTATGGCTATGGTCCAGGAACTGTTCAAGTGCGTCATAAAACATATTGAAAGGCACAAGTGCCCCTTCATTTTTCGCCATAACCTTCATTGCAGACTCTTTAAACAAGGCAAGCATAGAACGCTCACCTTCAGCCAAATGCTTACCACTGGCACCGTGGGTTCTAATTGAGGTCAATACATCGCCAAGCAAATTGAATTGATATGGAATAAATGGATAAACATCAGAGAAATTTAATCTATCCGAATACAACTTTTTTTCGATACCGTCATTAAAGATAATCAGATTTTTTATAATAGTTTCTTTATCGTCATAAAGAAGTGATAATGTCTGATTACCTGTTTCTGTTTTTTCAAGAATTCTTTTACGAATAACCTCATCTACATTGGCAGAAGAGAGAGAGAGTCTTGTGTCAAAGCGACCTTGAATTTTAGAAAAGTCATTGCCTCTGGTTTTTGTAATGCTGTCAATGTCCTGCTGACTTGTTACAATTATCCATGCTTTACCTTTACACTCTGTACCTAAATCCTCGGCAACAGTTTGCAGATTCAACATGAGGTCAGTTTTTTCACCTATGTACTGCCCAATTTCATCAACCAAAAAGATAACATGATGATTATTGCCTTTTTTCTTGATGTAGTCTCTTACCATTTTTGCAAAGGTACTAATGTCCATGTTGTAGGGATTAGTAAAGCTCTCGCAAGTGTTTTTTGCTGCTTCCATGCTCATATAATTTATTTGAACCAATGCTTTACAAACATAGTCTTGTATAAATCTAAATTGATGGCGAGATTCTACCCATTCTTTCCCACGAAGCTCTAAAAAGGCATTTTTGAAATCCTCATACTTGCCTTCTTCGGTAAGAGTTCTTTCTAAATCAGCAAGATGAGGGTTTGCCCCATAAAAGCCTAATTGCTGATTAAACACTTTTAGGAAAACAGAAAGTATAGCTTCTTTGTTGTTTTGCGTATCTGCCATTCCGCTCTTAGAGTCAATGTTAAAAAGGATAACATCAGCAGGTATATTGGCAGCGAGTTTCATATCACCAAGAACCATTTGGTCCTTAATTTTTTTATCTTCTACGAAGTAATCAATTGCTGGTTTTCCATCAACCATACGATTTTCAAGAAGATAGGATAAAATCTTTAAGAAGTGAGACTTACCACTCCCAAAGAAGCCAGAAATCCATACACCCATTTTATCAGTATTTCCTACAATTCCTTTTTTATAGCTGGCAAAAAAGTCTGCAAAATGTTTTTGCAACTCCCTTGTTACAACATATTCTTCAAGTTCTTGCTTTACATTCTCGTCATCACCCTGACCAACCTTAATAACACCTTTAATATCTCTGTCGATTGGCTTAGAAAACATATTTTTAATAATCACAATTTATCCCCCTCAATCTACAAGCCTAAAAGCTCTATAATAATTATCATCTTTGGTTTCGCCAAATAACATCAATGACTGACCATCATACTTTCCTGGAAAGAACATTACAACTGGCACATTGTCTATAAACTGATGCATATTGTTTAGTATTTTATGGGAACGCAAAATAGGATAACACTTTCCAATTCCAGTCAAAAAGACAATAGTATCTTTTGGGGTATTGTCTTTTATATGAGATAAGAGTTCGTTGCTGTGATTATCTTCTTCCATGCGTAGCATTTCGTTAATTGCTTTAGTTATCTCCAGTAATCCTTTGGTTTTTTCAAACTCTATACAAAGGTCAAGAAATCCTTCTTGTTCTAGCAAATCAATAATTGTATCGTACAAATCAAAAACAACCAATTTGACATCACTGTTCTTATATTTTGAAATAAGATATTGAACTCGCTCCCGAACCACCATCTCCTGCTCAGCAGGATAGTCAAATACATAATACCCAACCTCATTTCCAAGACCTTTATTTTCTCGAAAATTTGGAAGTTTAATCTTATCCTCTAACTTGTTAAGCCTGCTTTCTAAATCATGCATTTAGTTCACCCCCGTAATTGCCTTGATTAATTGTATTTCTCCATTATATTTAAAATAATGCTCTAATGTAATATCCATAACCGGAGGTGTAAGCTCTTTCTTTTTACCATTTATAGTTAGAAGCCCCGCATCGACCATAAAATTCATATAAGTGCTCCTAAGTCTTTTCAGTGTAGTATCTGTCCAGCTAGCAACATCTTCACTCTGATCTTGCTTATTTTTGAAGAATATATTAATATCAATGTCGTTAAGTTCACACACCCCGATAATTACTTTTTCACGATATACTTGATATAAAAATTCATAAAACAAGCTATTTTGCTTTGCGACTGCAATAAGAATTATAATTTTTTGTGTTGACAAATCACCATCTAAAAAAATTTTCATTATCTTTTCATCTAGCGTACTAATTCTATTTTTTAAATATCCAAATATTCTTTTGGCCCGATACTCCTTGGATATGCCCAGCAAATTTTCTTCTAAACACATTGCTTTTATCTCATCCCAAGAATAACCATTATATTTTAGCTTGATAATTTTTTTACATTCAATAAACCAAAAGGATTCTGATACTAATCCAGAGCTGTATTTCTCCATATATCTTCCTCCATACTTAATTAAATTTTCAATTTTATTTAGCCTCTTTTGTAGTACACTCTATATCTGTTACCGCTGAACAAATGTCACCAATATCGCAGTTTAAAATTTCACAAATAGATAGTAAGACAGTAATAGAAACCGGCTCGTTTTTATTTAGCCTAGTAATGGTTCCTGCTGAAAGCCCCGTTAACTTTCGAAGATCACTTTTCTTTATATCTTTTTCAATTAACTTAATCCACAGTTTTTTATAGCTAATATTCATTTTCATCCCTCATTCATCGTGATAGATTAATACTTTAAATTAAATATATTATAGTACATTCCATTTAACTTAACAAGAATTTAAATTAAAATACTAAAAAAAATCACAATTTGTTGTGATTTTATCTCATCTATCAATTTAACAGAGTAGCGGTGTGGTATTATACTTAAATTTAGAACAAGACTCAACTTTATAACTTTAAAGTTGATGTCTGAACTGACAACTTAAAACTTCTAAGCTAAAGCCTCTTTTGCAATCCTAAATTATTTGTAATAAAAGCTATTTTTCTTCCCGTCTTCCTGTATTTAATAAATAAGGATAACAAGCAAATTAAAAGCCTCACTTACTTCTATTTATTATCAAAAAATACCCTTTACAATCTGTAAAGGGTATTTTTAAGGGTCAAACCCTATTTTTGAACAGAAAAAAGCTCCGAAAACCTAATGTTTTCGGGGCTTTAATACAACGGAGAAGGAGGGATTTGAATTATCAACCACCCATTTTTTCACGTCATTTGCCCTGCTCAACTTTTGAGAATAGAAGACCACTCTATATCTTACTCCAATCAAAAACGGTAAAATTTTAAATAGTCTACAACACTATCAAGTCCCTTGTCCTTCTTGCCACTTCGATGATATCGCTCAATAACAGCGGTCTCAAACTAATAACCTATGTATTTATAGTCCTTCAGCTAGCTTTTTAAAACTTTCATTTACATATGAAAATTGTTCCCATCTAACTGACCTTATTATTTTGTCTCCACTGTCAAAAGTTCTACGAGGGGTTGAAATAGCAAAAAAAGTAGCAAATTTTGCTTTCAAAATATCCCCTCTACCTTGTAAATACTTTTTTTCGCCTGTTTCTTCTATACAACAATCAAGATTATCAATAAACGTATTGCTTTGAGATATGACTTTTCTATCAGTTATATCTATGTCAGACAGTGCATTCAATAAAAATTTTTCCAATGCACCCTCTTCTTCTAATGGCAATAGTAAAGTAAAAACACTGAATTTTATTCCTAGTCCAAACTTATCTTTAAACCCATCTATATTTTTCCAGATATTATGCTCTAAAATGCAATTTATTTCTTCTGATAAGTTACTTATCAATTTTGTTTCTGATGAGCCTTCATCCCTATCTGCAATAACTGCAATTTTCTTAAAATATTCAGCATCACCTAGCCCATTAAATTCTATTATTTCCTTAAACACATCAGGTATAATATCTATACTACCTGCCGCCCTGATACATAACAATTCTTGTTCTCTTACATACCAGTTTATTTCTTGTGTATTAGCATCTTTAACCTTGAAATCAGATCCATTTTTTATACTCTTTTCATATAATTTTCTTTCATCCTTCTTTAACGTGTATATGCTTTGCCAACCTCTAACAGCTTCAAGATAATAGCTAAGCAAAATTGTATCCGTTTTCCCTTCACATATTATTATGCTTTTATCCATTATCTCAACTCCAAATTATATTCATCTCTTACATTTATTGCCTCTGCACCTGTAAGAACTCTTGCTACTGTATTCTGAACATCTTTCTTCAATGTAATAACCCGAATACTATCACTGCTCATGTTCTCGTTTACTTCTAACATTATATCGAGTGCCTCTATACTATGGGTTGTAATAAATGTTTGGATATTCATCTCTTTACAAGCACTAATAAAATTTTGAAATATATCCTTCAAAGCTGTTTTGTGAATTGCATTATCAATTTCATCTATTAGCATAACCCCATCCTCACACTGTGCCATTACAGCCGCTAATAAAACCGCCTTTTGAGTGCCATTGCCATAAGAAAATAGGGGTTTAGAATTATTTTCATTATCATGTAGATATATTTCAGAATCTATAATACTTATATCATTAATGCTAGTATCAAAAATTCTGATCATTTGTATTAAAGTATCCTTTTTGAACGTATTATTAACAATATTATCTTTGATAAACTTAACACAACTAGTATAATAGTTTACGTTTGAATGAACGTAAATACTTTTAAAATTCTTCTTACTTTCGTCTATTTTCACTGTTGAATAGTTATATATAGAAAATGTATTCTTTTTATTAATTTTTTTCCCATTTTCCAGTACTAATAATCTACCTTCAAGACCCCTGTTATTGCTTTCAATTACGTCTGTGCCATCATCTTCACCAGTACCAATATTCAGTATGCTCTTGTTTTCTGCCACTACTCTCAGCTCGAAATTAACGTTATTAATATCCGCTTGTATATCTATACAAAATTCCTCGCCTGTATCCTGAAAAATGGAATTTGCAACTCTTAAAAAATTATCATTATTCATTGTGCGACGTCCACTGGCAACCCGCAGTATACTACCCAAATCTTCGGGGTTTTCCATTATTTTAATTGCTTCAAGTAAACTAGTTTTCCCGCAGTTGTTTGAACCTACAAGAATATTTATTAAACTTAAATCGTCTAAGCAAAGATTTTTTATGCCTCTAAATGCTTTGACGTTCAATTTACTAATGTGTCTTACCATTATAAAACACCTCTCCTCAATATCATACTGTTATTAATATTACCACAATATTTAATTTTTTACAGTATTTATCTATATAAAAAATTCAGGTTAAAAGTCTTTGATTGCTAGTTTTTTGATTTCCCAGAAGTATATGTACCAACTTATCCCTTTACATGTGGCATACACTTAAATTTGAAGACCTATTCACCAGTAAAATTATTCTTAATCCTGCTCTACTCACCACCACACCTAAATAAAATGCTCTGTTTTTAGTTTAAAGTAAAGCTCAACAATATCTCGTCAATCAAGGCAAAAAAAATACCTTCTGATGATAATAATTATCCCTGCAGAAGGTACATTGTTTCACTTTTATTTTAATACATTAGTAACTAAATACTGTTTCTCTTAGAACTCATAATAACGCTTACTTTCTGCAGTAGTTTCTAATTGTTTACCTCTTGGTGTAGGATGTCTAGGTTCACCATTTTTTGTAGGCTCTGCAAAATGAAATACTTTTACATCTAGTTCCTTGAATAAAGCCAAAATAGAATTTCTGCCTTCTTTCAGTGCTTTTCGGTTTAAGTTACCCCATGCACCCCAAACTTCCTTAATTTCATTTTCAGCAATATATTCTCTAATTACTGCAAGGTTCATATCTGCTAAATCTTTATTGTATTCATCCAAATCAGCTGAATTTGTTGCCCGTTCTGGATAGGTATTCAATACCACCTAACCATCATAACCAAGCTGTATGCTTGCATTAATAATTCTATTTACAGTTTTATCGCTTATTTCATCGCTTGCTGCAGAGGGATTCATGCAAACAGTAAAAAGCATGTTCTTCCCTTTCTTTCCAATTGCATAACGATAAGATTCAAAGCTTGATGGATTACAAAAATCAGGCTCTTGACCTTTGGTGTATGGGAATTTACATTTTGTCACTTTATCGTTCATACGCTTTCACCTCGCAGTATTTGTTAAAGTATACCAGAAAAAATTTTCTTTCTCAAATTAATTAATAAAAATATCTACCATTTGCAAAGCACTTCCAGTATCAATAAATTCTGCCTGTACATAATATTCACTTTTACTACCTCCAAAAACATCAAAGCTGTTTTCAGTAAAAATACCCGTCATATAGCACATGTAAGTTTTACTATAAGAATCATACGTGACGCTTGCGTCAGCATAATCTGCATTAAAAAATGCATAAGCTAACACCGTATGCCCAGGGCTTTTTTCATATGCCTCTTTAGAAACACGATTTTCAAACGCTTCAAAGGTTTTTTGTATTACAATATCGTCAGAGTACTGTTGTCTGGTTAATTCCACTTGTTCTATGTAATAGCCTATGTCTTCTTTGGGTTGAGAATAGAATATATAATCCAAGCCGACATCTTCTGGTGCACTCATATCTTCATATTCTATTGAGTATATATCTTCATTGGCAAATCTGCTGAACTCTTCCATATAATTAGTAATAAGATAAATAGTTTTTTCTTCTTCCCCTAAAAAGTAATATCCCAATCTGCACAAGCTATCGCTAGTCAATAACGACTCTACACCATACTCCTTGCCGTTTATTGTAAATTCGTCTATTTTGATATTTTCATCACCCCCATAACAATACCAATCCCTGTAAAATTGCTGCTTTACTAACTCTTCAATCCCATCCATGTCGCAATCACTATGCCTATAGTTACTATATTTTATAATCTTTTTAATTTCTATAAATTTTGCTGGCGAATCCCTATAGGAACCCAAACTTGCAAATATTTCTTTAGCATTTTTATAGTCCTTTGCCGCAAAATATTCTAACGCAATCTGATAATCACATTCCATGATTTCCTCTGCCGCTTCTGGCTGTTGAAAAACTTTATTAAATTGCACCTTTGCTTCTTCATATGCTCCACTATTCAAAAGAAATATTCCGTATTCAAAAGTACATTTTTCAGCTTTTTCCTTTGCATTTTTGTAGCCATCTAAAGACGAAAAAATTTTTTCCGCCTCTAGGTAACTTCCTTTATTCAGTAAATCAGTTGCCTGCAAATATATTTTTTCCTTCTCGTACTGCGCATAAGTAAAATAGCCTCCTGCGGCAAGAAATATCATCAAAAAACTGATTATAGATATTTTTATAAATTTCTTTGTTTTTTCTGTCCTAAAACCCTTTTCATGTACCTTATCTAAAATATCTGTTTCTTCGTTAATAAATATCATCCTTTCGGTAACCTATATACTTACATCGTAGTTTCTTCTGCCCTTGGTTGTGGTTCTGATTGCGTTTCAGGTTCTGATTCAGGTTGGACTTCTTCTGTTGGCGGAGCTTGATATGTAATGCTTTTTAAAACTGTTGTGGTCTTTCCGTAAGAATTTGTTATCTTTACATTAATATTATTAACGCCTTCTTTTAAAGAAATAATCTCGGAAAAGCTTCCATTTCCGCTTGAAACTTTATTATCGTTTACATAAACCACCGCATACGAATCTAAAGCATCATAAACACTGCCTGAAATCTCAACAGTATCTTCATTTGTTGCAGAGGGTATGTCATCTACTTCAAGTTCAGGAGCTTTCATTTCTGAAATGTAGGTCACTGTTTTAATAATGTAGGTTTCTTTTCCATAACTGTTTACAGCTCTAAAGGCTAAAGCATTTTCTCCATCTTCCAATGCCGTCGTTACCGAAAAACTGTTATCGTATTTTAATGAAACCTGCTGGTCATTTAAATATAACTTTACTCCATCTGTAAAACCGCCAACATTACCTTGAATAGCTAAATATTTCTGCTGAGTAACTTCTGGGCAATTTGTAAAGCTTATTTCAGGGCTTCCTGCAGAAAATTTTATCGTTCTTTCCTCTGTTGCCGTTTTCCCTGCCGTATTGGTTGCAACAAAGGTATACGTATTTTCTCCATCCAAAAGAGTAACTGTTTTTTCCCATTTTCCTTCGTAATCCACGCGAACATTTTCACCATTTATTGTAAGTAGTACATCATAATTACTGTCTTTTAACGTACCAGTCATTGTGGCTTGCTTTTTGGTGGATTCCTTTGGGCAACCTACAATAACCAGCTTCGGGCCTCCTACGTTAAACACAACGATTCTTTTATCGTTTACGGTCTTCCCTACTGTATTGGTGGCCGTAAATACATACTCATTTTCTCCTTCTTGCAGTGCCACAGTTTTTTCCCATTTGCCTTCGTAATCCACCCGAACATTTTCACCATTTATTGTAAGCAATACATCATAGTTACTGTCTTTCAATGTTCCATTGATGGTAACCTGTTTTGTTGTTGCTGTGGTTGGGCATCTTAAAATAGTCAACTGTGGTCCACCTGCATTAAATACTGTTGTTTTTTCAATTGTAACGGTTTTTCCTGCCTCGTTGGTTGCTATAAATATGAATTTATTTTCTCCCTCCTCCAACGTTACGGTTTTTTCCCATTTGCCATCATAATCCACGCGAATATTTTCCCCATTAATGGTTAAATATTTTTCATATCGAGCATCTGTTAATGTACCGCTTATGGTAATTTGCTTTGTTTTGGCACTAGTTGGAAACTGAATAATATTAAGCCGTGGTATTGAAACTTTGTAGGCTAAAGTAACCTCAATGGTTTTTGTTTTTCCAGCCTTCGTCCCCTTTATGACACAGCGTTTTTCTTCTTCTCCCTGAAAATTGTATAGATATGTACCTTCATATTCCCCACTGCCGTTATTTTCCATGCGAATAGTTTCCCCATCAACTGTTACGGTAGTGCCTTCCTCTGCCTTAATATATACCGTTGCCCCTTCACCTGTACTATTGTATACCGTAGTAGCAGACAAGGAAATTTCATCATTGATATTGGTAACGGCCTGTTTAGTTGCCCTATTTAAAAGAACAACAGTTTCTGCTCGAGTCATTCCCTTTACAGGGCGAAGTGAGCCATCTAGATATCCGCTGATAAGCCCTCTTTCACAAGCCAGATTCATATAATTTATTAACTGAGGAGAAATATCCGTGTAGTCGCTGAAATGATTTTGTACATAACCTGTATCCATTACATCCTTATCTGTTAATCCCATCATACGTACCAATGCAACCGCAATATCCTCTCTTGTTGCGTAATCTTCTGGCTTAAAAAGAGGAAGCCCTCCAAATGGATTGGAGTAGCCAGTTAAAAATTCTCTGCTGGCTTCAATATATGGGTAAGACCATTTTTCTGCTGGAACATCACTAAAGCTTTGCCCCCCTGTATTAGATAGTGAGGCACTAAAAGTACTTGTCAACATTCTGCAAAACTGCTCTCTAGTAACCCCTGCATTTGGTGAAAAAGTACCATCTCCATTCCCAGATACTATGTTCTGGGAAACAGAGTATTGTATTTCCTGCCAAGCCCAATGGTCAGTTGGAACATCAGAAAAAGCAGCCACTTGCCCCGAAGTTATAGTTTGGGCTGATACCGATAGATTAAAACTAAACATAAAACAAATAATACCTAAAATAAACGAAAACCTCTTCATAATTCACCCTCCAGAATTTATTATTAAAAAAATAAAACTACCTACATTTTAAAATTATAGGTAGTTTTTTATAAATTTTGGTAAGCTGACAGCTTACAATAGGGTGTTTTAAAATTTAATATATTGGAATTTCTCCGTATTTTCCATTAAAATATTCTTTATTATAAGCATTATCCATAGGGTATTTCCATTTAAAAGGAAAACCTTCAGCTTCAACAGAATACCTCTCTCCTGCAAAACCCTCCATTTTCTCCCCGTCATTGTAAATAAAATACCTTCCATCTTCTTCATAACTTAACCCGTAGTACTCATCTGAGTTAATTGTGGAATAATAAATTGTAATATTAAAGTCTTGCAGTGCCACATATTCAGAAATGCTTTTAGTGTCAAAAAAGTCTCCTTTCCCTGCTTCAATTAACACCTTTCCTTCCCCTTCATGCATACTGTTCAAAATTTCCTGAAAATATGGATAGTAGGTCTTCAAATAGTCTTCCTTAGCTCCCATTTTTAACACCAAAAACCCTTCACCATATTCTGAAACCGAAACTAAATTCCATAAACCGTCTTCAATGTATGATATTAGAAATAAATTATCATCCTTCTCATCAACCAACATATTTTCTTTTTTGTACTCCAAGTAATACTTCTCCAAGCTTCGTTCCTCTCCCTTGTTCTCAATAAAAAAGCTCATACTGTTACCGTCTAAAGAGGAAAGCTCAATTCCATTTTCTTGCTCGTACTTATAGTCAAAAAAACGAAGAGGATAATAAAACCCTACTTGATAAGTTGAATTATAATAGGAATATCCGTCATAATACGAATCTTTGTCTTCTACTGCATAATCTAGTACATCTTCGTAGCTTTCTATTTTCCAACCATCGTCTTCATGAACCGCTTCCACCTTAACCCTCGTAGGTGTATAGTCCCCTCCTGGTACAGAAAAAACAACCTCTACATTTGCTCCATTATTTGTTCTTTTTAGAATTTCTGCATTTTCGTATTGAAGAATACATCCTCCATCTGCATCCAGCGTATACAGTAACCCATCCTTTTCCACCAAACCACTGTTAGATAAGTCACTTATAATGCCTTCAATGGCCATTTTGCTCCATGTGTCCGAAAAGAATGTTTTAATTTTGTCCCATGAATTATATTTTTCTGAAAGAACATAATATTCTTCACCATATATCATCGTTGGCGTATCTGCCCTGTCCCGCCATAAATAAAGTTCATTTCTCTTTGCCATAGCGTCGCTATATAGTTTAATCATATCTTCGTCCGTTAATAATACACCAACACCATCAGTTAAAGGCTGTTTGTTATTCAAATCAGTCAATGGAAGCGTTTCTTGCTGAACCACCTCTTCCGTTTGATACGCATTATGAAAAATAAAGCTAATACCCAAGAGAATAAAAACACTAAGCCCTGCAAAAATCAATTGAGTTTTCAATCCTTTTCGTTGTAAGGCATTTTTAACTTGATTTACCGATGAAAATCTATCTTCTGGATCTTTCCTGATACATTTTCCAATAATCTTGTCTAAATACCCATTTTTAGTACCCTCGCCCAGCATTTCTTTCATGGTAACACCCAAGGCGTAGATGTCCGTTCTAAAGTCTGTTTGCCCAAATCCATATTGTTCTGGAGCAGCATATCCCTCTGTACCAAGATATTTTGTATCTTTCTGGGCATTTTCTTTTACAAATCTGGCTGCATCAAAATCAATCAGCTTTATAGATTCATTATCCATAATTAGAATATTAGATGGTTTAATATCTCTATGAACAATCCCCTGTTGATGCAATTCGTTTAATGCACTGCATAGCTGAATGATATATGCCTTTGTTTCCTTTGCTGATAATTTACCAACATCTGTTAGCAGCTCCTCCAAAGAAATGCCTTCAATGTATTCTTCAATTACCCATGCCCCGAAATCATTTTCGATGACATCATAAACCATTGGAATATATCGTAAGTTCATTAGTTTAAGCTTAGAATATATCTCAATTCCGTTGGATACTTTTTTAAGTATGTACTTTTTATTTTCCTCTATATGAAGAACCAAATAAATATCTGATTTTTCACTCTGCTTTATTGTATGTAAAAATTGATATGTATCTCTAAAATATTCCTCTGCCACCTGGCTAATATAAACCATCCCCTATTTTTTCCAATAGTTTTATGATATCATCTTTATAAAGAAAACTCAACGGGGGATAATTATGTCAGCAAAAACAACAAAAGAACTTACAAATTGCCTTATTAAATCAGAAAAAATAGAAGATTTTCTAAGTACAAATAAAAATGAATTTTTGACCTGCAATTTTTTAGAACACCTGCTATATTTCCTGAATTTAAAACATAAAACAAAATCCGATGTAATTAAACTAGCAAACCTAAATAGAACCTATGGTTATGAAATTTTTCGTGGAGAAAAAATTCCTTCGCGAGATAAATTTATTGCTTTGTCTTTCGGCTTGGAGCTTAATTTTGAAGAAACACAGACCTTTTTAAAAAGAACTGGCAACCGTGAACTTTACCCAAGAGATAGGCGTGATAGCCTCATAATTTACTGTATTTCTAAGGGCATGAATCTCATAGATACCAATTCATTCCTTTACTCCATGAATGAAGAGGTTATTGATTAAAACAATCGTTTCTTATTTTAATCAGCTTCATTTCCATGGTAAAAGCTTAGTCCCAACATATCTAAAACCCCTGGTTGGTTTAAAACAAAGCTATTATTTTTTAATGTAATGGGGCTCAAATTGATTTTTTCAAAATTCTTCAATAACTGCTCAATTTGTTTTTTGTTTAAGGAATACTCATCTTCCAAATATTTTATTGCAATATTTAAGTTTTTGCATTGACTGCTATAGTAAATAAGTTGTTTCATTCGCTGCCTTGTTTTACTTGTGAAAATTGTATTTCCGTCAATAATTTTTTGTGCTTGTGAATACTGCAGATGGTATCCTTTTGTAAAGAAATCCTTTAATCTGTAGCCCATAATATCACGGCTTCTTTCTGCAAAAAAGTTTAAAATCTCTCTATTTGATATGTAATGTGACCCGTAATATTGCCGCAAAAACCTTACGATTGCCTTGCGCTTTAGCTGTACTTCAAACCTCAGTATATCAGCGTCCCCATAATCTGCTAAACCTTCCTGCTGCATTTGAAAGCTCTTGTTATAAATAGAAACCTCGTCATAATCCCGCCTAACATGGAAACTATTTTTGTTCATTTCTTTAGCATTGTCCTCTTCAGATGAGAAGTATACTCTTTCATATACTTCAGGAATACGGCATTTTCTTATTAGCCGCATTGTTGTATTTATATCACGTAAATTTGCTTTAAGGTTCACGCATAAGTCAATTCTTGATACAGTAAAAGATTCAAAGGAATAGTCTGAACCCAGTTCGTTTAGTATATTGTCCAAATTTAAAAATAGTTTTATCCAGTTTTCATTGGTTTTTTCAAAAATTCCTGTATAGGAAAGATCACCAATTAATATTCTAGGATTAATAATCAAGCGAATATGTGGTGATGAATCTTCTCCATTTTCATGAAAATATAAACGCACACCTGCATTCTTATACCTTTCACTTATGTATATTCTATGAGCCTCATCATAATAAAACCGATAGTTTCCTTTGCTGTTTTTATACTCTAATGCTTTTAAGTCTCTTAGCATTGAATAGGTTATTTTTTTCTTTAATTCAATCGTGTGAATAGAAAATCCTTCTGGTGTCAATTTTGCCATAATGCACCTTCCTTTCATTTTTTATTATAATGTTAATTGCGATTAAAAAAATACAACTTAACAACAATAATTTAAAATAACCATAATGAAGATGAGTTAATGATATTTAATATTAGAAGAAACAGAAAGAAATTGAAGAAAATAAATAATAATGAAAATGAAATAATTGTTGCATTTCATAACAAAGTTAGTGTAAACTAATTAAAAATAGATGAGGTAAAACCGTAGGAAGAATCTATATAAATAAATGTAATGGCTCTATAAAGACTGTAGGGTTCCCACATGTTTTTGAGACTAAGTGGGAATTTCCCACAGTTTTCTAAAAAATTGTGGGAAGGATGATGAGGTAATATGAAAATTGATAATAAATCTATTCAGAGGCTAAATAAAATAAACCTTAAAACACAAAAGCGACTAAAAGTTAAAAATCCACGAATGCGAAGGGTTAGTAATGCTCTGCACAACCATCCTAGAAAAGAATACTTGTTGGATTTTCTCAATGACTGTTCAAAAGAATTAATTCCTTATCGATTATTGGAAATGGCCTTTGAAATGTTAACAGATGATTATGACGATATGCTGAGAAGTAGGATTATACATAGTCGAGATGAGGAACTACTCCTTTGCCCTTGGCAAGATCAGCGTGAATTTTGGCATTGTGTACTTATGCGGAAAGTATTTCTTAATACCTCATTTCAAAGAAGATATTCTACCTTACCACTCCAAGAAATTCAATTATGGCAAAATTTTTATATCAAGCAAAATATTCAAGATGAAAATGGAGGGAAATCGGACCGAACCATTCAAGATAATATAGATACTTTATTCTCTAATAATGTTTTTGAAGGAATTTTTTATTTAGGTAAAAAAGATAATAAAGACAAATATATCACTACTTTTTATCCAAAACTTACTATGCTATTAATAAGTAATCTAAAAAGAACTCCATTTACAAAATTTAAAAATCTATCACTCAGTTATGACCTCAATACAGTATTTTATAAAAATCTGATTCCCCAATATTTAATTCCTGATGAAAAAGGTTCTTCAGCTCTAGAAGAGTCTCCTTTTCTTAAATCAGAAGCACTAAATTTTATGGAAGGAATTTGTAATGCATGTACAAAATTAAATTTTTTCGATATGGCATTTGAAAAAAAAATATATTTTGCAAAATTAAAAAAAGATGAGCGAGGAAAATTCATTCAAGAAACCATGAATACAATCTTACATGAATATAGTAACTTAGGGCAAAAAGAACTATTTGGGTGGTATTTGAAAAATATATTAGATGAAGATCAGACAAAAATAGAAGTTGAGGAATTTCACTATTTCTTTAATAACCAGTTTTTGCTTTTAGGATCTAGGCTATATGAAAGATTTTTATCTAATTATTCTAAGCTACTGAACAATTATTATCCTATTATACAAAACCGGATTGATCAGAACTTATTTTATGCTTTAGAAGAAAGTTTTGAAACTATTGATATACAATGGCCTTCAGAATTTCAATCACTTAAAGAAACTCCTATATCCCCAAATATATCCAAATACTATGGAGAAGTTAAAAATACTACTCCAGAAAAGATTTTTCATATTCCAATACGGCCAAGATAAAGAATAAGGCATCTTACGCTTCATTCAAATTTATTTAAGCTCCAATATATGTAGGTAAAAAAGGAACTCACCCAAAATCAATAAACTATTAAATTTAATAGGCTAAATGTATTTCGTAACTTAAATATCTATTATGTACATGAATAATATAGGATAGATAATTTTATGATTACACATAATAAAAACAAAATGTAATCATCAATCCAGGGCCTGATATTTGGTTCTGGATTTTTTATAGCCATTCACTTATTCTTTTCATTTTCACAATACAACTCATTTAAACCTTCTCTTGTCACTTTATTTTTTAGCGATTTAAAGTGGTAAACTCTTGTTTGAAAATCCAAAAAAAATCGTATGGTTAACTTCGTGAATTCTTCCCACGCTACTGCTAAACTATATTTAAAAATAAACTTAGGAGGAAAAAACGATGGGGAATGGTTTTAGAGATGGTTTACTATATGTCGAAGAAAAAAACAAAGAACTTAAACTTTGTAATTTCTTTCCACGTGTTACCAATACGAGCTGCTATGAAAAGGAAGGTTCAACTGAATACGAAGTAACGCTTGTTTTACAATATGCTGACGGTACCATGAGTAAACCAATTTGTTCAAATTTGAATCATCTTTCACATTTTGATTGGGAGGCTTTTGACATCAAGGCAAATATTTTTGTTTCAAGGACGAAAGCCTTCTCAATTTTTAATAAAATTATCCGTGTTCAAATTCAAAACATGGATCTACAGGCAGTTCCATATTTTGATAAGCTAGGCTGGACAACCTATAAAGGTGAATCGGTTTATGTAGCTGGCAACAGAATTATTACTGCTACCGGACTACTAAATGAAAATAAATTTCATATCAGCCCAGAGCTTCAAAATCTTCAATTTAAATTCAATTCCAAAGTTGATGAATCAACAGCCTGTTATTACTTTTTAGATTTATTAAAGTTAAATAGAAATTCATTGGGACTTGGAATGACATTAATTACGTCACTAATGTATTCAATTTTTGAAGAAGCTGGGTATACGCCATGCTTCACTACATATTGTGTAGGGAAGTCACAAACAAAAAAAACAACATTGGCGCAATTAATTTGCAACATATATAATAGGCACGGTTCATCTGGTGCAGGAATTATGGACTTATTATCAACAGCGGTTGCTCTAAAAAAAGAAACTCAAAAATATAAAGATTGTTGTTTCATTTTGGATGATTTACATCCCAGCGAGTGTAAAGCTGACATGCGTCATAGGGAAGAACGCTTAAGTGAGCGAATTCGAGTTGCTGGCAACCATTCAGAACGAGTTACAAATCAAACTAGCTCCCTTGCAACGAAGTGTTTGTATATTGCTACCGCAGAGTATAAATTGCAATCCTATTCTACAAATGCAAGGTGCGTACTTTTGAACTTTGACAGACCTATTGATAATAAAAAGCTGTCGAGATTTCAAAGAAATCCAGAAACATTATGTACTTTCGTACTTAATTTTTTATGTTGGGTAGCAAAAAACAAAAAAGAGATAGTTGATTATATTAAAAAGAATTTTAAATACAACCACTTTAGTAAAACTGGACTTTCAAGCCGTCTGGCAGAATCCGAACTTTTTTTAAGTACAGCCCTCGACATTTTTCTTGATTATATGGAGAGTGCTACAGTCGATTTTGATATAACAAAGTCTGAACATATTTTTCTAAGAAGAATACATGGGATTTTGGCAAGGCAAGATTCAGAAATGATGAGGCTTCGTAATGCCAACGACCCTGATGCAATGTTTCAAGTAATTGTAAAAGCATATTACCAAAAAGGATTTTATGCCTTTAAGCCAGATGACATAAATAGAGTAGGCTGCTGCGTACATAAAGAGCATTTGTATCTTGATCCCCAATATGCCTTGAAATTAGTACAGGAGTCTTTAAAGAATCCATCTTTAACAAGTAAATCACTGGATAAAGCTCTATGTTCTATTGGGGTTCTCTCTACGGATTGCAGTGGTAAAATGACGAAAAAATTCAAGAAAAAACGCATGTTGGTTTTTCCTGTAGAAAAATTTGGGAGTTTTAATTCATTTGCTGGTGATGGTTCATTAAGTCCTTATGAAGCTTTTATGAATGAACATAGTAATTTTAATTGTTAAATTTTCTAAAATACTATTTTTTAGCATCAACTTAATTACAGGTAAATTTATTAAAATTTTACATTTAGGTTTTACTAGTTCTTGATAAACCAGAATGCAGAAATCAATACAAAGGAGCATAAACCATGGCTAAAATCAAAAAGTTTTACGCAGTAGTAACACCCCATACAATTGGTATTTTTACAAAGTGGAGCATTGTATCCGCACTTATTAAAGGACAGCCCAATGTTCAAAAAAGTTTTCATAACTATTTTGACGCTATGAAATTTCTTCGCTCAAATTTAACCACGGAGGAACAACTTGATTTTGGAATATTTAACCATAACCTTGCTTGGGATAAACCCCGACATAAGTTACCAAGCTTGGAAGATTATATGCGAGAATGAAATTTTGCAGATAATAAAATATATATTATCAATATATATACCGTGTTTAACCATAATGTTAATAAATTTTATATTTATGAGGAGGAAAATTATGAACGAATTATTTAACACTTACCCCGATGTGGTAGAAGTATCTGACCTACAAGAAATGCTTAACATTGGTCGAAACAGTGCTTACAACCTAATACGTAATAATAAAATTAAGCACTTTAAGGTAGGAAAGGCTATTAAAATCCCCAAAGTATACATAATTGAATTCATGCAATCAATATGTAATGATCAACAGACACCAGCCTGAAATTACATACAAGCTAAATAACTATGCAAAAACCACTAAGCAAAAGACAGATTGTCGTTTGCTTAGTGGTTCTTTTTACACACAAAATGCCGCATAAAGTGGCACGCTCTTAACCCCATTTTCAAGACCAAAATTTTTTTCTGAAAAACGTATACAGTAACTTGGCTGATACTTCTCTACAAAAACTCCAAGGCTTCTGGATCTTACTTTCGTCCCCTTCTTAACCTCAATACCTATTATATCTCTTTCTTTTTGCATAACAAAGTCAATCTCTGCTGTATGTTCACTGGCCCAATAAAACAGGATATGACCATTAGACACCAGTTCCTGCGCAACGTAGTTTTCTGTAACTGAACCCATAAATAGGTTGGATTCACCAGTCAATATGGTCTGCTGTGGCACACCAGATTTCATAACCAGTAACCCAACATCACCCATATAAAGTTTAAATGAAGATAAATCTGCATAAACAGAAATAGGGTTCATAGCCTGTTCAATTTTCTGGCATTTAAGCACTACGCCAGCTTGAGAAAGCCATTCAATTGACTCGCCAAAAAGAGTTGCACTTCCGCCCTTTTGAACCACCTTATACTGAAATTTTTTATTTTCCTTTGCCAACTGTGCTGGTATTGAATTAAAACAACCACGAATTTTCACAGTTTCTGATGGTGATGCATACTTCGCCATATCTGCAACGTAGTTATTTAATATTTCATTTTGAACATTTGGCACCAGCACCAATTTGCCTGTATTAACGAAAGTCTGTACACTTGCAGGCATTCCTCCTACAATTAAATAGTATCTGTAATTTTCAATGGCTTTCTTATGCAAAGCATCTGGCATAGGTTCATTTTCAACAAAACAACGGTGAATTTCATCAGCAAGGCGCTCTTCACCCATCGCCCACAAAAACTCCTGAAAATTCAAAGGGTAAAGGGTATTACTTTCCACCTTGCCAACTGGAAATGAATATTGTTCTCTGTGTATTGCAACGCCAAGCAGACTTCCTGCTGCTGCAATATGATACTCTGGTGCCAACTCACAAAAATATTTCAGTGCTGTCAAGGCACGTTCGCAAGCTTGAATTTCGTCAAAAATAATAAGTGTTTTACCTGCCACTATTTCTTGGTTTACGGTAGCCTCAAGAAAACGAATGATTCTTTCAGGACTTATGTCATCAGTAAAGTAGGATGCCACCGCCAAATTAGTCTCAAGATTTATATATACTGTATTTTCAAAATATTGTCTTCCAAATTCCGTTAGGATGTAGGTCTTTCCAACCTGCCTAGCTCCGTATAGTAACAGGGGCATTCTTTTTTCACGCTGTTTCCATTCAAGTAACTTATCTTCAATTCTTCTGCGCATATAACATCACCTCTTTTACTATTATGATACCATTTATTGCTTTTAAGTCAATAAAAATAGTAAAATTATTATTTTTATTGACTTAAAAGTATTCAAAACCACTAATGAGTAACCTTATATCAACTACCAGCTAATCCTGCTTCCCCTTATCTACATCAGACTTATACATATCTTCAACCTTTCTTATAGCCTCTTCATGAGTCTTATCTTGCAAATGTGTATATACCTTAAGGGTTGTTGCTGGTGTGCTATGCCCCATAGACTTACCAATTTCATAAACTGAAACCCCTATGGCATGGGCTGTACTTGCAAATGAATGGCGAAGTCCATGCAGCGTTAAAGGTGGCAAGCCTGTAGTTCCAACGAATTTTGTAAAAAGTACAGACAAATAGTTAGGTCTGTATGGATGTCCATCGTCCCACACCAGTACAAAGTTACTTGGATTATAATCTAAACCAAAAGCTTTTTTGTTTTCTTCCTGTCTTGCTTTTTCATTTTTAAGTAATACAAAAAGCTCGTCATTCATGTATGGTGTTCGTGAAGAGGCTCTGTTTTTTGTTCCCTTATCCACAATTACGCTACCTGCTTGTGTCCTTGCCTCTCGTATTATAATTTTTCTGTTTTGGAAATCAACGCTATCCCATTTTAAACCACACGCTTCCTCACGCCTTAGACCCAAATATCCTATAATCTTTACTGTAATTTCAAGCCGATCTCCCTTGACCAGTTCAAATAACTTTTTCATTTGCTCAGGGGTATAGAAATTGGCTTCCTTTTGTATTGTAACAGGTGGTTCAACTCTATCCGCAGGATTATTAAGCAAAACTCCTTGTTTCACCGCCACACCTAGTGCCGTCTTCATTAAATTATGATGCTTTTTTACGGTATTGGGTGACAAAGAACTGTCGTCTTCTCTTTTTTCACTAAGCTTTTTTGCATAGTATTTTTGAAGTTGAGTAGGCTTAAGGTTTTGCAAATTTACATTGCCAAGCTCAGGCTTTAAATGATTTTCAATAATTTGCTTATAGAAATATACAGTTGTTGCCTCCCTGTTTGGTGTAACAACTGTTTCCAGCCAATAATCCAGCCATGTGCTCACCGTGTACCCACTAGGTACAGAAACATTGCCCTTTATTTTATCGCCCTCAAATTCCTTTAGAGCACGCCTGGCCTCAGTTATTTTGTCAAAGGACTTTCTCTTTACAATTTGCTTTCCTGCATCATCACTTCCGTAATTAAAGGTAACGTAATATTTTTTTCGTTCATCGTCATAAGATATATTTCGTTCAATCGTTTTTCTTGCCATAATCTTCACCTTCCAAATGTACCAAGTTAAAAAATGAACCAATTATATGTACCAACGAAATAATTATATCACAAGTCTAATCAAAAATGTACCAAAAAATGTACCAAACTTCAATACGTACCCTCATTAAACCAAACGAACACAATATATAGTTGTGGATTGCAATAAAAAAGACTATATCTAGTTGATATAGTCTTTTTTAGGTATGGAGATGAGGAGAATCGAACTCCTGTCCGAAAACCCATCCATAGAAACTTCTCCCATCACAGTTGCTGTTTTAGAATTTCCCTCAGATAGCCGCCCAACAACAGGCTGAGATCCTTGGTAGCTTCATATTTCTTTTTTTACCTCAAAGCTTTGGTAAAAAAGTTCCCCGCAAAGTCGACGCCGGTTACTCTAACTGCGAGAGATTAGAGGCCAACGAGCAGCATTAAGCTGCTAATAAAGAATAATCTTTGTCGTTTGTTTTAAAATTTTCCGGTTTGATGACGCAGTTACCAGGCCTGCGGATGGCTATTCCTATTTTCAAGACTCCCGTCGAAACCATTACATCCCCTTGAAAATAAATACCGACATATTCTTTTTTGTTTGTAATACCAGAAATAATAATATTAAATCGTAAGGTTACGAATTTTAAAATCTTTTGCAGCCTCACGCATTTGGTCATTTTTAGCAATTGTCTGGCGTTTGTCATAGAGCTTTTTTCCCTTTGCAATTCCAATATCAATTTTTACTAGGCTTTTATGAAAATATACCTTAAGTGGAACAACGGTGTAACCCGTAGCCTGTATCGCTCCTCTTATTTTGTTTATCTCACTTTTATGCAAAAGCAATCGCCTAACGCGTAATGGGTCTTTATTAAAAATATTACCCTGCTCGTATGGGCTTATGTGCATATTATAGATAAATGCCTCTCCATTTTCAATGCGAATAAAACTTTCTTTAAGACTACACTTGCCCTGCCTAAGACTTTTCACCTCAGTACCTACGAGAGATAAACCAGCTTGAAACGTTTCCTCTATAAAATATTCATGATATGCTTTTTTATTTTGCGCAACTAATTTTACAGATGTTTCTTTAGCCAAATTTATCACCTCACGTTTCTTTAGTAATGCTCCAAGCTTAGTTATTATAACACATATCACTTTAAAATGGTATTAAAATATTATTACAAAAAAGGAGAAGATTTCTCCTCTCCTTATGTCTTTAATCAATAGGTTGCTTCTATTCCTTTTATAATAAGGTTCATAATGTTGTTCCAAGGTGTTTCCACGCCAAGCTCTTTGCCATATTTTATTGCAATGCCAGAAAAATAATCTACCTCTGTTTTCCTTTTTGCCTCAACATCCTGTGCCATAGAAGTTTTTCCATCAGGATTAAAAGAAGGTAACAATTTGTCATATTCAAAGGCATCCTCTTTTGTTAGGTTTATCCCCTTTTTCTGCGCAAGTGAAACAACCTCTAACATAACTTGGTGCATAGCCTCGTTTATTTGAGAAACATTCAAAAATCCACCATATCCGCAACCAATAATGGCAGAAAGTTGATTTGTGCTTACATTAATCATCCACTTGCGCCATATAGTTCTAAGCATGTCATCACAAATTTCACTTTCTATGCCGGATTTATCAAATACATCTTTAACGGCCGATACCTCAGGAGAAATGGTTACATTTTTTGCACTACCAAATTGAATTACACCGTCACTGGAATTGGTTATACCGTCATCGGTTCTTACTGCATCAATACCCAAAGCTATACCATAAAGCACAATGTTATTAGGGTAAGCAGCTTTAAGCTCATCCGTTGCAGTAACTCCGTTTAATAAGGGAAGAAGTATTGTTTCATTGTTAATCAAATTTCTTACATCCTCAATGGCTTCAGCAAGCTGGTAATTTTTAACTGTGAAAATAATTAAATCCGCCTTCCAATCTTCGATTTTTGGGTTTACAACCTTAGGTAAAACCAATGTTTCATTTACTTTTACACCATTGGTTTTTATACGCTCTCCACGTGCTCCACCTGCAACAACAGCAAAATCGTTACAGCCATTAATCAGTCCTTTGGCATATATACACCCAATTGCTCCAAGACCAACCAATGCAACCTTATTAATTTCCATCTGTCTTCTCACCGCTTTCTTGTGTAAAAACAAAATCTATAGTTCTTTGCTCCCTATCAGCTTTTGCGACCATAACCGTTACCTTATCGCCAAGTCTATACATTTTGTTGTTTCTTCGCCCAATAACCTGTAGATTTACCTCGTCGAAATCATAAAAATCATCGGTCATACCATTTAACGCAACCATTCCCTCAACAGTGTTATCAAGCTCTACATAAATTCCCCAGCCCGTAACACCAGAAATTATCCCGTTAAACACCTGTCCAATTCGTTCACTCATATATTCAACCATTTTCAGCTTGTCGGTTTCTCTTTCAGCTTCCTCTGCCAGCCTCTCTTTTGATGAGCACTGTTTGCAAACAACTGGGAGAATTCTATCATAGTGTCTTGCTCTATTTTCACCAAGATTGCCTCTAAGGTTTTCCTTAATTATTCTGTGTATCTGTAAGTCTGGATAACGCCTTATGGGCGACGTAAAATGGCAGTAATACTTTGCTGCCAAGCCAAAATGCCCAACGTTTTCCTCTTGGTACCTTGCCTGTTTCATGCTTCTAAGCACAATTCGGCTTATAATATGCTCCTCAGGTTTTCCTGCCACTGCATTAAGTATTGCTTGTATTTCCTTTGGATGCACTTCGTTTTGCCCTTTAATTCTGTATCCGAAAGTACGAAGTAGCTTTTTCATATTTTCAACTTTTTCATCATCTGGTGTTTCGTGGTTTCTGTATACAAAAGGAGCTTCCTGCCAGAAATAGTCTTCTGCAACAGTTTCGTTGCAAACCAGCATAAATTCCTCTATAAGGTTAGTTGCCCAATTTCTTTCATAAGGTGCAATATCCAAAACCTTTCCGTTTTTGTCCAGCACAATTTTAGCCTCCGGAAAATCGAAATTTACGCTACCTCTGTGCTGACGCTTTTTACCAAGAATCATTCTAAGCTTATTCATGTCCTGAAGCATAGGCACAAAATCTTTGTATTCTTCACAAAGTTCTGGGTCTTCAAACTGAATTATTTTGTTTACCTTGGTATAGGTTAAGCGAGCGTGAGAATGAATAACACTTTCACAAATCCTATGTGCAACAACCTCACCAGTTCGGCTTATTTCCATAACACAGCTTAATGTAAGCCTGTCCTCATTAGGGTTAAGTGAACATATACCATTGCTAAGCTTATGTGGTATCATTGGAATAACTCTATCCACCAAATAGTAGCTAGTGCCTCTATTATATGCTTCTTTATCTAACGGAGAACCTTCTGTTACATAGTGGCTAACATCTGCAATATGGACTCCAAGCTGAAAGTTTCCATTTTCCAAAATATCTAAGCTAACAGCATCGTCAAAATCCTTGCTGTCATCACCATCTATGGTAACTGTTATAACATTTCTGAAGTCCTCACGTCCTTCAATTTCTGCAGTTGTAATATCCAAAGCAATTTTTTCAGTTTGAGCATATGCTGCTTCGTTAAAATCCTGTGGCAAATCATACTGGCGTATTATAGATAAAATATCCACCCCAGGGTCGTCAATATGCCCCAAAATTTCAGTTATAACGCCCTCTGGACTTCTACTTCCATCTGGTCGTTTTGTAATTTTTACAACCACCTTATGCCCACTTACTGCACCCCTTGTGTTTTCTTTGGATACAAATATATCCTGGGCAATTTTTTTATCATCACACGTAACAAAGCCAAATCCCTTTAAAAGCTCGAATGTACCAACTAAGTTATCTGTGCCTTTTTCCACAATTTGAACAATCTGACCCTCGGCACGTTTGCCGTTTGAGGCTGCAGTAGTTAACCTTACCATAACTCTGTCTTTATGCATCGCACCACCTGTATATTCAGCCGGAATAAAAATGTCTCTGTCAAAGCCCTCATCAGCAGTTACAAAGCCAAAACCTTTGGCATTGCCTGTAAACACACCAGCCACCATATTAAGCTCTTTGGGTAGCATAATTTTACCCTTTTTAGTCTCTAAAACCTTGCCCTCGCTTAGCAACTGGCTGATAATATCTTCAAACTGCTGTCTTTCGTCTGCAGGTACGTCTAAAATCACACACAGCTCATGTCTTTTAAGTGGAAGATAATCTTCGCTTTTAATATATTCATAAATTCGTTCCTTACGACTGTTCATAATCTCGTCATTTTTCATAAGTATACACCACCTTATCCTTATTATACCAAATCCTATCAATAATATAAAGCATTTGTCTTTTATTATTAACAAATACATGCTAAAATAGTAAAAAATAAGTTAAAAAGGCTAGGACTTTGGGACCTTATTTTAAAACTTAAAATGATGTTTTTTAATTTCAACTAAAAAATAATGAAGAGGTGTATTATATGAAACCATTAGTAGGTATAATAATGGGCAGCGATTCCGACTTGCCTGTAATGAGTGAAGCAGCAAAAATACTTGATAAATTCAAAATTAGCTACGAACTTACAATAGTGTCTGCCCATAGAACCCCTGAGCGCATGTACGACTTTGCAAAATCCGCACATGCAAAAGGTATTAAGGTAATTATTGCAGGAGCAGGCGGTGCTGCTCATCTACCAGGAATGACAGCTGCCCTAACAAGCATTCCTGTTATTGGTGTGCCTGTTAAAACCTCTACCCTAAGTGGTGTGGACTCTTTGTATTCCATATGCCAAATGCCTCCAGGAATACCTGTTGCAACAGTTGCAATAAACGGTGCTCAAAACGCTGGCATACTTGCTGCGCAAATTGTAGGTGCATTTAACGAAGATGTATACGCACGTGTTAATAATTTTAAAGAAGAACTTAAAGAAATCGTTGAAAAAAAAGCTGAAAACCTTGAAGATATTAAATATTTCAAATATCTTCAAAACATGGGCAAATAATTTAGTCTATTTTCTTATCTGCGTCTGCATCTTCCTTTACAGCTGCCACATCTTCTGTTACAGCCACAACCTCTTCTGCTGCAGCAGAAAAGATAATATATTATAGGCACAGAAATAAATACAACTATGATAAACATACAAAAACCCCCTTTACTTATTCTATTCAGTAAATGGGGTTTTTGTCGCTATAATGTATTTATTATTCTATTTTAATTTATCTATAAAAGCTCAAATTTCTCGTTTTTATGACTCCTTAGGTTCTTGTATTTACACATATTTATGCATTATTGTGTATTTAAATGGTTTGTAAGGTTGAATACTTTACGCTGTTGTGTTAATATTAGTCATTATATTATAAATTTCTTCTTTTGAAAGGGGCTTTAAACACATGGAATCAATTAACGTTGGGGTTTTGTCACTAATACCACCAATTATTGCAATTGGCTTGGCACTGGTGACAAAAGAGGTTATTTCCTCATTGATTATCGGTATCCTTTCTGGAACATTTATCTATTCTGCCTACACAACAACAGGCATAGTGGATATTCTTGTAGGTACTGTTAGTACAACTGTAAATCTTATGAGCAGTAAGTTCGCCGATAATGTATCTATAGTAATTTTTCTTTGCCTATTAGGTGCACTTGTTGTGGTTATAACAAAGGCCGGTGGATCTAAGGCTTATGGGGACTGGGCAAGCAAAAAAATAACATCCCGTGTTGGTGCACAGCTTGCAACAAGTGCGTTGGGTGCGCTTATTTTTATTGACGACTACTTCAACTGTCTTACAGTAGGAACTGTTATGCGTCCTGTAACAGACAAATACAAAATTTCACATGCAAAGCTTGCATACATAATTGATGCAACAGCAGCGCCAATTTGTATTATTGCACCTGTTTCCTCTTGGGCGGCTTCTGTAATAAGCCAGATGGGTGACACTGGGCTAAATGGTATGGACTCATTCATTAAATCAATTCCTTTTAATTTGTATGCAATACTTACTGTTATAATGATTATTATCCTTTCTGTTACTGACTTAGAATTTGGACCAATGGAAAAATTTGAAGAAGCTGCTATTAAAAATGGAGATTTAGATTATGGTCATGCTCCTGCAACAGCAGGTACAGATGCGGAGCTTAATAAGCTAGAAATTAATCCAAACGGCAAAGTTTTTGACTTAGTTATACCTATTGCCGCACTTATTGTTTTCTCTATACTTTCAATGCTCTATGTTGGCGGATATTTTGAAGGCGGTATGTCTATTGCTGATGGTTTTGGTAACACAGATGCTGGTGCAGCCCTTGCGCTTTCTAGCTTTGTTTCACTTATTGTTGCTTTTCTTCTTTTTGTACCAAGAAAAGCTATATCGTTTAAAGACTTTATGGGTGGTATTAGTGATGGTGTAAAATCTATGGCTGATGCAATTATTATATTAGTGCTTGCATGGACAATAAGCGGTGTTTGCCGTAACCTTCTTTCAACAGGCGTTTATGTAAGCAGCATTGTTGAAGCTTCCAACATGCCTATTATGCTTATACCTGCAATTATATTTGTTGTTGCCGCTTTTCTTTCGTTTTCAATGGGTACAAGCTGGGGCACATTTGGTATTCTTATACCTATAATCGCATCAATTTGTACATCTGTTGCACCACACCTAACTATCATTGCTTTGTCCGCAACACTTGCAGGCTCTGTATTTGGCGACCATTGCTCACCTATTTCAGATACAACAATACTTTCAAGTACAGGTGCCGCTTGTAACCACATAGACCATGTATCAACACAAATTCCATATGCTTGTGTTGTTGCTGGATGCTGTATTTTAGGTTATATTGTTGCTGGCTTTACAACAAGCCTTATTGCCACATGGATTGTATCTATCGGCGCTCTTATTGTAGTTACAACAATACTTCACAAACAATCTGTAAAAAAACTGCAGAAAAACTAACTTACTAATTTTAATCTTTTAATAACATAAATGATTGTACAAAAAAAGAACCCTAATTATGGGTTCTTTTTTTCAGCTATATTGCCACTACACTATCCTGAGTTTCCTCGTTTAAGTCCATTATAAACAAGTCATTCGGTGTACAATTAAGTAATTTACAGATTTCTTCAATAACCTCATAACGTATGGATGATGTTTCATTATTAACCATTTTGTTGAAATTCTGATAGCTCATACCCAGTCTTTTATAAAGCCAATATTTTGTCTTACCATTATTTTTAAGTAATGTAAGAACATCCAATTTAACCATTTCTCATACCTCCATTTTTTTTATTTGTGTGTTTTTAACCAAATAAGTAAAAAAATAAGCGAACTCCCACAAGGAAAGTCCGCTTTGACTATACGTATTTATTTAATTATATCTTTCATATGCATTATACACCTATTCTTTGCATTAAACAATAGATTTTTTAATTTTTCTTAAATTAATATACAAAAACTTTAATTGATTAGCTATCAAAATATTTATACTTTTTTGTTGTTCAGTTTTTGCCGCCCTTCGTGATCCATATAATAATTCTCTTTATGTATAAGACTGCTTAAAGGCACTATCTCATAACCTTTTTCCTTTAACCCTGCTATTATGGTACCAAGTGCTTGTGGTGTATATTTAGCATCATTATGAAAAAGTATGATGGAGCCATTGCCCAAATGTTTATGATTAAGAACCTGGTTCACTTCCTTTTCAACCCCATACTCTTTCCAATCCAAACTATCACCGCTGGATACAAGGTAAACCCTCTAAAATAAATATCTAACCCAAATGTAGTATAATCAAATAACCCTTCAAATTTGAACACAAACTAACCCTATTTTCAAAAAATTAAAGTGGGTTAAACACAATAGAAATAACCACCTCTGGGTGTCTAACTCTTAGTGATACATTCTTTCAAAAAAATTACTCTAGTGATACATTTACCTGTAAATGGATACCGTCAATATCAAATTCAACACAAATCACTTGGCTTGTACTCATACTTATTTCTATACTATCTCCATATATCAATGCCGGAATAGATATATCTGTATTTATTCCTATGTTAGAAAAGTTGATGCTTGCATTAGCAGAAAGCATGTTTGAAAGTTCTGAAACAGCACTTTTCGCCATATCATCAAACTCATCCACAGGCATTCCCATCATCATAGTTGAGGCAATTTTTTTAGCACCTTCTATATCAAGTATATATACAACATTTCCTTTTTTTTCACCAACAATACCAATAGTTAGTGCTACTCCTGACATTGAAATTTTATTTCCCTTCACACTTAAGCCTGTACGCACAATATTTTCAAATCCCAGTTGTGGAAGAACTCCCATAACGGCTTCTATAAAAGGATTTATGAAATTTACATCCATTGTACATCCTCCTTTTTGAACCCTACATTCACAAAAATTTCTCCAAAGTCTGTTTTTATTGCAAATGACTTGCTTTCAACACCAGCAATACTTACTGTTAAATCTTTGCCGTGAAACACCATTGGCGGTGACACACGTAGCCCTAATGACCTATTAACACCATTTAATAATGAACACGAATTGCCTGATATAATGTTTGCACTTTCACTTAAGAACATTAATGCGTCATCAACAGAATTGCTTTCTCCAAAAGTTACATGTTTAGTTATTTCTAACGCTGTATCTTCAGACATGTCCAAAATGAACCTACCGCTGTGTCTTCCAATAATACCGACAGCAACAGTAATTCCTAGTGATTTTTTTGAAGATTCATTTTCAGATTCAACCTCTTGAAAAGTAGCCTCTCCACCTAGCGTCCTTTTTAGATAATTAAACATGGATTCCCTAAATGCTGATGGATAATTTTTCTGTAAAATCTCATATAACTCATCTCCAGCAAATAATCTTTCCATCGCAGAGATCAACTCGTCCTCATCAATTGGTTTTTGAATATAAGCTTTTATACCCGCTTGCTCCGCTCTTTTAATTATTTCTTTATCCATCATAGAACTAATGGCAATAATCTTAATGCTTTTTTCGTTATTTAATATTGCCTTGGAACATTCAATTCCATCTCCATCTGGCAACGTCATATCCATTGTAATTAAATCTGGTTTTAATTCTTTTGCTAATTCTATTGCGTCTTTCACATTTAACGCTGAACCAATTACCTCCAGCCCCTTCTTTTCTATCATTTTTTTTAAAACTGCTGTTGAAAAACTAGAATCGTCTACTATCATTACTCTTATATTTTTCATATAAACACCGCCTTTAAATTAGAATATATGTAAATTCCCCATCAAATGAAATCTGAGATACTTTTATGGTTTTAAAAATCCCCAATATAATAATATCATCAATAGGTATGTTAATTCAATCAATTTTTATTAAAAACCATATTTTTACTTTTTTAAATTTTTTCTACTATAATTATTAGTAAATCAAATTAAATCTTTTACCAAAAAGAAGAAATTCATTATATGCATTCTCTAAAAAAGGACATCCATCTGGATGCCCTTCTAAATACAAATTTTTATTCTGTTACTGTGTCAGTTGTTTCCTTTTCTGGTTTTTCACCCTTAAAATTCCCATTCCCCTGTGGCATTTCATCACTGCGGATAGAAATAGAGGTTATTGTTTTCCCATCCTCGGCATATTCTATCATTAAAACGTCGTCAACTTTAATGTCCTCGTAGCTAAGGTCAACAATTTCACCATTTTTCATGGTTTTCACTGTAACATCAGCTGTAATGGTAATGACAGCTTCTTCACCATCAAACGCCATTTCTCTGCCACCTTTTTGACCGTCTTGCGCACATATATTAGTTGAATCAGTTGTTTCTGGTTTTGTAGGAGGTGCTGTTTTTTCAGTTGAATCTGCTTTATCCGGCTTTGTAGGAGGTGCTGTTTTTTCAGTTGAATCAGTTATGTCTGGCTTTTCATGTTCCGCCTGCATTGTAACAGTAATCTTCTTTCCATCAACTGCAGTTACCTTTGCCATTTTTCCATTTCTTTCAGGTCTTTCTCCTTTTGAAGTTGTTGCCTCTGTATTTGTAGATGTCACTGCGCTACTTGCCATTGCACTTACACCCATTACAGAAGTCATAGACATAGCTACCACCAACATAGTTATAATTTTCTTTTTCATTTTAATCATTCCTCTCTTAATATAATAAGTATTTAAGTAATAGTTTTCTGTTAATCTCCGTCCTCCTTCGCTTTTTATATTTCCAAATTATAGAATTCACAAGTTAATCTATGGTTAACCAAATATTAAGTTTTTTTGAACATATTGATTTATTACATGTATTAATTTCAAAATAATACTTTAATTAAAAAATAAAAAATGCCTCTTTAATGTTATAAAATAATTACAACATTAAAGAGGCGATCTCATTAATTTAGTTTTTTCTTAACTTAAAAACTCATTATCAATAGCAGTAAGCACCTCATCAAGCTTTATAAGCTCTTCAGTCAACTGCTCCTCTGTAATAATAAGCGGAGGGCAAATAAATACCATATTTTCATGAGAATAAGTCATAAATCGCTTTTCTTTTAACTTTCCGATAACCTTACCCATAATTCCCTCTGGGTCTTTTCCATAAGGAACTAAAGGCTCTTTTGTTGCTTTGTCTTTAACAAGTTCCACAGCAGAGAATAAGCCTATGTATCTTACATCTCCAACGCATGGATGTGCAAGCTTCATTTTTTCTAGCTTTTCGCCTAAAACTTTACCAACTTTATTTACATTTTCAAGTATATTTGCTTCTTGATAAAAGTTAACACATGCAACACCTGCAGCACACGCCAATGGATGACCACTGTATGTTAAGCCACAGGATAGCAGGTTATCATCAAAATGCTCTGCAATTTTTTTGCTTACAACCACGCCGCCAAGTGGAACATATCCACAAGTTACACCCTTCGCAAAGGTTACAATGTCTGGTTCCACATCAAAATTTTGGAATCCGAACATTTTGCCAGTTCTTCCCCATCCAGCCATAACTTCGTCGCAGATCATCATAATGCCGAACTCGTCACAAATTTCTCTAACTCCTGGCAAATAACCTTTTGGTGGAATAATAATACCGTTAGAACCTGTTACAGTTTCTAATACAATTGCCGCAATTGTATCGTATCCTTCATAAGCAATTTGTTCTCTAAGCTTTGTTAAATAGTATTTTGTAGCAGCTTCTTCAGATTCAAATTCAACTGCTTCCCTGTAAATATAAGGGTCAAAAAACTTTACAAACCCCGGAATGCCTGGCTCTAATGTATAACGTCTTGGCTCACCAGTTAAATTACCTGCACCAAAAGAAGAACCATGGTAGCTGCGGTATCTGCTGAAAACCTTATACTTTCCTGTAAACAGACGAGCAATTTTAATAGCATTTTCATTGGATTCTGCACCAGCGTTTGTGAAAAACACCTTTCCCATATTGTCTGGCATAAGGTCAATTATCATTTTAGCTAGTGTTGCTCTGGATTCTGAACCATAAGAAGGACCGATAAAACAGAACTTATCTACTTGTTCCTTTATGGCTTCATTAATTGCCTTATTTCCAAATCCAACATTCAGGTTAACCAACTGTGATGACATGTCCGTATATCGGTTGCCATCATAGTCCCAAAAATAAATTCCATCTGCTTTTTCAACTGGAATTGGATTAATGCCTTTTTGTTTGCTCCATGATTGTAAATTGTATTGCTTTGAAGTGCTTTTAATTTCTTCACCTGTCACAAAATCATCCCCTTGTCTTTATCAAAGAAATCAGGGCTCTGTTCTACTGAACAAGACCCATTGCAGTTTAACTGTCATACTAATTATTATAATTATAACCTTTTTATTATTCAATCTCATGTTGAACACAATTTCATGTTCACATGCACAATATAAACATTTTATGTTAACTTTCTCAAAGTATGTCTTTAATTAAGAATCCAACACTACATCTTACTTTTTCATCCAAATTCAGGAGATTATATCCCGTAATTTTTTCTATTTTCTTAATCTGGTTATTTACTGTATTTCGATGTATAAATTGCTGTTCACTAACCAACTGAGGACTACCATTATTTTCTAAATAAGACTGCAAAAAGCCCATTAAATCCGTATCATTTTCCATATCATACTGCTCTAATTTTCCAAATACATCATAATAGAATTCGTACAGTGTTTTCTTATCTTTTACAGCCATAAGTACTTTGTAAATATCCAAATCATCATAGTAATTCACACGAGCATTTTTCTTCTTTGCCATTTCATTTGCATCAATGGCTCTATCAAAGTTAGTGTCCTGATTATTAAAGCCTTGCATAATAGAACTTACACCAATGTATATTACAAATGCAGATTTCTCACTTCCAACAATATCCATTAACTTATCAACAAATTTACGAACATTACCCATCTCATTTTCAGATAAAACAACTACCAAATTATGTTGATAAGTAAATGAAATAAATAATTGCTGTCTCGCTCTTGCAATTTGTTCTACATATAATTTTAGTTTTTCCATGTTTACGCTTTCATGGTCACCATGTATATTGTTCAAAGAAATATTTACAAAACAGAAATAACTTTCCCGTGTAAATCCATAACGCTCCATTTGTTGTATCTGCGTATCCAAATCTCCAATCTTAAAAATAATATCTTTAATGGTAGTAGAAATGCTTGCTTCAACATTTTGGTTATGAATAATCCTGGCACAAAAATCTCTTGTCATATCAACCATTCTTGTCTTCCACGGAATAGTGAACAATGGTAAATTTACCTCATTACAAAAATCAATAACTTCTTGGGGAATGGTTTTTATGTATGGGCCAATATTTATAACAAAAGCACTTGCCTCGGCTTCGTAAATATTTTTAGCAAAATGAATTAGCCATTCATTATCCCTGCACATGTATCCAGCAATAAAAATCAGTTCATGGCCATGCAAAAAGGACGAAACTTGCTCATCTTCAACAATATGCACCCATTCAACTAAGTTATTTAACCCCTTATTTCCTGCTAAAAGTTTCATCTGGTAAAGAGCTCCACTGTTACTGTAAAGCTTACTTACTGCCAATGCCATAAAATCACCCGTTCTAATTGTGTTATATATTATAAACATATAATAACTTTACATTACATTTTAAATTTTAACATATAACTTAGAACAATACTATGGCATTTATTCATTACATTCATTAATGTCTTCTACGTTTAAATAATAATATTTCTGCCCTAATTCTTCATAAGAACTAAATACTCCTCTTATTTCTATTTCTGTCTCATTTTCTGGGTATTCGTCAGGATAAACATGGGAATTATCATCCCATATAAATTCAATTCCGCTTTGACAACACGCCGTAGCATCGCTAATTATTACGTAATGATAGTACTTTTGGGTGTCATCCCAATATTCAGCATAATATGGACCTTTTATTTTTATTGTTTTGCCAACGTATTCATCAGGATTTAACATCATATTGTAAACCTCTGCATATACCATGGTACTGCTTAATATGGTCAAATCAACATCCGTTGAATTATCTTCATTATTTGTTGACAAATCAGCCTCTTTTTCTGCTTTGATGTTTTCTGACTTTTCTTCACCTTGGTTAATTTCAGCTTCTATAGCATTTCCCTCTTTGTTAGATTCATTGCTGTTTTTTTCACCACACCCAGAGCTTATTAAAGCCACTACACTAAAAATCGCTATGCATATTATCGTTCTTCTTTTCAACTTAAACTCCTTCCTTTACCCTGCCAATAATACAAAACATTAGAAACATTAGAATGTCAGCCGCAACAATTGTAGAACCCACTGGAGTTGATGCCAATATTGAAATTAATATTCCAGTTATGGCACAAAAAACTGAAATTGCAGCAGAACAAATTACCACGCCTTTAAAACTTTTAAATATACGCATGGCAGATAGCGAAGGAAATATAATTAAGGCAGAAATCAAAAGTGACCCAACTAAATTCATTGCTAACACAATTATAAGTGCCATAATCACTGCTATAAGAGTGTTATAAAAATTAGCTGGCACACCTACTGCCTTTACAAAATCTTCATCAAACGTTACCGCAAAAATTTTATGATAGAAAAAAATAAAAACAGCAATCACAATAATGGATATAGCAATACATAGTTTTACTTCAAAGGCTACCAAGGTAAGTATTGATGTAGAACCAAATAATGTACTGCAAACATCTCCAGATACATTAGCAGACTTAGAAAAAACATTCAAAATTAAATATCCCAAAGCTAATGCACCAACGGAAAGCATTGCAATTGCTGCATCACCCTTAATTTTTGCATTTTGGCTTGATTTTAATAGTATAACTGCAGCAATGGTAGTTACAGGTAAAATAATCAGCATGTTATCTGTGAGGTTTAAAACTGTCCCTAATGCCATTGCTCCAAATGCTACATGCGATAATCCATCGCCAATAAAAGACATCCTTTTTAATACCAATGTAACTCCTAAAAGAGAAGAACAAAGTGCAACTAATATACCTACCACTATTGCATATCTTACAAAGGGATATTCCATGTAAAGCGCAAGTGTATCTATAACATTATTCATAGCAATTTGTTCCTTTCTCATTATTAAAAAGCTTGTAGGCTTTACTGTTTAAATATTCCTGTGTTTTTCCGTAAAAATATTGATTTTGGGAAATATGAAGAATATGAGAAGCGTATTTAACTGCCGCCTCTATATCGTGTGACACCATAACAACAGTAAGCCCATTGCTGTTAAGATTTTCAATCAAATTATATAGTTCTTCGGTCACTTTAGGGTCAAGACCGGTAACTGGTTCATCTAGAAACAATATTTTTTGGGCAGCACAAATTGCTCTTGCAAGTAAAACTCTTTGCTGTTGTCCACCAGATAATTCCCTGTAGCATTTCTTAGCCAAAACATCAATGCCCAATTTTTTCATTGCGTCTTTTGCCTTCTTTTTTTCAGCCGAGTTATATATCGGACGAAATCCCATTTTATTTAAACAGCCTGACTGCACAATTTCTTTAACCGTTGCCGGAAAATCCTTTTGTAGTTCTGTCTGCTGTGGCAGGTAACCCAAATCACTTGCCTTAAGAGTTTCCCCTGCCAAAATACTACCGTCTATTGGGTTTTTAAGTTTGCACAAGGTCTTCAGCAATGTACTTTTTCCTGTTCCATTTTCTCCTACAATGCATAGATAATCTCCGCTATTAATGGTAAAGTTTAAATTCTTTGCAACTGCTTTGCCTTCATACCCAACAGTAACATTTTGACAAGTAAATAAAGCCATTTTCTTTTCCTCCTATTTTCTGTTTAAAGCACTTTTTAATACTTCAAGATTTTCCTTCATAATAGAAAGATAAGTTGTTCCCTTTTCAACATCATCGCCTGTAACAGACTGCATCGAATTCATAACAAGTATTTTTTGGTCTTTAGCTGTTGTATTTTCCAAAATAGTTTCTGCAATTTTGTGGTCAGAGTTTTCAATTACACATATAGCTGGTAGTTTTAATTGGTCCATTTTCCCAGCCAAAAAAACAACAGTTTCAAAACTTGCTTCGGTTTCTGCTGAACAACCTACAAATGCTGCATAGTATTCTAAATTATAATCGTCTACAAAATATCTAAACGGAAATCTATCTCCAAACAAAACCGTTTTATACTCTGCACTATCCACTGCTTGCTGGAATTGGCCATCAATTTCACTTAACTGCTGTAAATATTTTTCTGTATTAGTCTTATAGCTTTCGGCATTTTTTTCATCTAATTTGCAAAGACTGTCACTAATAGACTGGCATAAAATTGATGCATTTTTAAGAGAAAGCCAAACATGCTCATCATACTCCACTTCTTCTTCGCCCTCTTCTGTTTCCTCTTCCTCCTCGGGCTGCATTCCCTCTACCACTTCTTCTTCTTTAATGCTATCGCCAAGAACATCAAGCAGATTAATTACTACCATATCTTTATTGGTAGCTTCCTTTAAACAATCCTCAACCCAACCATCAGATTCCCCTCCTACGTAGATAAACATATCGCAATCAGCAATTTTAATTATATCTTCCGCTGTTGGCTGATAGCTATGTAAATCCACACCATTATCTAACAGTAACGTAATTTCTGCATTGCCATTATTTCCAACAATCTCTTTTACCCAATCATATTCAGGGAAAATTGTACACACAATACTTAGATTATCTTCTTGGGCATTGCTAGCAGGGGCATTACTACCAGCCTTCTGGCAACCTGCAAACAAAACTAAACAAAAACAAAGTGCAAAAATCATTACTAATATTTTCCTAGCTTTAATCATTTTATATTACCTCCATATATTATTAAAAATACAAATCATTTACAAATCACAATGTTAGCATAGATTAATATCACAGTCAAGGCTATTTGCAAATGATTTGCATTTACATTCAAATAGCACCATTTTATAAAATCTTATATCTCTTTAAAATAAAAAATACCCATTTAGTTATACAGTATTAAATACTGCGTAACTAAATGAGTAATCTGTATTTCTATAAAATCATTCAGTTGCTGAATTTATAAATATTTTTTTACCATAATTTTTTGTAAATTTCAATTAAATCTTCCTTTGTAACTTCTTTAATTGTGTTTGAAGGGCTTCCGCTTGCCATAGCATCGGTAGCCATTTTGTCCATCAATCCAAAAAATTCTTCTTTGTTAATGCCATACTCCGCCAATGTTGGAATTTCGCAAACTCTGCATATTTTAACTAATTCTTGTAAAAATGCCTTTGCTGCATCTTCGTCAGAGGTGCTTTCATCTGCCGCTCCAATTTCTCTTGCAATGGCAGCAAATCTGTCATAACAGCCATCTAATACATATTCCAAACACTCTTTTATTAACATTGCATTGGAAATTCCGTGAGCAACATGAAATAATGCACCAATTGGTCTGCTCATGCCATGAACAAGGGTTACGGAAGCATTGTTAATGCAAACTCCAGCTTCAAATGCCGCTGTAGACATTTCTTCTCTTGCTTTTTCATCATCACCATTGTTATATGCTATCGGAAGATACTTAAAAATACGCTTAATAGCAGAAAGCGCAAACATATCTGTTAAAGTGTTTCCCTTTCTTGAAGTATAAGACTCAACCGCATGTGTTAAGGCATCCATACCAGTTGCGGCAGTTGTGCCTTTTGGTGATGTTTTTGTAAAGGTTGGGTCTACTATTGCCAATTTCGGCAACAGAACATCTCCTTTTAAAAGCATTTTAACCTGCTTTTCTTCATCTGTAATAATTGTAAATTTAGTTGCCTCTGAGCCTGTGCCTGCCGTTGTAGGTATTAATACCATAGGTGGTAAGTCTCCTACAATTTCACGCCCCATATAATCTGAAAGTTTGCCTTCAAGTACAGCCATAGCGGCAATCGCCTTCACACTGTCCAATGGACTTCCACCGCCAATGCCGATAAGAAAGTCGCATCCTGTTTCCTTATATGCTTTAACACCAGCTTCAATCATCTTGTCGGTAGGCTCGCCTACTATATCATTAAATACTTCATGTTTAATGTTCCAGCTATCAAGATACTCTGTTAATGTTTTAACCATTCCTGTTTTTGTTACTATTTTGCCAGTAACAATAAATGCTTTTGCTCCAAGGGTTTTTACAATTCCTTCACTTTCTGCCAAAGCGTTTGCTCCAATTAATGTTTGTCCTGGTAATATAAATTTACATGCCATTTTAAATCTTCTCCTTCGTATTAAATACACTCTCTTATGGCATTTTCTAATATTTCAAAACCGGCATTTAACTGTTCATCCGTTATTACAAGTGGTGCAAGGAAACGAATAACATTTCCGCTCATGCCGGCATTCTCTATAATTAACCCATGTTGGGCACAAATTGCCATAAGCCTGTTAACAATTTCTCCATAAGGCTCTTTTGTTGCCTTATCTTTTACAAATTCAATGCCAATCATGGCACCTAATCCACGTACATCTCCAATTACTTCGTATTTCTCTTTCCATGTGCTAAAAACTTCCATACATTTTTTCCCTATTTTCGCAGAACGCTCCACAAGGTGGTCTCTTTCAATTATTTCTAAAACCTTTAATCCTGCCGCACATGCCAATGCATTTCCGCCGTAAGTACCGCCTAGTGTACCAACTGGAACTGCGTCCATAACCTCTGTGCTGGCAATAATTGCACTTAAAGGAATACCACCTGCAATAGATTTTGCGGCAGTAATAATATCCGGTGCACACCCTGCTTCTGCCCAATACTGGGTTGCAAAAAATTTACCCGTACGTCCAAAACCAGATTGAACTTCATCTGCAACTAAAAGTATTCCGTTTTCATCACAAATTTGGCGAACTGCTTTTACCCATTCGATTGGTGCAGGAATAAAACCACCTTCACCCTGTAAAGGTTCTAATACAATAGCCGCAACATATTCAGCAGGAGATGCATTTTCAAATACCATTTTTAAATTGTCTATGTAGAAATCTACGGCTTCATTTTCGGTCATTCCTGTAGGTCTACGGTATAAATAAGGATATTCCGCACGGTAAACACCGTCAGGGAAAGGCCCCATTCCAACTGCGTAAGCTTTTTTTGCAGTCATTGTCATTGCAAGCATTGTCCTTCCATGAAATGCCCCTGAAAATACAATTATATTAGGTCGTTTTGTACATCCTTTTGCAATTTTAACCGCATTTTCATTTGCTTCTGCACCACTGTTGGCAAACATTACTTTTTTTGCATTGCCCCTAACCGGTGCAATTGCTGCAAGTTTTTCTGCCAAACTTATATATCCTTCATGGGTTACAATGTTCACCATGCCATGAAAAAATCTACCGGCTTGCTCATTAACAGCCGCCACTAATTCAGGGTGTGCATGCCCCACATTAAGAACACCTACGCCTCCTACCCAATCCAAAAAAATATTTCCGTCTACATCCTCTATCATAGCACCTTCTGCACGTTCTATAACACAAGGATAAATACAACGAATTGCATTTGGTACTACATTTTTTCTTCGTTCTATAATTGCCGCTGCCTTTGGTCCAGGTAATTGTCCAGTAGAAATTTTAGGTAAAGCATTTTTTAACATAATAATTATCTCCCTTCGTTTAGTTTATGAAAACATAATACGTACAGCTTCACATATTAAATCTACGCTTCCATCTACACCATAAGCGCTTACATCAAACATAACATGCTTACCTGACCTATCTCCACGACTTTTCCCTGTAACATATTCATAATAGTTATGACGCTGATTGTCAATCCTTTTTATCATTTTTTCTGCATTTTTTTCCGTAAGGTCATAATTTTGGGCTATATGCTCAATTCTCTTTTCTAGCGGAGCATAGAAAAAAAAGTTTATTACGTTTGGATATTCCCTTAAAATGTAATCAGAACAACGTCCAAACATTATACAGGTTTCATTTTTATCTGCTATTTCACGAATAACCTCTGCCTGTGCACTAATTGCTTTTTCAGAATAAAAAGAATTTGATGAACCATATACAAATTCAGAAAATAAACGGTTTTGTTTATTCAATATCTCATCAGATTCTTTAACAATATCAATATTAATTCCTGCTTTTTGTGCTGTTAAATCCACCAAATCTTTGTCATAAAAAGGGATTCCCAACCTACTGGCAAGACTGCGACCAATTTCACGTGCATTACAGCCGAATTCTCTGCTTATGGTTATAATATATTTTTTCATACTTAGTTCCTCCAATACTTAAGGAAGACGTTTTAACTAACGCCTTCCTCGATTTAATCTTCTTTCCAAAATTCTAATAGCAAATGATAAAGGAATACAAATAACCAAATATACACCTGCTAAAATTGTATATGATTCAATAGTAAGAAATGTTTGTGCAGTATATGCCTTTGTTGTCATCAAAAATTCCTGTGCGGTAATGTATGCCATTAAAGAAGTATCCTTAACCATCATAACTAAATAGTTTCCAAATACTGGAACGGAATTTCTAAATGCCTGCGGAATAACAATTCTAAACATTGCCTGCGAATTAGAAAATCCTAAAGCTAGCGCTGCTTCTTTTTGACCCTTGTCTATTGAAATAATAGCCGAACGAATAACTTCTGATATGTAAGTTCCATAGTTAATACCCAGACCAATAATACCTGCCGTCAAAGACCCCATTGATACTTTAAAATCTGTTATACCTATAATTGCTGCAAAAATTTCTATAAACAAAGGCATTACATAATAAATATATACCATCTGAACCAATAAGGGTGTTCCTCTTATAAATTCTTGAAACACAATAATTATATGATTTAGCGCCTTATTTTTTGAAACTCTCCCCAAAGCAAGAATAAACCCAAAAACAATTGCAAATAAAAAACCTACTATAGTTGTAATAACTACAATGTGTAAGGCATCACCTAACAATTTTGGAAGCAATTCTACTATTGCTTTAGAAAAATTTAAATTTTCAAGTACTTTCATACCTGCCACCTCCTAATTGTTATTTGTTTAAAACACGGGATAAAAATTCTTTGGTTCTATCATTTTTAGGGTTAGTGAACATTTCAGAAGGAGAACTGTCTTCTACAACATAACCTGAATCCATAAATATAACTCTATCTGCAACATCCTTTGCAAAACCCATTTCATGGGTAACAACTGCCATTGTCATTCCTTCGTCTGCCAGCTCTCTCATTACATTTAAAACATCCCCTACTAATTCAGGGTCAAGGGCGGAGGTAGGCTCATCAAACAACATAATTTTGGGTTCCATTGCAAGGGCACGGGCAATGGCCACACGCTGTCTTTGCCCTCCTGACAGTGTTTCAGGATAAACTTTTGCTTTGTCTGCAAGCCCAACCTTTTTTAAAAGCTGCATTCCTTTTTCATTGGCTTCTTCTCTATTCTTTTTTAATATGTGTATAGGAGCATATGTTACATTATCAATTACCGTCATGAAAGGAAAAAGATTAAAGTTCTGAAAACACATTCCTACGCTCTGCCTGTAAGTTCTAACATTAAATTTATGTTTTAAAATATTTTCGCCATTATAAATTATTTCGCCATCTGTTGGCACTTCCAACAAATTTAAACATCTTAGTAATGTACTTTTTCCTGAACCCGAAGGGCCTATAAGAACAAGCACCTCGCCTTCTTCAATAGAAATATTAATGTTTTTTAAAACCTCAAGGTCGCCGAATTTCTTTTGTAGTTTTTTAACTTCTAATAGTGGCATTATAATCACTTCCTTCAATTTTGTAAGCTGTTGTCTTAAAAATAAATACTGCAGGTATTTATAAAGATTAACCTGCAGTATTTTTAATGTTATTTGTTAGTTACTCCGTTCTTGTGTTAATATCATGGGTGCGTTCCTCATTTGTAATCATGTGAAGCTTTGGATCTAACTTGTAATCTTCAAATACTTTGTCAATAAATCCTTCTTCTCTAAGCTTAGCAACAACCGCATCCACTTCTTTCATAAACGCAATGTCATCAAAATTTACTGATGGTGCAATTCTTCCTATTGTGGATTCATCATCAACATAATTTTCTGCCATCTTTAATCCCGTCACAGCATCCGGTGTATTTGCAAAAAGATTTTCAAGAACTGTTGAATCTGTTAAAAATCCATCTATCTTGCCGTTTTGTAAAGCAACAATTGATTCAGTCTGGTCGCCTGTTGCACGTGCTTCTTTAATTAAGCCCTTTTCTTTCCAGCCTTCAACAGAGGTTTGCCAAACAGTACCTGGTGTATAACCAATAACTGTTGAACTTGGATCAAAATTTTCTAAACCACTAATTGAACCCTCTGATGGCACCAAAAGTCCTCCGCCCTGTGTGTACCAAATTTCACCGAAATAAATTTTTTCTGCACGGTCTGCTCTGATATACATACAGTCGGCAATAATATCAATTTTTTCTGAATTCAAATTTAAAATAAGCTCGGAGAATGGAATAAGCTCCATTTCTGTTTTCTCAATGCCAAGTCTTTTTCCAACTTCTTTAATTATTTCGGCATCTACACCTGAAAATTCTCCTGTTGCCTGGTCAATGTAAGCAAACGGTGCGTCCCCTGAAGAACCAACTAATAAAGTGCCTTTTTCTCTTAACTCGGTAAGCTTTTCACTTGGAACACCATCTTTTGAAAATGAATTATCATATTGTTGCTCTGCTGAAGCGGCATTACTTCCTTCTTTTGCTGGAGCTACAGAAGTTTCCTTTTTTTCTGCACTGCACCCACTTAACATTCCAATTGATAATGCTATTGATACTGCTAAAGATAACACCTGAACCTTTTTCCAACTAAATTTTTTCATACAACTTCCCCCTTTTTTGTTAATACAAAAAGGAGCACAACGTAGTAACGTGTGCCCCTTTGCATTATTAATTTTTTACTATAATTTTGTGGAAATAGTCAGAAAAATATAACTAAGTGTGCATACGCATAACTAATCTTTTATATTTCTCTGATATTTACTATGTTAGTGATTCTAGCAGAAGTATTTCCATTTAGCAATAGGCTTAAAAACACATTTATCTAGTCAATTGCACAAAACGAAGTATTTCCTACTTATATTTTCCACTGCACTTCTGCATTGTTGCTACCAACCAAAATTTTTTCAATTAATTCTGCGGCAACTTTTTTCTTTTCCTCAAAAGCTAGAGATTGGAAATCAAAGTTCCTTTGTTTTGAACTAATTTTACCTTCTTCCAGTTGTATTAAGCAAAAATTTCTTTCTTCTTCCAGCCTCTTTATTTTTTCATTCAAATACTGTATAGGTATATCGTCACTTTGTGAAATTGCTTCAACCAACCTTGTGATTTTCTTTTCAATATCTGAAACTTTTTCTGTTAAATTCAATTTCCTTTCCTCTAAACTATCCTCACAAAACTGTATTTCAGGAAGCATTTTTTCTATTTCCTTCATTACTTCTAATTCCAAATCTTTTACCGACACCTCAATTTTTTCATGGCAAATGTGATAATTGGTTCTTCCACTACAAATCAGATATTTCTTACCTTTAGAAAATACTATCTTTAAACTATATCCGCAATTTTCACACTTTAGCAAGCCAGAAAGCCAAGTATACTTGCCTTTCCCATTGTTAAGAACTTGCTTATTCTCATCAAGTTTTTCATTACATTTAATCCAATTTTCTGATGGTATAACGCCTTCATGAAGGGAAATTGCAAAATATTGTTTATCAGCAGGATGGCATTTTTCTCCTCCTCTATCCCGTTTTCCAACAAGCATTCCACCATGCACACCGTCAAACTCTTCAACTGAACTTTTAATTTGAATTTCTTTGGTTAGTAAATATATGTACAAATCAAAATCACATTTGGCATAGATTGGGTTATGTAATATGCGTGAAACTGCAACGCTGTCCCAAGCCTTCCTTTTCCCACACGGAATTTCTTCTTTAGTCAATTTTTTTGCTACGCCACCTAAACTATTTTCTTCTAAGTAAGATAAAAAAATTCTTTTTACTATCTCAATCTCTTGATTTACCTCCAGCAAAGATACCTTTTTGCCATTTAGTTTATCTTTTTTTATTGAAAATCCAAACGGTGGCGGACCGCCTACCCACGTGCCATTTTGCAACCGCGCATAGTAGTTATCCTTAATTCGTTCAGCTATTGTTTCTCGCTCCAACTGTGCAAAACTCATTACAATGTAAAGCATCGCCCTTCCAATAGGCGTACTTGTATCAAACTTTTCATTAATGGATACAAATTCAACTCCATTTTCTTTTAGAATTTCCCACACTGAACCAAAATCGGCAATGGAACGACTAAAACGGTCTATGCGGTAAACCACAATTTTTTCAATCTTTCCATTCCTTACTTGTTCCAACATGCGCTGAAATTCTGGACGTTTTATATTTTTCCCTGAAAACCCTTTATCGATGAAAGTTTCCACAGCATCACCAGTTTCTGTCTTGCATTTTTCAACCTGTGTTTCTATTGAAATACTATCCTTTTTATCTACAGACTGCCTAGCATAGATGGCAACCATTAACTACACCTCGTGCCCTTATTTCTTTCAATTGTAAGTTTTCTGCAAATTCTATGCATTGTTTCATTGATTATTTTTTCTTCTAATTCTTTATTTTCGTAGTTTGGTCTAGTATGTTTGATTTTCATAAAATCACATCCCCTTAACACTTTATGAAATATAAAACTTTATTACTAACATTTCACACATTCTTCCATATATCATAAACTACAACAACAAAAAGTAGGGTTTACTTTATATCAAGCCCATCAACATCCCATTGTATAGTATAGTACCCTGTATCTTGTGCTGCTTCAATAACATTATTGTCATATTCACCAAAAGGTGGCCTGAACAATTCCATTTCGTATCCTGTAAGTGCAAGTACCTTTTTATGTGTTTCTGTAATTTCCTTTGCAATCTGCTCTTTGCTAAGCTGGCTCATGTGAGGATGGGTTGAAGAATGATTTCCCAAATCGTGTCCAGCTATGGCTATTTTCATCACCTCTTCTGGGTAATCATCTACCCAATAACCACACATAAAAAATGTAGCTTTAACGTCATTTTCTTTAAGAATTCGCAGTAATTCATCGGTATCGTCCGCACCCCATGCGGCATCAAAACTTATTGCCACCTGTTTATTTTCTGTTTCAACGCAGTATATTGGCAGCTTTCGCTCTGTTGCAGCAAATACAGAAAACACGGTCTTTGCCGCAGGTTTAATACAAGACACAAGTGCAAAAATGCCAATCACTGCAGCCACAGCAATGCACGTCTTTCTTTTGTCTTTAAGAATATTTTTCACATTAATCACCTCAGCTTATGTATATTCAACTAGGGGTTTTCCTATTTCCAACAAAGCACTTTGGTTGCTATAAAGTTTGACTTGCCAATCTTTTCCCCTTATAATACTATTAAAAATAGACAAAGGAGAAATGTATTATGAAAAATTCGAAGCTTTTACGTAAAATGCTATCTCTGGCAATGGTTTTAACTATTATTTCAACAACAATATCTCCTGCGCTTGCCAGCACAATAAATCCTTGCAGTACTTTGCATAGCACAAATACAGGCAAAAAAATACCTTCTACTCTTGTTAAAAAACAAAAAGAAGCTAAACTTAATGCTCTTTATTTACAAGCCGTTGCTGACTCAAGAACCATTGAGCCAAAAGAAATTTTACCGGTTGTTTCAATATCAAAAAACCGTAATATGGTAACTTGGAATGATAAAGGCGACAAAGTTCTTCTTTTAACATGGCATAAATATCCTGATAGTTATGTTGATGGAACTATAGCAAATCTAAAGTGGGGCGAAGTTTGGACATTTACTGATAAAGAAATGAAAAAGTGGGTTGCAGAAAATGGTGCACCATCAGAACTGCGCCTTGAGCAACTTCTGGGGCTTCCAATAGATAAGGACTATACCCATATAACTGCTCTGTGGGTAAACCCTGCCGATGTAGTTCGCCCTGCATATACATATAGTGCTTCAGAGTCTGTCATAACCACTTATTTTTTGACACTGCCAGATGATGAATATCTTAACTGGTTTAACAATAACATTAAATTGTCCTATGAAGATTCTTCTTTTCCATGGACAAGGCTGGGATATACCTATGACTGGGCAGATAACGGCACAGAGTATGGCCTTTCAGAATTTATAATAAAAAAAGGCTCAGATGTAGAGGTGGCATACACTCTTCCAACCAAGGAATTTTTTAAATCTTTAACAAATAAGTAATCTAAAGGGGCGATTATATTTCGCCCCTTTTTTTATTGATTAAGAATATAATCCACAATAACGTCAGAAAAAATCTTATCACTTTCAACGGTTAATCCATTTTTATTGTTCAGAAATTTACCAAGCTCCTTTGGAAAAATTGTAATATCTGCCTCTTTAAGCATTGGTAAATCAAAGTCACTATCCCCTGCGGCAAAAATAACTTCCGGGTTTCTAAGCTTTCTTATTCGTTGCACAGCTGTTCCCTTGTTAAGTTTCTCTGGGAATATGTAAACCTTGTTTCCGTTGTTAAAAACGCTAACTACTGACAAATCTAGTTGCCTTTCAAGAGTATTCCTTGTTGAAACAACATCGTTGCTTTTTGTAAAAACGAAAAGACCATCCACTTTTCTTACTTCAAAAAATATGTTCCTATCATTTTTAAGTATCTCCATACCCAATTCAAGTTCTTTTTGGGCGTTCTCTATCAATTTTAATGACTCATCATACCACTGCTCGTCTATTTTATTGTTTCGCAGTAATATGCCGCCGTTTGCCACTAATGCACATTCAACCTGCCACTTGTCGCTAAAAAATATGCGTCTGTATTGTTCCAACGATCTTGTAGTAAGTGGTATAAACTCCATTTCATCTTTAATTTTTTCCAAAAGCATGTGGGCTTTGGATGTCATAAAAGATAACTCTTTACCTTCTTTAGTTTCCACCAAAACAATCTTCTTTCCAATGTTATGCTTATAAGAGTAGATAAGTGTATTATCTAAGTCCGATAAAAATATTTTCATATAGTCTCCTTTATAAAAACAAGTTCCTTCCAATTAAATGGAAGGAACTTAATAAATAATCTATTTTTTACCTACAATTACCTTTCGGATAATGTCTACGGGAATAATTGTAAATGCAAGTAAAACAACCACAATCCATTCATTTGCCACCAAACCATAGCATCTAAGTATATCGCCACCAAAGTCGGTCATAATTATCTGCACAACAATAATAAGCAATATAACTTTCCAGAAACCATGGTTTTGGGTGATATTATCAAACAAATTAATTTCGTCAGTTCTTGCATTAAATGCATTAAATGCCGCTATAAAAATGTAGAACGTAAAGTAACCTGTAAGCAAGTACTTGGAAGTTTGGTCGCCTCTAAACCAACCATTACTAATTGGAGAAAGCAACAGAAAAAGACTTAATGCAAATATCCATACACTTCCTATTAAAATGGAACTCCACATTTTCCTGCTAATTATGCTTTCATCACGCTTTTTAGGCCTTTCACGCATATACCGTTTTAAAGCTGGCTCACCACCAAATGCCAACGCCGCCAATGTATCCATAACAAGGTTCACCCACAAAATCTGGATTATGGAAAGTGGACTTTCCATTCCCAAAAGTGGTGCGGCAAAAGAAATAAGAACTGCACTTACATTAATTGTAAGCTGAAAAATAATGAATTTTCTTATGCTGTTAAAAATAGTTCTGCCGTAAAGTATAGCTTTATCAATTGAGCTAAAGTTATCATCCATAATAACAATGTCACTGGCTTCCTTGGCAACCTCTGTTCCGCCACCCATTGCAAAACCAACGTCTGCCTTCTTTAATGCTGGAGAGTCGTTAACACCATCGCCCGTCATTCCAACTACCAACCCACACTCCTGTGCAAGGCGAACAAGTCTGCTTTTGTCACTTGGCAATGCTCTGGAAACCACTCTTATGCTTTCAATTTTACTCTTAACTTCATCATCACTCATTGCACCAAGCTCGTCAGATGTAAGCACTATGTCGTTTTCATTCTGTATAATTCCAGCTTCCTTGGCAATTGCAACTGCAGTATCCTTTCGGTCACCTGTAATCATAACAACCTGAACACCTGCATCCTGAACCTCTTTTATTGCAGTTGCAGATTCCGGTCTAACTTCGTCACGTATACCAATTATGCCAACCAAAGTCCATTCTCCTTCTGGAAGGGAATCATCTTTGATATACTCTTTGGATACAGCCAATGCAAGCACACGTATTGCTCTTGCGGCAAGCTCGTTAATTCTTTCCTCTATTGCAGCTTTATTTGTAAGGGCAACAGCATTGCCATTTTCATCATAATATGTTGTACATTTTTCAATTATTTTTTCAGGGGCACCTTTAATTAATGTTAATTTTTGTTCTCCTTCAAGTTTTACCGATGTAGCAGAATATTTATTTGAGCTGTTAAATGGTATTGATGAAATTTGAGCAACGTTTGTTGTTGAGGCATGGCGTGATTTTGCAGCATAAGACAATACTGCCCTTTCTGTTGCATTTCCGCCAATTATTTTCATTTCATTTCCCTGTCCGGAAACTACAGCGTCACTGTTATGTTGAATACTCATAGAAAGCACTTTACCAAGTTCACCCACAACCTTATCATAGCTGTCATACATATCCGCTTTTCCATCAACAAAAATAACAGCTTCAAGCTGACCTTTTGTAATTGTTCCTGTTTTATCACTAAAAAGGATGTTTAAGCTACCTGCTGTTTCTATTCCCGATATTTTTCTTACAAGAACATTATCTTTAAGCATTTTGCCCATGTTAAGTGCAGATACAAGGGCTATCATAAGTGGCAAGCCCTCTGGTACAGCCATTACTATAATAATAACTGCAAGCATTACTGCCTCTACAAGGTCATTTACTATTGTCATCCAGTTAGAGCAATATGCCGCTATCTGGACCATATCAAAGCCATTGTGAATTACAATTCGCTGAAATAAAAAAGCAATAGCAATAGCAATGCCACCAAAATAGCCAAACTTGCTTATTCCACCTGCAAGGTTGCTAAGTTTTACCTTTAACGGTGAATCTCTTTCATCTTCACACTGTAACTCGCTGGCTATCTGTCCGTAAACTGATTTATCTCCAACAGTTGAAACCTGCATAATTGCATTTCCGCCACACACAACTGAACCTCTGAACACCTTGTATTTATTCAAAAAGTCCATTGAAGAATTTTGGTCAATATAGTCATCTGGCATAACACATTTGTTTGCCTCTTTGCTTTCACCGTTAAGGACAGACTGGTCAACCTTGATGTTACCATCAACAATAATACCATCGGCTGGAATTTTATCACCTAATTGCAAAAGAATACAGTCATCCACTACAATATCATTAATTGAAGTTTCAGTAATATCACCGTTTCTGTATACCTTGCAGTATATTCTGGACGCTTCCTCTTGAAGTTTTTGGAAAGCGTTTTCATTTCTATATTCAGAAAAAGTTGAAACAAATGTTGCTAAAATTACAGCAATAGCAATACCTAAAGACTCGTACCATTCCGTTTGGCCAAGAAATGCAAATATTATATTAATTATAAGTGCAACACATAAAATTTTAATCATTGGGTCGCCAAAGTTACCCAACAGTTTGCTCCAAAAGCTTTCCGTTTCATGCTCCGTAAGGCAGTTATCTCCGTATTTTTCTTTTGATGCCATTACCTGTGCATCTGTCAATCCAAAATTTTTCATACTTACTCCTCTTAGTTAAACCGTAAACCAGTGGGTTAAGTTTTAAAAGCTTGTCCCACTGGTTGTCATAATATTGTTTATTTGTATCTTGCCGCAAGCTGACCAATTCCTGTGTCATTTGTACCTTGACCAATAGCGTTAAATTTCCATTCGCCGTTGTGTTTGTATATCTCGCCAAAAATCATAGCTGTCATACCACTGTAGTTTTCCGTTAAGTTATATTTCAGCAACTCGGTGTTATTCCTTGCATCAACTAAACGACAAAAAGCATTTCCAATCATGCCAAAATGTTGTTTTCTTTTATCTGCCTGATAGATGTTAACAACAATTATAACCTTGTCATACTGGGATGGAATATTGGCTAAATCAACAACAATCTGCTCGTCATCACCGTCACCTGCGCCTGTTAAATTGTCACCCATATGTATAACGGTGTCACTTTTGTGCCTTAAATTCCCGAAATAAACTATATCCTCTTTTGCTGTAAACTTTCCGTCCTTTAACAGTATTGCAGATGCATCACAGTCTATGTTTTCCGCCTTTGAGCCGAAAAGACCTGAAAACAATCCACCGCCTGATTGCTTAACCTCGTCCCAACCAAGACCAACTATAACACGGCTTAAACCTGCATTTTCTTTTGTTAAACTAACCTTTTGTCCTTTTTGTAAGCTAATAGACATTATGCTTCTTCCTCTCTTTAATCTGTTTCCACACCATAATTTGCACAAAGTGCGGCTAAACCGCCTTGGTATCCACTGCCAATGGCATTAAACTTCCACTCTCCGTTATTATTGTAAAGCTCACCAAAAACAGCCGCTGTTTCAATTGAGAAATCCTCGCCAAGGTCATACCTTACAAGTTCTTCACCTTTTTCTTCGTCAACAATACGCACAAACGCATTGGAAACCTGTCCAAAATTTTGTCTGCGTGTTTCAGCATCATAAATTGTTACTGAAAAAACTATTTTTGCAATATTTTCAGGTACTTTTGATAAGTCAATTTTAATCTGCTCATCATCACCATCGCCCGCACCAGTAAGGTTATCCCCTAAATGCTGTACAGAGCCACTTGGATGTACTAGATTACCAAAAAACACAAAGTCCTCTTGTCTGCTTACCTTGCCGTTTTCTGTAATTAAAAATGCTGCCGAGTCTAAGTCAAAGCTTCCGCCTGTATCAAAACGGTTAATGTCCCAACCTATACCAACAACCAATTTCTGCAAACCCGCGTTTCCTTTGGTTAAACTAACTTTCTGACCTTTTTGTAAACTAATTGGCATTTTTTATCCCACCTATCACAAATTTTTTAACCCACATTTACTCCATAATTTCTGCATAAGGCTGCAAGACCACCCTGGAAACCACTTCCAATAGCATTAAATTTCCACTCTGTGCCATGTTTATATAATTCGCCAACAACTACAGCTGTTTCAATTGAGAAATCCTCACCCAAATCGTATCTTATAAGTTCTGTGTTTGTTGCTTCATCCACAATACGAATATAGGCATTGGAAACCTGACCAAAATTTTGTCTGCGAACATCTGCATCATAAATTGTTACTGTGAAAGCAACTTTTGTTATATTTGCAGGCACTTTTGTTAAATCAATCAAAATCTGCTCATCATCTCCGTCGCCCTCGCCTGTAAGGTTGTCACCCATATGCAATACTGATTCGCTTGCGTGTTTCAGATTACCATAAAAAACGAAGTCTGTATCAGTTCCAACTTTTCCGCTGTCAGTAATTAAAAAGGCTGCGGCATCAAGGTCAAAATCTGCTCCGCCGTCATATTTGTTTGTATCCCATCCAAGACCAACCATCAATTTCTTTAATCCTGGGTTTCCTTTAGTTAAATCCACTTTCTGTCCCTTTTGTAAGTTAATAGGCATATTGTTTCCCTCCATTTTGGTATTTATAATAATTATTTACATTTTATCTTTTAGCTATACCATTTTCATTGTACAGCTTATCAAACTCCTGTTTAATTGTATTAAGACGTATCTTATCGTCTTCTCTTTGTTTCTTTGCATTTTCCTGTATCTGCTTTGTTTCTTCAATGCCGTTAACGATTGTTCTCCATGTTGTTTCCAAAGTTTCAATTTTAATAGAACTACCCGAAGCCAACTGTGCTGTCATTTTAGACTGTAAAGCAGTATTTTGTGCGTTTTTAATAAGCATTTCATTGGTTTTTGCATCAAGCGCTGCCATGGCTTCGGCCTGAACTCTTTGTCTTTTAAGTAAAATTGCCTGTGACAGTGCCTGCTTAAAAATAGGCAAAGTAATAATAAAGGCTGAATTTATTTTGCGCACAAGATTAAGGTTGCTAAACTGCATTGTTTTAATCATTGGTATAGACTGCAACGCAACATTTTCAGCAACGCGTAAATCCTGTACTCTAAGTTCAAGCATTGTTTTTGCCTGCTCTAAACCACTTACTTCAAACTGAATTGAATTATCTCCAGTTGTTTCAAGCTCATTTCTGCGCTGTTCAATGTAGTTATCCAACTCGCCAATTCCTTGTTCACCTGCTAATATATAGCTTACCAATAGGTGATAATATCTTACATTTGTTTGAAACATTTCCTCAAGCTTACGATTAGACTGCTTTATTTCACCTTCATATTGCTTTAGCTTAACATAAATTTTATCTACTTCTTCACCCATGGTATGATATTTTGCTAATATTTGGTCAAGCTGTTTTTTCATGTTGCTAAAAAGCTTTTTGAATAATCCTGGATTTTCCTTTATTTCTTCAATATCAAACTTGTCCATAATTTTGCCAAGCATTACAAGCATTTCACCAGAATCATTAATCTGGCTCATGTTCATGCTGTTAAGAATAACATCGGAGCATTTGGAAATTTCCTCTGCCGCTTCACCGCCAAAGGATACTATTGTTTCAGGGTCGCTTACGCAAATTGTACTAACAAGAGCATCAACTTCTGCCGAGTTCACAAGCTGCTTAACCATCTGCTCTCTATCTGTCTGAATGTTATAGCTTTCTACTACTTCAACTTGATTTGCTTCTGTCACTATTTCCTGTGTTTCAGTTGTGCCTTTACTAAAATCTAATCCCACTTCTATCTTCCCCTCCTAAACAATTTAGCAGTTATACTTTCTGCTTGTTTTTTTACTGATTTGAAATCGGGTACATTCAAATCATATATATATTCACCTATTTGATGTTCAACAAACAGTGAATTCTCAAAATATCTTTCTGCCCCTTGATAGCCAGTTGGAATAAACATAGCAATGTCAAACCCCAGCATATTCAGATATGCTACCAAAATACTATCTTCTATTGTGCACATACTTTCAGTTGTATTTATAATAATTACTTTAGGCACATCCTTGGTAAAGTCCATTTTCTGTATAAGCCTAAGTAAATGTTTGTCTAGATTTAATGCCGTTGCAACTATTGTGTACTCCGTGCCATTAGTAAATGTTCCTCGTATTATTTTGCGTTCAATTAACTCTTGCAGTTTGTCCAGCATATAATCTTGCATATCCTCACGCATAAATGAATACTGGTAAGAAGGATGGCTTTTAATTTTTTGTATTAAAAGCTTTCCGTTTTTCATAAATTGAGGTGAATGCTGCTTAACAGGGTTAAAGTCAGTTCCTTGAATATGCGGAAAGCTTTTTATAACAAAAGTGTCCTCATTAATCAAACTTGAAATTTCGCTCCAATAATCTTCCTTACCACTAGGCACACCACTTATTTTTGAGAAAATAACAGGCAGCATAACCCTATCATCAAGTGTTTCAAAATTAGGTCTATACTTAGCCTCCTGCGACCACAAAATCTTAATTTCTTCATAGGTAGTTTGCAGAGAAATTGGAATAGCTTTTATAAACTGCCTGTTTCTGTATACACCTGTATCTTGGTAAAGTATAGTGTCAAGTTCACGCTCCGCATGGTATGCAACAGTTCCAAAACGCACGTTAGAAATCTCCGTTGGAAAGTTTTCCTGCGGCACAGAATTCTCAAGCCTTTTCTCGTATAAAAACTTATCTGAAACGATACATTGTGTTGCCAAATCAGGACATATAATAAGCACATCAACAGGCAATTTTGCCATTAGGCGAATAAAATATGCTTCATTTACGCCTTTGCACCCACCATAGAAAACAAATGTTGGTGTGTTATTAACTTGCCAATCTGTAAAAAGCTTTGGTACATACCTATTTATCCAACAAAGCAAAATAACCGCTCTATTCATAAGCTTTTGCAACGAAGTTTCCTTATCCTCCTCCATAATACTTATAAAGGCTGATTTTGCATATTTTTCAATCTCTTTATTTCGTTGAAAACTAATGTTTCCAATCATATCCTTTAGCATTTGTGTTATGTTCAAGTAATTTTTTCGTTTTATGCTTTGTACCTCAAGGGCATCTGGCATAGGAAAGGTATTTTCAACTATTACAACTGCCCTGTTTTTGCTTTCCAACTTAAGTTTCCATTTTAACAGTTCGTTGTAATAGGTTGCCTTATCCTCTGCACCCATAACCCTTGCAAAAAGATTGTACAAAAATGAGCTGTCAGTTCCACGCTCGTTCTGGCTTTTAACAGAATCTGCAAACACATCACCGAATAGCCACGTGTTTGTATTCACTATTTTCTGCGGTTTTTCAACTTCAATCTTAGGTATTGCCTGTTCTTCAATTTTTTTATTTTGTACAGTAGAAATAGAATATCCCGTTGGGAACTTGCTTCCTGCAACATTTATCAAGCTGGAAATTTCAGATTTAGGGTCAAGCTTTAAATATTCGCTGTCACCATCGTACTCCACCAAAAGTATGTCGCACCCTGCCTTAGACAAAATGCTTAAAACCTTTAATTCGTAAACAGATACTATTCCTTCGTACAATATTTTAGGAAACTTTTCCTTGCCCAACTGATTTAAGATACGCTCAAATTTATAGTAAAACCAGCACATAAACTTTATGTAGGCATTTTTAAGCATATTCTCTGTTTTGCCTTGTAATTTCATTTGTTCGAGTTCGTTGTGCATTGCCTCAGCAATACATCGCTTTTGCCCTGAATCAAGCCTAGGCAACCATTTTTTTAAGGAATTCTCAAGAAAAATCCTGTCCATAGCGAAATTCAAACCCATTATTTCCTCATAATAAGAAAGCTGTCGTTCATCTGGGTTAGGTATTTTACCCTTTATATACAACCCATTCTTCACCACTTCCTGCATATATGTACGCAAAAAATTGTCAATTTCCTCATTAAAGGTTGTTAATCTGCAAAAATATGTCGCATTATTTTTACGAAGTGAGCCCTCTACAAAGTATTCATCTGTTTTGTTCAATTCCGCACGCCCAAACATAGTTTTTCAATCTCACTTTCCTATATTTTTCTGCTAAAATTTCTATTTAACATATAGCCAAATATACAGCCAAGAATACCACCAATCATATGTGTTAAATTCGATATATTGTCCTGAACAAATACACCACTATAAAGCTGACCACCTATATATATAATTGCCACAATTACAAAAGTAAGTGGTATCCTTCCATTTTTCATACTTGTAATTGATGAAAGAAGTATAAGTGCAAACACCACGCCGCTTGCCCCAAGTAACCCTGTTGAAAACATAACAACATTAACGATGCCCGTAACAATTGCCGTGAAAAATATAATTACAGCCATATTCCAACTTCCATATTTTTCCTCAAGCAAAGGCCCAACAAGCAAAATAAAAATCATATTTCCACTGAAGTGATTCCAATTTGCATGACCAAAAACGTGACCTATAAGACGAACATAGAATAGAGGGCTTGCCATTGATGAACGGTATACACTGAAAATCAGACTATTGCTTCTTCCGTACGTAAATATATTCAGTACATAAGCAATAAAAGAAATAATAACAAAGGTTAAAATTACTGGCGAATTAAAATGAAATTTACTGGTTATTTTCATTCTTTAAACCCCATTCATACAATAATGTTTGTGAAGTAAACTAGAAACTGTTTTTCTTTGTTTACCATTATACCATATTACTGGCATTTGTCATCCTTTATTGCCCTATTATGACAATATTAAAAGATTCTTAAACTTTTATATTAACAATATTTATTGTAAAATAGCATGTATAATTCTTATATTAATATTTCGTATTGAATTTTCAAACTATACACCAATATTCAAAAATGTTATAATATTAAGATTACACTAAACTTGAAGGGTGACTGATTGATGTATAATTTTTCGGCTGAATTAAATAAAGAATACCTCTGTTCCCACACTATAACCCCAGAATGCGTTGCCCCTTATACAGTTGGCGCGCTTCTGTACTGTCCTGCTTTGAATACAAAAATAATAGATATGCTTCTGCACAATTCCGCAGGGCATCCCTTTTCATTAGCACTTTGTCTTGAGGATTCCATAAGCGACAGTGCCGTAAATATTGCAGAAGACCAAATTGCCCATACCTTAAACGGAATTTTTCAATTATTGGCAAGTGGACAACTTATAAAATCTGCACTTCCGCAAATTTTTATTCGTGTACGCAGTGCGGTTCAAGTAGTCACAATTTTTAACAAAATCAAAGCCTACCAAAGCCTTTTATCTGGGTTCATTCTGCCAAAATATTCTTTAAACTGTGCAGAGGAATACAACAAGAGCATTTTAGAAATAAACAGTATGTCTGATAAAAAAATATATATGTTACCCATTATTGAAAGCGGTGACGTAATTAACCTTAGCACTAGACAGGAAACACTTACGAGAATTAAAAGCTATATAGACACCATGGCGGAGTACGTTTTAAATGTACGCATTGGTGGTAACGATTTTTGTAAGCATTTTGGCATTCGCCGAAGTTTGGACGAAACCATTTATGATATATTGCCAATAGCTAATATTTTAAGCGATATCCTAACTGTATTTTCAATGGATTATGTGGTTTCAGGGCCTGTGTGGGAATATTTTGACAGCCCAGATGGCGAGTGGGCAGATGGCCTTAAAAAGGAAATTAAACGTGACAAGCTTAATGGTTTTGTTGGTAAAACTGTTATTCACCCAAACCAAATTGAGATTGTAAACCAATGCCTTAAAGTGGAAAAAGCTGATTTTGAAGATGCAGTCAGCATACTTAGCTTTAAAAGTGACCATCTTTTAGTTGCAAAAAGCAATGATGGTAAACGTATGAACGAAATTAAAACCCATACTAAGTGGGCAGAAAAAATTGTTATATTAGCAAATATATACGGAGTGAAAGAATGAAAATATATGATGAAAACCAACTCGTTAAATTAGCAAAACGTGATAATAATACAAAGAGAGCATACCTTTTGGTTAACCCTCTTCAAGGTAAGCACATACCTGTTTCTCCTAAAAATGCCCTTGATGTTTTTAATGATTTAGCACAAAAGCTTTATGCAAAATATTCAAATGAAAAACTTATGCTGATAGGCTTTGCGGAAACTGCTACGGCAATTTGTGCGGCAGTTGCCGCTTTTGCCCCAGCAGAAATTTATTTTTTGCAAACCACACGTGAATTTTTTCAAGATAGCGAATTTTTATATTTTTCTGAAACTCACAGCCATGCAGTGGAACAGAAGTTAGTTAAAACTAATTTTGAAAAATATTTGAATTCCAGTGACCGAATAATTTTTGTTGAAGATGAGGTAACCACAGGAAATACAATACTTAATGCAATTAATGCCATTAAGGCAGAATATAAAAATAGAACCCTTAATTTCGGTATTGCCTCTATTTTAAACAGTGTTTCTGATGAGCGTATTAAGGAATTTAAAGCTTTGGACATTGATTTTACATATCTGCTTCACCTTACTGCTAAAGACTACACACAGCAGCTCGATAATTTTTCTTTCAGCCAAAATGCTCAGCAATCCTTTGAAAAAGCCTGCTCTTCTTCTGTAACCGAGTTGGAAATTACAAATAAATCAGACCCTCGCATTGGTACTTCAAATACTGATTTTATGAAAAAATGCAGTTTTCTTGCAACTAAAATTTTAAGTGACCTTGGGTCGGTTTGGGAAAATAAAAGCATACTTGTTTTAGGCTCGGAGGAATTTATGTTTCCTGCTCTTTTTACTGCAAAAAAGATTGAAGAAACCTGTAACTGTTCAGAGGTTAAATTTCACGCAACCACTCGCAGTCCTATTTTACCTAGTGAAAGTGATAACTATCCTCTTTTTTCAAGGTATCAGCTTAAAAGCCTATACGATGATGATAGAACCATATTTGTATACAACCTAAAAAAATATGATAAAGTAATTGTGATACACGATTCACCAACAACTAATACTGCTGGTATCAATAGCCTTGTTGCCGCCCTTGGTGCAAGCCAATGCAACGATATTACAATTTATAAGTGGAGTGATTAAATGCAGAGCTCATATAGCAAAAAAGATGTAACCCTATTGTTAAAAGATATAACAGGCATGGTAGAACCTCTTGAAACAAAACAGCGTGAGGCACTAATACAAAAAGGAACTCATTACTGCGAAATGCTTCCTTTGGAATACCGTCCATCAAAAAAATATATTGAAACCTACAACACTTCTCTTGAAAGCTATGCAAAACCCACTGCGAATGCAGTTTGTCAGGTTTCAGAAAAAATATATAAACTAAAAGGGGAAAATACAGTTATTGTATCTCTTGCCCGTGCAGGCATACCTATTGGCATTCTTATTAAACACTATCTTGATAAAAAATATAATTTGTGCGTACCACATTATTCAATATCCATAATACGAGACCGTGGAATAGATACAAATGCCATACATTATATTCTGTCACATCATAACGCCAAAGATATTCAGTTTGTCGACGGTTGGATTGGTAAGGGTGCTATACAAAATGAATTGCGTTTGGCACTTAATGCCTATCCACAAATCAGTACCGACCTTGCTGTACTTGCAGACCCTGCAAACATTACAGACCTATGTGGTACCCATGAGGACATTTTAATTCCAAGCTCATGCCTAAATTCCACTGTTTCTGGCCTTATAAGCAGAACTTTTTTGCGTGACGACATAATATTACCAACAGATTTCCATGGAGCTGCATTTTATCCACAATTAATTAACGAAGATGTATCATATGAGTTTATAAATGCAATAGAAAAATACTTTGATTTTTCTACTATTGAAAAATATATACCTCGTAGAACATTAGGAATAATCGAGGTAAAAAATATTGTGTCTACCTTCGGAATAAGCAATATAAATTTCGTTAAGCCAGGTATAGGCGAGGCAACACGAGTGCTTCTAAGGCGAGTACCATGGAAACTACTTATAGCTGAAAACTGTAAAAGCGATCCTTTGCTTACTCATCTTCTTCATTTAGCTGCAGAAAAAAATGTATCTACAGAAATTTACCCTCTGCAAAACTATAGGGCCTGTGGAATAATAAAAACCATGGCAGATATTTAAATATTTTTTTAGTCATCATGCTACCTTTTTAACCAGTATTTTTATTCATATTTCTCTTAATTACTCACTATTCTTTGTAAAAATGCTGAGTTTTATTTGTGTTTAGTATGCAATATTGCAAAAAACTCCATAATAGTAATAATTTACAGTTTCCTTAAATGTATTGCTTTTTGTGGTAAACCATAATAAAATTTAGTTAGGTAGTAAACATTGCCTAAAGGGGGTAATAATATGAAAAAATATATAAGAACTATAATAATTGCAACTGTTGTTTGCCTTTCACTTGGGCTAATTACAGCATGCAATAGCAAAAAAGAAAAGACCTCTGCTCCTGTTGACTCAAACCAAATCCAGGAACAAGCGAATCCCGAAGATAAAGATGATAAAGCAGAAACAACTAAACCTGAAAACGCAACTGCGGAAAACACAACAAAAAAAGAAAGTCTAATGGTTGAGCTTGGTAATGACATGGGTCACAATCTTTCTGCACTTTGGATACGTGCAACAGAGGAAGATGAGTGGACAGAAATTGCTTTGGAGAATAATGTTTGGCTAACCGGCTACCTCATTCCTCTTAAGCTTGAAGCAGAAACCATACCTAACCCAGAAAAAGGCTGGCAAATAAAAGTTGAATTTGCCGACGACAATACAACACATATTTTTGAAAATGTACTTCTCAACACAAACTCTTCCATTATCCTTACGGAAGAAGGACCTTTATATTAGCTACAAAAAGACCGTGTGAAATTTTGAAATTTCCACGGTCTTAATTTTTATTTAAACTTCTGTTTCTAATGGCTCAATATTCCAGATTTCTTTTGCATATTCAGCAATTGTTCTGTCACTGCTGAATTTTCCACTTTTTGCAGTATTAATAATAGCCATTTTTGCCCATCTTTGTTTATCCTTGTAAGCTTTATCCACCTCTGCCTGTGCTTTTGCATATGAAGCAAAGTCTTCAAGAACAAAATACTCATCAGCACGGCTTCCTCCTGTACCATTAAGCAACGAATCATACAGCTCTCTAAACATATCCATGTTTTGCGAGAAAGTTCCATTAATAAACTGGGTAAGTACAAGCCTTACACTTTGATTCAGATTGTAAACCATCCAAGGGTCATAATTTCCTGCCTCATACTTGTCAATAACTTCTTTAGCACTCATGCCAAAAATAAATATGTTGTCTTCCCCAACTTCTTCACAAATCTCTACGTTGGCACCATCAAGAGTTCCTATAGTTAATGCACCATTAAGCATAAACTTCATGTTGCCTGTTCCCGATGCCTCTTTGCTTGCTGTAGAAATCTGTTCACTTACATCGGCGGCAGGAATCAGCTTTTCTGCCAATGAAACACGATAGTTTTCCATAAATACGACTTTAATTTTTCCGTTTATACTCTCGTCTTTGTTAATAACCTCTGCCACATCGTTTATAAGCTTTATAATCAGCTTTGCTTTCCCATAGTTTGCCGCACTTTTAGCACCAAAAATAAATGTTCTTGGTGCAATATCAAGGCTAGGGTTAATTTTAATACGATTGTAAAGGTCTATAATATGCATAACATTCAACAACTGTCTTTTGTATTCATGCAGACGCTTCACCTGAATATCAAAAATTGACGATGGGTCAATTTCAATTCCCTTTGTTTCCTTAATATATTTTGCCAAAGCCTCTTTATTACGGTACTTCACTGCCATAAATTCCTTTTGAAATTCCATGTCATCGGCATAGGATATAAGTTTTTCAAGTTCCGAAAGCTTTGTTATCCACTTATCACCTATTTTAGATGTAATTAAATCTGCAAGCTGACTGTTTGCATGTAAAAGCCATCTTCGCTGGGTAATGCCATTTGTTTTATTATTGAATTTTTCAGGGAAAATGTCATAGAAGTCCTTTAACTCTTGATTTTTAAGTATCTCTGTGTGTAATGCAGCAACACCGTTTACACTATGACTTCCAACGATAGCAAGATATGCCATTCTCACAAATCCATCTGCAACAATTGCCATTTTTCTTATTTTACTACCATCGTCGCTATATTTTTCCATAAGTTCAATACAGAAACGGCGGTTAATTTCCTCAACAATCTGATAAATACGTGGAAGAAGCTTGCTAAAAAGCTCAATTGGCCATTTTTCCAAAGCCTCGCTCATAATTGTGTGGTTTGTGTAAGCACAAACCTTAGTTGTGATATCCCATGCCTCATCCCATGGAAGGTCATTTTCATCCATAAGTACACGCATAAGCTCGGCAACTGCAACAGTTGGATGAGTGTCATTAAGCTGAAAGGCAACCTTTTGTGGCAACAGGCTAAAATCTGTATGCATTTGCTTAAACCGCTGAATAACCCCTTGTACCGTCGCAGAAATAAAGAAATACTGTTGGCGAAGGCGAAGTTCCTTTCCAGAATAATGCTCATCCGCCGGATATAGTACATTAGTAAGATTATAAGCAATATTTTGCTCTTCAAGCGCCTTTTGATAATTACCCTCATTAAATGATTGCAAATCGAACTTATTAATAGGTCTTGCATCCCACAAACGCAGGGTATTCACTGTATTATTTCCATAGCCAATTACAGGATAATCATATGGTACGGCCAATACAGATTGATAATTTTCCTGCTCAAAGCGGTATTCTCCATTTCCCTTTGCCACAGCCTTTACATTGCCACCAAATTTAATTTCAAAAGCATATTCATTACGCCTTATACTCCATGGATCCCCGCTTTCAAGCCAGTTGTCTGGTTTTTCGACTTGAAAACCATTTTCGATTTTCTGTTCAAAAATACCATAGCGATATCGAATACCGCAACCATAGCCTGGTAAACTCATAGTCGAAAGTGAGTCCAAAAAGCAAGCCGCAAGCCGTCCTAAGCCACCATTACCAAGTCCTGGGTCTGGCTCTACCTCTTCAATGTCATTATAGCTAATACCAAGTTCTTCAAATGCTTGTTTAACAGGCTCTAAAACCGAAAGATTTATTATTGCATTTCCTAGAAACCTTCCTAGCAAGAATTCCATAGAAAGGTAGTAAACTACTTTCACATCTTTTTCAAAATATCCTTCTTGGGTTTTAAGCCACCTATCATTAACTAATTCTCGTATAGAATAAACCACAGCCTCATAAATTTCGCTTTGTGACGCATTTTCAAGCTTTTTCCTACACATAGTTTTGAGGTTTTCTTCAATCATAAATTTAAATTGCTCTTTAGTAAAATCAATCTTATTCATGTTTTCTCCCCTTTCATTTGCTAGATATTTTGAACCGCTATCCTAAAACTTGAGCGCCATTCCAACTGCTGCTGAAATTGCAATATAAAATAATGGATGCTTCTTATATTTATTTGTTAAAATAACAAGTAGCGCAAACCAAAGTATCTGCTTATATTTAAAAACTTCTGATATAATGCCACTGATGGAATATGCATCAAAGTTAAAGATTTCCCCAGTAATAAGGGTAATAGCAACTGCACCAAGCATACCAGATACTGCAGGACGCAGTGTTGAAAAAACATTCTGAACCATTACACTTTCGGAAAATTTTTTAAGAAAGTTAGCAACAATTATTATTACAATTATTGATGGTGTAATAAGTCCAAGAGTAGCTACAACCGCACCTATTACCCCATAATTTTGAAAGCCCGCATATGTCGCCATATTTACACCAATAGGCCCCGGTGTGGATTCTGATATTGCTATCATATCACTAACCATTTTATGTGTAAACCATGTGTATTTTTCCGACAACTTAAATAGAAATGGAAGCGTTGCCAATCCACCGCCTACAGCGAAAAGACCAACCTTAAAAAATTCAAAATATAACAGCAGTAATCCACCTATCATTTGCCCTTCGCCCCCTTAATTGCAGGTAATATAACTCCAATTCCTCCACCAATAGTAACAATAATTATCGGTGAAACTTTGAGGAAAAACGAAGCAATTAAAGCTGATACGCCTATAACAATGCTAAGCTTATCTTTAACTGTAGATTTCCACATTTTAATAACAGTGTTTAAAACCATAGCCGCAACTGCAACCCTAACTGCCGCAAAAGCATTTTGAACAACGGCCATGTCTGCAAAAGTTGTAAGAAAAGTTGCAATTATGGAAATAATTATAAGGCATGGTGTAACAAGGCCAAGAGTAGCAATTATCCCACCTGATATTCCTTTCGTTTTATAACCAATAAAAGTAGCTGTATTTACTGCAATAACTCCAGGGGTGCATTGCCCAATAGCATAATAATTTAATAATTCATCCTCAGTTGTCCATTTTTTTTTATCTACCACCTCTGCCTGTAAAATGGGTAACATTGTAAGCCCACCGCCAAAGGTGCAAACTCCAATGCGTGCAAAGGTTAAATATAAATCTAATAATAAATTCAAAAAATGCACCTTCTTTTCTTTTTATGTAGTATATTTAAAACAATGACCCATGAATTATGCAAATTAGGCACATCATAGGTCATCTAATGTTTGACGTTATAGTTATTCCTCATCCTGACCTTGCATTTTATTTGCCTGTTCGTTAGTAATAAGCGGGTCTATGAATACATCTAAATCTCCGTTAAGAACCGCATCAATTCTATAAACACTAAGCTTTATTCTATGGTCGGTAACACGACCGTCAGGAAAATTATATGTCCTTATTTTGTCACTTCTATCGCCGCTTCCAACCTGTGCTTTTCTTTCTGCTGATATTTCGCTATCATGTTTCGCCTGCTCCATATCATAAAGCCTTGCAAGCAATACCTTAAGCCCTTTTTCCTTATTTTTCAACTGACTTTTTTCATCCTGACAGCTTACTACAAGACCTGTAGGAACATGGGTTATGCGTACAGCAGAATCTGTTGTATTAACACACTGTCCTCCGTTGCCTGATGCACGGAAAACGTCAATACGTACATCGTTCATATTAAGGTTCACATCAACTTCTTCCGCCTCTGGAAGAACCGCAACAGTTACAGCAGAAGTATGTATTCTTCCACCGCTTTCTGTAGCAGGCACACGCTGAACTCTGTGTCCGCCGCTCTCGAACTTAAGTCTGCTGTAAGCACCCTGTCCGCTTATCATGAAAGTAATTTCCTTATAGCCTCCAATGCCGTTTTCATTGGAGCTTATCATTTCGGTTTTCCATTTTTTACCTTCAGCATAGCGTGCATACATTCTAAAAAGCTCTGCTGCAAACAGCGCCGCCTCGTCACCACCAACGCCTGCTCGTATCTCCATAATAACATTTTTTTCATCGTTAGGGTCTTTAGGCAAAAGTAATATTTTTATTTCATGTTGAAGTTCTTCGATTTTAGCCTTATTTTCATTAAGTTCTTCCTTAACCATTTGCTTAAAATCATCGTCAAGGTTTTCTCCTAACATCTCAAGTGAATCAGCAACTGCCTGTTTAGCATTTTTATATTCTCTGTATTTTTCCACTATAGGTGTAATATCACTATACTCTTTCATAAGCTTACGCCACTGAGTCTGGTCTGCTATAATATCTGGGTCATTAACTCTATCACCCAAATCTCTATATTTCATTTCAAGTTCTTCAATTTTTTCAAACATCTGTTTACCTCTCTTACACAATTTTTCCTAATACAACTCTATCAAGACCTGCAAGGTCTTTTATTACTTCTATTTTCTCAAAGCCCTCTGCTTTCAGCAAATTGCTAACTGCAACACCTTGGTCGTAACCTATTTCAAAAAACATCCAACCATCTGCTGAAAGATATTTTTTCCCTTTAGGTATTATCTCTTTGTAAAAGTCCAATCCATCATCGCCTCCATCTAAGGCAATCATAGGCTCATAATCCTTCACTTCTGGCATAAGTCCTTTAATTACATTCTTAGCTATATATGGTGGATTAGATACTATTGCATCAAATTGTCCATAAAAATCTTCACCCAATGCCTCAAACAGATTACTGTTAATAAACTGAATTCTGTTCAAAACGTTGTTTAACGTTGCATTTTTCTTTGCAACTTCAATAGCTTCGGCGCTTATATCCAACGCAACTGCTTTATTCACACCATAATGTAAAAGGCTTATAGGTATGCATCCGCTACCCGTTCCTATATCCATAATGCTGTTTATTTCGTAATTTTTTTTATATTTCAGTATAGTTTCAACCAAAATCTCAGTATCTGGTCTAGGAATAAGCACTGCATTGGATACCAAAAAATCCAGTCCCATAAACTGGCAGCTTCCAATAATATACTGAGCTGGTATCCTTCTTGCTCTTTTTTCAACCATATTCCAAAATTTTTCTGCCTCATTGCTATTAAGGAAGTAGTCATTCTTTGTAAAAAGCTGAACTTTTGTAAATCCTGTTGCTTTCATCATAAAAAGCTGAGCGTCTAGTTGGTATTCGCACACGCCCTCATTTTTAAGCTTTTGCCTTGCCTGCATAAGTAAAGTATCTAATTTATTCTGGCTCAACCTCAAGCACTCCCTTCATTGCAGCAATAGCCGCTTCAATTTGGGAGCCATCAGGCTCTGCTGTTGTTATTTTCTGCAGACAAAGCCCTGGCGCGCTAACAATTGCAACAAACTTACTTTCACTTCTGCCTGCCCACTGAATAATCTCATAAGAAATGCCAGCTACAAATGGAACAAGCAAAATTCTGCTTACTAACCTCAATATAAGACTGTCTGTACGTACAAAAAAGAATACAACCATGCTTATAACCATAACTATAAGTAAAAAACTAGTACCGCAACGCTTGTGCAAGCGCGTATGCTTCATTACATTTTCTACAATCAATTCTTCACCTTGCTCAAAGCAGTTTATTGTTTTATGCTCCGCACCATGGTACTGAAAAACTCTTTTTATCTCATTCATACGTGATATAAGAAATATATAAAGCAGGAATATTGCAATTCTTGCCAATCCCTCTACAATACCCAACGCCCAATTTCCAGGAAGGTAACTTTTGAAAAAACTGCCAATAACAACTGGCAATAAGAAAAACACTACAACAGAAAAAATAAGGCTAAGACAAACACTGAAATAAATAAGGTAATCCGCAAATTTGTCACCGCACTTATCCTCAAGCCATTTTTCAAACTTGCTTGGCTCTTCTTCTGATTCCTCGTCAAGGCCTGCAAGCTGTGCCGAGCGCATTATAATTTTAACACCCATAATCATAGATTCAATAAACGCGGCTATTCCCCTAAACACAGGCAATTTAAAAATACCAGCTCTGCTAAATACACTATCAACATTCTTTTTTTCTACACATATTTCTCCATCGGGTGTTCTTACAGCAAGGGCATACATCTTTTTCCCACGCATCATGACACCTTCAATAACCGCTTGACCGCCGATATTTGTACGTTTCATTTTCTTCCTCCTAACCAAATAAAATTCAGCTTCACGCCTTTTTCAAATGGTAAAACTACTCTAGCAAAAAAGCTTTTTTCCATTTTTTACTATTTTAAAGAAAAAAGGGCTGGATAAAATAACATACCCAACCCCTTCAGCTTTTATTTTATTTTCTGCCGTATTTTTTGTTGAATTTTTCAACTCTACCGCCTGCTTCAAGTAAAAGCTTCTGGCTGCCTGTGTAGAATGGATGGCATTTTGAGCAAACTTCAACTTTAATTTCGCTTTTTGTTGAACCTGTTACAAACTCATTTCCACAGTTACATTTTACATTACACTGATGGTACTCTGGATGTATTCCTTCTCTCATCTTTTTCACCTCTTCTAATAGTCTGTTGATCAATAATTAATCAATTATTTATAGACAACGTGAACATTATAACACAATTTTATTCACGTTGCAATAGCTCATGTTTGAAAAAACTAATTATTTCTACCCTTACCACTTGTCTTTAGCATAGGCACTGTTTTAACAAATTCTTCATTATCTTTGGTTTTTTTCATTAAATCAATTAAGCTCTCGGCTGTTTCAACGGTAGATGTATTTGCAGTTATACGCCTTAAAACATAAACCGCCTCCATCTCTTCTTTGGTAAGCAGTTTGTCATCACGCCTTGTACCCGATTTATTTACATCTATAGCAGGATAAATGCGTCTTTCTGAAAGCTTTCTGTCCAACACAAGTTCCATATTTCCTGTTCCTTTAAATTCTTCAAATACAACATCATCCATCTTGCTGCCGGTTTCCACCAAAGCGGTTGCAAGTATTGTAAGGCTTCCACCGTTTTCAATATTTCTTGCGGCACCAAAAAATTTCTTTGGCATATATAAAGCCGCTGGGTCAAGACCACCAGAAAGAGTTCTTCCGCTAGGTGCAGTTGTAAGATTATAGGCTCTTGCCAACCTTGTAATACTATCTAACAGAATAACTAAATCTTTACCCTGTTCAACAAGCCTTTTAGCTCTTTCCAAAACCATTTCGGCAACCCGTTTGTGGTGTTCTGGCTGTTCATCAAAGGTAGAGTATACAATTTCAACATTTTCGCCCTCAATGGAGCGTTGAATGTCTGTAACCTCCTCTGGTCTTTCATCTATTAAAAGCATAATAAGATTAACATCTGAGTGATTTTTAGTAATAGCATTTGCCATTTGGGTTAAAAGAATTGTTTTTCCAACCTTTGGCGGAGCAACAATCATACCTCTCTGTCCTTTGCCAATAGGAGAAATAAGGTCAATAATTCGGGTTGAAACTTCACTTTGAGTTGTTTCCAGAGTAAGTCGATGTGTGGGATAAATAGGTGTTAAATCCTCAAAATTTGGTCTTCTTTTTGCCTCTTCAGGATTGTCACCGTTCACGCTTTTTACATAAAGAAGCGCATTAAACTTTTCGTTGTCTCTTGATGGCCTTATATTGCCCCGTACGCAATCACCAGTTTTTAGGTTGAAACGGCGTATTTGGGATGGTGATATATAAATATCTCCTACCCCTGGCAAAAAGTTTTCAGCTCTTAGAAAACCAAATCCATCAGGCATAACCTCCAAAATTCCCTCTTCAATCTTGTCGCTTTCAAGGTTCTTTTGCAATAGTTCTTCCTCTCTGGGTTTACCAGCTTCCTTGTTACCCTTTTCCAGTTTGTAAATTTGTGCCTTTATAGGTTTTGGCTTAACCTCATTGAGTTCGTCAATTTGTGTCTCCTCTGGCTGCAATTGAACCTCCTGTTCGGTTTCTTTATCTTCTTTGTCAGATACTTCTTCCGCCTTTTTTTCTATTTTCTCAATAAGCTCAGCCTTTTTTAAGGTGCTTATATTTTTTATACCAAGCTTCTTTGCAGCTTCTCTAAGCTCGGCAAGAGTCTTTCCAGATATATTTTCCTGCATAAAAGCCTCCGTATACTTCCATTTTTATTGTTTTGGTATTTTTAATACTTCACCAGGTTTAATTTTATCATTTTCTGTTAAATTGTTAAAATCAAGAATTTTTTGATATAGCGCACCATTGCCATAAACCTTAGCAGCAATTATCCAATAACTGTCACCATCTACCACTGTATATGTATCAAAGTCCCCTGCTAGAGTTTTCTCAGCTTCTTCTTTTTTTTCAGTAGTTTTTCCAACAACTTCATCTGTAGGCATTGTTGTTTCATCTTCTGTTTCACCGCTTTTAAGCTTTCCAACTTCTTCTTCAAGAGTAAGGACATTCAGCTTTAGCTCCTCATTCTTTGCCTGAATTTCTTCATATGCTTGAATTTTAGTTTCGGCCTTGTTAAGTTTCCCCGTAAGTGAAATAGTTTTAATGAAAAGCACTGCAAAAACCAATGCAAGAACAATTCCGCCCACCATAACGATGTTTTTTGCTTTTATTCTCTTTTCGTCGCTGTCATATTCATAATCATCGTTATCACCAAAAAAACTATCCAATATACTCTTTTTATCTACAGGATTTTCTTCACTTTCTTCATAGGCATCAAATATTTTTTTTCTTTCTGGCATTCCAGTACGCTCTGATGTTTCATTTTCTTCTGTTTCAGTAAGTGGTCCTTCTTTTTTAATATTTGGTCGAGGTGTTTTTTCAGTCTTCACTGTTCTTTCGATTTCTTCAAACTGCACTGTTGTTTTTGTAGAAAAACCTTTAGCATAGCCTTTTTTACGGCTTTTGTGCCTAACTAGCTGAACCATATCGTCATCATCGTCATCAAGGATAACTGCCATTGTTTGGTTAAAATCTGGCTGCCCCATCTCTTCTGTCTGTTCAAGCTGTTTTTCTACAATTTCATGTCTTTTAACTTTAGCTTCCTTTTCAGCATGAGTATATTCTTTTTTTGCCTCCTCAAGTCTATGCTTTCTTGCCGCACGTATTTCTTCACGGCTTGACATTGTGGAAAACTCACTATCTTGCTCATCTAATTTTATAGGATGCGACTTCATCAAGAGGTGAACTATTTCTTTAGGAAAATCTTCAAAAACACCATCATCGCCACTTTTTTGTGTATTCATATTATTGTCAATTCTTTCTCCGTCCATACAGAACCTCCTTTGTGTATCATTAGGGTATAATAATAAAATTTTTCTACGCATAAATACCCTATCTTAAGTATTTTACATTCTACGCCCATAAGTGTCAACTAAGATTGAAATTCTTAGGGCCTTTTTAAGATAATTAATAATTTATACACAAAAAACGGCCTTGAGATGCTATCCCAAGGTCGTTTCATTTAATTTTTTATATAGTAAGTAATCCGCTATCATCAAAATTCATTTTAACATCTTCCTCAACAAGTTCTACCTTGTCTTTAATGTCATTATAAATACTTTCGGAAACAAGAACTTTGCCAAGATGAAGGGTGTTTTCAATAATCATAACCCTTGCTTTAGCCGGATCAACGTTTCCGATGGTTCTGAACGCAACATCCACTGCTTCTTTTTCAGTATCAAAATGAACAGGAACTTTGCCTCTTTCAAGAAAGGTTGTTGTTACCAAGTTAGAATACATTGCCTCATAATCTATTGAATCCGCCAATTTTTTTACGGTTATATCAGCAAGGCCAATGCCTAAAGCATTTCCATATGAATCCTTAGATAGGCGAAGAGTAACCAACTTTTTAGCACGTGGTGCAACTGGTTCTTTTTCTCCAAAAATTTTCATTCTGCCAATTGTTTTTGTATCCATTCCTGTTCCGCTGTATTGCTTGCCCATTTCTTTAACAATAAGTATGTCAATATCTTCTGCAGGAAGTTTTGGTACTTGCCCGTAGCTTATTTTAAGCAATCTTGCATCCTCTTCAATAAAGTTCTCTGGCTTTACACCCTGCAATATATAGGTATCGTCCTTTGTGTTTTCCACAATACCAATTCCAGCTATAATAGGTGCATTTTTAATAATTACCTTTGCTGTTGCAGGTATTGTTCTGCCAAGACCATTATCATGCATTGCACTTGCACCTTTTTGCTTGCCAAGACCAACAGACAGCATTTTTACTATACCGCTTTCGTTATCGGCAGTAAAATCTGTATGCGGCTTAACACGGTTAACTACAATTACGCCATCGCTTTCAAATGCAATTTTGTCAAAATACACAGGTGTGCCATATTCTGTATCTTCAAACTGAACAGTTTCCATAGAGGAACGTATTTCACAGCCCATTGCTTCTTCGCTTATGCCGAATTTTTCAGAAACATGCTTTTGTCCTTCAGCTGTTGCTCCGCCATGACTTCCCATGGCCGGCACAATAAAAGGCTTTGCATTGCAACTTCTTACATAGTCGCACACCGCACCAACTATTACTGCTATATTATTAATTCCACGGCTGCCACTGCAAACGCCTATTTGTGCGTCTTGCTTAATAGTCTCTCTTAAGCCTATTAAATCAAGCTGTTTAAAAACTTCCGTAGGAATATCTGTTATTTTTTCATCATTCATATGCTGTTTTATTCGATACATTTTGGGGTACACAGCATTCTCAACTAAATAGCTCATTTTGCACCTCCTATAAAAATTTAAGGCAATACAAATTTATTGTTAAAAACCGTACTTTGCCTTTACGGCCTCCATCATTGATTTGTTTATACCTTCAAGGTCTGCTTCATCTTTAGAATAGGCTGTTTTAAACGCACCTATTGCCGCCTTTGCTTCGTCAAATGGCCCTGGCACATTTATAACAAGGGTATCTCCAATTTTGCCTATCACAAGCTTGCACCACATGTGCCCATTCTTTCCGTACATTTCCTGTGCAAACTTGTCTTCCAAAATCTGTTCCAAGGATGAATGTGTATAGTCCTTGCCTAAGGTATTGCTGTAACGATGTCCGCCACCGCTTCCACCTATCATAACAATAAGGTCACTTCCATTGTTTGCAATGTTCTTTATTGTATCTATTATTAGATTCTCTTTATCCACAACAGGGGCAAGACGTGTTATATGCGCACCACCGTTTATGGCAAGCAAAGTCTGCATAAGCATAGGGCTGTCCGTATCCAACACGATTCCTGCATTCAGCTCATCACCCGTTGGTATTATGGTGGCATTTTTAAACATTAAGCCATCGCTCCTTCATGCATGTACCCTCATGATACTCTGGCAAATTATTGAAATCAACACTTTTTATTTTTTCAACAGAGGAAATTTGAGAAATATCAGAAATTGTAATGCCATCAGCAACGGCAATAGCCTTTATAAGGCCATTCTCCTCTTTAAGCACGTCCTCTTCCTCAATACCATAAACATCCATCTCAATAGATTCACCCGTAACACCAATAATGCGAACCACGCTTTTCAGTTTATCAAGTATTATTTTTTCAAGCTCCTGTATATTAAGTCCCTTAACTTGTATACCAGTTATTTTAATAACAGTCTTGTCCACTTGAACAATTACCTTGTTATCTTCCATTTCATATCACCACGTCTTAAACTTCTACAGTTACTACCTGCACAAGCTCTTCAGCCTTAAATTTAGATGCATCCTCTATTCCAGGTATAATATTGTCTGCTTTAAGCATAATTTCTTCTGGTGTAAGTATCTCCACCTTTTCCTGCATCCATTCTTTTGTGCAACCAATACTTGCAAGCTCTTCGTATGCTTTTTCCGTAATATTTTCAAAGTCTGGAGCAATTCCCATATGTTTTGCAACAGCAAGCACAGCTGGTGAAGCACCTACAGTTCTGCCAGGAATACAACCAGCCTGTAATGCTCTTATAATATATTTTGCAAGAACAGACTTGTCCGCAACTATGCATGGAATATGTGCCTTAAGTGTTTGTGCATAAATACCGCTTCCATGGGCTGTTTCACCTGCCGGGAACTGTCTTGTAGGGAATACACGTCCATACATTTCTGGCATAATCATACCAATACCAACGGAAATTATGCCTCCTGTAAGTCCAAGAACAACTTCTCCGTTTTCAATAATTTGCTGCTGTCCAAGAATAGGAAGAAGGATTTCCTCCATGGTAACAATATTCATCATCTCTGTTGCAGAATTGTTATTGCTTGCACGGCCTGAAATACAAACATTGTGTACAGGAATTAATTTTGTATGAGGGTCTGGGCCTCTAAAAAGCTTTTTACCCTTATAGTTTGCATCCCACTGCAAAAGGTGAGGTTCTTCTTCAATAAGTTTTTCGCTATAAGGCATTTCAACCATTTCAAGGTAACCAAAATCTTTATTAATAATGCCCCTGTCAGCTGCTGCCATAAATACAGTAGTTCCATCTACCATAACACCGTCACTTGTTGTAGTAACGCAGTCAGGGTCAAAAATATTCATACCAACAGGGCCTTCAACTGTTTTCGCTACAGCCTCAAAAGCCTCTTTTGGTGTAATGCCGCAAGCTTTTACATCATTTAAGTTTATAAATGCAATATTTAAAGGTATATATTTGCCTTTAAGCATACCTTCTGGAATCATTTTATATGTTAATTTAGCCATTGTTATTCCCTCCTTATTAGTGTCTGCCAATTCCTGGTCTTCTGTCTTCAACATCTGCGCAGCCCATAAGTTCTGCTTCCTCCGTAGGATGAATGATGTTTACCAACTCCAGTATTGCGCTTTTTACATTACCGTCTTTGTCCATGCCTTTAATTATAACTGTGTGCATAGTTTCAGGTACACGTGGAATAACAACGAAATCTATTTTTTCTACGCCCTCTTTAAGTGTCATTTCACCAACAGCATGTTCAATTCTGCCAGTTCTAAGTGACTGCATCTTTGCAGATGTAAGATTTTCAAGTCCTCTTATTGTAATTTCCTTTGGACAATTGCTTTCAGTTGCCGCTACCTTCATTTTTTTTAAAAATTCAGGTAATTTCGTATGCATTAATTTCATATTAATCGCCCTTTCTGCTGTTCTCAGCAAATAACTTCTTCATACTATGCTCTGTTAGTTTTTCAGAAACGCAATCCGTATATACGAACCGACTTTCTTTATTTCTTCATCTTCAATACTACCAAAGGTATATGCAAACGTCAATACTAAAACACCATAAATTCAAGGTTTTCAGCCTATTTTTTTAATTAAATATTTCACATTGTTAAATAAACATCAAATTATATATTAAAAAAATAAGTATAAAAGCTCGGTCTTACCTGTCAGACCACACAAAAAATTATGGCCTTTTTGGGTTCATTTTTCGACACATATTTTAAACAGCAATACCATGTTACACTCATGGTCTGACCATTATCCAGCTAATTTAAGGGTTTGCAAACAAAAAAAGCTGTCATCCTGTCATTAGGATAACAACTTTTCTTATTTATATTCCGTCTTTGTATTTTTCGTTTAATCGCTCTCTGCGTTCTTTCCAGTCTGACATATATTTATCAATCAACGCATAAAATTCTTTTCCATGATTTGAATATTTAAAGTGCATAAGTTCATGCAACACCACATGGTCAATACACTCTAGGTCTGCCTTCATTAACTGCAAGTTAAGGGTTATTTTTTGTTTTCTTGGGTTACAACTTCCCCAGCGCGTTTTCATATTCCTTATGCTAATTTCTGGCATTGGGATATTTTCTTTTTCAGCAAGGCTGTGCATTCTTATAACAGAATTAATGAAAACAGTAGTCGCTTCCTTTTTTAACCAACTTAAATATTGAAGTTTAACAATATCTCTTCTATCTGGCTGTGTTGAAAAAATAGTAATAATGGCTTCATCTTTTTTTATAAAATCTACATCACTTTGTTTTATTTCTACCAAGCAGGACTCACCCAAATAGTAGCATTTTTTTCCTTCATATATTTCGCTGTCTGGCTTTGCCATGTTGTACCTTTCAACAGCCGCTAAAGTTCGGATAATCCATTCAGCCTTACTTTCAATAAACCCATTTATTTCTTCCAAAGGAAGCCCACTTCTTGCCGAAACACGTATTTCTCCTTTTTCATTAATTCTTACATTCATGTTTTTTACAGGCTTTCTTGTAAGTGTATATTCAATTGGTATACCGCAATATTGTATGGTTTTTTTGCTCAACTTACTCACCTTTACTATTTACACTTATTATAAAGTCTTCTTGTTTGTTCATAAAGCGATTTATTCTCGTTAATTTTTGTTTCACTTCCAAAGGTACAAATTGCCCCGTACCTCATAACTGCACTGAAAAGTTGTGCATATTCCTTCACATCTTTTTCAGTTACAGAAAGAATTTCGTCTCGTTCTCTTTGCACATCTTCCTTTGTTAAACCATTATAATACCTTGCAACCATAAGTTCAAGTCTATCAGCCTTACTTTTTGGTCTATCAATAACATTTATTGCTCCAAGGGTATATTTTGTAATTTCTTTATCACTAAGGGTAAGCTTATTTATAAAATTTCCAATGTTATCAAAATTATCAAAGGTTTCTTTAACATTAGGGTCACGATATGAATATGCGTAAACAATTCCGTTGCGGCTGAAGTTACATCCACAACCATACGCTCCACCCTTAACACGCACCTCGTTCCACAAATACTCTGTGTTTACAATGTTTTTAATAACATTCATTTTACCGCTGTATTTAAAACCAGCTTTAATGAAATTTGCTGCCTTCGCATTGTAAACAACTTTTGCACCATTTTCCACAGCCTCTGCGCCTATGTTTTTAACAAGGCTTACTGTTTCCTTTTTAGATACTCTTACAGGCAATTTGTTTACTATTAAATAAAGCATTTCTCGCACTTTTTCAATGTCGTTTTCATCTGTGGCCGTTGCAAGCAAAAGGTTTTCTTTGGCAAACACAAGTTTTGCAACTTTTTTTAGACCTTCAGCAGTCTCTCTAAGATTGTCATTGGCTTTAATTAAAAAGTCGTTAAATGCAATTCCGGCTGCAGCATCTTTGTAAGCCCCTGCCTCATCAAAAAGTGCTAAACATCTACTTATTGCTGAAAGATGACCGTTGTTATCAAAATGTCTTTCATATTCTGCCTTTAAATTTAGCACAATTTTTGAAAGACTGCAATGCATATCAAAATTTGTTTCAAAAATTATCTGCTGAATTATTTCAATCATTTTCTCTATATTATGCATAAGCGTCTTTGCACTAATGCTTAGCACAGGTATTACACTTTCATCTTTGCTATATACTTCAAGCCTGCCATAAATTCCGCCTGTAAACATATCTGTTTGAGTGGATAATTTTTCGTAATCAAATTTTTCGGTATCCAGCTTGCCCAATACTCTACCTAAAAGTCCTACATAAGGCACAAGTTCTGTGGGCACGGTATCTGTTGCAAACATAAGTTTTGTGTACACAATTCCATTTGTGTTCAAGGGTAAAAAAAGTTCCTTTACGCCGTTATTTTCAAGATACTGATAATCGTCAAAGCTTGCTTTTTTATCAATATCTTTTTTAGAGAGGGTTGGTATTTTTTCTATAACCTCTTTAGTATCACCGCTACTTTGATATTCAATCAAATCTTTTGTTTCATTAATAAGCTGTAATATGCTTTCTTGGCTCATATCCTCTTTCAGTCTCTGAAGTTTTTTCTGATTTCTTGCCTCCAAAAGTTCCTGTTTTCCTTCTTCTGCCGCCACTGCCGCAATTGAGGAATTTGGATTATTTAGGAAATATGTTTTAATCAAGTTTTCAAAATAACCATTTTCTGCACCTTTACGCATTGTTTCAAAATATTTCCAAACCTTTAAAGCCTCCATTGGATTTTCGCCATGAAGCCATCCTTTCATCATGTTCATACCATATACAAGCCCTTTTGGACGGTAGCCATAGTCCGCTTCTTTAAGCAAAAACTCATAATAATTAAGTGCCGAATTAATTAAATCCTTATCCAGTCCATTTTCCACAATTTCCTCAAGGGTTCTGTATACAGTGTCCTTAAACAAACCTATTTTGTGACAGGAAGAATTTTTTGCAACAATGCTGAATACCATCTGGTAAGTTGAAGAGTCAAACCATCCCTCTGCGCTCTCTGCAATTTTTTTATCCACAAGCACTTTTTTAATCGGAGATGCTCCTGTTTCCATAAGGATGTAGCTTAAAACATCCATGCTTAGGGAAAGTAAACGATCTGTAGAATGACCCGTAATAAAGTTAAGGGAAAGCATACTTTCCTTACCTGTTTTTGTACCACAAGGTACAGCAAAGGTGTCGGAAACAAAACCTGGTCTATTGTGCATCGGCTGGTCAAGTATTTTTACTTCTACATTTACAGCATCATATTTAATTAAATATTCATCATTAATATGTTTAAGGCATCTTTCAATGTCCATATCTCCATAAAGATAAAAGAAGCTATTAGAAGGATGGTAATATTTATTGTAGAAATCAACAAACTTCTCATAGGTAAGCTGTGGAATAGCTTCTGGGTCGCCACCGCTTTCAAAACGGTATATGGAATCAGCAAAAAGACTTTGATTAATAGCATTGTTAAGTACTCTTTCAGACCCGGAAAGTGCACCTTTCATCTCATTGTAAACAACGCCTTTAATAGTAATTGGTTCTTTTGCATTGTTAAGTTCGTAATGCCATCCTTCCTGCATAAATATTTTCTTTTCCTTTATTACCTGTGGATTAAATACCGCATCCAAATAAACATCCATAAGGTTATATAAGTCCTCATGATTGCAGCTTGCTACAGGATACATAGTTTTATCTGCATAGGTTAGGGCATTTAAATAGGTATTTAGAGAACCTTTCATCAGTTCATTAAATGGGTCTTTTGCAACATACTTTGCTGACCCGCAAAGCACAGAATGCTCTAAAATATGTGCTGTACCGCAATCATCCTGTGGTGGTGTTTTAAAAGAAACAAAAAAAACTTTATTGTCATCATCATTTTGCGCATAAAAAAGCTTTGCTCCACTTTTTTCATGGGTAAATACGTGGGCAATACTATTAATATCATTTATATACTGTTTTTCTGTAAGCTTAAACCCAAAATAGCTACAATTTATTTCAAAATTCATCGGTATCAATCCCCTTTCTTTTATCACTTTTTATATTATACCTAATAATCAAGTATTTTTAAAGTGTTTTGTTAAAATAATATCATTTTATGATACTGGAATTAAATTCATAAAAAATAAAGAAAAAGTATTGACATTTTTTATCACCTAGATTATAATGATTATCAGTTAATAATTATTTACAATTCTATCATTTACTTAAAGGAGGATTTTAATATGAAAAAATTTGTATGTTCAGTTTGTGGTTATGTACATGAGGGCGATAGCGCTCCTGCGGAATGTCCTGTATGTCATGTAGGTGCTGATAAATTTAAAGAGCAGTCTGGTACTCTTGAATGGGCAGCAGAGCATGTTGTTGGTGTTGCTCAGGGCAGCAGCGAAGATATTATGAAAGATTTAAGAGCTAACTTTGAAGGCGAATGTACTGAGGTTGGTATGTATCTTGCAATGGCAAGAGTTGCACATAGAGAAGGCTACCCAGAGGTTGGAATGTATTATGAAAAAGCCGCTTATGAAGAAGCAGAACATGCTGCAAAATTTGCTGAATTATTAGGAGAAGTTCTCACAGATTCTACTAAAAAGAATCTTGAATTACGTGTTGCAGCTGAAAACGGTGCAACGGCAGGTAAGTTTGACCTTGCAAAACGTGCAAAAGCAGCTAACCTCGATGCAATTCATGATACAGTTCACGAAATGGCTAGAGATGAAGCTAGACATGGTAAGGCTTTTGAAGGTCTTTTAAACAGATACTTTGGTAAATAATAATAGTCGTTCTATACTTTAAGAATAGAGGTAATTCATTATGGCATATGCTTTCACACCGGATTTACTTACTGGAAATACAACTATAGACTCACAGCATAAAGAATTAATTGCTGCTATTAATAATCTGCTGGAGGCTTGCTCGCAAGGTAAAGGCAGAGCAGTATTAAGCGATACTGCAAAATTTCTGTACAATTATACATCAAAGCATTTTGCAGATGAAGAAAAATTACAGCTTGCAAGTAAATATCCTGATTATGCAAACCATAAGCAGTACCATGAAGGATTTAAGCAGGTGGTGCACGAAATTATTACTCAGATTGATAAGGAAGGTCCCACAATTGTTCTTGTTGGCAAAGTAAACAGCAGTATTGCAGGCTGGTTGATTAACCATATAAAAAGAGAAGATGTTAAAGTTGCTGCACATATTCGTTCTACAAGTAAATAGGACATAAAATATAAAATATTAAGCCTCTTATATCTACTACATGAGTAGTTATAAGGGGCTTCCATTTTTTAACTTTTTATTGACAAAATAGGTAGGTAATGTTAAAATATGCAAAATTAACAATCTGTAGTGTAATTATATTTATAACAATTCATATTAAAACCATAGTCTAACATTCCAATTTAACATAAATTTTAACGAAAGAAGGTTGATAACAGTGGCATACAATTTTACTCCTGACTTAGCAACAGGCAATCCAACAATTGACAATCAGCACAAAGAATTAATTGGGGCATTGAACAATTTGCTAGAAGCATGCTCCAGGGGAAAAGGCAGAGATGCTTTGAAGGATACTTCAAAGTTTTTATATGACTACACGGCTAAACACTTTGCAGATGAAGAAAAGCTTCAGTTGAACAGCAAATATCCCGACTATGCAAACCATAAGAAATATCATGAAGATTTTAAGCTGGTTGTGCGTGATATTATTAATCAGCTTGAAAAAGAAGGCCCTACAGTTGTCCTTGTTGGTAAGGTAAATAATGTTGTTGCAGGTTGGCTTATTAACCACATAAAAAGAGAAGATGTTAAAGTTGCAGAGCATATTCGTTCTGTAAATAAATAAAAAACTAAAACCCTTGCAACTAACATGGGTTTTCTTTTTTCACAATGCATTTAATCTTTGTAGCAAAATGCATTTATTTGTTGTAAATATAAAGTCTTTGGAAATTACAGATATAATACAAATTAAATTTTATGTAAACTTAACACAATTGTAACAAGAATTACATGCAACTGTAATATAAGTATGGTATAGTATATAAGTATTAAACTTAAGAAAGGAGATGATATAATGAGTATAGTTATTACACCTGATGTAATTGAAGAATGTTTATTCCTTCTTGACTAACATCAAAAACACAAAAGCAAAAAAGCAACACTAAGTACTAATGTTGGCAGCGCCCAGAGTCATAACTGGTTTAGGCTGCTTTTTTGTTGCCCAAAAACAGTCTCTAATTTAACCTGCTTAAAATCTGGTTTTCTTTAAAGCTCGTTGAATTGAATACAGAAAAATACAAACATACTCAAAATAATAGGCGTACCAGTTGATACGCCCATCACGTGAAAAGGCAAAGCTTTAAATCTTAAAATACCACAACTATCTTAATCCACACCTACAACATCTACTGCACCAGCACCAACGCCAACCTCCGCAGCACCATCGCCAGCACCAGTATCCGCAACATCTTCTTCCGCGTAAATCTCTATCAAACCCTCTATCGAACTCACTATCTACCCATCGTTCTTGGCAACCCTCTCTTTCCCAGAATTGCTCTTCTTGTCTACTCCTTTCTGCCTCATAGCATCCATAACAATCCATACCAGCCACTATATTCACCTCCTTAATACTACTTGTACTACTATTTTATGCTTGTACAACCAATTTGTGATTATTTGCCAATATAAAAAAGCGCACCCGCAGATACGCTTTTTACATGTTTTTTGAATTTTTTTCTTATTCTCTAGTTATTGCGCTTTTTGTACTCTCTCTTTCTTTCCAAATCCTTTTGGCGTTTTTCCTTCGCCTTCCTCTCAGTTTCCTTGCTCATATCCACTATGTCATCTGGAAGTTCCAGTGTAATTCGACCTATTTTTCCGCCTCTATACTCATCCATTAGTATTCTCGCGCAGCGCAAAGTATCTACCTCGCCACCCTTTGTAAGAAAACCTCGTGAAACACCAATTTTTTCAAATATTTGGTGAGGAGCATCTACACTGTTATAATCAACATCGTACCTTGTTTTAAGAGAATTTGGTGCAACTTTCATTAGCAAACTAATAAACTCAACTGCCATAGTCTCTATATCTAGTATGTCATCATTTATTGCACCTGTAAATGCCAATTTAAGACCAACTTGCTGGTCTTCAAATTTTGGCCATAAAATGCCCGGTGTATCTAAAAGTTCAAAATCTTTTTTTATCTTTATCCACTGTTTACCACGTGTAACACCAGGTTTATCCCCTGTTTTTGCAGTAGTTTTACCAACGTACTTGTTGATAAATGTAGATTTTCCCACATTTGGTATTCCAACTATCATAGCACGCACAGGCACAAAAAGTCTTCCTCTCGCCTTAAGTCGAGCCACTTTTTCTGCCATTAACTCTCTTGCCACATCTGTAACACTTTTCACACCTTTGCCAGCAACTGAGTCTGTTAAGATTACCTTAAAACCCTTTGCCTCAAAGTAATCCACCCATTTTGTTGTACATCTTTCATCTGCAAGGTCACTTTTGTTCATTACAATAATTCTAAATTTATTTTTAGCCAGTTCGTCAATATCTGGGTTTTTACTGCTGTAAGGTATTCTTGCATCTATAAGCTCTATAACAACATCCACCAAACTAAGATTTTCCCCCATCATTCGTCGGGTTTTTGTCATATGCCCTGGGTACCACTGTATATCCATACTTACCTCCTGTAAGCTTCCACTTCAAATTTAAAATGTTGTAAATCTATCAAATGGCATAAGCCTTATAATTACTTTTCCTTCTATATTTTTCTTCGGTATAGCACCAATTAATCTAGACCGACTGTCGTTAGAGCTGTTTCGATTATCACCCATAACAAAATATCTCCCTTCCGGCACTGTGTACGGATATTCAATGTCTCCCTTTTGCTCCATGTTTTCCCCTAGATAGCTTTCCTCTATAGCTTCGCCGTTTACAAGCACAATATACTGATATTCGTCACCAATTTCAATATCAATAATATCACCAGGAGTTCCTATTACACGCTTAATAATATTTTCTTCCTGTGTGCCTTTGTCATAACTACATACAACAATATCTCCTCGTTTTGGCTCGCCTAATCTATAGGTAAGCTTATTTAAGATTACGTAATCGTTATGTTCAAATGTAGGCTCCATACTAATTCCTTTTACAAGGTTTGTTCCTAAAACAAAATTGCGGAAAATAAGTGCAATAAAAATTACAACAGCTAGGGAAATAATCCACTCAATAATCTCTTTCCTCTTTTTTAATTTTCTTGTTTCAGACATCACTGCGCCTCCATATATAAAATGTACAAAAGCCTGACGACTACGTCGTCAGGCCCATGAACAAATTTGATGTTTTATATTATCTTAAAACTTCTTTAACTTTAGCTGCTTTACCAACTCTATCTCTTAAGTAGAAGAGTTTAGCACGTCTAACAACACCACGTCTAACAACCTCAATACGGTCAATTCTTGGTGAGTGAAGTGGCCATGTTCTTTCAACGCCTACACCTGAAGCAATTCTTCTTACAGTGAAAGTTTCACGAATACCGCCATTTTGTCTTTTAATAACAATACCTTCAAACATCTGTAATCTTTCTCTTGTACCCTCAACAACCTTAGCGTAAACACGTACTGTGTCACCTACGTTAAAAGGTGTTACTTCGCTTTTAAGCTGAGCATTTTCAATTCCTTTAATAATATCGTTCATTTTAATTCCTCCATAAAATCAATAGATGTTCTTGCTACATCCATACAGTAACAGCGGACCATCCTTAATACATGCATTTGGTATTATATCACAGCACAAATATGTGTGCAAGTATTTTTTAATATTTTATAATAGATTCTATATTGTAGTCACCAATTACTTTTCTTCCGCCAAGTTCTTCAAGTTCAATAAGAAACACCATTTTTTCAACGGTTGCTCCCATTTCTTCTAAAAGCTGTACAATAGCTCTTGACGTACCACCTGTAGCAATAAGGTCATCAATAATAACTACCTTATCACCTTTTTTAATAGCATCTTCGTGTATTTCAATAGTAGCCGTCCCGTATTCAAGTGAATATTCCTTGGATTTGGTTTTTGCAGGAAGCTTACCTGCCTTTCTAATAGGAATAAATCCCTTTCTAAGGCTGTAAGCCAGTGGCATACCAAAAATAAACCCTCTGCTTTCAGGGCCTATAATATAGTCAAACTCAACACCCTCAAGTTCAGCTTTAATTCTGTCAATAGCCTCACAAAGACCATCTGCATCCTTTAAAAGTGTAGTAATATCTCTAAAAATAATGCCTTCCTGTGGAAAATCCTTAATATCTCTGATTTTTCCCGCTAAATCCATAAATATCCTCCTTATAATCTAAAATCCTTTAAATTTAACTGTAGTGAAGTTCGCCCTAAAAAGCTGTTAATAGTTATGTTGTATAAAATATCCAGCTTAATCCCCTCTGTGCCATTTAAAATATTTCTTGTTTTTTCATCACCATATTTATTTAGGCATTGGTTTTCAAAATTCTCAAGCCCGTCAAAGGATATTCCATCAAGTCGTATTCCGGTTTTTGTATCTCTTAAACTTATTTTCAATATATTTTTATTTTTAACTATAAGAATTACCTTTTCTGCAGTTATACCTTTTGTTCCAAAAACTGGCATTGGGTTTTCCTTCCCAAATGGAGCTATTCGCATAAGCTCCTGCGCTGCTTCCATGGTAATTTCCTCAAAGGTAATTGATTTTTCTATTTTAATAACAGGCGTCATTTCTTCCTCAGTAAGTGTGCACACATCATTAAGACGCTTTCGCAAAATATCCACATTTTCATACGGAAGAGAAAGACCTGCTGCCATAGGGTGACCACCAAACTTATGGAACAAATCCCTTTGGTTAAACAATTCTTCAAAAATATTGTAACCCTCAATGCTTCGTGCCGAGCCTTTTGCCATGCTTTCTCCAGTTGTAAGCATAATTACAGGTTTATAATAGCGCTCTTTTATTCTGCCTGCAACTATTCCCGCAATACTTTCGTGAATATTTTCGTTGTAAATTACAAGTACTCTATCCTGCTGTAAATCACTATTTTCAACTACTTCAACAGTTTCCTTTACGGCATTTGCTGTAAGCAGTTTTCTTTCAGTATTCAATTCAGTAAGTTCAGATGCCAATACTTCCGCTCTTTGAATATCTTCTGTTACAAAAAGCTCTACTGCCGCTTTGGCACTTTCCAGCCTTCCTGTTGCATTAATGCAAGGCCCAAGCACAAAACCCACATGGTATTCGCTTATTTCACCTTTGCCTATGCCAGTTTTTTCTATAAGTGCTTTGAGGCCAATGTTAGGGCTTTCTGTTATTAAATTTAGACCATTTTTTGCAATTATTCTGTTTTCGTCCAGCAAGTCTACAATGTCACAAATTGTAGCCATAGCGGCAAACACTAAAAATTCAGTGTTATACACAAATTCTGTTTTTCTGCTTTCAAAAAATACCTTGCTGAATTTGTATGCCATTGCTCCTGCACAAAGTGCCTTAAATGGGTATGTACAATCTTTTTGCTTGTGGTCTATTATAGCCGCCGCAACAGGAATAATATCTATTTTTGAACTGTCATCCTTAATTTCAAATGCAGGCTCATGGTGGTCCAAAATTACAAGGCTCATGCCAAGGCTGTCTATTAGCTTTGCCTCTTCAATTGCCGCAATGCCATTGTCACAGGCAAGCACAACATCAATACCAAGGCTTTTGAGTTCTTTCACCGCATCAATGTTTATGCCGTAGCCCTCTTTTTGCCTGTGTGGTACGTAATATATAACGTTGTCAGTAAATGTTTTAATTGTTTTATAAAGTATGGTGGTGCTCATTACCCCGTCAACATCATAATCACCGTATACAGCTATTTTTTTGCCGTTATCAATTGCAAAATTAATAACATCAATACCATTTTTCATATCTTTTAGCAAATAGCCATCATACATTTCATTTACATCACAGTATAGAAATTTGCAGGCATCATTATATGTGCCAATTCCACGGTTTGCAAGCACCTGTGCTGTAATAATGGATATGCCCAGACGTTCTGCCATTTTTTCAATATTAACCTTGTTACGCCTGAGCATCCATTTTTTCATAGTTTCTCCTATATCTGATTAATTTTTTTAGATTTTATTTATAGTCATCAGGTTTCTTGTTTTTGAAAGGGTCTTTAAAATTCTTTACATTTTCTTCTTCATATTTGTAAACAGGTTTTTCACCCATCTTACTTTTAAGCATAAACCAAACTGAACCAGATACAAATACCGATGAGTATACACCACTTATAATACCAACCATAATAGGCAACGCAAACTCTTTAACTGATTGTACACCAAGAACATAAAGTGCACCAATTGTAAACAGAGTTGTAAGAGAAGTGTAAACAGAACGTCTCATTGTCTGCCAAACACTTATGTCGATTACTTCTGGTATAGAACGTCTTCCAATAAGACCTTTATTTTCACGCACACGGTCAAAAATTACAATGGTAGAGTTTATTGAATAACCTACAACCGTAAGTATTGCCGCAATAAATGCAGTGTTTACAGGTATTCTGAAAACTGCATAAAATGAAAGCATAATAAGCACGTCATGCAAAAGAGCAATGATGGCACTTATTCCCATTCTATAGTCATGGAAACGAATTGAAATATAAATAAGCATAGCCACACATGCAACAAGCATTGCTATAAGCGATGCTCTCTGCATTTCTCCACTTACAGTTCCACTTATGTCCTGCACCTCTAAAATACTGCCTTCGGAAAGAGAAAAATCTTTCATAATTGCATCTGAAAGAGCAGTTCTTGTTTCACCGTCTACTGACTGAATTTTTATAGAAACTTGGTTTGTACCTAAAATTTTCTGAATTTGCGGACTGCTTTGTCCTGTTACTGTGGTAACTGTTTTTGCAACTGCGTCATTGTCAAAAGGCTGTCCCATATCTACTGTCATTGCTGTGCCGCCTGTAAATTCTATTGAATAGTTTAAAGCGCCTTTGCCATTAGAAGCGTTAAGCCCCATAGTGCCAATACCAATGGCAATAAGAATTATAGAAACAGCGAAGAATTTTGCTTTATTTTTTACTATTTTGAAATTCATTTCTGTTCCCTCCCTTATGCCTTCTCAACTTTTTTTATGCCAAACAAAGCTGGCTTATTAACACCAATACCGATAATGCCCTTCATAATAAGCCTTGTTATAACAATTGCTGTAAACATTGAAACAACAATACCAATCATAAGAGTTTGGGCAAAACCTCTTATTGTGCCAGTTCCCATAAAGAAAAGTACGATAGCTGCAATAAAGGTGGTTATGTTTCCGTCTAATATAGCAGGTAAGGCTCTTGAAAAACCGGTATCTACAGCAGACCGCAATGTTTTTCCATTTTGTACCTCTTCCTTAATTCTTTCAAATATAATTACATTGGCATCTACTGCCATACCAATAGAAAGGATAATTCCGGCAATGCCAGGTAATGTAAGTGTTACACTAAATAAATTTAATGCAATTATTTCAAGACCAATGTAGATTGCAAGCGCCCAGTCTGCAGCAAAACCGCAAACTTTGTATGCAATAAGCATAAATAAAAGCACAAGGCAAATACCAATCACAGCGGCTTTTAAACTTGTTTCTACTGCATTTGCACCAAGACGGGCTCCTACGTTATTCATCTCTATAACACTGAGGTTAAATGGCAGTGAACCCTCTTTTATACGTACAGCCAATTCTTCCGCTTCTTCACTTGTAAACTGTCCTGTAATCATAGCTTTACCATCTGTTATTTCAGAATTTACAGTTGGTGCACTAATAATCTGGTCATCCATTACAATTGCAATGCGTTTACCAAGGTTTTGTGCTGTTGCTTGTGCAAAAAGTGCCTTTCCCGCCTGTGTAAATTCCAGTGAAACGTAAGGCTCTGCTGGGCCGTTCTTGCTTGATGAGCCAACACTCATTTGTGCATCTGCAACCTCTGCACCTGTTAACAAAACTTTTCCGCTTTCATCCACAAATGCAAGCTGGGCAGTTTGTCCAAGTTCTGTTACAGCTGTTTCTACTTCTTCAATGCCTGGTATCTCAACACGAATTCTGTTTGAACCCTGCATTGAAGCTTCACCTTCGGACCAACCTTTTCTGTCTAATCTACGCTGAATAAGTGAAACAGCACTTGCCATTTCCTCCTCTGTAACACCGTCTTTTTCAGCCTGGTACACTATAGCCGCACCACCGCTTAAGTCTAACCCAAGTTTAATTTTGCCAACGCTAAGCTTAGCACCTACCATCAGTCCTGCTGCAACCACAGCAAGCAAAATAAGGGTTATTATACTTTTTCCTTTTTTCATCATTCTGCCTCCTCAAATGCCTTCGCCTTAATCATTATTGCACATTCAACCCTTTTGCGCTGTAACTCACAACCAATTTCGTAAGGGTTAAGTATGTCTCCACCCAACTGGTGCGCATTAGCCGCGCAACCACCACTGCAATAAAATCTTGCCCAGCATTTTTTACATTCTTCCTTTGCATACACATTGCAGTTTGAAAATTTACTTCTTAACTCAGGTGTTTTAACCCCTTCAAAAACTGTTCCCATTTTAAACTCTTCCAAACCAACAAATTGGTGACAAGGATAAAGTTCTCCTTCTGGCGTTACTGCAAGATATTCTGTACCCGCTCCACACCCTGAAAGCCTTTTTGCAACACATGGGCCTCCTGTAAGGTCAATATTGAAATGGAAGAAATTGAAATCTTTTTCTCCGCCTTTTTTGTGCCTGTTGTAAAGCTCTGCTGCCAATTTTTCATATTCAGCAAAAATCGCTGGTAAATCTTCCTGCCTTATGGCATACTGGTTGCCCTCTGTGCCAACAACTGGTTCAACAGAAATCTGTTTAAATCCAAGGTCTGCCATGTGTAATACATCCTGCATAAAGTCAAGATTATTTCTTGTAAATGTGCCTCTTATATAATAGTCGGTTTGGTTTCTGCTTTCCGCCAACTTTTGGAACTTAGGCACAATTGCGTCGTAGCTTCCCTGACCGCCAGCACGCGGACGCATACGGTCATTAACCTCTTTACGTCCATCAAGACTGATTACAACATTTTGCATATTTTCATTTATATAGTCCTGTATTTCATCATTAAGTAAAATACCGTTTGTAGTTATTGTAAAGCGGAAATTTTTGTTATGAAGCTTTTCCTGTTCGCGACCATACTCAACAATGTCTTTAACAACTTGAAAATTCATTAAAGGCTCTCCACCAAAAAAGTCAACCTCAAGGTTGTGGCGTGAACCAGAATTTTTAATAATAAAATCAATTGCTGCCTTGCCAACCTTTGTGCTCATTAAAGAGCGGTGGCCATGATATTCGCCTTCCTCGGCAAAACAATATATGCATTTAAGGTTGCAATCATGGGCAATATGAAGGCATAACGCCTTAACCACAGGGTTTCTAGCCTCTATATTTGCAAGGACATTTTCATATTCATCTTTCGTAAAGAGCATTTCGTTTTCAACTAGCTCTTTAATTTCACATATTGCTTCATTAAGCTGTTCTTCGCTGTATTTTGATGAAAAATTGGCAATTATCTGTTCTTCGCCACATTCCTCAAATTTATCTACAATGTCAAATATTACTTCGTCCACTACATGAACGGCACCGCTGAAAACATCCATTACTATGTTAACTCCGTTCATACTAAACTTATGTATCATAAAAGATACTCCTTCCCAACCTACTGAATAAAAATACAAAAAAATTATTAACGCCCCGATTTTTTCCAAACCGAGGCGCTTTCGTTCTTTATGGAAATTTGCCAAAAAATCAGGTGCAGACATAGCCTGCACCTGCTTAGACTCGATAAGAATTATCTGTTTTCGCAAGACTGGTTTGCTACTGTGCAGCTTGTTTTGCATGCAGACTGACAAGAAGTCTGACATTCGCCGCAACCACCCTTTGCTACTGTGTTTTTAAGCATAGCTGTATTAAGTGTTTTTACGTGTTTCATATATGTACCTCCTTCTTCTGTTATCTTTAATATTCTGCACAACATTATAACAGATTTTTTTTCATTTGCAAAGTTATTTTTTTCGGTTTATGCCCAAAATTCCACCAATTCCTCCGCCCGCAGCTGCAGAAATAATTCCCGCAAGTTTTCCCATGGATATGCCAGTGCCTTTTTGTGCTGAAAACAACACAATTAAAATAATTAGTACATACACAACGCCAGACAGCATTCCCCATAAAAGTCCACGGCTTTGAGCACCCTGTGCCGCAAAATATCCTGCCACAATTGCCGCCACCGCTGTTGTAACCGTTGAAATAACTGATATACTTCCTTCGGAAATACTTGTATAGGTTAGTAACAGCGCAAATACCATAAACACAGCAACTGTAATTGCACATGCGGCAATAATGCCCTTGCCCATTCCTTTTAGCCCGCCTCTTCTGTCCGATTTAGGCTTTTCTCTGGTGTTTTGCTTTTTAGCTTTCATATTCACCCTCCATTAAATTAAATAAACATTGCTAAAAAATTAGGTTTATGCTTAAATTATATGTGGAGGTAGACGAACCTATGATTACTGAAAAATATATTGATTTACACACACACTCAACTTTTTCGGATGGAACATATACGCCAACCCAATTAGTTAAAGCGGCAAAGGAGGCAAACCTTTCTGCCATTGCTCTTACCGACCACGACTGTGTTGATGGTGTAATGGAAGCAGTTGAGGCAGGAGAAAAATTTGGCATTGAGGTAATATCAGGCATAGAGCTTGCGGCATATTATAACACTCCTACAAAAACCGAGATACACATTGTTGGATTGTTTTTAGACTACAAAAACCCAGCTCTTTTAGAAAAAACCAAAGAAATTATGGATGAACGAGTACAGCGAAATTTAAAAATGACTGCACGCCTTAGTGAACTGGGCTTTCCCATGACTTATGAAGAATTACTTGCAGAAGCAGGACGTGACAGTTGCTCCCGTGCCCACTATGCAAATCTTATGGTTAAAAAGGGGTATGTAAAAACAAAAAAAGAAGCTTTTCAAAAATATATTTCCCATGGAATGCCTGGCTTTGTGCCACGAATACTTCCAACACCAAAAGAGTGCATTAACCTTATAATTGAAAGTGGCGGAGTTGCTATACTTGCCCACCCAACACTTTACGGCATGAATTATAACCAAATACGCATAATGGCAAAAGACCTAATGGATATGGGTCTTCATGCAATAGAAGTGAAATACTCTACCTACAAACCAGAACAGGAGCGTGAAATCACACGCATCGCTAACGAGTTAGGTCTTAAACACTCTGGCGGAAGTGACTTCCATGGCTTAAACAAACCTGATATTTCCATTGGCATAGGTCTTGGCAACCTTCACATTCCAAAAGAATTTTTAGAAAAATTAAGACCATAGACGAAAAAGGCCTTGAGGGCCTTACCCTCAAACACCCACAAGGGTTTCACCCTTGACTCTTCTAAAACCGCATGAATATGCGGTTTTAATGAAAGTTTTTAGTCTTGCTTTTTTCAAAAAGCAAGTGGGTTTGGGCAAAGCCCAAAGTTTGTTATTTTACTTTGTTGCTTATCTTTCCAATTCCCTCAATCTCACACTCTACAACGTCGCCACTTACAAGGAATTTAGGTGGAACAAAACCCATACCAACACCAGCAGGCGTACCTGTAGCTATAATCGTTCCTGCTTTAAGTGTCATTCCCTGTGAAAGCTCATTAATCATGTAAGGTATGTCATGTATAAAAAGGTTAGTTTTGGAGTTCTGTCTAAGTTCACCATTTACCCAGCTTTTTATTGTAAGCACAGGTGGTGCACTAATTTCGTCAGCTGTAACAATAACAGGACCCATTGGTGTAAATCCGTCCAAACCTTTTCCAAAATACCATTGCTTATGTTTTGTCTGCAATTCTCTTGCAGTTACATCGTTAATAATTGTGTAGCCAAACACATAGTCAAAAGCGTCCTCTTTTTTAACATTACATGCATCTTTTCCAATTATAACGCCTAATTCTGCTTCATAATCCAAGGTTGAAATAATATCTGAATGGCTTGGAATATCCTCTCCGTCTGCCGAGGCTCTGTTTACACGCTTAGAAAAATAAACAGGGTCTTTTCTATCCCCATCAAAAGCTTCTTTTTTATACCTAACACTTTCAACAGCATGCTCCATATAATTAATTCCAAGGCATATAATATCCTGCTTAGGCTGTGGAATAGGTGCAAGAATTTGAATACTTGAAACTGGAGTTTTTTCCACTCCTTCACCTGTGGAGACAAGTGAATTCAGCTTATCCATTTCTTCCTTGCTTATTTCCTCAATTAAATGATTCATTGAGTTATAGTTAAACCCGTTTGCTTTAAGAGGAATAATATTTTCACCGCATTTTGTAAGTACCCCAACAAGTTCTTCTCCATCCTTACCGTAAGTGATAAGTTTCATAAATCATTTACTCCTTTCGTATTAAACATCAAAAGTTAAATGTGTAATAAAACCAATTTTCTATTTGTTGCTTTGTGCTTTTTCCAAAGCCTTTTCCAGTATTGCCATTGCCTCGTCAATTTCCTCTTTTTTAACAATTAGAGCTGGTACAAACCGAATTACATTTGCCCCTGCACCAACCAACAAAAGTCCTTTTTCAATGCTGTCAGCAACAACAGGTGAAGCAGGTAAACTAAGCTCAATTCCTTGCATAAGTCCCATGCCACGTACATCTGTAATTATATCATATTTTTCTTTTAATTCCACTAATTTTGAAGTTAAATACTTACCTTGAACCCTTACATTTTCCAGAACACCGTTGTTAAAAAGCTCGTCCATTACAACTGTACCTGCTGAGGTTGCAAGTGAATTCCCACCAAAGGTTGATGCATGGTCACCTGGCTGAAAAGCCTGTGCCAGCTTATCAGTTGTCATTAATGCGCCAATTGGCACACCGCCTGCAAGACCCTTTGCAAAGGTCGCCGCATCTGGCCTAACACCAAGGGCCTGATATGCAAAAAGCTCTCCGCTTCGTCCAACACCACACTGAATTTCGTCAAACACAAGCACAATATCCTTTTCGTCGCAAAGGGCACGTACTGCTTTAAGATATTCTTTATCAGCAGGGTGAATACCACCTTCGCCCTGTATTGGCTCAAGGAAAATACCACATGTGTTTTCGTTAACAGCGGCTTTAAGTGCCTCTATGTTATTAAAAGGAACATGGTTAACATCTGGAAGCATTGGTTCAAGACCCTTGTGATATTTTTCTTGCCCTGTGGCTGTAACTGCACCATAAGTTCTGCCATGGAAAGAATGCTCCATGGTGATAATATCACGACCTGGTTTACCCTTCATTGTTGCGTATTTACGGCAAATTTTAAGTGCTGCCTCAATACTTTCAGCACCGCTGTTGCAGAAGAAAACCTTATCAAAATCTGAATGTTCACAAATCATTTCAGCCAAAGTTATTTGTGGCTCTGTGTAGTATAGGTTGGAAACATGTATCAGCTTCATAGCCTGCTCTGCGATGTTTTTTCCCAACTTTTCATTGCTGTGACCAAGGGAATTAACAGCTATTCCCGCAACAAAATCCAAATATTTTTTCCCATCGGTATCCCAAACATACACGCCTTTACCATGGTCAAAGGCTATTGGAAAACGGCTGTAAGTATTCATAACAACCTTTGCACCACGTGCCGCCAATGCTTCTGTCTTATTCATTTTAATCATATCCTTTCAACAGTTTACTTCTCTATCATAGTACCAATTCCCTCTGGTGTAAACAATTCAAGTATCAAACAATGCTCCACACGTCCATCCAGAATATGTACGTTATTAACTCCGCTGTCTACTGCTGTCATACAGCATTCAACCTTTGGTATCATTCCGCCTGATATTGTTCCGTCATCAATTAAAGATTGAACAGCGTCTGCCTTAATAAAGCTCATTATTGATGCAGGGTCGTGCACATCACGCATTACGCCCTCAACATCTGTAAGAAAAACAAGCTTTTCAGCATTTAAACTTCCAGCAATAGCAACTGCCATATAATCTGCATTTATGTTATAGCTTGTGCCTTTATCGTCTTTGCCTATAGGGGCAATTACAGGTATAAAGTCCGAAGAAATAAGACTTTGCAAAAGTGCTGGGTCAACGGATTTTATCTCACCAACACAGCCGTAATCAACACCGTTTTTCACAATTTTTTCAGCCTTAACTGTACCGCCGTCCTTACCACTTATACCAACTGCCTTCACTCCATGCAGTTCAATATCAGTCACTATCTGCTTGTTTATTTTCCCCGAAAGAACCATTTCCGCAACTTCCATTGTATCATCGTCAGTTACACGAAGTCCATCAATAAATTTGCTTTCAATTTCCAACCTTTTAAGAAATGCATTAATGTCTGGACCACCGCCATGTACCACAACTGGGTGCATTCCAACAAGCTTCATAAGCACAATATCTTTAATGATTGTTTCCTTAATTTCTGGGTTAACCAACGCACTGCCGCCATATTTTATTACTACTGTTTTATTATTGAATTTCTGTATAAAAGGAAGTGCCTCGGTAAGTATCTGAGCCTTAGCAATATACTCCTTAATCATCCGCTGTTTTTCTACCATTTTATTCATTCCCCTTTTACCTTTTCCTAACTTCTGTAAATTCACTTTTGTAATTTATGGTCTCTAACTTCTGTAATCTCCGTTTATTTTTACATAGTCATAACTAAGGTCACAGCCCCAAGCCTTCGCCTCTGCCTCGCCCTCGCTAATCTTCACATTTACGATAATTTCTTTTTCACTTAATATATCAGCGGCTTTATCTTCATCGAAAACAATTGGTGTGCCGTTATCCATCAACAAAATGCTTCCCTTTGCACTTTCAAAAACAATATCCACCTTTTCAGGGTCGAACTGAACACCACTGTAGCCCATTGCACAAAGCACACGTCCCCAGTTGGCATCCTCACCAAACATTGCCGCTTTAACCAGACTACTGCAAACAACACTCTTTGCAATTGTTTTTGCATCTTCGGCAGTTTTTGCGCCTTTCACATTTACCTCAATAAATTTTGTTGCACCCTCGCCGTCACGCACAAGGTTTTTGGCAAGCCTTTCGTTCACATAATGAAGTGCCTCTTTAAATATTTGGTAATCTTCTCCTTCAGTTTTAATAACTGGATTTTCCGCTAAACCATTGGCAAGCACAACAACTGTATCGTTTGTAGAGGTATCACCGTCTACAGACACCATGTTATAGGTTTTCTCAACGTCTTCTTTCAGCATTTTTTTAAGCAAATCTACCTCTATGGCAACGTCTGTTGTTATAAATCCAAGCATAGTTGCCATGTTCGGGTGAATCATGCCACTGCCCTTTGCCATGCCCCCTATGTGAACAGTTTTTCCACCTATTTCAATTTCAACTGCAACTTCTTTAGAATAAGTATCAGTTGTCATTATTGCTTCTGCCGCAAGCAATGCGTCTGCACGTGTATTTCCAAGGGAAGTTGCTGTTTTTGCAATACCTGCCTTAACTGTTTCTATCGGGAAGGTCGCACCAATTACACCAGTTGAAGCTGTAAGGATTGTGTTTTCCTCAACACCAAGTTCTTTAGCCAAGGACTGTGCCATTTCTTCGTTGCTTTTTTTGCCAAGCTCGCCTGTACAGGCATTGGCGTTGCCACTGTTTATAGCAACTCCCTTTATTTTAATGCCACTATTAATAATATCCAAATTTCTAAGTACCGATGTTGCTTTCACAACATTTGTTGTAAAACATGCCGCCGCAATGGCAGGCACATCGCTGCTGATAAGTGCTAAATCTTTTACACCTTTTTTTATACCAATTGCCGCACCTGTGGCATTAAAACCCTTTGCCGCTGTAACTGAACCGTCTATAATTTTCATGTTTTGTCCTCCTTAACCAAATTTATCACTACTTACGTTCTTGACCTATACTCACCATTTATTCTAACGTATTCATGCCCAAGGTCACAGCCCCAGCTTTTTGCCGTATATATACCATCCTCCAATGAAATCTGTACCATTATGTCTCTTTCACTAAGCACATCAGCCGCTTCGTTCTCGTCAAAATGCACTGGTTCTCCTTGCTTCATTAAAAGTACTTTTCCCTTTTCGCTTTCGAAACTTATATCCACCTTTGATGGGTCAAAATATCCACCACTGCCACCCATTGCCGCAACAACACGACCCCAGTTTGCATCTTCGCCGTACATTGCGGTTTTAACAAGATTGTTTGTTACAATGCTTTTTGCCAATAACCTTGCGTCGTGATCGCTTTTTGCCCCGTTTACATTAACCTCAATAAACTTGCCTGCACCCTCACCGTCATGCACAATGTCCTTTGCAAATTTTTCATTTATAAAATAAAGTGCCTTCTTAAAATCTTCGTAAAATTCATCTTCTTCGGTTATTTTCTCATTTCCCGCCAAGCCGTTTGCCATAATCAAGCACATATCATTGGTGCTTGTTGCACCATCAACGCTAATCATATTGTAGGTTTCCTTTACGGAATATAAAAGTGCCTTATGCAATAATTTTGGTAATATATTCAAATCAGTTGTTATAAAGCTTAATACCGTTGCCATGTTAGGATGAATCATTCCACTTCCCTTGCACATAGCCCCTATTTTTACCGCCTTGCCACCAATATTAAGCTGAACTGCCATTTCCTTTATAAAAGTATCGGTAGTAATTATTCCAGCAGCGGCATTTTTTGCTTCTTCTCGTTTATTTGAAAGGTTTTTGTAAGTGTCATTAATTCCGTTAATTATTGTATCCATAGGCATGTCCAAGCCAATAATACCTGTAGCCGCCGTTAAAATTTCGTCCTTTTTTGCTCCAATGCACTTTGCAAAGGTTTCCGCCATTGTTTCATTGTCACGTATGCCCTTATTGCCTGTGCAGGCATTTGCATTGCCACTTATGCACACTAACCCTTTTATCTTTTTGCCACTGTCTGTAAGATTTTTATTCCATAGTATAGGTGCGGCTTTTACAAGGCTTGTTGTATATACACCAGCCGCATCTGCCGCCACATCACTGCTTAACAGTGCAAGGTCTTTTTTTATCTTCTTTATGCCTATATGTTTACCCGTTGCTTTAAACCCTTGAGGTGCTGTAATTCCACCATCTATAACACGCATTCTTTCACTTCCTTAAGCCGGAAATACCGGTACTAATTTTAACCCTGTTTTTTCATCAAGTCCAAATAAAATGTTCATATTCTGAACCGCCTGCCCTGCCGCACCCTTAACAAGATTGTCAATGGCGCCAACAACTATAATTCTGCCTGTTCTCTCGTCTACAGAAAAGCCAATATCAAGGAAGTTTGAACCCTTAACCCATCTTGTTTCTGGGAAAACACCTTTTTTTGTTAAACGTACAAAATATTCTTTTCCATAATATTTTTCATAAACAGCCTTAATTTCTTCATAGTTCATAGGCTTTTTAAGGGATGCATAGCAGGTTGCCAAAATTCCCCTATTCATAGGAATAAGATGAGGTGTAAAGGTAAGAGTAATTTCTTCACCAGCGGCATATCCAAGCTGTTCCTCAATCTCTGGTGTATGTCTATGGCTTGCAATTTTGTAAGCCTTAACAGATTCGTTGCACTCGTCATACATGCTTCCTAATGCCAAAGCACGCCCCGCACCCGACACACCGCTTTTTGCGTCAACAATAATAGTTTTAAGGTCAATAAGCCCCTCTGCAACCAACGGTCTAAGTGAGAGAATGGAGCAAGTTGTGTAACAACCTGGGTTAGCAATCAACTGCTTTCCTTTTATAATATCTCTATTAACTTCACAAAGACCGTAAACTGCGCTTTTAAGCAATTCTCTGCCATTATGCTCCACGCTATACCATTTTTCGTAAACATCAGCGTCCTTTAAACGGAAGTCTGCGCCGAAATCAATTACCTTTGTCTTTTTAAGTATTTCCTGGGTAATTACCCTTGCCGCCGTTCCATGAGGAAGTGCCATAAAAATAACATCACATTCTTCTGCAAGTTTATTCATATCCATTTCGCCTAACACAGTTTCATTTATTTCTCTATAATTTTCATAAACCTCGTCAAACTGCTTTCCCACGTAGCTATGGGCAGTCATGGATTTAATTTCAACCTCTGGGTGTTGCATAAGTATACGTACCAATTCATTTCCAGCATAACCTGTAGCACCTACTATTCCAGCTTTTATCATATTTTTTACCTCCCAAAACAAATTTCCAGCTTTTATAATTTCATAATTATACACATTTTTTAAATAATATGCAAGAAAAATAAAAAATTAATTGAATATTTTTATTATACCATGTATAATTACTTATGGAAATACTGGCTAGTTCAAATACCAAGAAATGAATTTAGATTTATCGGCAAAAACATAGCGTAAAATACGTTTTTGAAAAACGCTATGCAGCTACTGGTTTTTGCTAATTCATTTTTGATTGCATTAAACAGTTTTTCCATATACACAATAAAAATTGGTAAATTTACCTTTTTACAAAATATTTATAGTGAAAAAAGCACATAATTAACTTAGGAGGTCTTTAAAAATGTCAGAAAAAAAAGAGAAAATTGTTCTTGCTTACTCAGGTGGACTTGATACAACAGTTATAATTCCTTGGCTTAAAGAAAACTACAACAATGCAGAAGTTATTGCAGTTTGTGGTGACGTTGGACAGGGTAAAGAAACTGATGGTCTTGAAGAAAGAGCACTTAAAACGGGTGCAAGCAAGCTTTACATTGAAGATTTAACAGAAGAATTTATTACAGAAGCTATTTTCCCATGCGTTAAAGCAAATGCCGTTTACGAGGGTAAATATCTTCTTGGTACATCTATGGCACGTCCTATAATTGCAAAAAGACTTGTGGAAATAGCACGCAAAGAAGGTGCTACAGCTATTTGCCACGGCGCTACAGGTAAAGGAAACGACCAAGTTCGTTTCGAGCTTACAGTGAAAGCACTTGCTCCAGACCTTAAAATTATTGCTCCTTGGAGACTTGATACTTGGAAAATGGATTCTAGGGAAGCTGAAGTTGCTTACCTTGAAGAACGTGGAATTGAAGCACCTGTTAAAAAGGGTGACAGCTATAGCCGTGACCGTAACATTTGGCATTTAAGCCACGAAGGTCTTGAACTTGAAAACCCTGCAAACGAACCTAACTACGAACACATTTTACAGCTTGGTGTTTCACCTGAAGCTGCACCAGACAAAGCTGAATACGTTACACTTACATTTGATAAGGGTATCTGTACAAAAGTTAATGGCAAAGAGGTTTCACCACGTGAACTTATGGAACAGCTTAACGCAATTGGCGGAAGAAACGGCGTTGGCATTCAGGATATTTGCGAAAACCGTGTTGTTGGCATGAAGAGCCGTGGCGTTTATGAAACACCAGGTGGTGCTATCCTTTACTATGCACACCGTGAGCTTGAATACCTTACACTTGACAAGCAAACGCAGGGTTGGAACGAAGTTTGCTCTACCAAATTTACAGAACTTGTATACAGTGGCGAATGGTACACTCCATTACGTGAGTCTTTATCTGCATACTTCGATTCTGTTAACGAAACCGTTACAGGTGAGGTAAAACTTAAACTTTACAAAGGCAATATCATCCCTGCTGGGTCAACAAGCCCATATTCACTTTACAACGAATCTATTGCAAGCTTTACAACAGGTGAGCTTTACAACCACAAGGATGCAGATGGCTTCATTAACCTTTTCGGTCTTCCAATGAAGGTTCGTGCAATGATGAAACAGGCTAACGAAAACAAATAATTGCCACTAAAGTTAAACCCTTTAGGGCTTTGCCCTCAAACACCCACAAGGGTTTCACCCTTGACCCATCCAAAACCGCATAACTATGCGGTTTAATAAAAGTTTTTGGTCTTGCTTTTTCAAAAAGCAAGTGGGTTTGGGCAACGCCCAATGGTTTTCGACACTTAATATAGTGAAGTGTTCCACTGTTCTTTAATTCAGAAAGGAAGAAATAAATATGAGTAAACTTTGGGGCGGCCGCTTTACAAAGCAAACAGACAGCTTTACAGACCATTTCCACTCTTCAATTTCCTTCGACCAGCGTATGTACAAGCAGGATATTGAAGGCAGTATAGCCCACGCAGGTATGCTTGGTGCACAAGGTATTATTCCAAATGACGATGCCCTTCTTATACAAAAAACTTTGAAAGAAATTTTAAGCGATATAGAAAACGGCGTTGTGACCTTTGACGAAAAAGCCGAAGATATACACATGAACATAGAAACTATTCTCATTGGACGCATTGGTGAAGTTGGTAAGCGTCTGCATACAGGCAGAAGCCGTAACGACCAAGTTGCACTGGATATTCGTATGTATGTAAAAGAGGAAATAGCAGAAATTAAACAGCTTTTGATAAACCTTGAAACAGTGCTAAATAATATTGCAAAAAACAATATAGATACCATTATGCCTGGCTATACCCATCTTCAGCGTGCACAGCCAATAACCCTTGCGCACCATGTGCTTGCGTACGTAGAAATGTTTAAAAGAGATTATGACCGCCTTAGCGATACCTATAAACGCACAAATGTATTGCCTTTAGGTAGTGGTGCTCTTGCGGCAACAACCTATCCTTTAGATAGAGATATGGTAGCCCGTGAACTTGGCTTTGATGGAATTACACTAAACAGCCTTGACGGAGTAAGTGACAGAGATTTCTGCATAGAATTGCTTAGTGCTCTTTCAATTATGATGATGCACCTTAGCCGTTTCTGCGAGGAAATTATTCTTTGGAGCAGTCATGAATTTAAATTTGTTGAGCTTGACGATGCATATTCTACAGGTTCCAGCATTATGCCACAGAAAAAAAATCCCGACATGGCAGAACTTATCCGTGGCAAAACAGGACGTGTGTATGGCTACCTTATGGGACTTTTAACTACAATGAAGGGTCTGCCACTTGCTTACAATAAAGATATGCAAGAGGACAAAGAAGGTGTATTTGCGGCAATTGATACTCTTAAAATATGCCTTCCAGTATTCACCGCAATGGTAGATACAATGACTGTACGCAAAAAAAATATGTATGAGGCAACTAAAGGTGGCTTTACTAACGCAACCGATGCCGCCGACTGGCTTGTGAAACAAGGTGTTGCTTTCCGTGATGCCCATTCCATTATAGGTCAATTGGTACTTTACTGCATTAATAATAACACCAATTTGGATGACCTTTCCATAGAGGAATACAAAGCAATTTCACCTGTGTTTAACGAAACTGTGTATGATGCAATAACTGTTGAAAAATGCGTTGATGCACGTAACGTAGCAGGCGGTCCATCTAAGGAATACATTACAAAGCTTATTGCTTTAAACGACGAATATCTTAAAAATCTTCAATAAAAAACTGTGGACTTTACTACCAGAACTCCTTTAAGATAGGCAATGGTAAAGTCCACAGTTTTTCTTATCTTACAATCTTGTAAACCGCTTTTATATCATCTGGCGTTGTTCTGCAGCAACCACCAATAATAGTAGCTCCTGCATTTTTCCAATCCATAGCCCAATCTCCATAGGTTTTTCCGTCGGCACTTCCGTGCCATGTTTTAGTAACTGGGTCATAATGCTCACCGCTGTTTGGGTAAACAATAATTGGCTTATTTGTTGTACTTTTAACTTCCTTAATAAGGCTTTCAACAAAATGTGGTGCAGTGCAGTTAATGCCAATTGCCTTAACGCATTCAAACTTATTTAGCATTTTCCCACATTCAGCAATTTTTGTTCCTTCACTTATTTCCGTTTCATTTTTACAGCTAAAGCTAATCCAGCATTCTGCGTTCATTGCCTGTGTTAACTCTGCCACTGCTACTGCCTCGCTAAAGGAAGGTATAGTTTCAACTGAAAACACTTCTGCACCCGCCGCCCAAAGTAATTCAAGGCGCTTTTTATGGAAGGCTTTAAGCTCATAAGTTGAAATTGTATATCCACCTCTATATTCCGAACCATCTGCAAGAAATGCACCATAAGGTCCAACAGCCGCAGCAACAAGAGGATATACTCTTCCCTCTGATTTTCCCTTTGCATTCCACCACTCATCTCTAGCCTCAATAAGCAATCTTACGGCACGCTTAATAAGCTCCTCCGCCTCTTCTTTTGAATAGCCTTTTTTAACATATCCTTCAATTGTTGCTTGGTAGCTTGCTGTCATTCCGCAATCTGCCCCTGCTTCAAAGTAGCTAAGGTGAACTTTTTTAATCAGCTCTGGTTGTTCAGCAAGAACCTTTGCGCTCCATAATTCATCGTTAAGGTTACAGCCCATAGCTTCAAGCTCCGTTGCCATTGCCCCATCTGCTATCATAATTCCTGTTTTTTTCAAAACTGCGTCAAAATGTGTTCTCATTTTAACCCTCCTTTTAATCTGTAAAATGCCAAAGCCTTGGCAACTTCGCTTTCAAAGTCACCAAGGTATTTTTTTATTCTTTCTCTATGGTTTCATACTCAACTCTTTCTGGATTCTCTCCACGTTCAATTGCAGGTATAAAACGATTCCAAAAATCATTGTATAATCTGAAAATTTCTTTTCTCTTTGCATATATAAATACAAGCGTAATTAT